>JAOMTQ010000008.1 GCA_028355955.1 Methylophilaceae bacterium | reverse complement strand
AAGATCAGCAATTGCGACTGGTTACCAATTTTACAAATAAGATGCCATTTGAGGTCATAGAGTTAAGACAAGAAGTTTTTGTTGAGGAAGCTGAGTCAAAAACTATCAGTTATGGAGAAACTGTGACGTACATCAGAAGAAATAACTCTAAATTTTCTCAGTACTTTAAGCCTATTGAGTTATCCAAAAAAGATAAAGTTTATCTTGAAAAATTTAAACGATTTGTTGGGGTTCAAAAATTAAATTAAATTTTAAAAAAAGAGATATTTTGCAAATGCGCAGATACCTAATATCAAAAAAACTGCTGCAACATATGACATCAGCATAAAGGGCTTACATTTGTGTGCTGGGCATTCTTCTTTTTCATTTTTACTTACCATAACAGTTTATCCATAATTAATTCGTAATATTAAAAGACTATATTCAAGTTAAAAGATTCATTTTATACTAGGATTTTTATCTCTTTTAAGTTTGACTTATGACCAACGGTTTTATTATTAAATGTATTGATAGCGTCGTTCAAACAATCCTTAATTCTGAGGAGGAGATAGAGTTCTTAGATAGAGCTATAGGTGATGGTGACCACTATATCAATATAAAAAGAGGTAGTATAGCTGTTCAGTCAATCAAATCAGAACTCACTACCCTCCCACCCGATCAAGCTTTCAAAAAAATAGGTATGACATTAATGACATCTGTTGGGGGTGCGTCAGGACCTTTATTTGCCAGTTTCTTTCTAGCCTTAGCCAAGGAGACTTCAGGTGAAACTAATCTTCAACAATTTAGTAAAGGTTTTACTTCTGGCGTAGAATCAATTATGGATAGAGGTAAGTCAAAATTAGGTGATAAAACAATGCTCGATGTATTGATTCCTGTTTCAGAAAAGCTTCAATCACTAGCCGATGAAGGATGTGAAAAACACCAATTAATTAAAGAAATTGATTCGGTTGCAATAGCGGGTGTGGTTGCAACAAAAGATATGATGCCATCGAAAGGTAGGTCTGCTGGCTTAGCAGAAAGGGCCATAGGTCATATTGATCCGGGTGCTAAAACATGCCAATTAATTATCAGCACTGTTTGCAAAGAACTTAAATGAAATTAAATAAAGTTAAAGTGAAATGAAAAAATTTATAAACAAAACAGACGACTTCATTATTGATAGCTTAAAGGGTTTTGCCAATGCCCATAATAACCTAGTCACGCTCAACCTTAATCCTATCTTTGTGACACGAAAAGAGATCAATCCGAACAAAGTCCTTTTGGTTTCCGGTGGTGGATCGGGGCATGAGCCACTTCACACAGGCTATATTGGCAAAGGAATGCTAGATGTGGCCTGCCCAGGCCATGTCTTTACCTCACCTACTCCAGATCAAATGATTGCTGCTGTTGAAAAATGCCAGCCTAAGTTAGGTGTTTTGTTTATTGTAAAGAATTACTCAGGTGATGTTATGAATTTTGAAATGGCATCTGAAATGATCGACTTTGATCACCAGACTGTCTTAACGAACGATGATGCCGCTGTTATTAATTCAAGCTACACCACTGGCAGAAGAGGTGTAGCTGGAACACTGATCGTTGAAAAAGTTGTAGGTAGCCATGCTGAGGCGGGGGGTGATTTATCATCATGCAAGGAGCTTGGTGATAAGGTAAATCATCATTGTTCAAGCATTGGTGTGGCTCTATCCAGTTGCATTATTCCTGCTGCAGGTAAGCCAACCTTTGATATTGGTATTGACGAAATTGAATTTGGTGTTGGTATTCATGGCGAACCTGGCAGAAAGAGAGATAAAATTAGAATGGCGCATCATATTGTGGAGGATATGCTTTCGGCAATCTTAAAGGACTTTGATGAAAAGTCATTGGATTTAAAAGATCCACGAGGCATTCTACTTCTTGTTAATGGATTTTCAGGTACCCCTTTATCAGAGCTATATTTAATTTATCAAGCCGTTTCCGAGAAACTTGAGGAGAAACAAATTTATATTTCTCGCTCTCTTGTTGGGAATTATACGACGGCATTAGATATGGCTGGTGCTTCAATTACTATGTGCTTGCTCGATGACGAAATTAAAAAGCATTGGGATTCATCTGTTCTAACATCAAATCTTCGATGGGGGTATTAAGTGCATGTTTAAGAAACATTTAAATGAAGCAGGAAAAACTTACTGGACGCATTTTAAGTTTGCTTTTATTGCAGGCTTTATTCTTCTATATGCAGGTATCACCTCTATCATCCATGCAATATTTCCATGCTTCTTCAAATTCACCAGCCTGAAACTTGTTAAATCCTTACTAAAAAAAGCCGAGTAAGGAATTATTTTGCATAATCAGTCTTATAAAAAATTAGGTTTTTGGATCGGCTTGCTTTTATTCTTTTCTGTTATTTTAAATCCATCACCAGCATCATTATCTATTGAAGGCTGGCACGTTGCTGCTGTTGCACTCCTGATGGCCGCTTGGTGGGGAACAGAAGCAGTCCCCTTGCCTGTCACAGCCCTTGTTCCGCTTGCTGTTTTTCCTCTACTTCAAATTTCATCACTTAAAGAGACTGCTATATCTTATGCAAACCCTCACATTTTTTTATTTCTAGGGGGTTTTATATTAGCATTAGCCATTCAAAGATCAGGCCTGCATAAAAGACTAGCCTTATCAGTGGTATCAAAAGTAAATGCATCGGCTGGAAGTATTGTGGGATCGTTTATGTGTATCTCATTTTTTATCAGTATGTGGGTGATGAACACCTCAACAACTTTAATGCTTCTCCCTATCTGCTTAGCTATCTGCGTCAATATCAAAGAAGCACTGCCAAGTTTGTCGAATAAACAGATAAAAAACTTTGAAATTGCCCTGTTCTTAGGTATTGCATATGCTTCTTCAATTGGTGGTATGTCAAGCTTGATTGGAACAGCACCCAATATTGTATTCGCAGGCTTTATGCAAGAAAATTTCAATATCGATATTTCATTTCTAGACTGGATGAAAATTGCACTACCGATAGGATTAATAATGCTTGTAGCATCCTTCATCATTCTGACAAAAATTATTTATCCTTCCACGTTTGAAATTAACGCTGTGACCAAAAGTAAAATAAATCAGGGTTTAGAGAAATTAGGGAACATTAGTCGAGATGAAAAAAAAGTTTTTATTATCTTTTTGGTTGCGGCGAGCTTATGGATAGGCAGACCATATTTGAAATATCATGAAATTCTATTAGGACTGACTGACGCAGGTATTGCTATTTTGGCTGCCATTATTTTATTTATCTTGCCGTCTGATAATGAGAAAACTAATCTTTTAGAATGGGATGAAACAAAAAAATTACCCTGGGGGCTTTTGCTTTTATTTGGCGGTGGTCTCTCTTTAGCAAGTTCCATTAGTAGTTCAGGTTTAGGACAGTGGCTTGGAACGTCATTTAGTTTGTTAGTTGAACTCAAGCCTTGGTTAATCATTCTCATAATCACGACCTTTATTGTCTTTCTCACCGAGCTAACTTCAAATACAGCTACCACGTCCACTTTCTTACCGATTGCCACATCCATTGCCGTTGCAATTTCAGTTGCCCCTATATCGATTGCCATCCCACTCGTTATGGCATCAAGCTTAGCATTTATGCTACCTGTGGCGACACCGCCTAACGCCATTGTTTATGGTTCAGGAAAGATTACGATTGGCAATATGATTAAGGCTGGGTTTATTTTAAACTTGATTGGTATTCTGATTATTGCACTGGTAAGTCACTATCTCCTACCAGCATCTTTGGAAAAGCTCTTTTAATTAGCAATCTCTTAAACTATTTATCAATTTTATTTATTTTACTACCCTCTAATGTGAGGTTATACATTAAGCCTTTTGGAGAAAATACAAATGCGACAACAGGCTCTTTAATCGAGTCTACGTTAGCGACACCACCTGCACCCCAAACAGCCACAGCGACACTCGCATCGCCACCACCACTCCACCCACTTGAATTCCTGAATTCTTTAAGCGCATCTGCTTTAAGGAACATATAAACTTCAGATCGCTTCTCTACGCCTAGCTGAAAACCAATAGAACCAGAAATATTATTGTAGTACTGAACCTTTTTACCCTCAATAACCAAAGCTCCCTCACCATACGCCCCACCAATTACAAGCCCTGCTTTTACAATACTCGGGAAAACTAATATTCCCTTAGCTTTAGAGGCAAGCTCTTTTGCAGCAGGTGTTGTTTTATATAGCTCATCAAGAGCAGCTTTTATTTCTGCATCTATTTCTGCTTTGGAAGCGGTGAAGCCAACTTGAGAAAATACCAATAAAATTGCTGCAATGAAAGGTATAAGTTTGTTCATGGTTTAAGCCTTACTATGTAATTTTAACAACTCAATTCTACACTAGAAATTTTAAAACCATTTTATTTAAGAAAACATTTGGTATAGTCAATTTAATATGACAATTGATCAGATAATTAATTGGATGATGGGTTTAAACAGCCTTATCCTAAGTGCTACTGGATTTTTACTCGTTATAGGATTTTTATTCCTTGTGACTGCAATTTATTCCCTGATTTACGATAAAGCCTTTCGAAAAAAGTATCTATTAAAGCTAAGCACAATATTTTTAATCCTGCTGGGCAGTATTATTGGTATCTTTTATCTTTCAATAAAGCACGGAGCTTTAATTCTATAGGACTTATCTAACTAAAGCCTTTTGACAATTTTCCCATCCTCATAGATTATCTCAGATTTGATAGTGCCATCTTTTTTCCAATTAACCTCCATACCACTTTTTTTCCCATCAACAAATTTTACATTTTTTTTTACTTGACCGTCGTCATACCACTGCTGCCATAGGCCGTTATACTTACCCTTAGAATAATTAACTTCAATCTTCTTTTGTCCATTTGGGTACCACTGCTGCCATAGGCCCTCCTCATGACTATCTACGAAGAAGCTTTCCATCATTTTATTACCGTTTTCATACCAAAAAATTTCCTTACCATTTTTCTTTCCATCCTTATATGTCACCTCGAATTTAGGTTTTCCATTATCAAAGTATTCTTTTTGTGTGTTGATTTTATGATTATCAGCTATAACAAGAAAGGACAAACAAAGACCTATCAAAGTGGTTAAATATTTCATAATATATCCTGTGTTCATTGAATTTATTATATGGCAGTTTGAATCATCAAAAGTTTCTAAAATAGGATTAATTTAAGCTTATTTTTTTTTGATACGTGCGTACAACAAAAAGATAAAAAAGCATTACTAATAAATCATAAATTACCCAAATAAAATCTCTTAAGTTTATGATATATATAGGATTATCTATCAATAAAAATATAAATATTAGACCAATATATATGCGACCAAGAACACGCCATCTTTTGATAAGCAGTGCTATCGTTAGCAAATACATGATGATTCTAAAGTATGCATAAAAAGCTTCAGAATGAGGAAGTGCAGCATTTAGATACAAAAGTGCTAAAATAATCTCTAAATAATTCTCTTTAAAATAGCTTGCCTTAATCAATTTTTAGCTGCTCTGGTAACGGTTCAATGGCACAAACCCCCCTGTATTCATAGGGTTTTTGCCATCTACTGATAATTTCAATTTGACCTGTTTTCCGATCTATAAAGAAAGAAAAGCCTATGGAGCCATCTACATCTAATTCTTCCAAGCTGACAGTGTTTTTGTCAATATTTAAAAAATGATTCCCGTGGAGCTTATGAATAAGTGTACTGCCTGATATTTTAATTTTTTCGATTGCTGGTTCTTTCACGCATGGTGTTCCATCCTCACAAAATAATATTACCTCTCCCTCACAAATAAGGTCCACACTCAAAGGTTCGGCACAAACAATACTTGGAAGAAGTAAAAATAAGAGTAATTTTTTCATATTTGGGTGCTTTTAATGAAAATGTTAATGTTCAAGCTTAACATCGATCATATCAAAATAAAGGATAAAGTAGATGAAACTCAGAATTGCACTACTAACACTGCTAACTTCAATATACCCATTAGGATTTCGAAGGACACTTTGATAGTCGTAACTCAAGAAATCGATAAAAATGTAGGTCCACTTAGAGTTGGTGATAAGGTAAGGGTCCTCACCTTATCAAATGGAACGACGCGAGTCTAACTATCTCAGTAAAAAGCTGAGCCTATAATTAGGAAGCGCTTGGCTTCCTTTTTTGAATCTCATCAAGAATGAGCTTGCATTCGCCTGAAGTTAACGAACATCCATTTACGCCATCTTCAAAGTTATAGCCATCAATCATTAGCTCAACAAATTTTTTAACCTCTTCTAACTCCACATCTAAGAGTGTTGCAATTTCAATAAGCATTGCGGTATGTTCTTCTGTATGCATAGTTACCTCACAAATTAATATTAAATCTTTCCTAAATAATACACGGGATTACCATATTTAGTGAAGCCAAATCTTTTAATTTTGATTAAAAAAGCCAACAAAAAGCTAGCTTTTTAACATGTAAAAGACTTTACAAAGAACTAATACCCATATTGTTTAAAGTCACTTTTTTCAAAAGCTTTATCAATCGAATTAATAACCAAAGACTCAAAAGTATTAGGTGCTAATTCGCCTTCAAATCCCTCACCTCTAAATACAAAAATTCTTGCTCTAATTAGTTCACCAGATACGCTATCGCTAATTCTTGATTCAAAGACCATGAAAGGTACTTTTGTGTTCTTGTTAAGAACTTTTTTACCAAGATTCCAGGCAGCTTTTATAGGTAAAAAGTCAATCACACCCATTCCTTCTCCTGTTAAATCAGCATCTCTAAAATTCACTTGCATCCTTATTACATTAGGCCCAATTTCTTTCGCTAGAGAGTATGATGCTTGGATCTCCTCTTTAATTTTAGATGTTGCAGAATTTTTTATCCTACCAAGCATCGCATCATTGACTGTGCTATCAGCTTTTTCTTCAATTGTTATTTTATCCAACAATACGGAGTTATATGAGCTCAATTTTGCATTAGGATTGTTGTAGCCATAAGACCTAAAGTGCTCTTCATCAACAAGTAGCTTCCAACATTCAACATTTTTAAATATCGTTGTTTCAGCAAGATCGTTTGTTGCCTTATTCTCGCATGCGAGTGATTGAGAAATTATAGTTAATGGGAGTGCTATTGCTAATATTACTTTTGCATATTTCATTAAAACTCCTACTTAGTTATTAAAAATTAACAGTGTTTTGAGAATAAATTCTTTTTTCTGTGCATTCCCTTAAAGGCGCCATTGGTTTTATTTTTAAACTCAATTGAATCAAGCATTTCCAATGTCTTACCAAAAGAATCTATAAGATTGTCGACCATGATAGAGTTTATATTATTTTTGACCACAACTCTAAACATTGTTTTTGAGCCATCTTGGTCCGTAAAAATAGGTTTGTCTTGTTTTGTAATTGGATCCTCAAAATTCATTTTATAACCACTTACATACCAATTATATTCTGAAATAGCATGCTGTAAGTCGATGTCATCATATTCAAAATTACATTCGGGGTTAAGCATAGCAGTCACGACTGGTAAGCAATTCTTGTCTCCATCATCAAGAATGACGAATCTGGGCTTACCCTCAAATTTCATTTTTTCTAACCCCACTCGAATTTTTTGAGCGTGGGCCATCATATGCTCACAAATTTTTTGGTAGCCTGAAATTCCATACCTTAAAAACTTATAGTATTGGACATAAATCCCACTTGCCGGTCTAGAAAAATTCAGGTTATAAGATTCGCCCATTCCACCTAAGTAACTGACTGATATAGCTACATGGTCACTTAAATTCTCACGCTGTCGCCATACTACCCAACCAGTCCCAATGCAGGATTCACCAAATTTATGCCCACTTGCTGAGATGGATAATACATTTTTTAACCTAAAATCCCAGTCAGGGAGGCTATCTTGAAACGGGGCGATAAAACCACCAGAGGCAGCATCAACATGAATTCCTACTTGAAAACCTCGATCTTTATTTACCTTTTCAACGACATCATTTATCTCCCATATGGGATCATATTGCCCCCCATAATGATTCCCCATAATCGCTACGACACCAATCGTATGATCATCAATAGCATTACTAATCTCATTAGTATTTATTTTAAAGTCCTTACAGGAGGGTTGAATAAATTTTGCATCAATATCCATGTACTTAATTAACTTTTCCCAAGCAGTCTGAAAGCAGGTCGAAATTACTATATTAGGTCTCTCCCCGAGGACTTCTTGTTCGCTGAGATTTTTTGACTCTGCATAGCATTTTCGCCATCTAAATTTTAATGCCAGCCCTGCTAAAAGGCATGCCTCTGTTGAGCCAACTGTGCAAGCTCCTGGGTAACAACCGTATTCATCAAAATCATCAGGTTCTGGGCAATGCCATAAATTAGCAATCATATTGACACATGTGTCATGTATTTTAAAAGATTGTGGATAGACCGTTTGATCTGCAATGTTAACTTCCAGGCCCTTCAATGCAAGCTCCTGTTCTTGAGCTTCTAAACGGACATTCACATAAGATGATGTATTAAGTGATGGGGCTACATCCAGGAGTATCTCATCCTCAATGAAAGTTTTCACCTCATCTGCACTGCAACCGTCAGCTGGTATTTTGTTCCTATTTATAGATACTTTATCTTCTAATGAATTTTTTTGTGACCCTAATAAGGCCTTTAATTTACTAACTTCATCTTTAAGTTTATTAATTTCAGATGTCATATAAAAGCACCTTTTCAAGATTTTTAATACATTTGTAAAAAAAAACATTGTTTAGAATATAACAATTAATAATTCTCAGGTAAACAGTATTTATTTATTTGTATGTAAATTTATATATGAAATTTTCTTTATTTATTAATAAAATATAGTAGAATTACGCCTTCTGGATGTCCCCATCGTCTAGAGGCCTAGGACACTGCCCTTTCACGGCGGCAACAGGGGTTCGAATCCCCTTGGGGACGCCAATATTGTCTTCTATATCCCTTATAAACACTGCAAGTGAGCTTAAATGCAACACCAAAAAACATCATAAGTCACTACAAAAGTCACTACTTTGGCATTTGCTAGGACTACCCCCCACTGACTATTTTTTATATGTTTTATAAAATATCAGCCTTCATAATCGTCCTCTAATAGTCTCTCTATTTACCACCCTATTCTTTGTATTAACGATCAATTACTCCAACAAGTATTTGTATATTAATTAAGCATTTTGATTATAGCTATTCAATCATTAAGTAGTTAATATCTGTGCTCACCTTTATCCTCAGATTTTGTGAATAAGTATTCTTATACCTTTTGACTTGTTTAATATAATTATTCAGATAGGATGTTCAAATATTTTAAATTTATAAAAAAAGGAAAGATAGATGAAAAAGTTATTAGTTATGTTGGTAGTAGCTGTACTTGCTACAGGTTGCTTATATGCTGCAAAAGAAGCAGATGAAGAGTATGAGAAAACTGAAGATTCAAAATCAAGCCAATAGTAACAGCGATTTAAATTCTTCAAGCTAGTGTAACAAGGGTTAAAACAAACTAGAGAAATGCCAAAAATAGCACCTTCAAATCCCTTGTTATTAAAGGGTTGTAGAGTGGCACTTTTACATAGTTACAAACTACCTAAAAACCCCTACGTTTTCTAAATTGAGTTTGATTTTGTCAGATTCATCACTGCTTATTTTCTCAAGAACTTTGTCTGCTTGAATCTTTGCAAGTGCAGATTCAATATTCTCAATATCTTTCACTGTGCCATTAATATTTTTTCGAATTATCTAGCTTTAAAGTGTTTGATTAAGCGCAGTGATAAAACAGCAATTGTGAAGACGAGAAATGGTGCATAAAAACTGGGATCGATTTTGGTATGTTTGATATAGGTCATAAAGAAAACAAACCAAAGGTAGTAAACACCAATGAGATGCAGTTTTTTCCAATTTTTCATGCCTAACCAGTGCTGGGCTTTGTCTGATGAGGTCAGTGCCATCAGAGCAACAAAGACATAGCCTATGCCACCAAATATCCACTGGCTTCGTGCTTGATCTTCGAGGAACGGTTCAGGAAAAACTATTGCTACTAATGCAATAAGGCCGAGATGAATGAAGTGGGAGGCAGCGAAGCTTACGCCGATATAGCGCCTATTTTGTAGAACCCATTTTGAAAAAGGCGCCTTCCAGAAATAGTATACACTGGACGCAGTAACGGCAATTGAGAATAAGAATAACGAACTTCTTCCTGTGGATCGTATGGCTATTTTTATGCTGTCTGCATTCCATGGAGAAGATGCAAGTAATAGCACCACGGCAAGCAGTATTAGGCCGATAGTCCAGTAAGTGATATGCCAACCATTAAGTCTCATTGTGTTCATTCCAAAATTAACGCCGAAAGTCTAAAGGTGAATTACTCTTTTGCATAGTATGCCACTTTATTCGCCTTGCCAAGTATTCGTCATTCAGGCCGTCGAACCTGTCCAATTAGCGGATTCAGAACGGGGGACGCAATCCCGTAAATAACCGTAATTCCCGTACCACCGCCACGAGTAGCCATCCTGCGGTCAGGGTCAGCATCTACGAGTGCTGGCAAGTAGTCCCAATTATTTGCTATCCAAACATTGCCAGCATCATCGATCATAGTGTCTGTGACTTTTTGAATGATACCAGATTGATAAAGGTGAATCAGATCTCCGGTTGCATGGTAAGTTGGGCAATTGTCTTCGCTTGTGCCACATATTTTAGCAAACCCTGAGCCAAGGAAGTCGCTCGCAAATACATTATCTTGACCATCGATGCTGACGCCCCAGGCACCGTTCACAATGCCTTCAAGTATGCCCTTTCGAAGCACCTTACCTTTAGGTGATATAAAGGTCAGATTACCCGATTTTGTGACTACACCTTTCTTTTGGTCCGCTAAAACCTTTTGAAGATTGAGTTTAAACTCTTCGATAATGGATGCCCCAGGCGGGATCTTCGCTATAGGGTAACCCATTGAAAAGTTATTACCCACCCACACGTTACCTACGGAATCTATAGCGATGCCTCTGGGAGCGATGCCACCAAGGGTTATCTGCTGTGCCTTATCTGGCGAATCAGCAGGGAATCTGGTAACAGTGTCAGCCCCATTATTCGTAACCCAAATATTATTAGTATTATCGATTGCAACTGCAAATGGGCGATTTAAGCCTGCAACCTTTACAATTTCACCTTTAGTGTGATCGCCCTTGGGAAACCGAATGAGTTGGTTAAGCTGATTGTCGCAAACCCAGACATCACCATCAGGCCCCGTCGCCAGACCCTGCAATGCGCCATTTTTTCCATCAACCGTGGCTGGGCCTAGTGCATTACCATCGAGATCAAGTACCCCTATTTTAGAATTAAAGCTGCTTGCCCAAACTTTATTAACAGTAACAGTGGTGCCCCACCCAATGCCATCAAGCCCCTGTCGATTGTATCCCGTCAAAGGAGGTGAAGTCGCTGTACCACTTGCATCTACTCGTGAAACTCCGCCGCCTATAGATGAGCTTAGATTAGCCTGGGTACCGGGGATCCAGTTTTGCCCTGACCATAGCTGCCCTTGATTATCAAACATCATTCGACCTGCCGAATACAGACCTCCACCAGTGATACGAACCATCAATGAAAAGTCTTTAGGTGCCCACTCTAGATATGGGACAAATTCTGTTGGCCGAACGCCCTCTCCTTTGGGATAAGGAAACGCAGTAGTGAATAAATTGAATAACTCTGAGGAGTTTTTATACGGCTCAATTGCAATATTACGTAAAGCTTCCAATGTATCTTTTGCATCAGCGATATCTAAAAATTTCTTGCAGGTATTAGCTTGATAATACCCACCACATGACGCGACTAATGTGGCTAAAGTATTCATTCGCCCAACGGTTTCTGAAAATGTGAGGTTATTTCCATCGAGCACAAGTTTCCCAAAATTTCCCGTTGAAGTATCGACCAGATTTTGGATGTGGCTAGAGCCTATCAGCAGACCGGTTTTTGAGCCTACAATGACGCCAGAGCCAGACGTTTGAGCAGCAAGCGGCCACACTGAACCAATCGTACTCAGCTCGTTTACGACTACACTTCCATTCTGCTCGTTATTAAGCGCTGCCATTAATCGAAAAGAGCGGACTTCGAAACCACTGATTTCTCCGCCGTCAGCTACGAGGTAATAAAAACCGCTTTCCAACTTTGGCAGACCGGTAAAGCTTATGTTGCCTTTTGATGAACTGCGGCCCTTTGCTATAACCTTCGATTGTTGGTTTGGGATTGCCTGCATGAGTTTAACATCGGCATTTGCAACAGGTTTATTAGCTGACTCAACAAGAACATTTAAATCAACTGGAACAGCATATGAGTTGAAGGCCAGTAGCATTGAAGTTAAGAGGAAAAGCTTTAAAATCGTCATAGAAAACCCTTTTAAGTATTAAATTATTTTTAAATTAAATCCTAGAAGAACAAGTGCGCACCTACAGACATAATGTCTTGTTCTGAATTACTCTGAGTCGATAAGTGAGACTCTGACTCAACATGTGAGAATTCAGCAACTATCATTAGGTGTTTAGTTAACGGCTGGTAAGCACCAACAGTTATTCTATTGTTTTCTTTAACTAAATTTTTACCTGCATCTGCAGTGTTATCATCTAGTTTTGAAACACCGTATGACACACCCAACTTAGTAAACATTGAGGTCGTGTATGTCGCCTGAAGATAGCCACCATCAGAATCACGTGCTGAACCACTAGCGTCAAATCCGCGCACTAACTGAAGTGTTGTACCTATACCTTCACCACTGTATGCGTATGCTGTAAGGCCAATATTCATAACAGTTGTTGTTATACCAGCTTCAAAAGCTTGTGCATCTTCATCAAGATTAGCGGCTGTAAGACCTGTTACACCTTGATAGAATGCACCAACCCATGCTTTACCAGAGAAATCACCAGTCCATGAATAAGATGCTTGCCCTTCGTAAGCAAAGTTATCATGACTACCATTAGAAGCAGCAGATGTTACTCCATCACCTTCCGCATTCCATGGCTGGGTAATACCCACAGTTGCTAGGAAGCCGTTCATGTTTGGTGTTGTATAAGCAATTTGACCTTTCCAGTCAGCATATAAATAACCTGTACCGATACCACCCATAGTAGTATCTGTCCCACTACTAGACCTATTAACACCGTCACCCACAGTACCGCCTGTTGCACCCACACCTAATAGTGTCATGTCATTCATACCTGCTGTTGAAGCAAAGATACCCGTATCTTTACCCACTTTAACAGAACCCCATGATTTATCACCAAGTGTTAAGAATGCTTGCCAGTTTGCCGCGGTACCACCACCCTGAAATGCAGCGGTACCACCAACGTCCGGTTGGAATGAGATTGTTATCGAAGTATCGATGTCATTTTGACGAGTCGTTGCTGTGAAGCCTAACCAGTCTGGTAGAGTACCTGTAGAGATCGAAGCACTTTCGCTATCTGCATCCTCACTTCGTTGAGTAGCAGCTAGGCCACCTTTTGGTCCAGTTGTATCTTTTGAGTCAGAAAAAATTGCGAATGCAGTCACGCTACCGTTCATGTCCACAGTCCAATCACCTGCGTCCCAGGTGATACCAGCATTAGACACTGAAGCTGATGCTAGTAACGCACCTGCTAATGCTGTTTTTATTTTGTTGTTCATTTATTTCGCCCTGACTTAAAAATTTTTACAGCTTTATTGACTAAATATATCAGTTTATTTCTCCCCCGCAAGCTTTTTATCTTTTTTGATACATTCTATGTAATTAAGTGTTGTGTTATATCTTTGTTGTTTTATCTAGTTTTAATTCCATCTCTTTTCTCCTGTTGTTTGCTTCTTTTTATTGTAGTACTGAGATAACAACTCCCCTTTTAATGATCTATTCATTTGCCTATTTATTAAGCATTCTAATGAGGTCTTTTCTATCGTTAAGAAAGATAATATTAGGCACAAAGATATGCACAGCTTTTGTGGATTCAATGCTCCAGATGGTTTAACTTTTTTAAGGAATGTTTCCCGTATGAATAAGAGTAAAATGTAACTAACTAAACGAGGTAAAAACTATGAATAAATCTTTAAGAAATAACTCAATAAAATCTGTAAGAAATGGCGCTAAAGAGAGTGGTCTTATCGTTAAAGGAACTGATAATGGAATGGAGCAAGAATACTATGTCATTCCCAAGGACGATGGCTCAAAGACGTTTATCTATGATTCAGAGTTATTGGTATGTGATAATAATGGTTGTTATTAATTAATGAGGGCTTATATTATGGAGTCTTTCTCTGAAGAATTTTTAGGAATACCAAAAGTTATTTGGAAAGGCATATTGTTTCTCATAGTTTGTGTTGCTATTTACTATGGATGGAAAAGAAATAAGGATGATGTCTGATATGTCATCAGAAAATATATATGGCGCTGTTGTTTTGGTAGCAATAGGTTTAGTCATACTGTTACATCCAGATAAATTTCGCTATTCATCTAAACATATACTTCAGTTCATCTTTAGATACTGGTGGATTTTGGTATTTGTAACTCTTGGTTATCTAACGATGGAAGAGTGGAAGCATCTCTTAATCCCACATACGGTATAGTAATAAATAACAAAGGACTGTCATGAAAAAACTATTACTTCTATTATTGTTAATACCGACTTTAATCCATGCTGAAGAGTTTAAGTTGGTATGTGAAGGTGAACGAGTATTAACTAAAAGTAATTTAGATGTCTTTAGAATCAAGGAATCTATAGTTGTAAAGGTTAGGAATGCCTCTATAAGAGCCGAAGATGAAACATATTACAATGGCAAATCTGCTCGGTTTGAAGGCAGCTATATAAAAGATAAAGAATTGATATCAGCAATGACGGTTTATACAGAAGCTCCAAGCAAAAGTAGTTGCAGTGTAGTCGGTCATGATTTATCTATTAATCTTATTGATGAGACAATATATATAACCAAAAGAGAAACAAATGAATGTAAGAAAAAAGGATATTTTACAAATATTGACTTCATCGGCAAGTGCAAAAAACAAATATTACTGGCTTTTGAAACATTTGACGCTTTTGTAGCTAATGCAACTAATTTAGCTCCAACAAATGAAATGTGTGATGTTGACGAAGGAGATATTAGAAATAAAGGTAATAGGTTAAGAAAAAAATGTTTCTAGTTTTTTTTAACTTTTGGTAATAGGTTCTGAAACAAACAACAATCGACAATAAAATGCTACTTCATCTGTCCCTTGGTGGCGCCAATGAACCTCCATTAAAAACCTTTAAATTTAAAAAAGAAATAAAACATAACGCCCAATAAGATAATTGGGATGGAGAGAATAATAGATTCTTTGGGGGTCTTAAATATTTCAACTATTGAACGACGGTAAAAAAAAATAATCATCGCTAAAAGAATGAATGCACCTATTAATTGAAAGCCAGAATAACCCATTTTTTATATTTAAACTTATTTTTTAAGTACTGAATTTAGATGTTCATTGGTGTCAGAAATAATTTGGAAGGCTGCTAGTTCAAACTCTGGCAAAGCGGCCAATAAATGATCAAAAATATCACTCTGAATATTTTCATAATTAATCCAGTTTGTATCATTCGTAAAGACATAGATTTCAATAGGAATCCCGCTTTGACTTGGTTGAAGTTGCCTAATTAGGAAAGTTAAATCATTTCTAATAAATTCATTTTCTTTGAGGTAGTTATAAACATATTTCCTAAAGAGACCAATATTAGTTAAAGCTCTACCATTTAATCTCTCAGCTTCAGTATTGATTTTTGCATTATAAGTGCCAATTTCTATAGTCACATCATCAATATATTTTGTTAAGGTTGTTATTTTCGATAACCTTTTTAGTAAATCATCATCGCAAAACTTGATAGTTTTAATATCAATATTGATAGCACGCTTTATTCTTCTCCCCTTTGTTTCCTCCATACCTCGCCAATTTTGGACCCCATTGGTAATAAGAGATGATGTTGGGATGGTTGTCACTGTTTTATCAAAATTTCTAATTTTCACCGTATTTAATGAAACATCCTCAATATCACCATCAACATTTAATTTTTTAATCGTAATCCAATCACCAACTCTCACCATGTCATAAGAAGCGACTTGAACACTAGCTACAAACCCTAAGATAGTGTCTTTAAAAACCAAGATAATAATTGCAGAAGCAGCGCCTAAACCTGTTAAAAAAGCCATTGGAGACTTATCAAGAAGTAATGAGACTATGAGAACAACTGCTGTCGAAATAAAAATGATCTTAACGAGTTGAATATAACCTTTGATTGATGGTTGATGGGGTTCCTTTACTCTTTCATAATAACTATTGGATACATTAAGAAGAGATAAAAGGAACCAAACAACTGCTAAAGTTGAATAGATGACCCCCCCATCTTCCAACCACTCAATAGATTCATTAATCCATGTAATACTTGAATCACTTGTTTCCATCAAATCGGCAAGCGAGTAAACAGTAACAGCAGCAGCTAAATGTGCTAGGTTATCAAAGGGTTTGTATTGCTGAAAAGCTGCGGAGAACACTGTATCTTTTTTTAAAAAAATTGTTTTTCTTAGGTGCTTAATAATATAATTTTTAGTTAAAAAATAAACAACAAAAGTAAGGCCAAAAATAAGTAATATCACCTGAAAAATAGATAGAGCAGCGGTCAGCTCAAAATTTAAACCAAAAAATTTATTAAAACTGATAGCTTCATCTAGCATTCAAAAAACATCCTTTTATTATTTTTAAACATTAAAAATCAATTTTATAAGTATACCTAAATTTAATAAAAAAAATTTTAAATAGCACGTCTGAGAAGCTCTGTTTGCTTTATAATCAGTGGCTAAATAATTAAATTTAATAAAAGATAACTTATAAATAATAGGTCTTGAATGAAAATAAATAACTTCGAAAAAATAATCTTAACTTCAGCATTAGCTCTAACCAGCAACCTAAATGCCCAAGAAAACCTTGATTGGTCTGGTCCTTTTGTTGGTTTAAATGTCGGCTACACATGGACCACTGACGAAAAAAATAATGCCTCACGAGATGGATTTTCTTACCATGCTGAAAATAAAGATAATGGAGGATTGATTGGGATAAATACGGGTTACAATTTCATGCTCAATGAAAAATGGGTGTTAGGCCTTATAGGTGAATATAAAACATATGACGCACAAGATAGCGATGTTGATTTAAAAGACGGAGTCCCTGATGATGTTACAACAGTATCTTCAGTTGATCAAAAAGTATCATTACTGGTAAAACTTGGATACCTAATAGATAGTAAAGCACTTGTTTTTATTACTGGAGGTTACGCAACAGCCGAGATGTCACGTCATTATGATGAAGTAACACCCAATAGAAGCGAAAAACATAAAGATTGGCAAAATGGCTGGAGTATTGGATTTGGTAGTGCGTATAATTTTCATGAGAATTTTAGCGCAAACATAGAATATCGTTATACAGATCTTAGAACAAATGACATTAATATTGCTATGTGGAATAACGCTCCACAACCGCAAAAAGTCAGTCAAGATGAAGTAGCTTTTGGTGTAACTTACCATTTTTAAAAAGAATGTTACTTAGATCAAGATTAGATATCCAAAAAAAAATTTATTATGATTAAAAAGCTTATCAAAATATCTGAAAGTTACTTATGTCCTGATTTCTTAATTAGGTTTGGTATTAGGCAGCTTTTAAGAAGAAGGATAACTTCACTTGTTAGTCAAGATACTAAAAATGATAATCAAAAAAAAATGGATTTTATTAAGGCAATGGAATATTCACCTATTGCACTTGTTCCAGATTTGGCCAATGAACAACATTACGAAGTTCCTTCAAAATTTTATGATTTATGTTTAGGTAAACATAAAAAATATAGCTCTTGTTATTGGACTGATAAAACAAGAAATTTAAATCAATCAGAAAATGAGGCACTTGAATTAACCGCAAATCATGCAAAACTTAAAGATGGTCAATTAATACTGGAGCTTGGTTGTGGTTGGGGTTCATTGACGTTGTGGATGGCTAAAAAATTTCCAAAAAGTAAAATTACCGCTGTGTCAAATTCAAAATCTCAAAAAACTTACATCTTAAGCGAAGCAAAAAAAAGAAAGTTGAAAAATATCAAGGTACTTACGCAGGATATGAATAAATTTTCTACGAGAGATAGGTTTGATCGAGTTGTTTCAGTTGAGATGATTGAGCACATGAGGAATCATAAAAAGCTTTTTAAGAACATCGCAAGCTGGCTGAAACCGCAAGGTATGTTCTTTATGCATATCTTTGTCCATCAATCACAACCATATTTATTTGAAGTTGAAGGTGATGATGATTGGATGAGTCAATATTTTTTTTCTGGTGGAATGATGCCATCAAAAGACCTTCCCCTTTTCTTTCAGGATCAAATGAAAATTGTTTCACAATGGGATTGGCCTGGCACTCATTATGAAAAAACAGCAAATGCTTGGCTAGCAAACTTAGATAAAAATAAGACTAGGGTGTTGCCCATCCTAAAGAAAGCTTATGGGGATAAGGATGCAGAAATGTGGCTTCAAAGGTGGCGCATCTTCTTTATGGCATGTGCTGAATTATGGGGATACAAGAGAGGTGTTGAATGGCGTGTAGTCCATTATCTTTTTAAGAAATGATATTTAAAATAATAAATTTTGTTTTATTTCAAGCGGCATGGTTTGTTTGTGTCTTGGGAGCTTCCTACAATCGTACCTATCTCGCCTTAACATTATCTTTAATCATTTTATTGCTACATTTTGCTATTATAAAAAATCGGATGTTAGAGCTAAAACTTATAATTATTGCAGGCTTCATCGGGCTCTTATTTGATGGTGCTCTATTGAATCTCGACCTAATTATTTATAACGACGCGGGATTACCATATCCATTTACTCCAATATGGATTGTGATGCTATGGATGATTTTCGCAATGACTTTAAACCATAGTTTAGCTTGGCTAAGTCAAAAAATTTATATCTCCATACTCTTTGGTGCTATAGGTGGGCCATTAGCTTATATTGCAGGGGAAAAATTAGGTGCAATCACTTTGCTAAGCACTAACTCAATTATCACATTGAGTATCGGGTGGGCATTTATTACTCCTATCTTATTAATTATTGCAAACAAACTTAACAAAAATGCTTGATCTTTATTTAACAACGCTTATTTATTTTCTTGCATTCGGTTTTATTGGATGGGTTTTAAGCCTTTTTTTAAAAAATGTGACTCATGTCGACAGTATGTGGGCCCTATTTCCACTCTTAGGATCCCTTATTTGTATTCAAGCACCTCCATTAAATATTATGCAGACTCTTTTTTTCTGTTTAATTTTTTTATGGTCCTTAAGATTATTTATATATCTAACGAAAAGAAACTGGGGAAAACAAGAAGATAGTAGGTATCAAGTTATTAGAAAAAACAACGAGCCATTTTTTAAATACAAAAGCCTATATATTATTTTTGGACTTCAGGCCTTGATGGCATCCGTTCTAATGCTATCGATTATACCCATCTTCATTAATGGTATAGGGATAAATACTTTAAGTATTATGGGTCTTTTCATTGCCTTTTTTGGGCTCGCTTATGAGTCAATTGCCGATTGGCAACTCACAAATTTTCTCAAAAATAAGAACGGGGCTGTTATGGACCAGGGTCTCTGGAGATATTCGAGGCACCCGAATTACTTTGGTGAATTTTTAGTTTGGTGGGGCATTTATCTTATTTCATTTAACAGTATATTTTCTTTCACTCTTTTATCCCCCATTTTAATGAGTCTGCTATTATTAAAAGTGTCTGGTGCGGAACTATTAGAGAGCACAATCGTCCATAGAAGGAAAGGCTATGCTCTTTATATTAAAAGAACGTCTATGTTTTTCCCTTGGTTTAAGAAAAGATAAGACTTAATCAAATATTTTACATTAAATATATAATACAAATGACTGTAATAAAACAATTTTTTTTAATTTTACTCTTAACAGGCTGTGCTATGAAATCAACACAAATTAAAACAGTTGACGAGGTCGATATCGAACGATTTATGGGTGATTGGTATGTCCTTGCTCATATACCGTCCTACGTTGAAAAAAATGCTTTTAACGCAGTGGAATCTTATAAATTAAACGAAGATGGATCTATATCAACGACTTTTACCTTCAATGAGGGTTCATTAAATGGACCTTTAAAAACATACCATCCTAAAGGCTTTGTTATCCCTGGAACGAATAATGCAGAATGGGGAATGCAGTTTATTTGGCCTATCAAAGCACAATATAAAATTGCTTACCTAGATAAAGATTACAAGATTACAATTGTCGCCAGAGATAAACTAGATTATGTATGGTTAATGGCAAGAACAAAGACTCTCCCGCATGATCAAATGATTAAATTTAGAGATATGATAGAGGGGATGGGTTATAGCCTAGACAACTACAGGGAAATTGAACAAAAATGAGACTTATAAGTTATTTTTTGGGTCTATTTGACAATAATATTGTTGAAAACAAGTATCAAAAATCAGTTTTAAATGAATATGAAGTCGATTGGTTAAGAGTAATTCCTTTTATTTTGATTCATTTGGGTATCTTTACGGTTTTCTTGGTGGGTTTTAGCTACACAGCTCTCTTAGTCTTTATATTGATGTATAGCATCAGGATGTTTGCTATCACAGGATTTTATCACCGTTATTTTTCTCACAAAGCCTTTAAAACAAGTCGCTTGGTGCAATTTGTGTTTGCAGTCATTGGTGCTTCAGCCGTTCAGAGAGGACCTATTTGGTGGGCAGCCCATCATCGGGGCCATCATGTGCATTCAGATACCGACCAAGATAAACACTCCCCGAAGTCTCATGGGTTTTTTTGGAGTCACATTGGCTGGTTCTTGTCAAAAGCAAATTTTTTAACCCATCAAAAATTTGTCAAAGAGTTAATCAGATTTCCTGAATTAAGACTTATTGATCGATTCGATATACTAATTCCAATTTTGACTTGTATTGGCCTTTTCTTTTTAGGTCAGCACTTAGGTTCAAATTATCCTCAACTATTGACAAGTGGTTGGCAGCTCGTCGTTTGGGGCTTTGTACTTTCAACCGTGTTGCTATATCACTCTACCTTCCTAGTTAACTCAGTTGCTCATATTTGGGGAAAAAGACGATATAAAACTAATGACTCGAGTAAAAATAATATGTTTATTGCATTTTTAACTTTTGGAGAAGGTTGGCACAATAATCATCATCATTTTCCAGGTTCAGCCAATCAGGGATTTTACTGGTGGGAAATAGATATTACTTATTACATTTTAAAATTTATGTCTTTCTTTGGTTTGATATGGGATATTAGAAAAGTCTCCCCTGCCATTCGCGAATCTAATAAGATAAACCCAAAACAGCCTCACTAAACGATGAAGGTTGCAGTGATTGGCTCAGGTATATCAGGTAACACTCTTTCCTACCTGTTGAACAAAAATCATGATGTAACTCTTTATGAAAAAGATAAAAGAATCGGTGGTCATTCTCACACACATGAAATTACCATAAACAACAAAAAAATACATGTTGATACCGGGTTTATCGTATTTAATAAAAAAACATACCCTTTATTTACTTCATTGCTTGATGACCTAGGTGTGAAGTATGAAAATAGTAATATGAGCTTCAGTGTTTTTTCAAAAAAAAATAATTTTGAATACAATGGGACCACACTTAATAGCTTATTCTCTCAAAGAAGCAATTTATTAAATCCAAGATTTATAAAAATGATATTCGAGATTCTTAGATTTAATAAAGAAGCCATAAAACTTAAATCAAAAACCATCCTGCTCAAGCAATATTTAAAAAATAACAATTATTCAGCTTATTTCTGCAAAAACTATATTCTTCCTATGGGGGCTGCAATTTGGTCATCTGATATAAAGACAGTTCTTAATTTTCCTGCATATTTTTTTATTAATTTCTTTAAAAATCACGGCATGCTTTCAGTTACTAATCGACCACAATGGTTAACAATAAGTGGTGGTTCTGAAAAATATGTCAAAAAATTAACCAGTAGCTTTAAAAGTAAAATTAGATTAAACAGTAAGATTAAAAATGTAATTCGATATAAAAATTACGTTGTAATTGAAGATAATGGAAGAAAAGAAAAGTATGATTATGTTTTTTTTGCATGTCATAGCGATGATGCGCTTGAGATTTTACAAAAACCCACTTCTGATGAGGTTGAAATATTAAAAACTCTGCCCTACCAAAAAAATGACATTATTCTTCATACCGATAGTAGCATCATGCCTCAAAAAAAACTATCATGGGCTGCTTGGAACTTCAATATTGATAGCCCAGAAGATTCACCAATTACACTTACATATAATATGAATATTCTACAAAACATCAAAACAAACGAAGCTGTGTTGGTTACCTTAAATACAAAGCAACCTATTTCAAAAGATAAAGTAATTAAAAAATTACAATATACACATCCGAAGTTTTCAAAAGAGAGTATCAGTGCTCAACTGAAGAATAAAATAATCTCTGGTAAGAATCGAACTTTTTACTCAGGTGCTTATTGGGGAAAGGGGTTTCATGAGGATGGAGTAAAAAGCGCTTACGAAGCAGTTAAAATTTTTGAAGGCATCATCAAATAATCTAATGCATTCAATCTATAAAGGGACAATCTCACATTCAAGAAAAAAAGATGCTCAACATTCTTTTAACTATGCTTCCACTATGTTATTTCTTGATATCGATGATATTAAAAATGCATTTAGTCATAATATCTTTTGGAGTTACGAGAAATTTAATTTAGCCTCTTTCTATAGAAAAGATTTTTTTGGGGATTCTAAAAAATCACTTAAGAGTGAAATTGTCAAGTTACTGGCTAATAAATTAAAAGTCGAGATAGAGGGTAAAATATTTCTCCTTACTACTCTTAGGTATTTTGGCTACTGCTTTAACCCTGTTAGTTTTTACTATTGCTATAACAAAAAAAAAGAATTGGTTGCAATTGTTTCTCATATAACAAATACGCCCTGGGAAGAGCGACATGCTTATGTCCATGATTGTCGGAAAATAAAGGGAGGAACAAAAGTATTTGAATTTAAAAAAGACTTTCATGTTTCACCATTTCTTCCGATGGATTTAAAATATAAATGGAAGTTTACTGAACCAAGAGATTTTCTGTTTATATCAATGGAGTGTTCGAAGAATCAAGAAAAATACTTCAACGCGACTTTAAAAATGACAAATCAGGCATGGAGCACTTATGCTCTTAATAGGCTCTTATTTCTATCATTTCCTATGGGCATCAAAGCAATTATTAGTATCTATTGGAATGCGTTAATATTATATTTAAAGAAAGTAAGGTTTTATCCACACTCTTAACATGAATCGTTTATATAAAAAAATAACCCATCAAAGACTTAGTCAGATTAAAGATGGACATATCATCATTAAGGATGGTGAATCTATTAGCAAGTATGGTAAGCAAGGCAATCTTTCAGCAAAAATTAATGTTTTAGATTCCGTTTTCTATAAAAATATCATTCTTGGAGGAACGATTGGGGCAAGTGAATCCTTTATTAGAGGTGAGTGGAGCAGCTCAAATCTAACAAATGTCATTAGAGTTCTTGCAAGAAATACAGAAGCTCAAGATAAGCTTGAAAACTTTTTTACTCTTCTATCTCAACCCTTCTTAAAAGTTATGCATAAGCTCAATGAAAATTCAGTAAGAGGCAGCAAGAAGAATATTTCCCGTCATTATGATTTGAGTAACGATTTTTTTAGTTTATTTCTAGATAAAAATATGATGTATTCATCAGCAATTTATAAAACTAGGAAAACGAGCCTAGAGGATGCGACAATAAATAAACTAGACGTTATTTGTAAAAAATTAAAACTTAAAAAAACTGATCATATCATTGAAATTGGCACAGGTTGGGGCGGCTTTGCGATATATGCAGTTAAGAATTATGGATGCAAGGTTACGACAACCACTATATCAATCGAACAATATAAGTTCGCAAAACAAAAAATTAAAGAAGCAGGATTAGGTAGGCAAATAAATATTTTATTAAAAGATTATCGTTTACTAAAGGGGCAGTATGACAAAGTCGTCTCTATTGAGATGATTGAGGCCGTTGGTTATCAATTCTATGATGAATATTTTAAAATTATCAGCCAACTTCTCAAAGATGACGGTGATGCCCTTATTCAAGCAATAACAATTAAAGATCAAAGATATTCGAAGGCAATCCATTCAGTTGATTTCATTCAAAAATATATTTTTCCAGGAAGCTGTATACCTTCAATTACAGCAATTCAAAATAGCTTAACAAATACAACTGATTTAGTGATTAATGATGTTAGAGATATCGGTCATCACTATGCCAGAACCTTAGCTGACTGGAGAAAGAAGTTCTTAAAAAATAAAAGGGAAATTAGAAAGCTTGGGTTTGACGATAAATTTTTAAGAATGTGGCTATTTTATTTTGCATATTGTGAGGGAGGTTTTGAAGAAAAAGTAATCAGCGATATTCATTTACACATCACTAAGCCAGGCTATAGAAATTCTATATGAGTACTCACGATAAAACAGCTCTGATAATAGGCGGAGGCATTGCAGGTTCTAGCTTAGCCTACCAACTTGCAAAGCGTAATTATCAAGTCACTTTGCTGGATGAAAATAATCAAGATGAAATCGAGATTTTCAAGAGCAAAGCCGCCACGATCTCCCCTCACTTTATGATGAATAATCCAAAATACAATTCACTTATGAGCAAGGCATCTAAATATGCATATGACCTTACCAGAAAGTTTAATTATTCTAAAAAATATGCGGTGATGGAAGGTGTGATTAAGCTTTATGAGAAAGATATGGCAGATAGGCTTATTGAGAAAATTTTAAGTATTGGCCTTGAAAAGACAAGCTTTAAATATCTATCAAAAGATTTTATTAAAAAAAAATATGATATCGATGATAAAGCAGGTATCTTTTTTAAGTATGGTGGCTGGGTGTCACCACATAAATTCTGCTCCGCACTTATTAAGCATAAAAACATTAAATTTATTCCAAAAAGAAAAGTAAAAGAGATTGCTTACAGAAAAAAATTATGGGTTATATATTGTCAAGATTCAAATGAGTTTGTGGCATCAAATTTAGTTTTTTGTAATTCCTTTGCGCTCAATGAGACCAAATTATTTAATGGTATTGATTTAAAAAAAAATAGAGGTCAAATTAACTGGCTTCCCAGTAAAAATATATCTGAACATAAAGAAATTATTTCGGATAGTGGTTATTTAATTCCTGATGTTAGCGGGTATGATGTTTTTGGCTCAACATATGAGAGAGATAATGAAAATAAAAATTTATCAATGACTGATTTTGAGAAAAATTTAAAAACTTACCGGAAATTTTCAAGAAATGAGATGGGAAGAAATGACAAATCTAATGCAGGTTGGGTTGGATGGAGGGCAGTTGCTCCAGATCGAATTCCCTATGTTGGTCAAGTTCTTAAAGAATCAAAGGAATTTGACAAAATACCACGTTCGATTAAAGACTTAAAATGGCATCCAAATCTTTTTATAAATGCTGGCTATGGATCGAGAGGTTATACATTAGCTCCATTTATATCAAAATGCCTAGCTTCTATGATAGATGAATCTCAGACCACTGATGAAGAAAATATTTTAAACTATCTAAACCCAAGTAGAAACTCAATCAAGAAAATGGGGCTTAGAAAAAAAATGCTTATAAATTTAATATGACAAACAAACTAATTTCCGCAGCAAAAGAAAAAGAAAAAGATGGAGATATTTTAGGTGCGATTGATCTTTATAAAGTTGCTTGGCGTGAAGATTCAAAAAATATTTTTCTTCAAATTGAAATTGGAAACTTGTACGCAATCATTGAGGAATATGAAGAAGCAGCAGGTTTTTTTAGAAGAAGTCATTATGCATTAAAAGACAATCTCCATGTGATTGGGGCCTTAGGCTTTTGTCTAAATAAGATTGGTAACACCTACTTTATAAATAGAGAATTTAAAATGGCTGCGAACGCATTCGAAGAAGCTCTCAGCTACGACAAAAATAATTCAACCTCACTATTCAACTATGGAAATTCCCTATTTCATCAAAATAAATATGATGAAGCAATCAAGGCATATAACTTATCTCTTAAAATTAAATCTGATCCAAATACCTATAATAATTTAGGAAATACATTCCAAAGAATATTAAAAACAGAAGAAGCAATTAACTCTTATGAAAAAGCGCTTTTAATTAATCCTGACTTGACTCATACATTCATCCAAATGGTTCATCTCAAACAAAGCATATGCTCTTGGAATGGCATTGATGAAATGTTCTCAAAAATTAAAAAATTAACAGAAAAGCCAATAAATGGAAAAATATCGCCCTTCGCCCTATTTTCCATGCCAAACCTTTCAAACAATAATCACTTAAATGTAGCAAACTCATGGATAAAGCAGTCTGGAATAAAGATTTCAAAAGAGTCTAAGAAAGAAAAAATAGACAAAATTACTATTGCATATCTGTCATCAGATTTTAGATTACACCCTTTATATTATCTAATTAAAGAAGTTTTGATCAACCATGATCGAGATAAATTCAACGTTAAGCTTTTTTACTCTGGGCCTGAAGATGGCTCAGAAGAATTAGATGAATTTAAAGAAATTAGTGATGCATATTTCAATATTACAGAGATGAATGATAAGAAAGTGTCAGGATTAATGTTTGAAGAAAACATTGATATTATGGTTGATCTGACAGGGTTTACTCGAAATAGTCGATCATTTATTGCAGCGTTAAGGCCAGCAAAATATCATATTAATTGGCTAGGGTATCCAGGTACTATGGGTGGCTTTAATAAAAAGCCACTTTACGACTTTATGTTTGCAGATGAATATATTATTCCAAAATCTAAAAGAAGTGAATACGCTGAGGAAATTATCTATTTAGAAGGTTGTTACCAGCCCAATATATCCTCTAGACCTCTATTAAAAACTGTAAAAAAATTAGATTATGGCTTTAAAGAAAATAATTTTATCTTTGCATCATTTGGGCAGTCACTTAAGATTACAAAAGAAATGTTTTCATTATGGATGCGGTTGTTGCAAAAGGTCCCAAATTCTGTTTTATGGTTATTAACGTCAAATAAAACTTGCGAAAACAATCTCAGAGCTTTTGCTTCTAGTGAGTTTGGAATACAAGCTGAAAGATTATTTTTTGCAAAAAAAGTTAGTTTTGATGAGCATATACAAAGACATCAAATTATTGATACGTTTCTTGATACATTCCCCTACAATGCACACACGTCTACAAGTGACGCCTTATGGGCTGGATGTCCTATGATTTCACTCTCAGGTGAAACTTTTGCTAGCAGAGTTGCTGGGAGTATTCTCACTGAAATCGGTTGCTCAGAATTAATCGTTTCTTCAATTGAAGAATATGAAAAAAAGGCAATCGAATTAGCTAGCAAGCCAGATAAAATTAGATCTCTAAAACTAAAAATATTAGATTTAAAGAAGACGAGCAACTTATTCAAACCAAAAAAATTTACACTTGATTTAGAAAATAAAATGATAGATCTTATGGGTTAACTCTTAAAAAGCTTTCTATTGTTTGTTTTATTTCGCTCTCCTTGTTCAGATCAAATGGGTCAAAAATTTTCAATCCATTCATACCTCTCATCCAGGTTAGTTGTCTCTTTGCCAACTGCCTCGTTGCAATAGTAATCATCTCTTTAAGCTCGTTTATTTCTATTTTTTTGCCTACTGAGTTGAATATTTGTCGATATCCGACACAGCGCATAGAGTTATGGTCTGCATTTAGTTCAGGATATTTTTCTATGAGCCCCCTAACCTCCTCCAAAAATCCTTCGTTGATCATTTCCTTAGTCCTAATTTCAATTTTTTTATGAAGCTTACCTCTGTCTTGAGGCATTAGGCCTATTTTTAAAAAATCAAATTCGGATTGAGGGGTTTTATTTTTAGTTTGGAAAGCAGAAATGGGTTTTCCACTCAAATAATAAACCTCAAGTGCGCGCATAACTCGTTGCTTATCGTTTGGTTTTATTATTTTTGTACATTCTGGGTCTATCTTGAGAAGCTTTTCGTAAAGATATTGTAATCCAAATTTTTCTAATTCCTCCAATACTTTTTTTCTCACTGCTTCACTTGATGCAGGCATATCATCCATTGGATACTCCAAAGCATTAAAATAAAGCATTGTCCCGCCTACTAAGAGAGGTACATTTTTATTTTTTAGTATATTACTAGAGGCTTTTGATTCATCTTTTTTAAACTGGCTAACTGAGTAATTTTCTGTTGGTTTAATTAAATTTATCAAATAATGAGGATAGCTATTTAGCTCTGAAGAGTTTGGTTTGGCTGAACCAATATTCATATCTTGATATATTTGTGCAGAATCAACACTAATTATTTCAGTTTTAAAGTTATCAAATATAAACTTTGCTAACTCTGTTTTGCCTGAAGCAGTTGGCCCAATAATAAATATTTTTTTCATCTACTTAATTATCTGGATCATTTGTCGAAGTAATAGTTACTCCCGATTTTATATATTTCTTTGTACCGAGATAAATCGCCTTTGCTAACTTCTTCTGAAACTTAGCAGTTTTAAGTTGCTTCTCTTCTTTTGGATTACTTAGAAATGCAACTTCAACTAGGATTGATGGTATATCCGGTGCCTTTAGAACAGCAAACCCAGCTTGTTCAGGCCATTTTTTATGAAGATTATTTACTTTTTTGATCTCTTTTAGGACAAAGTTAGCAAGCTTGAGGCTATCGTTGATTGTGGCTGATTGTGAAAGATCTAATAATGTTTTAGCAAGCAAGGGGTCTTTATCATCAATACTTACGCCACCTATTAAATCAGCTTCATTTTCTTTATTAGCAATAAATTTTGCGAAAGCACTGGTTGCACCACCTTCAGACAATGCAAAGACTGACGAACCACTTACATTTCTTTTCCTAAAGGCATCTGCATGAATAGAAATAAAGATATCCGCCTTTACTTTTCTGGCTTTAGAGACTCTCTTATTTAAAGGTATATAATAATCACTGTCTCTTATCAAATATGCTTTCATCAATGGATCAGAGTTAATTAATTTTTTAAGCCTTTTGGTAATTTGCAATACAATTTTTTTCTCTTTTGTTCCATTCTTACCTATTGCCCCAGGATCCTCTCCTCCATGACCTGCATCAATTGCGATAACTACTTTCTTTTTCTTCTTGGGCTTGTCTTTTACTACGAGATCTTTCTTTTTCTCGATTTTCTCTTTTTTCTTAACTTCTTTATTTTCAAGTTTATTTAGAAGATTAGTTAAACTATCCTTTTCTGCCGGATAGACATCAATTACCAATCTGTTTTGGTAAGGCTCAACTGGAGGTAGTGAGAATATTTTTACTCTAGCAGAGTTTTTTAGATCTATTACTATCCTAGAAACTTTTGGGGTGAATTGACCAACTCGTATATCTAAAATATTAGGGTCATTTGGACTTACCTTAGTAGATAAATTTTTTAAAGCTTCATTTACGGAAATTCCTTTTAAATCAATGACGATTCTCTCTGGATTTTGAAGCATCATCTGATCGTTATTAATTTTGGAAGAGGATTCAATAGTAATTCTTGTATAATCAGGGGCTGGCCAAAGACGTGTAGCTTTGACTTCGTTTGCTGAAAAACTATTAAATGAAATAAGTGAAAGCAAAACGAATAAAAAATAAAATCTCAAACTAAATCCTTGCAAACTGCTTCCCCTTTTTTAGATTTTGCTTTTATTATCGCCCTTCTACTTACTTCTTTATCGTATACGATCTCAATTTCAATATCTGGATCACATAATACATTCTTAGCCATCTCAGGCCACTCTATAATTGTAATATCATGCACATTAATATAATCATTAAAACCTGTAGAAAGCCATTCTTCTGGACTTTTAAAGCGATATAGATCAAAGTGATTAATAGTTTTATCGTTAATGTAATATTGTTCAAAGAGACTATAAGATGGACTTTTAACTTTCCCATCGTAGCCTAAACTTATTAATATTGATCTCACAAGACATGTTTTTCCTGCTCCCAAGTCTCCTTTAAGGAATATCAATAAACCTGCAGCAAGTCTTTCTGATAATTTTAAACCAAGTTCTGAGGTACTTTTTTCGTTTTCTAAGAAAACTGATATCTCTTTCATCATGTTTTTAGTTTATTATTTTTAACTATGAATGAACAGTTAATCATGAAGAGAATAGCAAAAAAAATTAAAAGCCTTGGTCTTGAATTAGGTTTTGATCATATTGGTATATCTGACTTGAACTTAGATCATGCCAAAAAACCTTATCAAGATTGGATAAATTCAAACTTTCAAGGAGATATGAGTTACTTAAAAAGGCATAGTGATCTTAAATTTAACCCACAAAAGTTAGTCCCACAAACAATAAGAATAATTAGCGCAAGAATTGACTACTTTCCAAATGATAAAAATACGAAGCTAGCTCTAAAGAATAAAGATCAAGCATACATATCAAGATATGCATTAGGTCGAGACTACCATAAAGTTATCAGAGCTAAACTTAAAAAACTTAGTAGAAAAATTAAAGATGAGATAACTAGCTATCCTATAGAGTTTAGAGTTTTTACTGATAGTGCACCCGTATTGGAAGTTGAGCTTGCAGAAAAATCTGGTTTAGGCTGGCGAGGCAAGCATACATTGTTAATTAATAAAGACCATGGATCTTGGTTCTTTTTAGGTGAAATTTTTATCAACCTACCAATTCCTGTCGACAAAAAACTAACAAATCATTGCGGAACATGTTCAGCATGTATCGATATATGTCCCACTAAGGCAATTATCGCACCATATAAGCTTGATGCAAGGAAATGTATCTCTTACCTTACAATCGAACACAAAGGAGCTATACCAATTGAATATAGAAAGGCTATAGGTAATCGTATTTATGGTTGTGATGATTGCCAATTAATTTGTCCATGGAATAAATATAGTAAAGTGACAAAAGAGCATGATTTTATGATTCGAAATAATTTACACAAAATTTCTCTTTTAGAGAGCTTTAAAATATCAAAGAATAGGTTTGAAGAAATATTTAATGGGAGTGCCATACTGAGATTAGGTTATGAGCGGTGGTCAAGAAATATTGCCATCGGCTTAGGTAATGCCAAAAAATCAAAAGCTATCTTAGCTGCACTTAAAAACCGCCTTAAAGATGCTTCTCCAATGCTTCAAGAACATATAAGTTGGGCAATAAAGGAACAAGCAAGTAAAAACTAGCAATAAATATCCCATAAAGTTTGATACAATACTGCCCAAAGAATAAAAGATACCCCTATGGCAGAAATTACAAAAACACCTGAATGGCACTCCCTAGAAAATCATTTTAAGAAGATAAAAAATCTTCACATGAAAGATTTTTTTCAAAATGACACCAAAAGGTTTGAGAACAATCATATTTTATTTGATGATTTTTTATTTGATTATTCGAAAAATAGAATTACAGAAGAGACTAAAAAATTATTAATATCTCTTGCCGAATCTGCTGATATTGAAAATTGGCGTAAACGATTATTTTCTGGCGAAAAAATAAATTTCACAGAGAATCGTTCAGCTCTCCACATAGCACTAAGAAATCGATCAAATAATCCAATTATAATAGATGGTAAGGATGTGATGCCACTCGTAAACGATGAACTTTCGAAGATAGGAAAATTATCTGAAGAGGTTAGAAATGGTTCATGGAAGGGTTACAGTGGTAAAAAAATTACATCGATTGTTAATATTGGTATTGGGGGGTCAGACTTGGGTCCATCGATGGTTTGCGAGGCTCTAAAGCCATTTGGCTCTAAAGAAATAACACCTCATTTTGTATCAAATGTTGATGCAGCAGATTTATCACAAGTTCTTGATGTCTGCGACCCCGAAACAACGTTATTTATAATTGCATCAAAAACCTTTACCACACAAGAGACTATGACCAACGCCTTCTCTGCTCGCGATTGGTTTATAAATAAAGCAAAAAAAAATGAATTTATAGAAAATCATTTTGTGGCTATTTCGAGTAATTCGGATGCGGTAATAAAATTTGGAATTCACCCAGAAAATATTTTTGTTTTATGGGACTGGGTTGGCGGTCGATATTCCCTATGGTCATCAATTGGTCTATCGATAGCAATCTTCATCGGTATGAAAAATTTTGAAGGGCTTTTAGAGGGTGGGCATGACGCTGATAATCACTTTATTTCAGAGCCTCTAGAACAAAATATCCCAGTCATGATGGCGCTCATAGGCATCTGGTATATCAATTTCTTTGATTTTTCTACTTTTGCAATTTTACCCTACGACCAATGCTTAACAAAATTACCCTCCTACCTACAACAAGCAGATATGGAAAGTAATGGTAAATTCATAGGTCGAGACAACAAAAGAGTTTGTCAAAAAACAGGTCCAATTTTATGGGGCGCAGCTGGAACAAATGGGCAACATGCATTTTATCAGCTACTTCATCAAGGAACTCAAATAGTCCCGAGTGATTTTATCATGCCAATCAATTCAAATTATAAACTTGGAAATGATAAAAATAATCATCACAGCATTCTTCAAGCAAATTTTATTGCTCAAACACAGTCCCTGATGATAGGGAAAAGTGTTATTGATGTTCAAGATGAAATGCGTAACGATATAAAAAATGACCCAAGCTTAAGAAAGCTTGTTTCTCACAGGATATTTGAAGGTAACAGGCCATCTAATTCAATATTATTTAAATCACTAACGCCAAAAGCATTAGGAAGATTGATTGCACTATACGAGCATAAAATTTTCACTCAAGGTATCATTTGGAATATCAATTCTTTTGATCAGTGGGGTGTTGAGTATGGCAAACAAATAGCTAAGCTTGTTTTACCCGAGCTTGAATCCAAAAAAGACACAAAAGCTTTTGATTCATCAACCAATAACTTAATAAATTATATTAATAATAATAGTTAAGTTATTATTTAATAACAGTATTATTTTTTATTTTATTCAAAATTGTACTACTAAATGAAGTCCCAATACCCGCACCAAATTTTTCAGCTAATCGCTCCCCAAAGGACGCTTTTGTTGTAAAGTCGACAATATTTTCATTGCCTACAATGTCTCTGGCAACAGAGCCGACCGAGCCGAGATTATCTACTAAGCCTAATTTTATTGCTGAATTTCCATCCCAAAATAAACCTGAAAATATCGATTCGTCCGTTGAAAGTCGATCACCCCTTCCTTTCCTTACAACAGCGATAAATTGATCATGGATTTCGTTAAGAAGATTTTGAACAAACTCTTCTTGTTCTGGGACTATTGGCAGGAATGGATCTAGCATGCCTTTATTTTTACCTGCGGTCATTAAACGACGTTCGACACCAATATTTTTTATCAATTCTTCCAAACCAAAACCATCCATACGTACACCGATAGAACCTACGATACTCGCCTTATTAACAAATATTTGATCTGCGGCAACAGCAATGTAGTAACCACCAGAAGCACAAATATCCTCTACGACTGCATAGATAGGAATGTTAGGATGAACCAATTTATACCTATTAATTTCATCATTTATAATTCCAGACTGCACAGGACTCCCTCCTGGGCTATTGATTGATAATATGATGGCTTCTGTTCCTTGGTGAGCATATGCTTCTCTCAAACCACTAATAACGTCGTCTGCATTAACCTCAAGATTAGAGCCAATAACACCATCAAGCTTTACGAGAGCCGTAATCTTTTCGTTGGAGGGTATTGATGAATGAGACATAGAATTAAATCCGTAGATAATGATTCCGATATATAAAAGAGTGATCAGTTTGAAAAATATTCCCCACCGCCTAGATCGTCTTTGCTCTATAAGTGAGCTTGAAGCAATTTTTTCAATTGTTTTTTGTTCCCAATTATCTTTTTTATTCTCAGCCATCCTCTTTACACCCTTCCTTATCTGTAAAAATTATAATATCTTCTTTTCTCTCTAATACCTTTAGCTTAATCAAATTTTGTCCCTTGCATGGTCCAGCAACACATAAACCTGATTTAGGCGAATATAACGCACCATGCGTTGAGCAAATAATGAATCTTTTATCTTCATCAAAAAAATCATTAGGCTGCCAATCAAGACATACTTCCATATGCCTACATTCATTAACATATGCCTTAAATTTCCCTTCAAACCAAACCAAGAAACCTTGTTTTTTTTCTCCAATAATGGGAATATCGAATGTCACTGTATCTGCAGATTGCTTAAATTGATTTTTATTTATAATAACAGACTTACCCATGCCTTCTTATCCAATCAAATATCATATTTGCGTCCCCCATATAATCTAAGGGATCATAGATTGATAAGGCATCTTGATTATGAGCCCCATAAGTTACAGCAAGTGATGCAATACCCGCATTTTTTGCCATTTGTAAATCATGAACAGAATCACCAATAACTAAGGTTTTTTCAGGCTCTATAAAAAGCTCATCCATAATTTCTTTACACATTTGTGGATGTGGTTTTGAAAAGCAATCGTCAGAAGTTTTGGTTACACTTATATTATCTTTAATAGAAGTTTGAGCAAGGCAACTATCTAAATAATTTCTTCCTCCGCCCGTTGCGATAGCTAGCTTATAATCGCATCTGTATAACTCCTTAATACCATATTCCACGCCATCGAATAATTTAACCTTATTTGAACTGTGATTGTACAAATCAATATATGAATTTAATATTAATTCACTGTTATTTTGTTTTTTTTCTTTTAAAAGAATTTTAAAAGCTTCACTTAGCTTAATGCCAAGTATGTCTGCTACCTCCCTTCTTGATGGAGGTGAGACATTATGAAGTAAAAAAGACTGAATCATTAGATCAGTAATAAGGCCAACAGAATCGGACAAAGTCCCATCCCAATCAAATATTATCAACTCAAATCGTCTACTCATAAAAATACTTTCATGACTCTTATCTAAAATCAATAAAGTTACTTAATTCTTTGGGCAACGGTGCTGATATGAATAATTTCTCTCTACTTTTAGGATGAATCACACCATACTCGTTAGCATGCAAAAACATTCTTTTAAATCCAGTCTTCTCAAGTTCTTTATTGACCTTGAAGTCACCATATCTTTGGTCTCCTAAAACTGGAAATCCTAAATGAGCTAAATGGACTCTTATTTGGTGAGTACGACCAGTAATTAATTTCACGTCTAATAAACTAAAATTTCTAAAATGCTGTTTTAAGAAAAAAACAGACTTGGATTCCTTTGAATTCTGCTGCCCTATATTACTGTTAACAACGACTACTTTCTGACCTTCTGAATTTGACATTTTTACCAAGTCTAACTTAACCGTCTTTTGTTTATCTTTCCATAAACCCGAAATAGCAACTATATACTTTTTATGAATTTTTTTTTCTCTTATTTGTTTTTGGATTTCGACCAAGGCGGATCTTTTTTTTGCAATCAAAAGAACCCCTGAGGTCTCTTTATCAAGCCGATGAATAAGCTCAAGAAATTTTTCTTCGGGAAAAATTTCCCTAACAAGCTCAATAACTCCAAAACTAAGACCGCTGCCACCATGAACCGCTAGGCCATGAGGTTTATTGATAACTAGCAAACATTCATCTTCAAATAATATATTTTGAGTTATTGATTTCTTTGTATGATTATCAATTTTTAAACTTTTAGGAGTAGCCTTTTCTTTAAAGTCAACGGGTGGAATTCTTAATTCATCTCCTCGACACAGCTTGTATTCAGTTTTAACTCTTTTTTTATTTACGCGTACCTGGCCAGTTCTTAATAATTTATATATATGCCCTTTTGGAACACCCTTAAGTATTTTGATTAAAAAATTATCAATTTTTTGACCAATGCTGCCTTCGTCAACTAGTCTGTAAGTAACTTTTTTTTCTATAAAGTTGGTCATAGTTTGTTTTCATCAGAATTATAACTTATACTAACCATTCAGATATCTTATGCAATAGTGCAAAAAATAATGAATATGATCTGAATTATACATAAACAAAGAATTCGAGGTTTGGTCTGCGCACCTATTTAAAAAAAATACAAAAGAAGCAGATACACAAAAAGATTTTTAATAAAAATATAGTAAAAATTTAATTTATAAATAAAAAAATATTGTAAATAAAGACAAAAATGGATAATCCATAAATAGTTTTATTAGTCACATGACTCTAATATAGAGTCATTTATTTATATTCCATCTATATTCTTATATGTAAAATCTTCAAACTTAAATTGGAGATTAAGATGAAAAGAATGCTATTTAATGCTACTCAATCTGAAGAGCTTAGAGTTGCAACAATAAACGAAAATAAACTTGAAGACCTTGACTTTGAAAGAGGAAATCAAGAGCAACGCAAGAGTAATATTTACAAAGCAGTAGTCACCCGAATCGAACCATCCCTAGAGGCAGCTTTTGTTAATTATGGAGTTGACCGTCATGGCTTTCTTCCATTCAAGGAAATATCACCAGATTTATATTCAAAAAAATCTAGAAAAAAAAGTATTTCAATTAAGGACGTAATGACCGAGGGTCAAGAAATTGTTGTTCAAGTAAATAAAGATGAAAGAGGTAATAAGGGCGCAGCACTTACAACTTACTTGTCGCTTGCCGGAAGATATATTGTATTGATGCCTAATAATAAAGATGGTGGAGGTATTTCAAGGCGAGTTGAGGGAGAAGAGCGAGCTCAATTTAAAGAGGTATTATCGCAAGTCAAAGTAAAAAAAGGTATGAGTGTTATTGGAAGAACTGCAGGTATAGGAGCCTCTGTCGAAGAAATTCAGTGGGATTTAGACTACTTGAATCAGCTATGGGCTGCCATCGCAGGAGCAGCTGAAGCACAATCTGGTGCATTTTTAATCTATCAAGAAAGTAACTTAGTAGTAAGAGCTATTCGAGATTACTTTAATACAGACATTGAAGAGATTATTATCGATAAACAATCAATCTTTGATCAAGCACACCAATTTATGTCACATGTAATGCCCAATTACGCAGAGAGAATTAAATTTTATGACGAAGAAACATCACTGTTCACAAAATATGGCATCGAAAATCAAATAGAATCTGCTTTTTTAAGAGAGGTTCAGCTTCCTTCAGGGGGGGCGATAGTAATTGATCATACAGAAGCACTTGTTTCAATTGATGTTAATTCTAGTAGATCAACAAAAGGAAGGGACATTGAAAGTACAGCATTCAACACTAATATTGAGGCTGCAGTAGAAATTTCAAAGCAATTGAGGTTGAGAGATATTGGTGGCCTTATTGTGATTGATTTTATTGATATGGAGAATCAAAAAAATCAAAGAAGCGTTGAAAACAAGATGCGTGATGAACTAAAACAAGATAAAGCGAGAATTCAGACTAATAAAATTTCACGATTTGGTTTGCTTGAAATCTCAAGACAAAGGCTAAGGCCTAGTCTTGGTGAATCAATAAGTGGCGTTTGTCCTAGATGTGAAGGAACCGGTCGCGTTAGAGATATTCAATCAACCGCATTATCAATGCTAAGAATGATTGAACAAGAATGTAACAAAGAGAAGTTACAAAGTGTCGCAATTCAATTGCCGATAGAGGTTGCCACTCTCTTACTAAACGAAAAAAGGAATGATATCAAAGATATTGAAGTTAAGTCAGAATGTTCAATTATTGTTATCCCGAATAGGTACTTTGAAATACCAAAATTTCATATTGAGCGCTCAGCCCAAAATATAGGAAAAGCTAGTTACAAAGTTGTAGAGCAACCTCTTGAGGAAGATATTGATAAGAATAATAAAGCTGAGTCAAAACAAGAAAAATTGGAGCCTGCAGTTAAGCAAGTTGTTCCAAATCAAACAGGCAAAAAGAATAAGTCAATCTTTGGATTTATTAAAGATCTAATTACCCCAAGCAATGATGAGGAAATAATTAAAAACGCAGAAAGGAAAACCTCATCAGAGAAAGTCATTGACGAAGAAGACAAAAGTTTAAAGCCAGATAGCCGCCAAAGAAATAATCGAAATAGAAGAAATAATCGAAATAGGAAATCAAATTATAAGGATAGATTTCCTAAAGATAACGCACCAAATCATTCTGGTGTTTCGTCTAGTAAAAAGGCTCCAGAAAAGCCTTTAAAAGATGTGTCATCAAATATAATTAAAGCTGAAGAAAAACCTATTTTGGCCGAAAAACCAATTTCTACTAAACCAAAGAAGAAAAGGGCTGAAAAATTACCTAAAGTTGATCTAAATAGTGTTGGCTTAAAGCTAGTTGAAACTGCAAGCAAACCTATTCCCGAGCCTAAAAAGGAGAATCCAAAGAAAGCATCCCCTAAAAAGATTGCTGACTGGCAAAAACAAAAAAAAGCTGAAAAAGATACCAAGGAATTAGTGATGGTTGAGACTAAAAAAACTAAAACACCAAAAGCTAAGGCAACACCAAAAGCTAAGGCCGCACCAAAAACAAAGAAGGCGAAAGTTACTTCAAAAAAAGACTAAATAAGTAATAGCCAATAAAACAAAAAATTAAGGCACCAATTACATTTAAAGCAGCAAATAATATACCTAAAGCTACTTCACCTTTTAAAAAAAGGTTGAGTAGCTCCATGGAATAAGTTGAAAATGTTGTAAATGCACCTAAAAAACCTACATTTAAGATTAATTTAATTTCTTCAGATACATGAATAGATGTGCTTTGTATTGCTGCAAAGGATATCCCGATAACTAGACCACCTATTAGGTTAACCACAAGCGTTCCATGAGGTAAGGAAGGGTCAACAGTCGATAAAAAATATGTTATCAGCCATCTTAACCAAGCTCCAAAGGCTGCTCCTAGACCAACTAACATAAAATTTGAAAAGGTGAACATCAATATTAAATTTTAATGAAATGTTCTCTGTAATACTTTAATTCTTCAATAGATTCCCTTATATCAGCCAAAGCTTCATGCTTACCGCCTTTCTTAAAGCCATCTATTAATTCTGGCTTCCAGCGTTTAGCCAATTCTTTAAATACACTGACATCTAAATTTCGGTAGTGGAAATAAGATTCAAGGTCTGGCATGTAGTTTGCTAAAAACCTTCTATCCTGACAAATTGAATTGCCACACATTGGAGATCTATTTTTCCCAACAAACTTTGCAATAAACTCAATTAACTGATGAGTAGCAACCTCTTCAGTAGTTGATGAATTCTTTACTTTTTCAATTAGTCCAGATTTTCCATGAGTTGATTGATTCCACGCATCCATTCTTGCTAAGACCTCATCAGGTTGCTTCAAAACAAGAACTGGGCCCTCCTCTAGAATGGTTAAAAAGGGATCAGTGATAATAATCGCAATCTCAAGGATTCTATCGGTCTGTGAGTTAAGACCACTCATTTCCATATCAATCCAAATTAAATTATTATGATTCTTGCTCATCATGATTTCCATTAAAATTATTATCTGATACTTAGATTTAAAGCTTCATGCTTACTTTTAGCTTATTTTTACTGCACAATACTATCTTTGACATTATAGAGCATAAGCTATGACTGAAAGCTATCAATTTATTTTTATTTTTTTATTAATATTTACAACAGCTGTTGAATTATATTTAGACTTTAGACAAAAAAACTTTGTTTTAAAAAATAAAAAGAAGGTGCCTACTGCATTCACAAAAATTATTAAATTAGCTGATCACAAAAAAGCTGCCGACTACACTGTTTCAAAGATAAATTTTAATTCTATTGAGCTTATATCAGGGGCAATAATCTTGTATTTCTTTACATTGGGTGGTGGTATTAATCTCTTAAATAATGTAATAAGTAATAATCTTGATCATGCTCTTGAATTTTATAGTCTTATTTTAGGGGTTACCTTCGTCATTTGTATATTTTTTTTGGTGAAGTTTCTTGTTGTAAAATTTATAAAACAATCACCTAATGTATTTCAAAAAGCCGTTGAACAAGCTAACGCTCACAAAAAAACTATATTTTATCTATTTATTTTAGTAGGTTTATCTATTTTGACAGCAAGTGGAGCAATTAATGAAATTTATAATTTCCTTGATACACATTTTGACAGCTCGCTAATCAATGGTGCTTTTATTATAACTAGTGTATTTTTAGTGCTTCATCTTATTAGTATTCCTTCTGGCATCTTTCAGACATTTGGAATTGAGACAAAGTATGGTTTCAATAAAGTAACGCCGAAGTTGTTTTTTGAGGATCAAACCAAATCTATATTTTTTTTAATTCTTTTTTCCGTAATCTTTTCTTTTGCAACGCTCTGGATTTTGTCTGAGCTCGAAGAAAATTGGTGGCTGTGGCTTTGGTTTTTCTTATGTTGTTGCCTAATAGCATACGTAGGTCTTGCTCCTATACTTACACAAGTTTCTAATGAGCTAACACCACTTAAAGACAAGGCATTAAAGACTAAGATTGAAAAGTTACTAAAGAAATGTGGTTTTGAGTGTAATGGTTTATTTGTTATGAATGCTTCGTTAAGGAGCACTCATGGTAATGCATTCTTTGCTGGCTTTGGGAAGACTAAAAGGATTGTATTTTTTGATACATTACTTAAGAAATTAAATGCAAACGAGATTGAAGCAGTTATTGCTCATGAGCTTGGTCACTTCAAAAAAAATCATATAATAAAATTTTTATTCATCCAAATGATTTTATTCTTTTTAGTTCTATATATTTTTGGAAATCTTAAGGACAATAATGATTTTTATATTGGACTTGGTATTCAAACGATAAGTGATGCAAATTTCTTACTTTTATTTATTTTTGTTTTATTAAAATTTGTAGGTTTTTTTGTAAATCCATTTTTTAGTAATATCTCAAGAAGAAATGAATTTGAAGCAGATGAATATGCTTGTAAGCATGCAAATGCAAAAGATATGAAACAGTCATTAATAAAACTGTATCGAGACAATGCGTCAACACTTACGCCGGATTCATTATATTCAGCCTTCCATCACTCTCACCCACCAGCATCTATTAGAATTCAAGCGATCGATAAGAACTGATAATGGAAATTACCACTAGAATGGAATTTGATTCTGGACATAGAATCCCAAATCATAAAAGTGTATGTAAAAATCTTCATGGGCATCGCTATGCAATCGAAGTTACAGTTAAAGGTGAAATTAGAGAACAAAGTCATGAATCAGATTTTGGAATGGTGATGGATTTCAAAGATGCAAAAAACCTTATTAAAAAAGTAATTGTTGACGAATGGGATCATGCTTTCATTGCATATGAAAAAGATTTAGAAGTCATTTCCTTTCTCAATACTCTAGATAACCATAAAACTGTAATACTTAAGAGAGTCCCTACTGCAGAAAATATGGCACTCACCGCCCTTGAATTACTCACAAACGCATTTAAAAGAGAGTTTGGTGACCTAATAAGGCCAATAAAAGTTAGACTTTATGAGACACCCAATAATTGGGCGGACGCATTTGCTATTTAGACTATCTTATTGCCACTACCATGAAGATTTAGTCTCTATTTTTTCTAGGTAAGCTTCGTGTGACAATATCTCATTATCGTTGGCATGAATAACCTTTAATTTATTATGATCAACGACACCCAAGTGAACCTCTTTTTCATCTTGAGAAAAATTAATAGCAATGTCTTCTTGACCACGAGTCATTCCTAAATAAACTTCACCAAGCAATTGAGCATCTAAAAGCGCCCCATGCTGACTTCTTTTTGAATTATCCACCTTATAGGCTCTGCACAACGCATCTAAATTATTTCTTTGGCCAGGCCTTAGATCCCTTGCCATCACTAAAGAGTCTGTAATTTTTTCAATATGCTCTTCGACTTTATCAAGACCTATCCTGCCTAATTCCATATTAAGGAAGCCAATATCAAACGGTGCATTATGAATAATCAATTCACTTCCATGAATAAAATTCAAAAGTTCTTCTGCTATATCCTTAAATAAACTTTTATCTTTTAAAAACTCTAGTGTAATCCCATGAACCTCTTGGGCAGCCGCATCTATTTCACGTTCTGGATTTGTATAAACATGGAATTGATTCTCTGAAAGTTGACGATTATTAATTTCAACAGCAGCAATTTCTATTATTCTATGACCTTGATTTGGGTCAAGACCCGTAGTTTCTGTATCTAAAAAGACTTGCCTCATGATCCCCTCATCACTGACATGACGCCTTGATTAGCCAATTCATCTGCCTTTTCATTACCTTCGTTTCCTGCATGTCCCTTCACCCATTCCCAAAAAATTTTTCTTGAGCCTACAGCCTCGTCTAAGTCTACCCATAAATCCTTATTCTTAACTGGTTTTTTATTACTAGAACGCCAATTATTAACTTTCCAATTTTTAATCCATTCACTTATACCCTTCTGAACATAGGTGGAGTCAGTATAAATAGTAAGTTCAAGGTTTGATGGTATTTCTTTTAGGGCCATAATAACTGCCATCAATTCCATTCGGTTATTTGTTGTTTCATTCTCACCACCAAATAGCTCAATATTTTTTCCATCTCGCATTATGATCGCACCCCAACCTCCAACTCCAGGATTTCCCTTGCATGCTCCATCAGTATATATTTTAATCATAAGATTTTGTTGCTACCGCCTTCCTTTGCTTTAACTTATTCCATTTTTGTTTTTTTGGAATTTTTGAAACAGTTACCTTCTCAGCTACTAAAAAATAAATATTGCCAAAAAGTGGTAGCCATCTATTTCCTATCTTCTCTAATTTATCATTAATGCTTGATTTGCTGTCAAAAAACATAGGTTGATAATGTTCCAATTTGGATTCTCTCAATGTAAACCCAGACTCCTTAAGCATGTTTTGTGCTTTTGAAATACTTAAAAAGCTTCCATTCCAAGGGAAAAAGTTATCAAATTTAACTGTTTTTCGTAAGCCAGCGAAACTAATTGGATTAAAACCACACAAAATTATATATCCACCAGAAATAGTAACTCTAAATAACTCATCCATTAACTTTTTAGGATCCACAGCCTTTTCAAATACATGTAGGCACAAAATTAAATCGATAGAATCAAAACTAAAGGGAAGCCATTCTGCATCTAAATCAACATTTTTTTCCTTACCGCTTACTATAATTTGATGCTTTATTCTTACATTTTTAATAAAGTTACTTTTGTGTTCACCTAACTGCAATGCATAATAACCAAATTTTTGATCTAGGTACTTCTCTATCACCTTTTGTTCAAAGACAACAAGACTTTCACCTAATTCACTATCAAACCAATTCATTTTATAAAATATTCCATAAATCTATAGTAAAATTTTAACTATATATGCAATTCAGTCTACCAAAAAATACTAATATATCTATACACCCAATAAAATCTTTTACAGATAATTATATTTGGATGATAAAAAAAAATAAGGATGCCGTGATAATAGATCCGGGAGATGCATCACCAGTATTAGAAATACTTCAAAAAGAAAATATTCACCTTCAAACAATCTTAATAACTCACAAACATGCTGATCATATTGGCGGTGTGAAAGAATTAATAAAAGCTTATCCCAATGTTAAGATATGTGGTCCAAAAAATAACTTTAATTTTGTCTGTAAGGAGGTTGATAATGGTGATCTTGTAGTTATTGATGTGCTGAATATTTCATTTAGAGTTATTGCGACCCCAGGTCATACACTTGATCATATTGTATTTGCTGATGAAAATCATCTATTTTGTGGTGATACAATTTTTGGATGCGGGTGTGGGAGGTTATTTGAAGGTACGTTCTCTCAAATGCATACATCCTTAAATATCCTTTCAAAGCTGCCGAGATCGATAAAAATATTTTGTGCTCATGAATATACAAAAAAAAATATTGAATTTGCGCTTATGATTGAAAAAAATAACGAAGCCCTAATTGCAAGGAAAAAAAGTTTAATAGGGGTAGATATTACGCTTCCATCAACTCTTAGTGAGGAACTAAAAACAAACCCATTTCTTCGATCAAAAAATTTAGCGCAATTTAAAGAGCGAAGAATAAGAAAGGATAATTTTTAAGATGTTTCGATTTACAAAAAATATTTTCTGTATTTTTATTGGTTTATTAATGTTTCTATTACCTATAAATCTTAAATCAGAATCTAATGACGATCATTGTCATTGCGTCAATGCTCAGCAGCAATCTTTTGAATATGTTGATAATATTGAACACAATGGAATTTCAAAAAGTACGGAAGAAATTTCCTTATCTACTAAAGAAATTTTAATACAAAAAAAGCCTGAAAATATCTGGAATATCGTCAATAAAGGCTATCAGATTCCTGATCCGAAAAAAAAGTGGGCTAAGAAAGTAGTTAAAAAATATGAACGTTGGTACAGTGAACATCCTGTATACACCTATAGAATGTTCGAAAGAACCAAAAGATATATCTACTATGTTGTTCAAGAAGTTAAAAAGAGAAACATGCCAATGGAAATAGCATTGCTACCAATTATTGAAAGTGCTTATAACCCAATTGCAAGATCAAACATGAAGGCCGTTGGACTTTGGCAATTTATACCTTCAACTGGAAAAAATTATGGGCTTAAACAAGACTGGTGGAAAGATGAGAGAAGTAATGTGATTCTCTCAACAGATGCTTCACTCAACTATCTTGAAAAACTCTATAACCAATTCGGAACATGGGAATTGGCCCTGGCCGCATATAACGCAGGTGAAGGTAAAGTAAGTAGAGAAATAAAAAAAAATAAGAGAAGAAAGAGAGCAACTGACTACTACACTATTAGCCTTCCAAGAGAGACCGACGAATATGTTTCAAAGTTAATTGCTATGAAGCATATCATCCAAAATCCTAAAAAGTATAATGTTGAGGTACCTTATATCCCCAATGAACCTTACTTTGAAGAGGTTATGTTAACGGAGCAGATGGATATAGACCTTATTTTAAAATTAGCCGACATACCCTCAGAAGAATTTGAGCTACTAAATGCGCATCATAAAAGACCACTAATTCCAAGAGAGCCCCAGCCAATTGGTGTTTTATTACCTCAACATAAAATTAATACCTATAACAAAAATCTAGCAGCACATGATGGTGCCCTATCGAATTGGGTTTTATATAAACCAAAAAGAAAAGAGTCTATTATGAAAGTGGCTAAAAAATTTGATATTAACCTTAGTACATTTAAAAGAATCAATAGTCTAAATGGAAGAGTTACATTTAGAAGGAATAGCACTGTTTTGATTCCAAAGAGTAGTGAACTTAAGAGTAAATACACTCTTAAAGGAACTGGGGACTTTAATTACACATCGGTTGGAACACATCATGTTTCAAGAGGCGATACGCTTGGCGGTATAGCTAGAAAATATAAAGTTTCAATAGAGGATCTAAAAGAGTTTAATGAACTTGATTCACATATAATAATCATAGGTACAACTATAGATATTCCACAATAAACAACTAAGAGATCAATCTTGAAACAATTTTTTTTACTAATATTATCGCTTATTTTCATAATAAGTTGCTCTAATAATGATTCAGAAGTTATTGATTATAATGATAATAATTTATCAAGTGGTGGGGTGATGATCAATGCAATGTCTGCTGAACCAAGCAACCTCATTTCAATGATAGCGGGAGATAGCGCTTCAAGTGCAATCGCAAGTAAAATTTTTAATTCACTTATCAGGTATGATGAAAACCTGAACTTTACTTCTGACATTGCCAAAAGTTGGAAAATTTCAGAAGATCAAAAAACCATAACTTTCAAAATAAAAAAAGGACTTGAATGGTCGGATGGTAAACCCCTCACAAGCGCTGATGTCTATTTTACTTGGAAGTTAATTACCAACCCAAATACAAGAACGCCCTATGGATCTGATTATACCCTTGTGAGTGAAGCTAAAGTCCCTGATGAGCATACATTCATTGTGACATACGATGATAATTACGCACCTGCACTGGATACATGGGCGTCATTAGAAATATTACCAAAACATATACTTGAGAATGAAGACGTTAATAGCACCTTCTTTTCAAGAAAACCAACTGGATCAAATTACTACAAGCTTGGAGACTGGGTAAGCGGTCAACAAGTGAATTTAATCAAAAGCGAAAATGGTGTATTGGGAGCGCCTTATATTGAAAAACTAACCTCTAGAATTATACCGGATACATCTTCTCAATTTTTAGAGCTCTCTGCAGGCAATATCGATTTAATGAATATCAATCCAATACAGTTCAAGAGAGTTTTTCCAGCTAAACCAAAACTAAAAAATAGAACAGCTTTATATAAGGAGATGGGTAATGGTTATACATACCTTGGCTTCAACCTTAAAAGAGAGCCGTTTAATAACAAAAAAGTTAGGCAAGCTATCAATTATGCTATTAATAAAGAAGAGGTCATTAAGGGCGTTCTTCTAGGCCTTGGTGAGCCCATCTCTAGCCCATATAAACCAGGGACAAGGTGGAGTGACCCATCTCTAAAGCCTTATGTATACAGCCCAAAAAAAGCGCTTAGTTTATTAAGAGAAGCAGGATATAAAATGTCAGCAGATAATTTTTTAGTAAAAGATGGTAAAGCGCTAGAATTTGAAATTATTACAAATCAAAACAAACAAAGAGAAATGACAGCGGTATTGATCCAACGTAGACTTAAAGAGATTGGTATCAAAGTTTCCATTAGGGTAATTGAATGGGCAAGTTTTGTTAACCGGTTTATAAAACCGGGTGATTTTGATGTTGTAGTTCTTGGCTGGAGCTTATCCTTAGATCCAGATCAATTCAATATTTGGCATTCTTCACAACAAGGACCTGGACAATTCAATTTTGTTGGTTACGATAATAAAAAAGTTGATCAACTTCTTGAGAAAGGCAGAAGAGAATTAGACTTAGATAAAAGAGAGAAAATTTATCATGAATTTTCGAAGCAGTTGTTAGATGATTCACCTATTGTTTACCTTTACGCAGGCTATGGTTTGACAGCGGTAAATAAAAGAATAAAGGGAATTAAATCCCCAGCGCCTCCTGCGGGTATTTATCATAATAGTCAAGACTGGTATATCCCCAAAAGATTGAGAAGAAACGAATTGACAAATAAATGATTAAATACCTAATTAAAAGAATACTCTGGATGATACCTATGCTTATAGGTATTAGCCTTATATCTTTCTTTATTATGCACCTAGCACCAGGTGATATTACATCATCAGAGGCAGCCTTTAATCCCAAGGCCTCTGAAGAATCTAGACAAAAATTAAGAGAACTTTATAACTTAGACAAGCCTGTCATTATCCAATATGGCTTATGGCTAAAGAGAATGGTCGAATTAGATTTTGGTAATTCATTTGCCTCACACCAGAGACCTGTCTTATGGGAGAAAAAAGATGGTAAGGGTAATGTGATTAAAGGTTTAATTCAAGAATCACTGCCGATTACGCTTTTAATTAATTTGATTGGGATTTTTTTAATTTTTTCAGTTTCAATAGTGCTTGGAACTATTTCGGCTGTTAAACAAAATTCTATCGTTGATAAATCGATCACTTTTTTTATTTTTGTAGCTTTTGCAATCCCTGGATTTTGGCTTGCTCTTTTGCTTATGTACTGGACTGGTGTGGTAAATCAGTGGCTCCCAATATCAGGATTACATTCACTTGACTACAAAAGCTTTTCCGAAGTAGGTCAATTTTTTGATCTTTTAAAACACTTGATTCTGCCCGTCTCTATTTCAATGTTAAGTGGCTTGGCTGGAATTTCTTTATATGTAAGAAATGGGATGTTAGATGTTCTTCACCAAGACTTTATAACCACAGCAAGATCGAAGGGTCTTAAAGAAAAAAATGTTATTTTTACCCATGCATTAAAAAATGCCATTCTTCCCTTAATTACAATAATAGGACTTTCTATACCAGGTCTGATTGGTGGTTCTGTAATTGCTGAGTCTATCTTTGCAATACCAGGAATGGGAAAGCTATTTTATGACTCTGTTTTAATGCGAGATTTTCCTGTCATCATGGGCATACTTACCATTGGTTCTGTTCTTACGTTAATTGGCACTCTAATAGCTGATATTGGCTATGCATGGGCTGACCCAAGAATAAGAAAGGGGCTGGTTAAATGAGTTTATTTAAGGGAAACTTATTAGCAATTATTGGATTTATCATTATCTCAATTATTTTGTTTGTAGCTATATTTGCTCCTCTTTTAAGCCCATTTGATCCAAATTATATTGATATAAACTCAATATTATTGCCTCCCTCTTATGATCATTTTATGGGTACAGATGGCCTTGGTAGAGATGTTCTCTCAAGGATGTTGTACGGCGCCAGAATTTCACTTTTTGTTGGGTTTGTTGCTGTTGGTATAGCGACTCTAATTGGTATTTTTCTAGGCTCAATAGCAGGCTTTTATGGAGGATGGTTAGACTCAATTATCATGCGGCTAGTTGATATTATGTTATCAATACCTAGTTTCTTTTTAATTCTGGCTGTAATCGCATTTCTAACCCCTTCAATCTGGAATATCATGATTGTCATTGGACTTACCTCTTGGATGGGGGTGACAAGACTGGTCAGGGCAGAATTTTTAAGCTTAAGACAAAGAGATTATGTTTTAGCTTCTATTGTGATGGGGACTAGCAATACAAAAGTTATCACAAAACATCTTCTGCCGAATAGCTTAACACCAATTATCGTCAGCTCTGTTTTAGGGATAGCTAGTGCAGTGTTAATCGAGTCTGGATTAAGTTTTTTAGGCTTGGGCGTTCAAGCACCAACAGCTTCTTGGGGTAACATACTTACCGATGGAAAAGAATATATTCAATTTGCTTGGTGGCTTTCCCTGTTCCCGGGCTTAGCTATTCTTGTTACGGTATTAGGTTATAATCTTCTTGGTGAAGGTTTGAGAGATGTACTCGATCCAAAAAATAAATAAATTTGATTAAAGAAAGG
>JAOMTQ010000007.1 GCA_028355955.1 Methylophilaceae bacterium | reverse complement strand
CTTGCTCATTTAAATAATATTCCCTCTGTGACTTTTCCATTTGCTTTTTCACTCGGCCTCTAATTTTTTTCTCCACCTGAAGAATATCAATTTCAGCCTCCATGAGCTCTAAAAGCAAATTAAGGCGTTTTTTTACTTCAAATGTTTCCAGTACTTTTTGTTTCTCCGATAGCTTTAATGAAAGATTGGCAGCGATTGAATCAGCTAATCTTCCAGGGTCAGTAATTGACGTCAGTGAGGATAATATTTCTGGTGGAATTTTTTTATTTAGCTTGACGTACTGATCAAACTGAGAAAAAACAGATCTCATAAAAGCCTTCGTATTTTTATCCTTAGGTTCTCTTGTTTTAACGATTGATGCTTGTGCTGTCCAATAGTCGCCTGTTTGTATGAGTTTTTTTATATTTGCTCTTTCAAGCCCTTCTACTAAAACTTTGACAGTTCCATCAGGTAACTTCAGTGTTTGAATAATTGTCGCTAGAGTCCCAATGTTGAACAAGTCTTTAGCCTTAGGTTCATCCTGATTTGCAGATTTTTGAGCAACTAGGAGTATTTTTTTATCCCCATCATTTGCCTTTTCAATGGCAGAAATTGATTTGTCCCTTCCAACAAAAAGTGGAATTACTAGATGCGGGTATACAACAACATCTCTTAAAGGAAGCATCGGGTATGATTTATTCATATTTTACTATTCTCTTATTGTTGAGTATTTAAATTATGGTGGTGATTTTTAAAATATCAAGTAAATTGACTATTTTAAATCGCGTTATTCTTTTTCTTTTCTTGTGAATAAACGAAATAAGGTTTTGTTTTATCTTTAATTGAAGCTCTATCTATTACAACAGTTTTTAAATTTTTTACCCCGGGTAATTCAAACATTACTTCTTTGAGCGCCTCTTCCATAATTGACCTTAATCCTCTTGCTCCAGTTCTTCTTATCATTGCCTGTGATGCAATTTCATCAATTGCATCCGGACGAAATTCAAGCTCAACGCCCTCCATATGGAACAATTTTTTGAATTGTTTTGTTAATGCATTTTTAGGTTCCGTGAGAATCTTAACAAGTGCCTCTTTGTCTAAGGACTGAAGTGAGGCTATTACGGGCAGACGACCAATAAATTCAGGGATCAAACCAAACTTTATAAGATCTTCAGGCTCAACATTAGCAATTATTTTTCCAATTTCTTTGCTTTCATCCTCACCGTGAACCTCAGCACCAAAACCTATACTATTCTTTTCTGTTCTCTGTTGTATTATTTTTTCTAAGCCATCAAATGCGCCTCCACAAATAAACAGAATATTTGTTGTATCTAACTGAACAAATTCCTGATTAGGGTGTTTTCTTCCACCTTGCGGGGGAATTGATGCAACCGTTCCCTCAATTAACTTCAATAAAGCTTGCTGAACACCTTCGCCAGAGACATCTCTAGTAATCGATGGGTTTTCACTCTTTCTTGAGATTTTATCTACCTCATCTACATAAATAATACCTTTTTGCGCCCTTTCAACATTGTAATCACATTTTTGTAAAAGTTTTTGCATTACATTTTCCACATCTTCTCCAACATAGCCAGCCTCTGTTAAGGTGGTTGCATCTGCCATTACAAAGGGAACATCAAGAAGCTCCGCGAGGGTCTGAGCTAGAAGGGTTTTACCTGAGCCCGTTGGTCCGATAAAAAGGACGTTACTTTTTGAAATAACGACCGGATCTTCGTTATCTTGTCCAAATGAACTTAATCTCTTGTAGTGATTATAAACTGCGACCGCTAAGCTTTTTTTTGCATTATCTTGGCCTATAATATGCTCGTTTAGTTTGGAAAAAATTTCTTTAGGAGTGTATCGCTTTTTTTCTTTCTTATCATTAATTGCATCTGTTTCAACATCATTTTCTTCAATGATTATATCGTTACATAGATCAACACATTCGTCGCAGATAAAAACTGATGGGCCAGCAATTAATTTTTTAACTTCTGTTTGGTTCTTCCCACAAAAAGAACATAATAATGTTTTTTCTTTTGAGTCTTCAGCCATTTGAATATTATTTTAAATTTGACCTGCTATTAATAACTTTATCCACAATTCCATAAGCCACAGCATCCTCTGAACTCATAAAATTATCACGATCAGTATCTTCAGATATTTTTTTAACTGACTGCTTAGAATGATGCGCTAATATGGCATTTAACTTAGATTTTAAGTAAAGAATTTCTTTCGCATGTATCTCGATATCGGATGCCTGACCTTGAAACCCTCCTAGGGGCTGATGAATCATTACACGTGAGTTCGCCAAACAAAATCGTTTTTCTTTGGCACCGGCAGTAAGAAGTAATGCGCCCATGCTAGCTGCTTGACCAATGCAAAGTGTACTTACGTCAGGCTTTATAAATTGCATAGTGTCATATATAGCCATCCCTGCAGTCACCGATCCACCTGGTGAGTTGATATAAAGAGAGATGTCCTTGTCTGGATTTTCTGCCTCTAAAAATAATAGCTGAGCCACTACCACATTAGCCATAATATCATCTATAGGGCCGACCAAAAATATTACTCTTTCCTTGAGGAGTCGGGAATAGATGTCATAGGCTCTTTCACCTCGACCACTCTGCTCAACAACCATGGGTATATACCCAAGATTATTTGCAGAAAATTTACTTATTGAATCTGTGGTTTTAACCATTAGGTTGAAGCTCCATTAGTTCGTCAAGCGATAAAGTCTTTTTTGTTTTCTTGCATTGTGAAGAGATCCAATCAACCACATTGTCTTCTGTTGCCAGTGCTGCTGGTTCGCTTAATCTTTGCTTATCCTCATAAAACCATTTAACAGCTTTTTCAGGATCATCATAATTACCTGCAAAACTTTTAACTTTTTCTTTAATTTGTTCTTCAGTTGCATGAAGTTTATTTTTATCAACTACATTTGCTAAAACTAGACGCAATGTAGAAGTCTCTTTTGCTCTCCCTTCAAACATTTCTGGTTGAAAATTAATATCTTTAGCATTTCCTCCTTGCCTTTCAATATTTTGTTGCATAGTCTGCATCATACGATTGATTTCCATGCTAACCAAAGACTTAGGAAGCTCTATTTTTGAATGCTTAACCAATTCAGCAAAAATTTGTCTCTTAAGCGCAGCTTTTTTTCTCACACCGACTTCATCTTTTAGAGAATTCTTAATTTCTTCATTCATCTGTTTAATATCGCCAGATTCAACTCCAAGACTCTTAGCAAATTCAGCATCAATTTTTGGTAGTAAAGGTTCAGAAACGGTCACCATTTTGATGTGATATTTGACTATTTTATTAGCAAGCTGAGCAGGCTCATGATCTTTCGGATAATTCACATCAAAGTCTTTTTCTTCATTTTCTTTCAAACCAACAATTTGATGATCTATTTCTTTCACTCTTTTGGGATCACCCAAAATAAATTCAATGTTTTCCTTGCCGGTATCTTCAATTTTTTCACCCTCAAGAAAAGATTCCATCTTAATATTTACCTTATCCCCAATCTTGGAAGCCCTTTTAACAGGTGTAAAGGTACATCTTTGTAGAGCAATCGTATCAATGGTTTTCTTTACGTCTTTTTCTTTTACTTCAGCCTCGTAATCAGTAATATTAATTTTTTTTACATCTATATCTTTCACTTCAGGAAATATTTCAAAGGTCGCAGTAAACTCAAAATCATCATTGATATTTGATAGAGGTTCATGCTGTATGTCTGGCATTCCTGCAACCTGGATTTTATTTTCTTCTATAACATTTCCAAACTTTTCTTCTATAGCCTTTGAATAGACTTCTGTTTTAATATCAGGGCCATATTGCCTCTTGATAATACTTAAAGGGACTTTGCCAGGTCTAAATCCTTGAACACGCGCTGTTTTAGTAAGTTGCTGGAAGCGTTGGTTGATTTGGTCTTGTAAGGGTGCTACAGGCACAGTAACCTTAACTCTTCTTTCAATATTGCTTATTTTTTCTAATGCTTGGGCCATTAATAAATTCCTAAAAATTGGTGCGAAAGGAGAGACTCGAACTCTCACGCCTTGCGGCGCTGGTACCTAAAACCAGTGCGTCTACCAATTCCGCCACTCTCGCTTGTTCTAGTAAACGTGTAACTATAATAAGCGCGTATTATATCAGTTTAGTCAAAATTGGTACCGAAAAATTCAATCTAAATTATTACTTGGTAGTTGTTGAATATTTACTTTAAAATTGATAATTAGTATTTCGCGCTCAAAATTAAATTTAAAAAAATGAATATCGACATTACATCAATTTTAAAAATAAATTTATTAGTCTTATTTGTAATTTTTTTAACCTCATGCAGCTTTATCGACTATGAAAAAAAACCACTTGATATTAATGAGGTTCACCAAAAAAATAAACAAGTAAACTTTAATAACTTAGATTTCATAGCTTACTTAGAAGAAAATAACTTCGATAAAGAGAATATACCATTTAAGAGCTGGGGGATTGATGAACTTTTAATTACGCAAAGATATTTTAACCCTCAGCTAAAGACAGCTGATTTAGAATTAAAATACATAGAAAGCAATGAAAAAATTGCTTCCCTTCGACCCTTGTCCTCATTGGGGGCAAAATATGAACGAGGTGATGTTGGAGATCCAAGTGATAACTTTTTTAAATTTGACTATACATTTACTTATGAAACAGCCAATAAAAGATTAATAAGGTACGAGCTCGCATTTAACGAAACTCAGTTAGCGCTGCTTGATAAAGAATTAATTCACTGGAATTTGAGGTCTAGTTTAATTTCTAATTTGACAAAATACATTAAGAACCAAGACTTAATTCAAATACTCAAGAACAAAATCCGCCTTCAACAATCCATTGTTCATATGGTTAAAAAGAGGCTGGATTATGGCCTGGTTACAAAAGTTGATTATGTGCGAGAAAAAATTAAGTTTAACTCTATACAAAAGGAATTAATTAAACACCAAAATTTACAATTAAATATTACAAAAAATTTGGCTACCCTAGTAGGTCTTTCCCTTGAAAAATTCAACTTATTGGCGATAGATGTAAAAAAAACAAGAGACAAAATCTTTTCAAGCTTAACAACATTTTTTGAAAAAACTGATCAAGGTGAAATGCATTCAACTGCAATGCTCAATAGAATTGATTTAAGACAAAAGCTAGCGCGCTATGCTATTGCTGAGGCAAAACTAAAGCTTGAAATTGCGAAGCAATACCCTGATATGACATTTACACCTGCGTATATTTATGACTTTGGTTATAATGTCTGGGGGCTTGGTATTCAAACAATTCTTAAAACTCCAGAAAGAAATAAAGCTTTCATAGATCGCGCGTTGTTATTTAGGGAGCTTGAGGCAAGTAAAGTAATGAATTTTGAGCTCGAGATTAATAATCAAGTAGAGGAGCTATCTTTGTCTATTCAAAAAAACAAAGAGCATGAGTTAGCAGCAAAACAATCATTAGCGTCAAAAGACTTAATTGTTAAACAACTTCAGGATAGATTTCATCAGGGGCAGATTGATCGAATGGAGCTTGAAAAAGAAATGTTTTCTTTACTTGATATTGACCTAGAAATTCATCGAGCCACATACGCTTCAATTGAATTAGGGGCTGTCGCTGAGGGTGTTCTGCAAAATCAATTATTTCCAACATCAACAAATTATAACTTATGAAAAATAAAACAACAATTGTCATAATTGCACAAATTATTATTATTTTTGTTTTAATCTGGGTTGTTGTTTTGTTAGTCAACAAAGATACTATCAGTAATCATTCTGATGATGATGAATCTGAAGAGGAAATTATCGTCGACTATACAACCATAGTTGATGGCATTAAACAGATTCAACTTCCAGGTTCAGTAGAAAAAAATAGTAATATCCAGTTCAGGAAAATTGAAAAAACTAAAACCAATCAAAAGAAACTGAACTATGGAATAGTCCAGGACATTTCATCACTAATCAAAGCCAAAACAAATTTTGTAAAAGTAAATTATTTAATTACTAAATTAATGAATCAAGTTAAAAATGAAAAAAAACATTTGGAAGCGCTAATAATTTTGAATGAGGATAATAAAAATATTTCTGATCTTGCCATAAATAAAAAACAAACAGAGATAAGTGACTTAAATAACCAAATAAATATTTATGAAAATGAAAAAATTAACACGCTTAGCCTAGTTAAGCACCGATGGGGAGTGAAATTTATTGGTATCCTTAAAAATAAAAATGATCCTTTGAATAAGCTATTAAAAAATGAAAATCAACTCATCAGCTTATCTGTAACTCAAATAGACAGAGAAAAATTACCACCAGAAAATATTGTAATTATCCCATCCATCTCAAGCTCATCAGAGATTAAAGCAAGCTACCTATCACCCTCTCCTGTCGTAAATCAATCAATTGTAGGCAAAAACTTTTTCTATCTTACAAGTAACAGTAAATTGATTGTAGGTGAGAGGATCTCTGCTTATGTTTCAAAATCCAATAGCAAGCAAAATTTTATTCTTGTCCCAAACTCCTCAGTTGTTTGGAGTAATGGGCAACCTTGGGCATATATAAGAATTAAAGAAAATGGAAATTTTGTAAGGCGTTCACTGCAAGGTATGCGTGAAGCTGAAAATGGATCTGAAAATGGATGGATTGTTACAGATGATAAAATAAAAATTGATGATGAAATAGTCACAAACGGTGCTCAATTACTTCTTTCTGAGGAGTTTAAGTATCAGATCAAAAACGAAAACGAGGATTAGTTTTTAAAATGGGTTCAGTTATTCGTTTTTCAATTCGCCACCCTGGGGTGATAATTGGATTAGCTTTTATTATCATTGCCTACGGTATTTATCAGATAAAACAGAGTCCCCTGAATGTTTTTCCTGAATTCTCTCCGACTCAAGTCATTATTCAAACGGAAGCACCAGGCTTTTCTTCGGGTTTGGTTGAGACAGTCATTTCTAAACCAATAGAACAAGCGATATCAGGGACAATTGGTATTAAACAAACACGCTCGCAATCTATACCCGGACTCTCTGTAGTGACTGTAATCTTTGATGAAAATACAGACATTCACAAAAATAGACAGGCTGTTTCTGAAAGTCTTTCAAAATTGATGAGGTCATTACCTACGGGGATTATTCCAACTATTGCCCCACTTACTTCATCAGCGTCAAGTGTTCTTGGCATTGGTATTTACTCAGACAGTAAGACTTTAACTGATCTCCGAACAGTTGCTGAAACTCTTATAATTCCTCAATTAATGGCAGTATCAGGCGTTGCTGATGTTAATAGATTCGGTGGGAAAGTTAAACAAATTCATATAGAAGTTATTCCCAAAAAGCTCTATCAATATAATATATCAATAGGAGAAATTCTTCATGCTATAGAGAATTCAACATTAGTCATGGGCGGGGGGTATATCGAAAATGCTAACCAAAGAATAATAATTAATACAGATGGTCAATCAAGGACATTAGAAGAAATTGAAGTTGCCCCCATTAAAAGTATCAACAATAGTGTTATTAAGATTAGAGATGTTGCTCATGTAAGGGAGGGCTTTGAGCCATCAATTAGTGCGGCTTCTATCAACGGAAATCCTGGCGTATATCTATCAGTTCAAGGTCAATTAAATGCTGACTCTTATAAGCTTACCCAAGAGTTAGAAACTGCTCTTGAATTAATTGAGCCTTTGCTAAAAAATCAAAATATTGAACTGATTCCAGATTTATTTAAACCATCAAATTTTATTGATGCGTCTATAAAAGGGTTGCGTGTTGATATTGTCATTGGTGCTTTTTTTGTTATATCTATTCTTTACCTCTTCCTATTTAACCTTAAGACAGCTTTTATCTCGGCCGTTGCAATACCCTTATCATTACTATCTGCAATCTCAGTAATGAGTTATTTCAATTTTGGCCTTAATGTAATGGTTATTAGTGGTTTAGCAATTGCATTAGGTGAAGTTGTCGATGATGCAATTATTGATGTTGAAAATATATTTCGAAGAATGCGACAAAATAAACAAAAAAAACAACCACTACCACTCTACCAAGTTGTTTTTAGCTCTTCAATGGAGGTAAGAAAATCTGTTGTGTTTGCAACCGTAATAATTGTCCTTGTTTTTCTTCCATTATTATCTCTTTCTGGAGTGGCTGGAAAGCTCTTCGGCCCCTTAGCAATTGCATACATTTCATCAATCACAGCATCACTCTTTGTTGCACTCACCATTACGCCTGCACTATGTTATTTGATGATTGGATATTCAGATATTAAGGCTGACGATTCGCCTGTTGTTAAATTTTTAAAAAATAAATATGAAATTATTTTAATGGGAATAGAAAAAAAATCTAAGTTGATTATTTTTTCATCTTTGTTTGTAATTGCAATTGGTTTATCTTTTTTACCCTTTCTAAAGACACAATTTATCCCACCCCTTCACGAGGGTCATTTTATTATGCACATGACTTCATTTCCTGGGACCTCTGAACAAGAGTCAATAAGGGTGGGTAATCTTGTGACTAAAAAATTAGAAAAAATTGAAGGTATAAAATCAATCGCTCAATGGGTAGGTAGATCACCCTTGGGTGCGGATACTTTCGGCACACACTATAGTGAATTTGAAATTGAGTTAGATAAAGGGTTAGGTGGTCCAGAGCAAGATAAGATTTTAGAACAAATTAAATCTATCCTTCATGGAGACAACACCCAAGAACTTGATACTGGGTTTGTGGGCGTTAATTTTGCAATCAATACATTCCTAACTGAGAGAATTGAAGAAACTATTTCTGGATATAATGCATCCGTGGTCATAAACTTGTACGGTGAAAATCTTGATCTTATTGATCAAGACTCAGCATTGATAAGTTCAACGTTAAATACCATTAATGGAATAAAAGATATCACTCTTCAGTCACCTGCTGGTTCACCTGAGGTATTCATAAAGCTAAGATCAGAGAAAATGAGTTCTCTTGGAATAAACAAAGCAGATGTTTTAAAATTCATTAGGGCTGCTTATGATAATTATCCAGTAACAAAAATATATAATGGAATTATCCCTACAACAGTCGCTTTAACTCTTAACAAAGAATCAAGAGATGACATACTAGATATAAGAGAATTACCCATAATGAATGCTCAAAATCAAATTATACGGCTGTCTGAAATAGCTGACATAACCCAGAAAAATGGAAGGTCAAAAATTCTTCATCAAAACGGTAAGAGAGTTCAAACTGTAACCGCTAATATTGGTGATGTTGATATAGATATATTCACTAAGAACTTAAAGGAAAGATTAAAGGAATTAAAACTTAATGAGGGTAACTATTATGAGATTACAGGCTCAGCTCAAGAAAACATGCAAGCAAGAAATGAACTTATAACCCAATCTCTGTTAGCTGGTAGTGTTGTCCTTCTCTTACTTTACATTGCCTTTGGTTCATTTTCGAATTTATGTTTGACCGTCTTAAATCTTCCGTTCGCTCTGATAGGCGGAGTCTTGGCTGCTTCTTTCACTGGAGGCTGGATTTCTATTGGATCTCTAGTTGGATTTGTGACGTTATTCGGTATTACTTTAAGAAATACAATTATGCTGATATCACATTATCAATTTTTAGTTAATGAAGAGGATTGTATATGGAACACCGAAACATGTATCAGAGGAGCAAAAGAAAGGCTTCCTTCAATTTTAATGACAGCACTTGTTGCAGGTTTAGCATTGACCCCAATCGCTTTTGGTTCTGATCAGCCAGGAAAGGAAATTGAAGGACCAATGGCTATGATAATTATTGGAGGTTTATTTACTTCAACCATCCTGAATCTTCTTATACTCCCAACAATACTTTTAAATTATGGCTCATTTAAAAAATTAATTCAGAGATAGAATTAAGTTCTCAATTTTATGGGCAAGATTGATATCTTTATCTGTTATCGCATTCTTATCATGAGTCATAATCTTCACTGATATGCCTTTATAACCAACCACCATATCTGGATGGTGATTAGCATCTTCCGCAAGATCCCATATATGACTGACTATTCCTCCTATATTGGTTGAAACATCTCTTGATATCCAACGGTTAATTCCATTGTCTGACAAACTCCAATTTAAGAGCTCATCTTTAAGTTTTTTATCTAGCCCATCTGAAATTTCTATCATTCTTGTGTCCTTTTAAAAAAATTAATGGTTTTTTTAATATTGCGTACCTTATCTTCAATTTCTTGATATTCATCATAATCATTTGATGCAATCGTTAGTGCGCCACCTGAATAAAAATATAACTCATCCCCTTTACGAAATAAACTTCTAATTGCTATATTACTATCCATAGATCGATTAAAGCTAAAATAAACTACAGAGCCACAATAAAGCTCCCTATTATGCTCCTCGAGTTCTTCTATTATTTCCATCGCTCTAATTTTTGGTGCTCCCGTAATAGAGCCACCTGGAAAAGAATCTGAAAAAAGTTTAATCATGCTCGACTCAGTTTTAAGCTTACCTGAAATAGTGCTAACCAAATGATGCACGTTAGGATAGGACTCTAATTCAAATAATTCAGTTACTTTAATTGAACCGATATCGCAATTTATGCTTAGATCATTCCTTAAAAGATCAACTATCATTAAATTTTCCGATTGATCTTTGATTGATTTTTTTAGTGCTTCAGCATTTTTTTGATCCTGGAGTGGATCTTTATCTCTTCCTTTCGTTCCTTTTATTGGTCTAGTGACAACATCGCTATCTCTTACTTGAATGAATCGCTCAGGAGAGCCTGATAGAATTTCAAAATCTTTAAAATCTAAAAAGGCCATATATCTAGATTTATTTAAATTTCTAAAGACTTTATAAAATTGCCAGCTATCGCCATCTACTATAGTTTTATATTGTTTAGATAAGTTAATTTGATAACAATCTCCCTCTTTTAAAAACTCCATCACTGAACTAAATTTTTTACGATATGCTTCAAAAGATAAATTATCATCAGCATCACTTTTTACATTGAAATCATTTGTTTTATTAGCTTTTAATGTGCTAAATAATTCAATATAAGTCGGCCAGTTTTTACTTGTATCATTATCAACATTAGTTGTTACTAAGTAGGTTTCTTGAAGAAAGTGATCAATTATCAGCGCCCAGTCATAAATGCCCATCGAAAGTTTAGGTAAAACTGAGTTACTTTTCTCCTTAGACTTCATTTCGTAGGAGCAATAACCTATTGCACCTCCAATAAATGGTATCTCTGAATATGGTTTTGAATATTGATTAATATATCCTTCTACTATTTTTAAGCCATCCTCTTCTGAAGTAAAGCTCCTATTTTTTTCATGAATATTAATATTATTAGAATCCGAATAAATTTTGATGAAAGGGTCTGCTGAAATTATGTCGTAACGCGCATAGGGACTTTTTTTCCTGTCAGCTTGATAACAACTATCGAAAAAAACAGGCCAATCTAAGTGACGAATTTGTTCGTAGTATGTTGTAGTATCAAAATTGTAAGGAATTTTCTTAATTAACATCTAATTATTATCTATCAAAAATCATGTTATATACGAGAAAAAAAAGGCACTTAAGTGCCTTTTTTTAATAAAATCTACTTAAAATAACTATTCAAGATTAGCATGGATACCTCTCATACCCTCTTCAGTAAGGTCTTTATCAAAGACAATCTCACCAATAATGGCTTCAAGATAAACCAGCGTTGATAGCTCAAAAGATGTACCCATTGGCAAGCCCTTTGTCAGAGCAAAAACTTCATCATTACCCATTTTTAACGTTAAATCCGCTAAATCAGCCATTGCAGAGGAAGCTTTCATAGAAACAACAGCAATTTTAGCACCTTTAGATTTTGCAGTTTCAAGTGTAGGAAGCAATGTTTTAGTTCCACCAGAACCAGAAATTACAATATATAAATCTCCTTCCTTCAATGCTGGTGTCACAATTTCTCCAACCATACTTACTTTATATCCACAATGAACCAATCTCATTGCTAAAAAACTTGACACTAGCTTTGATCTTCCAGCACCTGCAATAAAAATATGACCTGCTTGGTCAATTAGTTTTTTTAATTCGGCAGATTGATTTTTATCTGTTGAATCTAGAACAGCTGAAATCTTATCAACGATTAATTTTTGTGTATCCATATTAATTTTTACTCCTCATCATTTAATTAATTCTATTAATAATAACAAAAAAAAACCCGGCATTTAAGCCGGGTTTTTTAAATATACATTCTATTGTTACTAATTAGTGAGCAATAGCTGTAATTTCTGAAGCAGCTGCAGCAGGATCAGCAGCGCCATAAATGGCAGCACCAGCAACAATAATTGCAGCACCTGCGTCTTTAACTTCTTGAGCTGTAGCAGCTTTAACACCACCAGCAACTGAAATTTTAGCGCCAGTGTTTAATGCAGCAATTGCAGCAAGATCAGCAAAAGGAGTATGACCAGCAGCTTGAGCATCAAGACCAGTGTGAACACCAATAATATCTGCACCAGCAGCAACAGCTTCTTTTGCTAAAGATTCTTTATCATCAACGTTGATCATGTCAACTTGACATTCTTTACCATATTTCTTAGCTGCAGCGATTACGCCTTTAATTGTAGCAATTCCTGAAGCACCTAGAACAGTACAGATATCAGCACCTGCTTTGTAGAAAGGCTCTGCTTCATACTCACCAGCATCCATTGTTTTTAAGTCAACAAGGATAAGGTTGTTCGGAAATTTTGCTTTTAGTGTTTCAAGCAGTTTAATACCGTTATGTTTGATACAAGGTGTACCAATCTCTAGAATGTCAACGTGAGGAGCAACTGTTTCTGCTAGTGCTACTGTTGCGTCAAAATCTAATGAATCTAGTGCCATTTGTGTTAATGCCATGGTTTAATCTCCCATATTTAAAATTACTTTATTAATAAACATCTACGCTAAAAACTCGTAAAACTTTTTTCTCATTTAGATCGAGTAGACCGAGGATAATATAACTTCAGTTAAATATTGTCAATCAATGAAGTTCTATCACTTAAAGTTTTTGACTTAAAGCATCCTCTAGTTTATTTTGATCAATCACAAAGTTTCTAATACCTTCAGAAAGCTTCTCCGTTGCCATTGCATCTTCATTATGATCAAATCTAAATTGGTCTTCTTCAAGTTTAGAAGGCTTTTCTTTAGTGGAACCATTGTCTTTTAGATGTTGAGGAAGGTCTCCTTCTGTTGCTGCCAACTCCTCAATAAGTGATGGTCCTATCGTTAAGCGATCACATCCAGATAAAGCAGTAATTTCGCCGATATTTCTGAATGATGCACCCATTACTACCGTTTTAAATCCATGTTCTTTATACCAACTATAAATATTTCTAACTGAAACAACACCTGGATCAGTTTCGGAGGTATATTCCTCGCCTGTACTTGCTTTATACCAATCTAAAATTCTTCCAACAAACGGTGATATTAGAAAGACACCTGCCTCGGCACAAGCTCTCGCTTGAGCAAAGCTAAATAATAATGTTAGGTTACAGTTAATACCTTCTTTTTCTAGGATCTCACCTGCTTTAATACCTTCCCATGTTGATGCTAATTTAACCAGTACTCTGTCCTTAGTTAATCCAGCTTCTTCATATAATGAAATGATCTTTCTTCCCTTAGCAACCATTTTGTCAACATTGAAGGATAAGCTAGCATCCACTTCTGTAGATATTCTTCCTGGGATATGCTTTGAAATTTCTAAGCCAACAAGGACGGCAAGCTTATCTGCAGCATCTTCTATTTGTTGTGCTTTGTCAGAGCTTTTACCTTTGGCATAAGCAATGGCTTCTTCTATCATAGGCTCACATTGTGGCAATTTGCTTGCTTTCAATAGTAAAGATGGGTTGGTTGTAGCATCGACAGGTTTTAAAGACTTAATTGCGTCTACTTCTCCCGTATCTGCAACAATTGTTGTCATTGTTTTTAGTTGTTCAAGTAATGAAGCCATTGATTTCTCCGTATTTTTTTAAATTAGTATAATTATTTTCAATAAAGTCTTAGTTTTAAACTGAATGACTTGGGCAGAACATTTTAACAAAAATTAACAAATAACTACAATTTTTCTTTAATGCGATAGTGGTTTGTAATTAAAATTTAATTTTTTATATTTTAAGATTTATTTACTCAAAACGTTTAAGTCGACAAGCAATCGTATAATATGGCAAAATTACGTTTTTTATTAAAATAACTACTAGAATAATAAGCCCAATTCAATATTAACTCACTCCAAAGGTACCCCATGACACAAAGTGTAATTTCTTTCGAAGAACTAAGAAATAAAGATGTCGCCATTGTTGGTGGCAAAAATGCCTCGCTCGGTGAAATGATATCTCAACTTAAGGCTAAGGGTGTAAGGGTTCCAACTGGTTTCGCAACAACTGCAGATGCCTTCAATGACTTTTTAATTCAAGATCAATTGGGAGAGAGAATTGAACAAGAGCTAATTGGTCTTGATATTAATGATGTTGTTAAACTTGCACAAAGCGGTAAAAAAATAAGAAAATGGATTCTTGACACGCCCTTCTCGAATGACTTTGAAAATAATATAAAAAATCATTATGACAACTTAATTGAAAGATCGCCAAAAGGTACAACATTTGCAGTCCGTTCTTCAGCAACTGCTGAAGATTTGCCAGACGCATCTTTTGCTGGCCAACAAGAGAGTTTTTTAAATATTCATGGATTAGAAAATATTAGGCAAGCGATTAAAGAGGTATTTGCTTCTCTTTATAATGATCGTGCGATTTCATATAGGGTACATAAAAATTTTATTCATTCAGATGTCGCAATTTCTGCTGGGATTCAACAGATGGTCAGAAGTGATACAGGATCATCTGGCGTCATGTTTACTATTGATACAGAATCTGGTTTCAAAGATGTTATTTTCATTACCTCATCTTATGGATTAGGGGAAACAGTCGTTCAGGGATCAGTCAATCCAGATGAATTTTATGTCCATAAATCACTCTTAGAACTAGGCAAAAACTCTATTGTAAGAAAATCTATCGGTTCAAAGAAAATTAAAATGGTATTTAGTGAAAATACTAAAGCTGGCTTAAGTACTAGTACTATTGATGTTGAAGAAGCTATAGCAAATCAATTTAGTATTAAAGATGAGGATGTTACAGAATTAGCTAATTATGCAATGATAATTGAATCCCATTATGGCTGCCCTATGGATATAGAGTGGGGTAAAAATGGACTAGATGGCAAGTTATATATACTTCAAGCAAGACCTGAAACTGTTAAATCTCAACATCAAAATACAACTGAAACATATAGACTAAAAGAATCAAGCAAAGCGCTAGTTGCTGGCAGAGCGGTAACTCAAAAAATCGGTATAGGCCCTGTTAGGATAGTGAAAGATCCTTCAGAAATGCATACCGTTCAACCCGGTGACGTGCTAGTAGCAGATATGACTGATCCGAATTGGGAGCCAGTTATGAAACGTGCTTCAGCTTTAGTTACAAATCGTGGCGGTAGAACTTGTCATGCAGCCATAATTGCCAGAGAGCTTGGAATTCCGGCAATTGTTGGTAGCGTAAATGCAACAGAGCTTCTTACAGAACAAGATACTGTTACAGTTTCATGTTCAGAAGGTGAAACAGGGATTGTTTATCAAGGTGAATTAGATTTTGAGGTTAAAGTGCAAGAGGATGGTGATTTACCAAAAATACCTATAAAACTCATGATGAACGTTGGTAATCCAGATATGGCTTTTACATTTGCCCAAATTCCTAATGATGGTGTTGGACTGGCAAGACTTGAATTTGTTATTAACAACATGATTGGCATTCATCCAAAAGCCATATTAAATTATGAAGCTATGCCAGAGGATATACAAAAAACAATAGATTATAAGTCCAAAGGGTATTCATCACCAAAAGAATTTTATGTAAATAAAGTGACTGAAGGGGTTGCTACTATTGCATCTGCCTTTTATCCGAAGCCAGTTATCGTAAGGATGTCAGATTTCAAATCAAATGAATATAAAAAGTTAGTTGCAGGGGACATCTACGAGCCTGACGAAGAAAATCCAATGATTGGTTTTAGGGGTGCAGCAAGATATATTTCAAACCAATTTAAAGATTGTTTTAAACTTGAATGTCAGGCTATGTTAAAAGCAAGAAATGAAATGGGCTTAACGAATATTGAATTAATGATCCCTTTTGTTAGGACAATTAAAGAAGCTGAAGCAGTCATTAATATTCTTGAGCAAAATGGCCTTAAGCGAGGGGAAAATGGGTTAAGACTTATTATGATGTGTGAAGTCCCCTCAAATGCAATTCTAGCTAAAGAATTTCTAAAATATTTTGATGGATTTTCAATTGGTTCTAATGACTTAACTCAGCTTACATTGGGGACTGATAGAGATTCAGGAATTCTAGCCGATGGGTTTGATGAAAGAGATCCCTCTGTTATGAAGCTCATTGAATTAGCCATAGAGGGAGCAAAGGCAACTAAGAGTTATATAGGTATCTGTGGACAAGGTCCATCAGATCACCCTGATTTTGCTAAATGGCTATTAGAACAAAAAATGGATTCGATGTCATTAAACCCTGATACAGTAATAAGCACATGGAAAAGTTTAAGCAAAAAATAAATGGCAAAAAATAAAAGGACAGCCTTTTTTATATCAGATGGAACTGGTATTACGGCAGGTTCATTGGGTGGACTGTTAGCACATTTTCCAGAAACTGAATTTGATCAAATTAGAATCCCCTTTACAGATTCAATTGAAAAAGTTGAAGATGCTCAAAAAAGAGTTGCTAATGCAAAAATGATGACTGGATCAAGACCTATCGTTATCATGTCTATAGGAAACGAGATCCTAAGGAACGAGTTAAAAGCTGTAGATGCATATTATATTGATTTGTTTGATTCATTCATTCACCCCTTAGGGATTGAGCTTAATGAACCAGCGTTAACAAGACCCGGTGTTTCTCACAGTATAAAAACAAATCAATATGGTTCACGAATGGAGGCAATAAATTTTGCATTAGGCCATGATGATGGCATGACGCACACGGGATTAAATCAAGCACAAGTCATACTTGTAGGGGTCTCTAGAAGTGGTAAAACGCCTACCAGCATATATCTTGCAATGCAGTTTGGTATCAAGGCCGCGAACTACCCTCTGATTCCTGAGGATTTTGAAAGAGGAAAATTACCTCCTATCTTGGAAGGTTACCTTGATAAAATATTTGGACTTACTATTAAATCTGAAAGGCTACATTCACTGAGAAGCGAAAGAAGGCCAGATAGCACTTACGCATCATTATCTAATTGCCGGCATGAGATAGGTCAGGCCGAAGACCTGATGAAAAAAGTGGGTATACCCACAGCAGACTCTACATCAAAATCAGTTGAAGAGCTTTCTGCAATCATTATACAATTTATGAAAAATTAATTTTCGAAGTAAGGTTCAAGAAGCCCCATAATGTCTTGAGACTCTGGTCCCACCGTACTAGGAAAAACAAAAGCTGATTCAGCATTTGGCATTACGATAAACTTATAAAAATTCCACATAGGCGCTTCGCCAGTCATTTGTTTTAAATTTTTATATACAGGGTTTACATTGGGCCCAACAACACTTGATTTGCTCATCATTGGGAAATCAACAGCATATGTCAATTTGCAAAAATCCTGAATCTCTTTGTCAGTTTTAAACTCTTGATTAAAGTCGTTCGAAGGAAAACCAACCACTAGCATATCATTGCTATGGTCTTTGTATAATTTCTCTAAGCCTTCGAATTGTGAAGTAAAACCACATTTACTTGCTGTGTTGACAAATAAAATAGGTTTATCTTGATACTCACACAAATTAAACTTCTTACCTTGCAAGGTCTTTAAATCTTGATCGTAAAAATCCATACATTTAGAATACACTGGACTAGTAAAAAAAATAAATAAAAAAAGAGTTATAAAATTAGCTGTTAAATTATTGTTCAAAACAAACCTCATTTCAAATTAAAGTTATAAAAAATTAATTTTTTATTCTACGCCAATTCCATGGTGCAATTGGTTTTTTTTCTTTCCAAAGACCAAGTTTATTTTTTTTTGCGTTTAACTCAGCATCTTTGTAAGCCTCTCTATCTGATGAACTTTGTTGTTTTTGATATCTTTTAAAATGCCAGGCATACCCTCTTGATACTTGAAATAAGTTCACATCCATACCATCCAATATAATCTTAGCTAAAACTCTATTATAACGATCGACGGAATAAGGATTTCCTTTACTTGGTTTTGATTTAAGCAAAACCCACTTATTTATTAAAATTTCGTTTAGCTCATATGTCGATGCCAATCCATATGATTGATTCTTCTCGGGAGCATCAATTCCAGTCAGTCTTACTTTAAATTTTTTACCAAAATTATCAACAACATAAATTGTATCTCCATCAACTACACGCTGAACTTTTCCGGTAAAATCGGCTCTTACATAATAAATATTTAAGGTAAATATAATGACAAATGCATTTGTAAAAAAAATTATACTTTTCATCTCAACCCTCTTTTTATCAAGCCTATTATGTGCTGCAAACCTTCAGTACTTCGTTAATCAACCAACCAATCAGTCACTTACCGCACCTTATGCTACCTACAGCTATCAACCATCACCAATGATGGATAAAGCGATTGAAAATTTACCGACATACTCTAACGTAAAAAAATGTACTACAAATAATATTACAGACGCAATAATTATTCTCAATCCAATTTTATCTTATCAAGCACAAAGTACTATTCTATATGGTGATTTACATGTAAAGATATATCAAAAAAGATCTAATAATGAGACAAACCCAGACAACTTTATTAAAAAAATGAAAATATCTCTTTGGAAGGTTGTCCAATTTGACAAAGTTACGATGGGTTATTATGTAAACGAAATTTATACAGACCTTCTAAAAAAGCTAATTTCAGAGATAGACGATTTCAAGATAGATAAAAATCATCCTACAAATGGATCTTATTGTGATTTATTAAATACATTACAAGAATCAAGATTAAATTTGAATTATTAATTTCTTTGTTATTTAGTCTCAAGTAGACGGTAAATATGGGTGAGTAGATATTCACCTAAAAGGAAAGAAAAAATGAGTATTATAAAGGCCAATAACCCATCAAACATGCCATAAAAATTTATCTTATCCCCAAAAATTAAATTAGCCCCTTGAAGCATCAAAACTTTTGATAAAAATAATAATGCCCACAAGGATAAGAAATATTTTATTTTTGTCAGATAGCTTTTCTTATCTCCAAAAAACTTTGATAATTTATGTTCTACCTGTTTTGTTAGTACAATAAATAACTGTAAAAAAATAGCAATAAAAATAGTTATCGAAAAAGACTCTACGTAAACTGAGTGACTGAATTCTGCGTATATATTTAAAATCGTCATATCAACAAGAATACAAATGATATAAACTAAGAATAATCTTTGAGAATTATTAACAATTCTTTGGTTTACATTAGGAATTTTTTTTTCTTCAACAGCCATTAACTTTGCTTTCTAAGTATTTTCTTATCTTTAAACATCAAGGAATATAAAACAGGAACAACAGCTAATGTCAGGAATGTTCCTACACCCAAGCCATATGCAATAATATTGGCAAGACCATAAAAGAGTGGGTCATGAGGAATTATTAAAGTCAGTAAGCCTAAGGTTGTAGTTAATGTGGTAATAATAATAGGTCTTAATCTTTGCTGGCATGCACTAACGATTGCATCGTAAATTTTCTTACCCATCTCTCTTTCTAAATCAATTCGATCAATCAAGATAATCGCATTATTAATGATGATGCCTGCTAAACTATAAAGCCCGAGCGTACCCATGAATCCAAAGTTTGATCCCGAAATTAACAATCCTAATACAGCACCGATAAAGGATAAGGGGATGGTAATTAGAATAATTAATGGTCGTCTAAATGAATTGAATTGAGCAACAAGAAGAATAATAATAAGACCAATCACCAAAGGCACACTAGCAGAAAGTGAATCTTGTGCTTCCTTAGACTCCCTAATAACGCCATCGTATCTGATCATATGATTAGATGGTAAATCTTCATTTAACTCTTCAACAATTGGATCTAATACCTCTCTAAAGTCCTCAGCCGTTGCGTTCATATTTTTTGCTTCAACAGAAACTGTTCTAAATAAATCCTGTCTAGCAATGCGTGAAAACTGATTTTCACCTTCAAAATCTGCTATTTGGAATAAAGGCACATTAGTATTATTACTTGATGAGTAAACATTTAATGTCCTCATCCTATCCATATTAAATCTTTCATCATCCTCTGCTCTGAAAAGTATTGGGATGATATTATCTTCTTCGCGGAATTGAGTAACCTCTGAGCCTTCAAAATATGCATTGAGGGATTGTGCGATATCATTTGAAGAAACACCCGCCCTTCTTGCTCTTACCTGATCAACTTTAATTAGAATTTTTAAGGTTCTATTTTGCCAATCTGTCCTTATATCTATCGTGCCAGGAACTTCATACAATCTATCAACTAATTGCTGAGCTTTAGCATATATAACATTAGAATCTGGACCTACTACTTGAAGCTTAATTTCACTTGAATCACTTGACCCTAAAAACATTTTGTTAACCCTAAAAAACATACCTGGAAATTGATCATTTAAATTATTTTTTAAATTTTCAATAGAGCTATCTTGAGACTCAATATCTTCAATATTGATAATAATAAAGCCCATATTATCTGCAGCATCTTCAGGAGCAAGCGATAGAACAAATCGAGGTCCACCAAACCCAACATAGCCTGAGTATGATTCAATATTTGGAAATAATTCTCTGTCATTTAAAAGTACAAAGACCTTTTTCATTTGAAACGTCATTTCTCTTTGAGAGGTACCCGCAGGGAGTTGTGTATAAACTAAGATTTGAGGTCTATCAGAGTCTGGGAAAAAACGTTTTGGAACTTCTTTACTTGCCATAATTGAAAAGACAAATGCAGCAAACATCGCCGCTAAAAATAGAAACCTTATCTTTAAAATACCTTTTAATAAAAAACCGTAGCCTATCGATAGTTTATAAAAAATCCCTGATATTTCTTTTTCTTTACTTTTTTTCTTATCTATTTTTAAAAAGTAATAACAAAGTATAGGTGTTAGACAAAGTCCTGCTATCCATGACGTCAATAAAGCCATTGCTATGACCAGTGAAAGAGATCTTGTGTATTCTCCTGCTGTTGATTCTGCCAGCATAAGCGGCATAAAAAATAAAATAGTTGTTAAGGATGAAGTAAGTAAGGGGATAGTCAGTTCTTTTCCTACCCCTTTGAGAGCCTCAATTCTAGAGATACCGCGCTCCAACCTTTTCATAAAATCCTCAGCCACAACAATACCATTATCTACGAGCAAACCTAAAGCAATGATAAGGGTTGCCAAGCTCATTCTTTCCAGTTGTAAATTATAAAAATTCATTAACGCGAGTGTAATCAACATCACCGTTGGAACGATTGAGCCAACAATAAAACCAGTTCTAAAACCAAGAAAGATAATGACTGAAAAAAGGACAATGACTAATGTTTGCAAAACATTAATTGATACTCCATTGATAGTTTCCTCAACGACATCAGCCTGAAAGGTTGCAATATCTAAATGATATCCAAAGGGCATTGTTTCTTGAATTTCAGAGATTACATTTAAAACTCTTGGTGAAAATTCTAAGAGGTTATATCCATCAAGCATAGAGATACCAAAAACAATAGCCGGTTTACCATTGAAATATGCCGTTTTACTGGGTGGATCTACATATCCGCGTTCAATGGTTGCGATATCTCTCAGAGAAATGACGTTCTCAGTGTCTGTTTTAAAACTTGAATGGGGCACTGAAATTAAAGTATCGCCTAACTCTTCTATATCTTTATAGTCACCAGTTGGCTCTAAAACAAATGATCTTGCACCTGTATCGACCTGACCTCCAGGAAGAATAATGTTTTGTGACCTAAGCGCAGAGGAAATCTGACTGGGATTGATTCCTAATTCTGCAAGCTTTGTTGATTCAATTTTTAAATAAATTCTTTCGTCTTGGACTCCAAATAAATCAATTTTTTTTATCCCTTTTATACTATAAATAATATCTCTAATATGTTTTGCCATATCATGCATATCATTCATATCAAAACCATCTGAGGTTAATGCCATTGTTATGACAGCAACATCTCCAAATTCATCATTAACATTTGGGATAGAGGCCCCCTCAGGCAACTCTTTTTCTGTGTCTTTAACTTTATTTCGTAAGTTTTGCCAAATAGCGTCTAGATTGAAGTATTTATCTTCTATCTTTACATGAATGATTGAGGATCCTGTTTCGGATATTGACGTAAGCTTCTTAATCTCTGGAATTTTACGAATATTTTCTTCTAATTTTTTAGTTATCAGAAGCTCAACTCTTTGTGGAGACATGCCTGGGAATTTAGTTGTAACAATAGCTTCACGATTGACAATATTAGGATCCTCTTGAGAAGGCAAGGTAAAATAACTGATGCCTCCATAGAGCATCAGACTTACAACAATAAATAAAAATATTTTCTGATATTTAAAAGCTAATTCTGAAATATTCATTAAAAGATTAGCCTCAGTTAAAGTTAAATATTTCTATGTCTTGCTCTTGAAGAAGAACTTCTTGATTATCTCGAAGGTATGGAATGCCTGCCACTGCGATAATGTCACCAGATTTTATGTTGCCTTGAACATAAACATCATTATTTGTAATATTAAGTGGCCTTACAGTAACTTTCTTAAGTCTGCTCGTATTTGAATCATAAACATAAACAAAGCTTGATTGTTCATTACCAACACCCAAAGCAGAATTTGGTATCAAAATACTTTCTTCAACATCTTGAAAATAAACGAATGAAACCTCTGCTGTCATCCCTGCTCGTAATTCTGATGACTGTTGAGTGAGATATAAAACAACGGGAAACGAATTTGCTCTAGTGGCTTGGGTTCCAATTTCTTTTAAAGCTGCTTTCATTTTAAGATTTCTAGCAGCAGGAAAAGTGACTGTATATATCTTATCTTGAATTAATTTCTTTATTAATGTTTCTGGGACATAAACAGAAACTTCAAGACCTTGACCACCATCAATTTTAAAAAGTGTTTCGCCAATAAAAACTTGTTGTGCTGGGTCTACATCTTTAAAGGTAATTGTTCCATTATAAGGCGCTCTAAGGACAGTGTCTTCAAGGCCTTTTTTACTAATCGCTAAATTAGAAGCAGCAATCTCCAATTCTGTTTTAGCATCTGCCACATCCTGCTGTGAAACTGCCTTGCTTTCTCGTGCAACTTTCATACGGTTATAATATGACTCTTTATTAACAAAATCTGCTTGATTGGAGAGGTAAACACTTTTTGGATCTCTTTGACTCAACCTCGCTAAAACTTGACCCTTTTTTACTTTACTACCTAAGTCAACTTTTACATCTGTTACATAGCCACCGCTATTAAAACTTAGTGAAGCCCCCTCTCTGGGATTGAGTTGTCCAGACAATCTCCTTGATTGTTCTAAACTGGTAACACTTACTTCCATCCAAGCAATCTTGGGAATTGGGGTATCTTTGATTGGCTCATCTTCATTACAAGATGAAAGAAAAAAGCTTAAAAATATCAAAAAAATTATGTTTTTCATGCGTTATTCCTGAACTTGTTCATTAACGATTTTATCTGTTGCGATTTCTGTATTTTCCCAACCGCCACCCATTGCCTTATATAATTGAATGATAAATTGCACTAAATTGCCATTACTTTTCGCCAACTCATCCTCTTGAAAAAAGATTACCCTTTCAGCATCTTGAACTTCTTGAAAATCAATTAAACCAGAGGTATATCTAGCAAGTGTGATCTTGTTTACCTTCTTTGCTGCACTCACCGAAACATTCAAAGAGACATTTCTTTGCTTCTCTTCTTTGTAAGACTTGATCGCATTTTCCACTTCCTCAAACGCCTTCAAGACTTTCTTTTCATAGTTTACACGAGCTTCTTCAAGTTGCGCATCCTGAACCTCAATTGCCGCTTGTGTTGCACCTCCATCAAAAATGTTCCATCTAAAATTTGGACCAAATGACCAATACCTAGAGTCAGAGCTAAATTGATTATTAAATTCTTTTGAATCATAACCAAAGGTACCGTTTAGATTGAATCTAGGATATTCTTCAGCTGTTGCAATGCCGACTTCAGCTGTTTCTTGAGCCAACAATCTCTCCGCCTCCCTGATGTCTGGTCGTTGTCTTAGAATTTCTCTAGGGACCTGAACAACTGTTTTTTCTGGCACATGAGGTATGCCATAACTCTGCCTCAACTCTGAATTTAAAGTGCCTGGATTTTTACCTAATAGAATTGCAAGGCTATTGGATAACTCATTGATTCTTGCATAAAAAAGAGGAATATTAGATTGTGCTGCGGCTAAGTTTTGTTCTGATTGAAGAAGATCAACTTCTGAAACAAGCTCAGCTTCATAGCGAGCGTTTACAATTTTTAAAGTGTCTTTTTGTGATTTAACATTTTCAAGTGCATATTGAAGACGCTCTTGTGCGGTTCTTAAGGCAACATAATTATTAGCAATTTCTGCATACAAAATCACTATTACATCACGATATCGTTCAACAGAGCGTTCTAATTTAGCATCCGCTGCTTCAATTGACCTCCTAACATAACCAAAAATATCAATCTCCCAACTGATATCAAGACCTATCGATGAATAGATGTCAGTATCCCTATCGCCCTTAGTCGACTTACTACTACTTTTTTCTGATACATCTCCTACACCATCTAATTCCGGTAACTGTGCTCCCTCAGCAACGCCAAGATTAGCTCTAGCAGCCTCTACTCTTACGAGTGAAATTTTTGCATCTAAATTATCAACAGCAGCCCTACTAATTAAATCGTTTAAAACTGGATCATTAAAAAGTATCCACCATTGTGTTTCACTAGCACTTGCTTCTATAAATTCGTTATTTAATTGATTTTCCCAATTTTCAGGTACCTCTAACTCAGGGGCACCTTCATAGTCAGGTCCAACCGCCTTACAGGAAACTAAAAACAAAATAAATAATAATTGGCTAAGTGCTTTTAGACAGGCTTTTGTATTAGTTTTGATGAGAATCATTAGTAAAAATTATACCTAATAATTTTTCTTTAGACTTTAAAATTAAAAATTTTTTACAGTGAATTTATGTTGTCTAAATAAAAATTAGCTTTCTTATTTATTTCAATTTTTTGGTGCTTATCCATTTTTTTTAGTTGACTATTAACTATTCCAAGCCTTGGATTATTTGAGAGTTTATCTTGATGCCTATCAAAGAAATTCCAATAAAGTGAATTAAATGGGCAAGCATCTTCCCCGAGTTTTTCCTTAGGTTTATATTTACAATCAGAGCAGTAATTACCCATTTTATTTATATAAGCAGCTGATGAAACATAAGGCTTCGTAGCAAGTAAACCACCGTCTGCAAACTGACTCATCCCTAATGTATTTGGCAGCTCTACCCACTCATAGGCATCAATATAAATGCCAAGATACCATTTGTGCACTTCTTTAGGATCCAACCCTGCCAACAAACTAAAATTACCTATAATCATTAATCTCTGAATATGGTGAGCATAAGCATTCTCTAATGATTGAGAAATACTCAATGACAAACAACGCATGTCGGTTTTTCCTGTCCAGTACCAATCTGGTAACTTAGCTTTGTGTTCAAAAAAATTATGCTGATCATAGCCAGGCATATTTGCCCAATAGATTCCCCTAATATATTCTCGCCAGCCTAAGATCTGCCTAATAAAACCTTCAACGGATGCTAGTGGTAAATCCTTTTCATAAAAAGCTTCTTCAGCTTTTTTAATCACCTCAAGAGGGCTAAGCATTTTAGAATTAAGCGAAAAAGATAAGAAAGAATGAAACAATCTCCAATTTTCATCATGAAGCGCGTCCTGAAAATCACCGAAGTTGACTAAGTCTTTTACAATGAAACTATCAAGCAATTTAATAGACTCTTCCCTGCTTATTGGCCAACGAAAATTTGTTTCTTGGGGTTCACCAAAGCGCTCGATATTTTCATTATTTATTTCTAAAAGAAGCTTTTCGTGATTATGAGATGGTCTGAAGTCTTCTGTTGTGCTTGGGTTACCATCCCATCTTTTTCTATTATCCGAGTCATAATTCCATTTGCCTCCAATAGGTTTATCTCCATCCATTAAAATAGAAAATTTCTTTCTCATGTTTCTATAAAATTCTTCCATTCGCCAATGTTTCTTTTCAGAAAAGAAATTTTTAGCATAGAGCTTTGAGACTAAGAAGTGTTCTGAGTCAACTGATTCAATTTTTATATTTTTGATAGACTGTAGTTTTTTTAATTCAAGTAACAACCTGTATTCATCGGGTTCTTGATATTGTAATTCTCTTATATTTCTTTCTTTGATAATTTTATTAATGTTTTGGTAAAAACTCTGCTCATTTACTTTATCGTTTATTTTTAAATAAATAACTTCAAAGCCTTTTTGTTGTAATTGCTTCGCAAAAAAACGCATCGCTGAAAATGTTGCTATTATTTTTTGTGCGTGATGAACTACATAACTGGTTTCTTCTTTAACCTCCATCATCACATAAGTGGTTAAAGAACTATTTTCCTTAAACCATGAATGGTTAATATTTAATTGATCGCCTAAAATTAATCTTAATTTATTCATATTAAATCTGATTATAGATTAGATTGTTGGTTTCAAAATACTGGTTAGTAAACTTTAATTTTTTATTGTATGGAACTTCATATAAATTAATATGTCTATTTGACTTAAATTTTTAAAATTTTTTTAAAAATTGTGGTAAATTTAATATTGTTTTATCAGGTGTGCTAATAAAAATTATTTTTTTTGTTTATTAGCTCTCTTTTTAAGGCATTTTTTTTAATCAAAACGTAAAGAGTCTTTAAGGGTGATGATGCTAAGACAATTTTATTTAACGTTTTTATAGGAGGGTTTTATATATGTTAAATCCATCAGATTACGTTGGAGTTACCTTTTGGCTACTTTCGGCTGCTATGGTTGCTGCAACATTTTTTTTCTGGGTTGAGAGAGATAGGGCTGTAGGTAAATGGAAAACTTCACTTACAGTGGCCGCAATGGTTACAGGTATTGCTGCTATTCACTATTTTTATATGCGTGGTATTTGGATTGAAACAGGTAGTTCGCCTACTGTATTTAGGTACGTAGATTGGCTACTCACAGTTCCACTTCAAATTGTAGAGTTTTATTTAATTCTTGCTGCGATTGCAGTTGTCTCTATTTCAGTTTTCTGGCGTTTACTTATTGCTTCTGTAGTTATGTTAGTTGCAGGCTACATTGGTGAAGTAAGTGCAATGGGAGACGGTGGTAGCTTATGGTCTGGTTTCTGGATTGGTATGGTTGCATGGTTATACATCATCTGGGAAGTATTTAAAGGTGAAGCTAGCCAAATTAGTGCAAGCAAAGGTACTGCGGCAAGTAAGAAAGCATTTAATGCGTTACGATTGATTGTAACTGTTGGTTGGGCTATTTATCCAATTGGTTACTATCTTGGGTATACAGGCAGCGCTGATGCCGGTACTCTAAACATCGTATATAACTTAGCTGACTTTGTTAACAAGATTGCCTTCGGTGTTGTAATATGGGCAGCAGCTACATCAGGTTCAAAAGCCAAGTAATTTTTGAATCTGTAGTGTAATATTAAAAACGCGTCATTTATGGCGCGTTTTTTTTAATTCTTTTTTATGATTTGGAGTGTAATGCAAGTAGCTGACTACAATTTACTCTACAACACTTTATCTTTTGCAATCGCCACATTTGGTGCGAGCACTGTCTTCTTTTTTTGTCAAAGGTCACAGGTTGCACCTGCTTACAAAACAGCACTTACTTTGGCTGGTTTGGTTTCCCTTATCGCGCTCTATCATTATTTAAGAATATTTGAGAGCTTCAATGAAGCTTATATAGTTATTAATGGGGTAATTACAGAAACTGGTGGGCAATTAAATGTAAGTTATCGCTATGTTGGGTGGCTTTTAACAGTTCCATTGCTATTACTTGAACTCGTCTTAGTCATAAGGCTCAAGAGAGAGGAGACCTTTTCTTTAGGAGCTAAGTTGACTATTGCTGCAATCATTATGGTGCTCTTAGGTTACTCTGGCGAAGGGTTAGTCGGTTCTGATCAATTGCATGAGAGATGGATTTATTGGTCACTTGCAATGTTCCCTTTTTTATTCATTCTTTACAACTTAATCATAAAGCTAAAAAATCCTATTTCAAATCAACCAAAAATTGTTCAGAGCTTAGTTAGTAATTCGAGATGGTTACTCATTACGTCTTGGACAATATACCCCGTTGTTTATTTACTTCCCATATTTAAACCAAGTACATCCTATGTAAACCTGCAGGTTGGCTATACAGTTGCAGATATCTTATCAATCGCCGCATTTGGTATTATGATTTATTTAATTGCTCAAAGAAAATCTGATATTGGAGCATAAAAGCCAATTAAACAAAATAATCAATTATGAAAAAACATTGGGACGATTTTTTTGTACCACCTGAGGCAGATGAATTTTTAGATAAAGTTAAAATTGGTTTTGCAAAAAGCTTTGAAGTTGATGATCAATTTTTATCGGCATGGCTATCTCATCATGGTGACTCACAAGGGAAGTGGTTAAGGGCCAGATTAGCACTTGCGACAGGTGGTTTATTAGGCATTTCATCTCAAACTTATATCAACTGGGCAGTCGTTTGTGAGTTAATTCATAGCGCATCCCTGCTTCATGACGATATATGTGATCAAGATAATTTAAGACGTGGGCAAACGAGCTTATGGAAAGAGTTTGGAATATCTGCTGCTATCTGCACAGGCGATTATTTAATTGCAGAGTCCTTCAGAAAAATAACAGAAATTGATCAGGGCTGGCACCAAACAATTTTATTGAAGCTACTTTCTAACTCGGTAAAAGAAATAATTTTTGGACAATCAAAGGATATAAGTAGTAATCCCTATGAAATGACATGGGATCAATATAAAAGAATGGCGACCCATAAAACAGCACCTTTTATCTCACTTCCAATGATGGGGATGTTTGAATGTAAGGAATGCTCAAAAGGAGAATGTGAAGGGCTTCAAAAGTCTTCAGATATCCTTGGGCTTTCCTATCAATGGCTAAATGACTTAGAAAATTTAATAGGAGTTGATCAAGATAAATTTACGGATATTTATAATAATCATCCAAATGGGATGTTAATTAATATTTTACAATACATAGACGCATCCAAAAAAATTGAAATTATCAAAGACCCTGGCACTCTTATTAATCAATTAAATGAGATTGCATTTGATAATCAAAAAAATATGATCAAAAGTCTATTAAACGAAGCGAAAGATGAATTTCATAGGGTGCCTAAAGTCATTGAGCCTGTATTGGTATCAATCTATAACGAAATTAATTTTAGAATGAAAAATTTGGATAAGGTTAGGAAATGAAACAGGTTGGAATTATTGGGGGAGGTTTTGGTGGAATCGCGGCAGCACTTAGGCTTCGTGCACGAGGTGCTGATGTTACGCTTTTTGAGAGGCTAGATACGTTGGGTGGTCGCGCTCAAGTATTCAAAAAAAATGGATATATCCATGATGCAGGTCCTACTGTTATTACAGCACCTTATTTATTCCGTGAATTATTTGAATTATTTGACGAAAAACTTGATGACCACCTAGACTTTAGACCATTAGATCCATGGTACCGATTCAACTTCCATGATCAAACACAATTTGACTATGGTCCTAATCGAGAAGAAATGCTTGCTCAAATTGAAAAAATTTCGCCGAAAGATGTAGATGGTTATTTAAAAATGCTTAAAGAGGCAAATGCAATATTTGAATTAGGATATCAAAAATTAGCTGGGCACCCCTTCCATAAAATCATGACAATGATTAAATACGCACCTGCAATTATTAAAATGCGGGGGTATGAATCCGTATACACTTTTGTTTCAAGATATTTAGAACATCCTAATCTAAGACAAGCATTCTCAATCCAACCATTGTTAGTTGGAGGTAATCCATTTCAAACTTCCTCTATTTACGCCCTCATTCACTCTTTAGAGCAGAAATGGGGTATTTACTTCTGTATGGGAGGAACAGGTAAGCTTGTTCAGGAACTTGAAAAACTGATGTTGCGACAAGGTATTAAAATAAAATATCAACATGATGTTGAGCGTCTATCAACTAAAGGTAATAAAATTACAGAGCTTAATTTTACAAATGGTCAAAGTCAAAGGTTTGATCTTATCATCACTAATGCTGACCCTATTCAAGTCTCAACCGAGCTCATCGGTAGAAAAAAAATATCGCTTCATAATGCCTTCGTTAATAAGTTTGCTAAGCACTCTATGGGTCTTTTTGTCTTATTTTTTGGATCAAAAAAACAATATAAAAATGTTGCCCATCATACAATCTGGATGGGGCCAAGATATAAGGGGCTACTCAAAGATATTTTTGATCACCATAAACTAGCAGAGGATTTCTCTATTTATCTCCATAGGCCCACTTGTACTGATTCATCATTTGCACCTAAAGGTCATGACAGCTATTACGCACTCGTCCCCGTTCCAAACCTAAAAGGCAATCAGAATTGGGATAGAATTAAAGTGCAGTTTTCAAATAAGATCCTTGATGCTTTAGGAAGAACAATCATGCCGAGCATAAAAGAAAATGCGCGAGATGTCTTTTCGATGACACCAAAAGACTTTCAAAAGAATTATAGAACACCCTTTGGAAGTGGCTTCTCAATAGCCCCTATTTTAAGGCAATCAGCATGGTTTCGAACGCATAACCAAGATGGTAGGTATAAAAATTTATTTTATGTAGGCGCAGGCACACATCCTGGCGCTGGTGTGCCTGGTGTAATTAATTCAGCAAAGGCAGTTGAGAAGATTTTATACCCATGAGTAATTACTCAAAAGTCATGCAGAAGCATGGTAAGTCTTTTTTTTGGGCTTCTTGGTTTTTGGATAAAGACACAGCAAATAAATTGTTTGCCGTTTATGCAATGTGTCGAAGGCTTGATGATCTCGTCGACACATCAAAAAAAAGCTCTGAGGCTAAAAAAGAGATAACTAGAATAATGTCGCTTATGAATAATAATCAATATAAAGAAATATTCGAAGAATTTAAGGGTATCGATAACAAGCTACATCCAAAACAAGAAATTATAAATGAGTTCCTAAAGGGGCAATTGAGCGATATAGGCTTCAAACAACCGGCTGACCTGGGCCAGCTTTTAAAATATTGTTATCGCGTTGCTGGGGTTGTTGGTCTGATGATATGTGATGTTTTAGATATACATAATTCAAAGCTAAGATATTTTGCTATTGATTTTGGCATTGCGATGCAACTAACAAATATATGCCGTGATATTAAAGAAGATGCTCAAATTGGTCGAATATATTTACCTAAGAGTGAAACCGCCTCCCTAGAAATAGATAATTATAAAGCTCCATCAAAAACTGACTTGATGATAATTAATGGTGCAAGAGATAAACTTATCATATTAGCTGATCAGTATTATCAAAGTGGTGTATATGGAATCAATCAGCTACCAAAAAAAATTAAAAGGTCATTTTTGGTGGCATCCAATATTTATCAGGGTATAGGGCACAAGATAATACAAAAAAATTGTTCTTTTAATGAACAGCGGGTATTCCTTAGTAAATTTGAAAAGCTTAACCTAACAATTAAAACATTACTTAATCTTTCAAATGTCATTGATAAGCCCTTACATGAAAGTAAATTACATGCTTCACTTGAAGATCTCCCGGATACAAATTTTTAATGAAAACTGAATATGACATCATCGTAATTGGAGCAGGTCTCTCTAGCCTTATGTTCTTATCCAAGATGCTTAAACAAAAAACTAAATTATCGGTTCTAGTTTTAGAGCAAAAAAAGTCTATTACTAATAACCAGTCCTTTTGTGTTTGGGAGGGTCCTGGATTAATTGATATTGAAAAACAATTCAAACTTAGAGCAAAACATCGATGGGAGAAAATATTAATTGAGAATAATGGGGAGAAAATTAAAAAAGATATCCAGCCTTATCGTTATGTTTACCATGATGGTCATGCCACCTTAAAGAAACTTTCAAGACAAATAAAAGGACAGGTTGAAACTCTATATAACACAAAGGTAAAAAGAGTAAATGAGATGGGTAAAAAAATTCAAGTAGCCAGTTCGAATGGCAATTTCTCCTCTAGATATATCATTGATAGTAGGCCTAAGATAGAGAAAAGTGAAATTAAATCTGAATATATTCAACAAGCATTTATTGGTAACGAAATTGAAGTTAACTCTAATTATTTTAATAAATTTGAAGCAACTATAATGTCATTTTCAAAAAATAAAACTGAAACAGAATTTATTTATCAACTCCCTTTCACTAAAAAAAGAGCTCTTGTTGAGACGACTTTATTTTCTAAAAATCCAAATTTAAAAAAACTTCAAAGTAAGCATACAAAAAATTTAAAAAAATATGGGACCTATAAAATACTTAAAACTGAAAGAGGTATTATTCCTATGGTGCTAATAGAAGCTAAAAAAAATAAAAAGATATTTAAGATAGGTACAAGTGCTGGCATGGTAAGGGCTTCATCTGGTTATTCTATGCGAAAAATTGCAAATTGGCTTTCAATGCATAAGGGTAAAACTTTAAAGAAAAATAATTTATTATCTTTTAAATATATTCCAAATCCATTGCTTGATTTTTTTGATAAAATTTTCCTTAGAGTCATTAAAAATTATCCGGATAAAAGTCCCGATTTATTTATTAATCTTTTTAGTAAATCAAATCATAAATCGCTTATTAAATTTTTATCAGATAAACCATCACGGACAGATATTATAAATATCATCATGAGTATGCCAAAAGGATTAATGTTGAAGGGTCTCTTGAAGAAGAAATGAGTAAGGTACTAAAACACCAAATATTCGTCATTATTAGTGGTCTGGTCCTTTTGTCCTTATACTTTTCTCTTATCCCAACAACTCATTCAAATTTAGATTTTAAGCTTCTTTCAAATACAAACCCCATTCTTTTAATTTCATTTCTTTTAATAAGTACATTGGGGATTAGTCACGGTGCATTCGATGGGAAAATTATTTGGGACAACGGAAGTAAGAAAAATTCCTTCATACTTTATTTTATCTACATATCAATTTCTCTTTTAGGGCTATTCTTATGGGTTCTATCTCCCAGCTTAGGTCTGTTTATTTTGCTCTTCATATCAATTATTCATTTTGGTCATTCAGACCTTGCATACATTGCTAGCAAAAAAAAATATTTAGAATATAGTTGGGGTTTTGCTATGACTTTTATGCCAGTGTTATTTCATCATTCAAGTGTTGGTGAAATATTTTATTTGTTAACAGAAAGTAATACTCTCCCCTCTTCACTTGGATTTTTACAATACTTAGTCTCTTTAAACCTTATCTTTTTATCTAGTTATGTACTATTTAATTTTTTTAAAATGAAAGATAAGATTTATTTACTACTAGTGGGGGAATTGATCATCATGGTGTTATTAGGATACTACCTGCACCCGTTAGTTTGGTTTGGGTTTTATTTCTGTATATTGCATGGAATGAGAGCACTAATTAACTACAATTTTAATTTTTTCTCTGATACGCTTTGGCTTTTACTATTTACTACCCCCATTACCCTAATAATTATTTATTTAAATCTGGACCTAAGTGCTGAAGGTTTTTTAATTGTGTTCCCAATTCTGGCATGCCTAACAATTGCACACATGCTTTTACCAAAAATAATGCACTTCACCAAAGCCAAAATTATCTAACTCCAAAACCTCTCATATAAGCCGTTTGGATCATAAGAAGATTTTTGTTTTTTAATATTAAAATGCCTACCTCCTCGAGGATCTGTTCCATGACCTGCAATATAAGCCCAGTTACAATGATTACTGAAAACATCATAATCAATAAGCTGAGATTCAAACCAAGCAGCCCCTGCCCTCCAGTCACATGATAATTCGTTAACTAAAAAGCTTGCAACAATCTGGCGCATTCTATTAGAAAGAAAACCTGTCTCCTTTAGTTCCCTCATACCTGCATTAATGAAATCACTATCTGTTCTTCCTTCCTTCCATAACTCAAATTTTTCAGGATAATGACTAACCTTTTCATCTGAGAAACCAAGGCCATGCTTATGAAATATTTTTTTTCCATACTTTTTAAAGATAAGCCTAAAGTATTCCCTCCAAAGTAATTCAAAAAATATCCAATAGGTGCTCTCATTTTTTATTACACTTGATTCGTAACTCGATAAAAAATCATAAACTTGTCTTGATGAAATATAGCCACTTGCTAACCATGGTGAAAATTTTGTTGAAAAGTCTATTCCCATTAATTCATTTCTTGTCTTTTTATAAGTAGAGGGTTTATTTGAGCTAAAATAGGACTCTAGGAATGCAAAGCCTTTGTCCTCCCCGCCAAAAAATTTATTTTCAGAAATAGGAAAGGAACTCTTTGGGTAGCTTAATTGCTTGATTTCAATTTCATTTGATTCCTCATCAACAATTGATTTAATTGCATTTATTCCTTGATTGATTGGTGAGGGTTTAATAGGCTTAACCCCTCGTGATTCAATTGCTTTTCTGAACTTTGTAAATACATCGGGGAGCTCGTTTAAGTTAAAGGGGATTTGATCATTTAAAAACAAACCTGATTGATAATAAGAATATAAATCAACTTTATGCCCTCTCAACCTTATTTCTTCATTAAGCTCTTCATGAGAATCAATACATTCACAGTAAATACGATCAATATGGAATTTTTCTACAAGCTTAAGCAATCCATCCACTGTGTCATCTAAATAATAATTCAAGGAATGTCCATAATTACTCAGTGTTTCTTGCAAAGCATTGAGGCCTTGGGATAAATATAACTTTCTGTGCGGCCCCATGCGGGAGAACCTCCACTCAGTATCCTTGAAGCTCTTCACATCTTGCACATACACAAAAAAAATCTCATCAGAAGATTCAATTGCTTCATTTAATGCGAGATTGTCGATTACTCTCAGATCATTTCTAAACCAATATATTGACTTCATATGAACTTAAAACTATAAAATTTATTTTTTTTGGAATTACTAATTATAAGATAGTTTGTAAGTACAAAGATATTTTGGGAGGAGGCCAACATCACATGAATATTTTGCATGATCCATGCCACTTGGAATGTCGGCCTCATATGAACCTGTATAAATCTATTAATTACAAATTAGGCTATTTTATTTGAGAAAAGTATTCTGAAAATCTACCCTTACCTGCTGCAAATTTACCCTCAATTTTTTTACCTTCGGAAGTAGCCTTGTCAAGGTTTGAACTTGGATCTCCAACTAAAACCAACCCAACCATACCGAACATTTCGTGAGGTGTACATTTGTAGCCATAGACACCTTCAGTTTCGAACTTCACTGATATTGAAACCTCACCTGCCTCTTTCGTTAATTTACCCTCCCACGGTGACGCACCCTTGGGGAGCATATTGTTGATAGAAGCAGAGTTATGCATTGCATCCCCTGACCATGTGACAGTATCTCCTTTTTGGATTTTAATCACAGCGGGCTCAAAAACAAACATATCTGGTGCCTTGCCGTTTAGCATTTTTACTTGGTGATCTTTTGCCATAACAGTTCCAATAGAAAAAGTTAAAATTAAGGCAAGTAAATTTTTTAAAAACATTTTGTATTCTCCAAATTATGTATATTCAAACTTGTTTCTAATTAACATGACTACCAATAATTAAAAAGGTTCTTTTATTTAAAAAATTAACGGCTATAAAATTCAACAACTGAACCCGGGCTCATCATAGTCGGGTATGGTATTTCATCTGAAGATGGGTATCTAATGTAGGTCGCTTTAAATTCTTTAACATCAAGATTTATATATTCTGGAAGATCTCTCTCTAATTTTTGAACTGAATCAATCACAAAGGGAAACGATCTGCTTTTTTCTTTAACTTGAATCTCATCTCCTGGTTTACATTTATATGAAGATATATTGACAACACTACCGTTGACCTTTAGATGCTTGTGATTGATAAATTGTCTAGCTGCAAAGACGGTGGGTACAAAATTAGAACGATAAACAATGGCATCTAATCTTGATTCCAACAAGACAAGGAGGTTTTCACTTGTATCACCCTTGGAAGCGGCAGCCTCTTTAAAGATATTTCTAAATTGTTTTTCTCCAATATTTCCATAATAGCCCTTAAGTTTCTGTTTTTCTCTTAGCTGAACACCATAATCGCTTCTCCGTCTGACTCCTTTTGGTCCATGTTGACCAGGCCCATATGTCCTTACATTAGTTGGGCAATTTTCTCTACCCCAAATGTTTTCACCCATCTGTCTTGATAATTTATTTTTTGGTTGATTCCTTCTATTTCTACTTAGCATATTTTTTCTCTTTTAGTGTGTTATGAGATTATTTCTGTATTGTGCTCGGGGTGGGATTATTAGGTTTGATTGGTCTAGGAATACCGATAACGCATTTAAACACTTTAATACCTTCCTTCCCTGATATTTTTTTAGCCAACCAAATAAGGAATTCATAGCATCCTCGTACATATCGTTTTGCAGCATACATATTGCTTCGAGTATTTTAAATTCTCCGTAATGAATATGGTCACAAAGCTCGCCCCCGATTGGTCCCTTTTCATCTGTTCCCTCAGCAATTCCATACACCACCTCTTCAATTAGTACTGAGATGTCTGGGAGTTGGTGTTGCTCTCTGCATATTATAAATAAATCTTTAGGATCTTCGCCGGTAATAGAGCATGCAGCCCAATGCCGTAAAGACCAGATAACCATGATCTCTGATGTATCTAAATCTAATATGTTTAGTGCACTTTTCTTTAAAAAATCTTTTGATTTTGAATTTGTTTCAGTATTAGTTTTTGATTCCAATTTAATCTCACATTTTCAACAATAAATCTTATTGTAAATGAGAATCATTCGCATTACAAGAATAAAAGATAAAAAAAACCTATTGATACAATAGAAATTAAGTATTAACGAATTTTAGAAGTTTGTTAAGGCTTTGATCCCCTAATACAGGAAGGTTTTTGGTGTTAAGAAGTCGTACCTGAACGAGAACAGTGGCTTGATCCCAGGATTACGCCCCATAAATTACGAGATACCCGGGCGTGTGACCCGGATGTCCTGACCTGCTCAGACTCTTTCTGGCGCAGGCCGCCTATTACGGCTTCGAATGGCAATGCTCAAAATTTGAAAATTTAGGCTTAGACCTGGTAAAGGTGAATCAAATCCAACTCTGTGCGCTCGGGCGTTTCCGTAATGAGGTCAGAGATTGAGTCATTGAATTTTGCAAAGAAAGGCATGCTGTAAACATCAGCGGCAATTTGCTTTTCAGTGAATACGCCGATACCCCGGATAAGCCCGCTCGCAGGATCTCCTGTGATGAGAATCAAACGGTCGGCAGGTACTGCCTCTTGGAAAGCCTGGGCAAATTCACTATAGGCAGCGAGAACATCCGCATATCTGCCGGGCTTTGCGTGCATAGTGAATTCAACGATCGATTCCATAATTATCTCCTTTAAATTAGATGAACTGACATTATAACAATATCCACTCGGCTCGAGCAACAACATCTGAGTAACCACCGGTACGGCACCGTGACCATTATATATTAATTAAATTATTGATTTATATGGAAATATTGATAAAAATATGGCGGAAGAGGTGAACTCCGAAGTCAAATATAATACATACTATTAGAATCTACTAAACTCCTCTGTAACGCCGTATATAATAACATCTATACTATCATACATACTAATACATACTAGTACAATCTATATTAATACTGTATACTCAACTGTATACTTTAAAGAAAACTGTATACTCAATGGCTACACAAAACTTATTAAGCAATATTAAGGTGGAAAAGGCTAAATGCCCATCAGGGAAGCGATATAAGTGGCTCTCTGACGGTAATGGACTGCTATTAAGGGTAGAGAGTACTGGAAGCAAAACATGGGTTGCTAGGCTATTTAGTAAAGATGTTAACAATGGCAAAGAAACTAAAAGAGGTATAGGTGCATATCCTGAAATATCCCTAAAAGAAGCTAGAGTAATTAGAGATGACTATAAAAAATTATGGGCAAAAGGTGTTGATCCATCTATTGAGAAAAAGAAAGCTAAACATATCATTACTGATCTTGCAGATCTGACCTTTGAGAAAGCATATCAAATGTATCTAGATAATAAGGTTGTCCCTAACCTATCAGATAAAACAATCAAGCGGACAAAAGAATTTTATAAGAACTCTTTGAAGACTCCACTAGGAAGACTGCCACTAGCAGATGTAAATGATGAAATCCTATTAACAGTATTAGAAAAGGTACATAGCAAAGCACCTAGTTCAGCTATGAAAGTTAAGACCCTAGTGAATCAAATCTTTATCCATATGAAAGAGAAAAGGCTATTTAAAGGTACTAACCCTACCCTTGAATTAAAAGGTAATAGCTTAATTACCCCTCCCAAAGTAAAACACTTCTCTCACCTTGAAGAACATAGAGTGGGTGAGTTTATTTCTGCTTTGGACAGAGACAGAGAATCAGGCTTAATTACTCGCACATTCTTATATGTTGTTATGGTAACTGGTTTAAGAACAGGCTCTCTAGCCAATGCCCAATGGAAATGGCTTGATAGTAAAACTAATACATTGCATGTGCCAAGTATGTTCATGAAAGGTAGGCAAGGCTTTAGATGTCCCCTACCTAAACAAGCTATGATTAAACTTAATGCCTTAAGGACTTTTCTTAATAGTAAGAGTACAGACTATATCTTTGAGGGTAATAAAGGTAAGCCGATATCAGACGCAACTGCTCGGTTATGTTTGCAAAGATTAACAGGTGATAAGGCAACCGTTCATGGATTCAGAACACTATTTAATATAGTGGTATCCAAGATGAATAAGTTTGAGATTGAGAAGATAGAATCGCAGTTAACCCATGCATTTACTTCAACTGATATTAGAAAGGTTTATATGGGTAAGGAAGATTATTTAGAGGATAGAAGAAAGATTGTACAAGCTTATGCAGATTGGTGTGATCAGCAATAGCTAGTTTTTAAACTCATCATCATGAGTGTTTTTAAAGTCATCATCATGAGTAAGTTCGTAGTCCTTAAATTTCTTTAGGTCTTTATATTGAACTCTTGGTTCAGGTGGGAAAATTTTATGCCAGTTATTACCAAGAATATAAATGACTACTCCTAATATAATACCTCCAATTAACCAAAATACTTTTGCTATTCCAAAAAATTCTTCTTCCATAGTATATCTCCCTAGTTAATGCCCCAAAATAATCATTAGCTTTACCTGAATTAATTCCAATACGCCAAACACTACGGCAACAAATAAAAGTATCAGTAAGATATTAGTTAAAAATCGGCTACACATAAATTCTCTTATTTTATCCATAATATATCTCCTTTAATCTTATTTCTTGTCGGTATACCAAAGATATATAAACAAAATGACAATTAATACAAATACAATACCCCAAGTAAACCATTCCGAATCACTTAAGCCAAACATAATATATCTCCCCTAATTAATGTAAGTTTTTATTAGTTTTAATTACTTCACTCTTTACTTTTATAGACTTACCCTTGCCACCTAACCTACCTATTCCCATTTGGATAAAGTCTGTGTATATCTCTAAAGTTTCGGGCATTTTAATCTTTTCCCAATTCTTACTGATTCTTCTCATCTCATCTTTACTCAAAGTTTTATCGCCATTTATATATCTTTCATAGAGAAAGTCATTAAGAGCAGTCCATTTATATCTGCCCATCATATTCTTATAATGCTCTTCTGAATGATTGAGTGTCTTTGGGTTACCTATCTCATTCCTAATAGCTTCTGCTTGTCTAATATCATATGAAATCATTTCCCAAACCATGTTTTCAATATAGTCAGGAACTTCATAAGGATTGTTAACTGGGTGTCCAACTGGGTTATCTAAACCAAAAGCTTTATCTAGAGATATACCTTTCTCTACACTTATCTTATGGAAATCTGCCATTAAATATATTAAGTCCCAATTAGCTTCATCAGGTGAAGACTTAAAGGTGTCTTGTTTAGCAGAACGAATATATAACTCTTGGAATTGTTTTACATCATATTCAGTTGGTCGCACTTGAGGGTCTATTAAATATTGCTTCATGAAGTTAATAGAAGCACTCTCACAAAAAGCTTTCCATACACCAATATTTCTATTGATTGAATCCTTAACTTTTTTCTCATCAAGCGTTAAATCATCTTTGCTTAAAACATAATCTATATAGTTTTTCATCTCTCTATAATAAGAGTAGGAATAGTTTTTTCATTGCATCAACTGTAATACACATTCACCAAACCTTTCTGTGCCAGTCTTGAAACCAATGTCGCTACATTGTAATTTAGCATCGTCAATTGAGACTTTGGGTGCTGGTGCTGGTATTTTTTGAGTTGTGCTTAATGTAGAATTTCTGGACACACTTAAATCTTTTTTGTTTGAAATTTTAGTTATTTTATTTCCTTTTGTACAATTATCACATATTGCTTCAATATTGATAATCTTTGAATCTGGAGTATTTTTCATTAGGTTTTTAAAGACTTCCTCATCAGCGTTTATAAAGGAAATATACCCATCGTTTGATACCTGAAGTTTAAAATCTTTATTCTCTACACTTATATTTACATTAGCAGATGAATATAAATCTACCTCCTCAATAATTTTATCAAACCTCATATTATTAGTATCGTAATGAAACCCGATGCTGACCATGTTTGTACACCCATGCACTTCCTGTCTATAACGTTCATCAGTTGCGTAAACTAAACCCAATGTTATGACGTTAGTCAAGAGACCTGCTACAGCGTTCATACCTTCATAATGGTTTAGTATCTTTTTTGCTTGTAAGGGGGCTATAAATTGTTTATAAGAATTAAAAAATCTGACTTTAAATTCTAATTCATTATTCTTTACAAAAAAATCAATAAGTTGGATTTCTGTATCGCCATCTTTGACGAGTAAAGGCCTACTAAGATTTGTTGCTAGCCATTCTTCAGATTTTGTTAATACTCCTACCCCTTTCCCAGTTGGGCTTTTACAATATTTTCCATATTCAGGTTGCTGCTGGAAGATTCTATTAATTTCTGGTTCAAACTCTGGCCAGGAAGCTTTCTCGGGATTAACCTGGGGTTTGTTAGGTTGGTAATCAAATTTTTCGATACCCATCACCAGATTAGGTATCAACAATAAAAGTAGGAGTAGTTTTTTCACTGCATTAACTCTAATACACACTCACCAAACCTTTCAGTCCCCTTCTTAAAACCAATGTCAGAACATTGGGATTTAGCATCCTCAATTGAGACTTTGGGTTTATTAATTTCAGACTCTTCATGGCCACTTTTTACATTTGAAAATTTAGCTGGTATTTCTCCATCCTTGGCCTGAGGTATAGCACTCGGGTTAAGTCTAATATATTCACATGCATTTTCTATTGGGTATTTATAAATTTGATTTTTCCCATCATTTGGATCTTTTATAAAGAATTTTAAGCCATCTTCATCTGGTGACATATAGCTTTTTTCAGCGCAATTAAATTGAAGAGGGTTATATTTCGGCCGTAATTCTCTATAGTCCGTTATCTTACCATTGTAGGTAACTGCTTCACCCATAGAGAGAATATAATTACTTTCATCGATTTTTTTAATGCTATTTAAGTCGTAGGTAAAATAATTTTTCTCATTATTTTGAACCATTAGAAAAAGATTAGCTACTCTCGGTCCCTGTGGCATTTTAAAGCCGCAAACAAAAGGCAAAATTGAATAGCCAATACTATTCTCTGGCACAATATCTTGTTGACTGAAATTACCAAGCCCGCCGAAAGTATTATTTTTCCAAACCCCAAGGTCCTCAACTTCTTTAGTATCACAATCAACACGAGCATAATTTAAAGGTGCATTTTGCATATCAAAATACCAAGGAATTAAAAATGTGCCGTCTTTCAGGCGTTCCATTTTTGTAAAGTCAGCAGATGCTATTGTATTTGGAGGAGTTCCTCCTGGAGTAGTTATAGAAAAACGAACTGGTTCCCATTTTGTATTTTGATTAACTAATGCTTTCTGAGCTATAGGCAACATATCGGGGATTGAATCTTTTACATAGGCCTTAGGTTGATGTTCTTTTTTTAGTTTTTCTTGGGCAGCTCTTATTTCAGGTGTCCAAGACTCAGGTTGATCTTCTTTGGAATCTTTATCTATATTTAATGTATCCCCAAGTATCTCAAAAAGATCTCCTTCAACAGGTTCTGGTATCTTATTTTGATTCATTCCACCCATCACCAGATTAGGTATTAAGAATAAGAGTAGGAGAAGCTTTCTCATTGCATCAACTCTAATACACACTCACCAAACCTTTCAGTACCAGTCTTAAAACCTATGTCAGTACATTGTGATTTAGCATCCTCAATTGAGACTTTTGGTGTTGTTGTTGTTGCTGGGGTTGGTGTTGGTTCTATTGAAAAATGAGAGTCAGAGGTATAATAGTTAATAACATGATGGTCTCTACTACCATTGTTTTTTACTGTTCCATCACACTGAAAGCCATATTTTGGATCAATTAATTTAACTCCACCGAAATTCTTACACAGGCATGTTACATTAGGCTGATTTTCTTCTTTGCACCGATGTGCTTCACAATGAAGTTTTGCATAGTATTCATTTTGTGCGGGAGTATATTGTAGTCTTGTTCCATCTTCAAAGAAGGCTGGAGGAGCTTCTGTCCGGCAATCAGCCCAACTTAAAACTGGTATTAAGAGAATTAGGAAAAGTAGTTTTCTCATCTAGGAAGTTAGAAGCAATTAGCTCGTCTTACATTAGCATCATAGCGACAGGTATAAAGACTGCCATTAGGTAAGGTAACTCGGTAGTTCTGCATCGGTTGCATGATAGGTCTTTTTGGTGCATCTATGAGAGGAAGTCCTTGTGCCGCTCTAGCCGAATCTCCCATTGTTTGTCCTTGCATCATCCCAGCCCCTAACTTCATTAAGTAAACACTAACCCTTTTTCTTTTAGCGTCCTCTGCAGCTTTTTTCTGTTGGGCTTGCATGGCTAGTTGGTTTTGATATTGCCTCTCTAGTAAATCATTTTGCTTTTGGAGTGCTTCAAATTGTTGTTGAGCTAAAGCTTGATGCTGACGCTTGAGTTCTTCAATATTATTGGTATTTGAAATTACTTTTGTATTGGTGTTTTGGTTAGACGCATTCTTACTTCGAAGCTTTAACACACACGCACCAAAATTCTCTGTTTTAGGTTTAAAGCCTATATCTTCACAAGTAGCCTTATAAGACTCTAGGTCATTCGCCGATACTGAAAAAGAAATCAACAGTAAAATTAATAATCTCATTTATTTAGCTCCAAAACACATTCGCCAAACCTCTCTGTGCCTGCTTTAAAACCTATATCTTCGCATTGTATTTTAGCATCGTCAATTGAGACTGTGGGTGTTGTTGTTGGAGCTGGAATTGCTGGTGGAGTTGGAGTTGTATAAGGAACAATTTCTTTGTGTTTGTTACAAATATAAGTGTAGCGTGTGATTTCATCCCATTTTTTTCCATCATGACTAACGCTTGCTAAATCTAATCCACCATAAGGGGCACATAATTTTTCCATAACTTCTATTGGAGCTTCCTTGGAAAGTGAAAGTGTTGCATCATACAATAACTCACCCCTGTAATTTGTACTTGAATTAGGCTCATAAGTGCCATACTGTTGACGATTTGTATATATGCTTGTGCAAGACATTAAAAAAATTAAGCTTGATAATATTAATAATCTCATTTATTTAGCTCCAAAACACATTCGCCAAACCTCTCTGTTTTAGGTTTAAAGCCTATATCTTCGCATTGTATTTTAGCATCGTCAATTGAGACTTTGGGTGTTGGATCTGGAGTTGCTGGTGGAGCTAAAGTTGTATTTGTTGGAGCTAAAGCTTGGTTTTTTTCTTGTAAGTGTTCCCTATTCCTTACTGCCCAATAACCAGAATAAAAATACTTGTTAAAGTCCATACTTGATTTATTGTAAGCACATCTAAATAGATTATTTGGCTCTCTAACTACTCCACCTAAATTTTCGCATATGCATGTCGGTGTAAGGTTATTGATAGCAGCACACCTATGATGTTCACAATGATTTTTTATATTTTCTTCTATCATTTCATTAGTAAGAGGCTTCCCTCCATGGGAGTAGTCTTTATAATTTCCCCAAGTTTCTGGACCACAATCAGCCCAACTTAAAACTGGTATTAAGAGAATTAGGAAAAGTAGTTTTTTCATAAGATCAGTTTACTCCCAGAGAATTGAGTGGACAAATTAGGTTTTGAGGATTTTTGCTAGAAATATATTTTTGATCAGCCTGTATACTTTCATAGGGGGTACTTTGAGTATACAGTTTGCAGTAATAGTTAGACTTGAGAATGTATAGAATCATTTGTTTTAATCATAGTGTATAGGTAGAGCTTGGAGTCCCAAAACTCAATGGTAGTATGGGGTATGGGTGGGAGTTAATTGGTGGAGTTTAACAATCACAGGACATAACTTATCATAAATACTAGTTTGAATTGGTGTAGTAAAAGTCTAGACTCTAAACAATCAAGGGTATATAAATGGATATTAAACTAGTTAATAGTTTTCTCTCGCATACTATAAAACATAGGTTTTTAAATTTAAACTGTATACTAAACTGTATACTTTATTAAAATTAGATACAGTCATACCCTTGTAAAGCATTGATTTTAAAGGGAAATAACTGATTAAATATGGCGGAAGAGGTGAGATTCGAACTCACGGTGGGCGCGAACCCACGTCGGTTTTCAAGACCGGTGCATTAAACCGCTCTGCCACTCTTCCAGAAACGAAATTTTATCATAACGTGAATACATTAAACAAAATTTATTCGACAAATATCTCGTCGTGGAAACCAAAGAGTTTCATATTTTCGATACGTGTTGGATATAAAATTCCAAAGAGGTGATCACACTCATGTTGCACTACTCTTGCGTGAAAACCCTCAGCATCCCTATTTATTTCATTGCCGTATTGATCAAACCCCTTATAAGTAATTGCCTTATATCTTGGAACCACCCCCCTCATCCCAGGGACTGATAAACACCCTTCCCAATCATCCTCTTTATCTTGATTTAAAGGTGTTATAACAGGATTTAGAAGAACTGTGAATGGCACTTCTTCTGCCTCTGGGTATCGCTCATTTTTATCAACACCAAATATAACTAATTGAATACTTTCACCTACTTGAGGTGCTGCCAGGCCTGCACCTTGTGCATCTTTCATAGTTTCAATCATATCCTTAATTAATTCATGAATTTCAGGAGTATCGAATTTTTCAACTTTTTCAGCTTCTTTTAACAAGATCGGATTACCCATCCTTAATATCTCTCTAATTGCCATAAGCTTGAATCACCACCATTAAGTATTTACTGACATTATGTGACATCATCTCAGATTGCTTATTTATTTCTTCATGTGTAATACCCTTTTTACTGCTCGCTCTTCCAGCTGCAAAATTAGCAACAGGGCAAATTGCAGCATAAGGTAGATCAAGTTCCCTAGCTAAAGATGCCTCTGGCATTCCTGTCATGCCAACTATTGATGCTCCATCCTTCTCATATTTATCAATTTCAGCAGCCGTCTCTAATCTTGGGCCTTGTACTGCAGCATAGACTCCTTCAGTAACAAAATTAATATTTTCTAATGAAGTGTTTTTAGATAGTAACTTTCTTAATTTTGGATTATAGGGATTTGTAAAATCAATGTGTGATACAGGATTTATAATGCCATCAAAAAACGTATGCTCTCGACCATAGGTGTAATCAATAATTTGATGAGGCAACACAATAGAACCAGGCTTAATTGCTAAGGGAATTGAGCCAACAGTTGCAATACCGAGGATAGCCTTTACACCTAAAGTCTCGAGCGCATAAATATTAGCCCGATAATTAATTAAATGCGGAGGTATGGTATGTCCTTCTCCATGTCTTGCTAAGAAAGCAACGTCTCGACCATCTAATTTGCCAACCAATATTTTAGCGGATGGTTTTCCATAAGGCGTATCAACCAACTCCTCACGAATTATATTAAATCCATCAATTTTTCTTAAGCCTGTCCCACCAATTACACCGATCATTATGCGTCCTATTCAAAATAATGTTGATGCCAGTCTATGGCATACTTAAATTATGAGTCAATATCTTACCCTCGAAAAAGCAAAAGTTACAAAAAAACACTATGAAAATTTTCCAGTGGCTACTTTGTTGTTTCCAAAAGCACATCGAGATGCAGCTACAATTCTTTATTCATTTGCAAGAAATGCAGATGATATTGCAGATGAAGGTGAATTAACAATGAATAAAAGAAAGAAGCTGTTAAGAGAAATGGAAATAAATATAAACACTATAAAACGTAAAAAAGAAATTCAAACTCCATTTTTTAGAGACTTAGAGAAAGTTATAAGTCAGTACTCGCTCGATACTAAATTATTTGAACGTTTTATATCGGCCTTTAAACAAGATGTTGAAAAAAAATCATATATAAATTTTGATGATTTAATTGATTATTGTAATAAGGCAGCATGTCCTGCCGGAGAAATGATTTTAAGCCTATTTGGTGAGCATAACAAAAAGAATGTAAGTTACTCTAACAACCTCTGTCAGGCACTCGCTTTGATTGGAATGAGTCAAGATATTCAAGAGGACTTCTTTAAAAACAGAATCTATATACCGTCAACAGAAATGAAAAAATTTAAATTGAAAGAATCTGATATCAAAACAAAAACCTTTAATCACAATTGGAAAATGTTTAAAGTTTCATGGTTAAAAAGAATAGAATTATTACTTAATAAAGGGAGGCCTTTGGGTGAAAATGTTACAGGACGATTAAAACTGCAAATCAAAATATTAATTGCAGGTGCTGATTTGTTAGTCAAAAGATTAAAAAAAGAAGATTGTGATTGGTTTAAGAATCCTCCCGAACTTTCAAAGTTTGATTGGTCAATTTTACTAGTCAAAATTATTATAAATAAAAAATGACACCACAAGAATACTGCAAGCAAAAAACAAAAGAGAGTCACTCAAGCTTCCTGACTGCTTTTATTTTTCTAAAAAAAGAAAGGCGTGAAGCACTAACTGCTTTATATGCTTTTTGTAGGGAGGTTGACGATATTGCTGATGAATGCCTTGATCATGAAATTGCTAGTAGGAAATTGAATTGGTGGAGAGATGAAATTGAAAGACTCTTCAAAGATGAACCTCAACACCCAGTCAGTAAAGCATTACATCCTTTCATAGGTCACTTTAATCTCTCAAAGAATTATTTTATTGAAATAATTGATGGTATGGAGATGGATGTAAAATTTAATCGTTATGAGAGTTTTGAACAGCTTAAACTTTATTGCTACAGAGTAGCTTCATGTGTCGGTATTCTCTCTGCACATATATTCGGGTATAAGAATAAAAATACCCTCACCTTTGCTAAAAATCTTGGAATTGCATTGCAGTTAACTAATATTATTAGAGACCTAGGAGAAGATGCTAGAAGAGGAAGGATTTATATACCTCTTGATGAGTTAAAAAAAATAGGTATATCCGAGGAAGAGATTATTTCACTTAAAAATAGTGAGAAAATTAAAAATTTAGTCAAAAATCAAGTAGATAGGGCTAAACAATTTTATGCCTTAGCTATTAATACTTTGCCTATAGAAGATAAAAAGTCACAGAAAATAGGTCTTATAATGGGTAATATTTACTTTGTGCTTCTAAACGAGATTGTAAAAGATAACCCAGAAAAAATTCTTAATCAAAAAACTATCCTGCCTGGGTTTAGGAAATTGAGAATTTCAATTCTAACAATGCTTGGATTTTCATGGATTAAGAAGACTTAAATTACAGATGAATTTTTTAAATATCTTTTAATAACTTAATGGCTTGTGAAAGATTATCGACTGGAAATATCTCAATCCCCTTAATTTTTTGTTTAGCTTGATTTGCTTTAGGAATAATTGCTTTTGTAAAACCTAATTTTGCAGCCTCTTTTAACCTCTCTTGACCCCTTTGAACCGGTCTAACTTCTCCTGCTAAACCTATTTCACCAAAAATAACTGTTTTTTGATCTAGTGGTTGATTCGTAAACGATGAAACAATGGCACATAAAATAGCTAAATCTACCCCAGGCTCTGTAATTTTTACACCACCAACCGCATTCACAAAAACATCTTGATCAAAGCAAGCAATGCCAGCGTGCCTATTAAGTGAAGCAAGTAACATAGCCAACCTATTTTGATCTAAACCTACTGAGAGCCTTTTGGGTGCGTGTCCATGTGAATTATCAACTAGAGCTTGAATTTCAATAAGCATGGGTCTTGACCCCTCTTGAATGCAAGTGATACATGAGCCATTAACTTCTTTATGGTGATGAGATAAAAAAAGTGCTGATGGATTAGTTACTTCTTTTAACCCCTTTTCCGTCATCGCAAAAACACCTAATTCATTGACTGCTCCAAAGCGATTCTTAAATGCTCTGATCATTCTAAAACTTGAACTTGGGTCTCCTTCAAAGTATAAAACAGTATCCACGATGTGTTCTAGCACTCTGGGTCCTGCTAATGTGCCCTCCTTTGTAACATGACCAACAAGCAACATCGTTATATCGAATTGTTTGGCAATTCGAGTGAGTTGAGCAGAGCATTCTCTCACTTGGGTGACTGAGCCTGGTGCCGAAGTCATCTCTTCAGAATAAATGGTTTGAATAGAGTCAATAACAACTACGTTTGGCTTATTTTTTTGAACAATACTTACAATTTTCTCAAGATTGATTTCTGATAATATTGAAATATCAGATACCTCTAACTCAAGCCTTTTTGCTCTCATGGCAATTTGTTCCTTGGACTCCTCACCACTGACATAGATCACATTGCAATTATCTTTTGGATCTTGAGTGATTTTAGATAATGCTTGAATTAAAATGGTGGACTTACCTATACCTGGATCGCCTCCAATTAAAATGACACCGCCTGGAACGAAACCACCACCTAAGACACGATCAAATTCTGAGATATTTGTTTTTCGCTTAGGAATGGAAAGTGCTTTAACATCATCAAGTTTTGTCAGCTCATTCGTTTTTGACAACGCAGCAAACCTCGATGGCGTTTTTGATTCAACAATTATCTCATCAAGAGAATTCCAAACAAAGCAATGTGGGCATTGACCTTGCCATTTAGATGAAATGCCACCGCACTCTCTACACTGATATGCTGTTTTATTTTTAGCCATCTACGTATTCCAATGGAACGCGAGTTGAAGCGGATATATTACATAATAATTCATACCCAACCGTCCCTGAATTCTTAGCCACTTCATCCACAGAGATGTGACTTCCCCACATTTCCACTTTTGAACCTATTTCTGCTTTATCAATTTCAGACAAATCGACATAAAGCATATCCATTGAAACTCTACCAATAGTTTTTGTGATCTTATTATGAACAAAAATAGGCGTTCCAGTCTTGGCGTGTCTCGGATAGCCATCACCATAACCACAAGCAACTATTCCAATACGCATATCTTCCTTAGCGATAAAATTATTTCCATAACCAACAGCTTGTGCTTTTTTAATATTCTGAATAGCGATAATTTTACTAATCAAAGACATTACAGGCTTAACGGCAATTTTTTTTGCTGAAATATCATCGAATGGAGACGCTCCGTATAACAAGATACCCGGCCTAACCCAGTCTAATCTTGCCTCAGGAAATTTATAAAGAGCCGCCGAATTAGCCACTGAACTACTAAAGTTATAGTTATTTGTAACACGATTAAAACAGTCTAACTGCTTTGTAATCCCCTCTTTTTCATCGGCTGTTGCAAAATGTGTCATTAAAGTAATACCTGATACATTTGGATTAGCATTTAAATTCTCAATTAAATAATCAACCTGATCAGGGGGAAAACCCAGCCTATTCATTCCTGTATTAATTTTTAAATGAACATTTATCGGATTTTTAAGCGTCACTTCATTTAAGTATTCAATTTGCTGATCATTATGTAAAGCTAAGTTAAGATTTAATTTTTCAACTTCATGAATATCTTCAGCTCCAAACAAACCTTCAAGAAGTAATATGGTATTTTTAAAGCCAGCCTTCCTAATTTTAACCGCTTCTTCAATAGTTAAGATTGCGATACCTTCAACACTTTTGATTGCCTTCACTGTCTCCACCAAGCCATGCCCATAAGCATTGGCTTTGAGCACCGCCATTATCTTGCTATTTTTTGCAATTTTTTTTACTACCTGAAGATTAAAAGTAAGTGCGCTTAGATTGATATAAGCTTTAATCGGACGCATATTTATTTATTAGGATCATATCCTGGGTTCGCGTAATTTTCAAAGCGAGTATATTGCCCAAGAAAAGTTAATTTTACTGTACCAGTTGGTCCATTCCTTTGTTTTGATAGAATTATCTCAGCGACACCCTTTTCAGCTGTTTCTGGATTATAAACTTCATCTCGATAAATAAACATAATTACATCTGCATCCTGCTCAATAGCACCAGATTCTCTTAAATCGGACATCATAGGTCTCTTATCAGGCCTTGATTCAACACTTCGATTAAGTTGAGATAAGGCTACAACTGGAACATTGAGCTCTTTTGCTAAAGCTTTAAGCGATCTTGAAATTTCAGAAACTTCTGTGGCTCTATTTTCATTAGATTGCTCATTTGCAGATGACATAAGCTGAATGTAGTCAATCACAATAAGCCCTAATTTTCCTTGTTGCCTGTGAAGTCTTCTGGCTCTTGCACGGACTTCATATGAATTTAAAGCAGATCCCTCATCAATAAAAATTGGGGCTTCGTTTAACACGCCTAAAGCATTCGTTAATTTAGGCCAGTCTTCGTCTTCTAATTGCCCAATTCTCATCTTATGTTGGTCTAATTTACCTACAGAACCAAGTAAACGCATTGTTAGTTGTGCTGCACCCATTTCCATTGAAAAGATAGCTACGGGTAAACCCGCCTCCATTCCTACATGTTCTGCAATATTTAATGCAAGAGAGGTTTTCCCCATAGACGGTCTACCTGCAATAATAATCAAATCTCCTGGTTGGAGACCCGCTGTTTTTTGATCTAAATCTGAATATCCTGAAGGGACTCCAGTGACGCCATTAGGGTCATCTAACTGATATAAGTCATCAATTCTTTGAGCAGCCTTAGGTAAAAGTTCTTTAATATCAATAAAACCTAATTTTTCCGAAGTTCCTGCATCGGCAATTTGAAATATTTTTGATTCAGATTCATCAAGCAATTGTTGTGCATCTTTTCCTTGAGGTGAAAAAGCACTTTCTACAATGTCTGAGCCAACCTCAACAAGATTTCTCATGATCGATCTTTCACGAACAATTTTTGCATAGCCTGAAATATTAGATGATGTGGGCGTATTTTCAGCAACAAGTCCTAAGTAGGCAACTCCACCAACTTTAGTTAATTCTGCATTCTGCTCTAAAGATTCTGCAACTGTGACGATATCTGCAGGATCATTATTATCAATCAACTTACTTATATGAGTAAAAATTATTCGATGATCATTTCGATAGAAATCAGAAGCTGAAATTTGACCAGCAATTCTATCAATAGCTTTATTATCAATCAAAAGCCCACCTAATATTGATTGTTCTGCCTCAATAGAATGAGGAGGTATTTTTAGAGCAGATATTTGATTTTCATCCATAATTCATTATAACGAATAAAAAAAAGGCTGCCTCATTGACAGCCTAATAAATTAAATTTATTTTAAAAAATTACTCTTCGCCTTCAATAGTAACTTTAATTAAAGCTGTTGACTCATGCTGAAGATCAATAGTAACATCAAACTCACCAGTCGATTTTAGTGGTCCTTCAGGTAGCCTTATTTCAGACTTTACTACCTCATGCCCCTCTTTAATAAGTGCTTCAGATATATCAATATTACTAACGGATCCAAAAAGTTTTCCATCAACACCAGCTTTCTGAGATATTTTAATACTTACTCCATCAAGCTTTTTAGCACGCTGTTGAGATAATTTTTCGAGAGCTGCTTGTTGTTTTTCAAGCTCAGCTTTTTTAACTTTAAATTCTTCCATATTTTGAGCGGTAGCTCTTTTTGCTTTACCTTGTGGTATTAAGAAATTTCTTCCAAATCCATCTTTTACATTTACCACATCCCCTAACTCACCAAGGTTTACAATTTTTTCAAGTAGTATAATTTCCATTTTCCCTCCTAATGCTTGTCAGTAAACGGAAGTAAAGCTAAAAACCTTGCGCGCTTTACAGCAGTTGAAAGTTGTCTTTGATATCTTGCTTTTGTTCCAGTAATACGAGCAGGAATTAATTTTCCATTTTCAGTAATAAAGTCTTTGAGAATTGATACATCCTTATAATCAACCTCACTAATTCCTTCAGCAGAAAATCTACAATATCGCCTTCTCTTATACATATCTCTTGCCATAATATAAAACTCCTAAAATTTAAACTCAGTAACGTGGAAAATTAATTGCGTTGATTTAAATGATTTTTTATCCATAAAACCAATAAATAAACCTTTTTTTCCAATATGAATTTCTTCCCTTAATTGTTTATTAATAAAAACTGCGTCCACTTCAATGCCAACTTGTTTATCTAAATTCGCTTCTTTTTGGAGAGATTTATGTTCAATTTTAAATCCCTGTACAACAAACCCGGAAGGTGTATGACGAATTTTTTCTTCAAATATAA
>JAOMTQ010000006.1 GCA_028355955.1 Methylophilaceae bacterium | reverse complement strand
GACAAGAGAGACACTAAATGCTCAGTTCACTGATTTATTTTCCAACAAAAAAATTGATGATTCTTTTTATGATGAGTTAGAAATGATTCTTTTAACTGCAGATGTTGGTATATCTGCCACCACAATGCTTATTGAAGAAACAAAAGAAAAAATAAAAAAAGATAAAATTACTGACCCACTAGAATTAAAAAAAATTCTAAAGGATCGTCTTATTGAGCTACTCAAGAAAATAGAGCGCCCTTTAAATATAGATAACTCAAGCCCATTTGTTATGATGATTGTTGGTGTAAATGGTGCAGGAAAGACAACAACTATTGGTAAATTAACAAAAATATTTCAATTGCAAAACAAAAAGGTTTTAATTGCCGCCGGAGATACTTTTAGGGCGGCTGCAGTTGAGCAGTTATCTGTATGGGGGGAGAGAAATAACACTCAGGTAATTGCACAACAAAATGGAGATCCAAGTGCAGTTATATTTGATGCTGTAAATTCAGCGAAATCAAAAAATATTGATATTGTTTTAGCAGATACTGCTGGGAGGTTGCCTACTCAGAAAAATCTTATTGATGAGATAACAAAAATAAAAAGAGTCATAACAAAGTGTCATTCTGATGCGCCTCAAGAAGTAATGTTAGTCATTGATGCAAATACTGGACAAAATGCGATTAATCAGCTCAAAATATTTAATGAGGCCTTGAATGTTACTGGTTTAATCATAACTAAATTAGATGGAACAGCGAAGGGTGGAATTGTTGCCGCTATAGCGAAAGATCAGCCAACACCATTAAGATTTGTTGGTGTAGGAGAAAAAATTGATGATTTAAAGGTTTTTAATGCAGAAGACTATGTTGAAGGAATGATTGAATGATAACCTTTGAAAAAGTATCGAAGAATTACCAAGGTAGTCCTGAAATATTACAAAATATAAATTTAGAAATATTATCAGGAGAGTTGGTTTTTGTAACCGGTCCATCAGGTGCAGGAAAAACAACTCTTCTAAAACTCATATCTGCACTAGAAAAACCAAGTTCAGGCTCTATCATTTTTGAAAATCAAAACCTCTCTCAAATAAAAAATAAAGAAGTTCCTCTATTGAGAAGACGATTTGGAATGATATTTCAAGATCATAAGCTACTTTATGATAGAAATTGTTTTGGAAATGTTGCCCTACCATTAGAAATTAATAATATGTCAAAAACTGATATAAACAGAAGGGTGAGAGCTGCACTTGATAAAGTAAGTTTACTTAAAAAAGAAAGAATGATGCCCGTTACACTTTCTGGAGGAGAGCAGCAAAGATTGGCTATTGCCAGAGCAATTGTATCAAGACCTTCAATTCTTATTGCAGACGAACCAACTGCAAACCTAGACAAAGAATATGCAGAGGAAATAATGAATATTTTTTATAGCTTTCAACAGGTAGGTGTAACTGTAATTATCTCAACACATGAAATACCATCAACCAAGATTAATTTTAAAAGATTCCAACTTAATGGAGGATCAATTCAAAATTTAATAGGCCATGTTCAACTTCCTTCATAATCATTATCAAGCATTTCTAAATGGATTTTCAAGATTCATTAATAATATTGGTGCATCCTTTATGATGACTATTGTCATCGGTATTACCCTTTGCTTGCCTAGTGCAGGCTTGTTGCTTATTGAAAATGCGGGTCAAATTTCACAAAATATAGAACATGAAGCTGAAATTAGTATTTTTCTTGATAAGACCGTATCAAAAGATCAAATAGACTTTATTGAATTAAGTCTTAAAAAAAATAGTTTAGTAAAAAAAATTCATTTTGAACCTAAACTGATTGCCTGGGAAAAACTTCAAACTAAGCTAGATGTAGCTGTAAGTTCAAGCGTTTCTGCTAACCCTCTTCCTGATGCCTTTTTTATATCATTAAACACACTTGATGAAATAAAAATACAAAAGCTCATAGATAATCTTGATGGAGTTGACGGGATTGAAAGCGTTACAGTAGACGGAAATTGGATTAAAAAACTTAGAATTGGGCTGTCACTCGGTAAATTAAGTGTATTTTTTATAGCAGCGCTTCTAATTATTGTCCTCCTTGTTGTAATTGGAAATACTATTCGGCTCCAAACGCTTACCTACAAAGACGAAATTGAAGTCAGTAAATTAATTGGTGCAACAAATGCTTTTATTCAAAGGCCTTTTATATATACAGGAATATTATATGGGCTAGGTGGAGGAATTATTACCATTTCTATATTAAAGCTATCTGTCTTTAGTTTAAATGTTGCATTAATTAAGTTAGTTTCAATATTTGGAACAGATATCATTTTTAATGATTTGCCAAAAAGATATTATATATACATTATAGTTTTAGCGATGCTTATTGGCTTAATTTCATCATACATCTCAGCAAGAAATTCGATTCAAAGGCTAAAAATTTATAAATAAAATATTGTTTTAATTGAACTTTATATAGAAAACTGGCACTCATGTATAAAGAGTGCTAAAATACAATTATGACAAATACATTTTCATTATCAAAATATAACGTAACTGATAGTTTTGATTTATATCAAAGAGAAATTAGAGCTTTTCCTTCACTTACTGCTGAAGAAGAGTTTGAGCTTGGTAAAAAATTAAAACTTAACAATGATCTTGAAGCAGCAAAAAAACTAATTTTATCCCATTTAAAATTAGTTATCAAAATTGCTAGGTCCTACAGTGGATATGGCCTTCCAGTATCTGATCTAGTTCAAGAGGGTAACATAGGCTTAATGAAGGCTGTCAAGAAATTTGATGTAGATAAAGGGGTTCGTTTGGTATCTTATGCAATTTTCTGGATAAAAGCAGAGATACAAGAATACGTTGTTAAAAACTGGCGTTTGGTCAAAAATGCAACAACAAAAGCTCAAAGAAAGCTTTTCTTTAACTTAAGAAGTATGAAAAAAACTTTAAAACCATTAAGTATTGATGAAATTCAATCAATTGCTAATGATTTGAATGTAAAAGAGTCTGATGTAAAAGAAATGGAATATAGAATGAATGGCCAAGAATTAACAATTGACTATTCAGATGATGATTCTGATGAGGATTCATTTAGACCTATTTCTTACCTTGAAGATAAGTCATTAAATCCACATGATGCACTTCATGAAAGCCAGACTGAATCAAATAATTTAGAATTACTTAAGAATGCTATGGCAACCTTAGATGAAAGAAGCGAATCAATTATCAAAGCCAGATGGTTAGGTGAAGATAAAGCAGAAACGCTAAATCATCTTGCAAAAAAATTTAATGTCTCAGCAGAGCGTATTAGGCAAATTGAAAAAATTGCTATGGGTAAATTAAATGAAGCTATAAGTAAAGAAAGATTAGATTAACTCTTTCTGATAATATTAGCCAATTTAAAGGTTAACTATGGCTTCTTCACCAATACCTATTGAAATAAACCTACAACAAAAGTCAAAGTTACTTCATATTGTTTTTAATGATTGCACTGAATGTAAGCTATCATGCGAATTTTTAAGGGTTTACTCTCCCTCCGCAGAAGTTCAAGGACATCATCCTTCACAAGCAGTTCTTCAAATAGGCAAAGAGAACGTCAATATCGTTAAAATTTCCCCCGTAGGGCAATATGCAATAAAATTACATTTTTCTGACGGCCATGATACTGGGTTATTTAGTTGGACATACCTTTATAATTTAGCAAAAAATTATGACCAACTTTGGATGGAGTATATTATGAAGCTAGATGAAAAAGGTTTTAAAAGAAAGGTTACAGATGGAGAATGAGAAAACACATTTCGGATTTGAGTCAGTAAATAAAAACTTAAAAGCAAAAAAAGTAAAAAGTGTCTTTGAGTCAGTTGCTACCAGATATGACCTAATGAATTCTTTGATGTCTGCAGGCTTGCATAAGATATGGAAAAAATACTTTACACAAATTTTAACAATAAAAAATAACTCAAAAATCCTCGATCTAGCAAGTGGGACAGGTGATATTTGTATTGAGTTATCAAATCGAAATAAAAGCTTTAAAATTTTTCATACCGATATAAATATCAAAATGTTGAAACAAGGAAAAATAAAATTAATTGATCATGGGAAAATGATCCCAAGCATAGCCTGTGATGCTGAAAAAATTCCCTTTCCATCAAATTATTTTGATTGCATAACAATAGCCTTTGGATTAAGAAATATTACAAATAAAGAAAAGGCTTTATCAGAAATGTACAGAGTATTATCTCCTGGTGGAAAATTAGTTATTTTAGAATTTTCAAAAATTTGGTCGCCACTTTCCAAAATTTACGATAGCTTTTCATTTAATATACTTCCTAAGATTGGTAAAATATTTGCAAAAGATGAAAAGAGCTACCAGTATCTTGTTGAATCAATAAGAATGCATCCCGATCAAAAAGCATTACTAGCAATAATGCAAAATCAAGGGTTTGATAATGTAAGCTTCCTAAATTTATCAGGTGGTATTGTTGCTATTCATCAGGGATACAAATTTTAGTGGAAAAATTAAGAAAACTTGTTTTAAATCATGTTTTATCACAAAACGACTGGATGAGCTCAAGGTTAAAAAAGTTTCACAACAAAACCATACTCATCAAAATCTCAGAGCTATCTATATTTTTTAAAGTAAATAAAAAAGGATTATTAGAATATATTAGTCAAGTAAAAGATCCTGATGCATCAATTTCTATGCCTATCAATAGCTTTATTAATCAAATTATTCATAAAGAAAATAAAGGCATCACCATCAAAGGTGATATTGATTTAGCAAAGGAAGTATCTGAAATATTAAAAAAAACAAAATGGGATGTAGAAGAGGACTTAAGCAAAATCATTGGTGATGTAGCTGCAAACAGATTAGGTATTTTGGGAGGAAAATTCTTAAATGAAAGTAAAAAAGTTACGATAAGTATTGCTGAGGCTTTTAAAGAGTATTGGGAAGAAGAAAAACCTTTAATTGCAAAAAAAACTAGAGTACAACAGTTTTTAGCTGAAATAGATAATATTAATGAAGATGTAGAGCGCATTGAAGCTAAAATTAATAATATCGCGCTCAAGATTTCAAAATGATTATTTTTAGAATAATTTTTATTATTTTCATCGTACTAAAATTTCGACTTGATGAGTTTTTTAAATTACGTAAAAACTCTTTTCTGAATATAGTGATCTTCCCCCTTAATTTTTTCAAACCCAAAAAAAATAATCGAGCAATTCGACTTAGGCTTGCTCTAGAAAGCTTAGGCCCAATATTTATAAAATTTGGACAAATGCTTTCTACTAGGAAAGATTTACTCCCAAGTGATATTGCGATTGAGCTCTCAAAGCTTCAGGATAAAGTTCCTCCCTTTGAATTTAAAAAAGTTAAGCAAACAATTGAAAACTCTTATTCAAAAAAAATTTCATCGGTATTCAAAGAATTTAATGAGAAACCGATAGCAAGTGCTTCAGTAGCGCAAGTGCACTTTGCCAAACTCCACAATGGAGAGAAGGTAGCTGTAAAAATTCTTCGACCAAACATAGAAAACGAAGTTAAAAAAGATATTAAATTACTTCATTTAATTGCAAAAATTTTACATAAAATTTGGTCAGACGGTAAGAGGCTAAAGCCTGATGAAGTCGTCTCTGAATTTGAGAGGCATACTCAATCAGAACTGAATCTTCTGCTTGAAGCGGGTCATTGTAGCCATCTCGGAGAAAACTTTAAAGATAAAAAATTATTAATTGTCCCAAATATTTTTTGGGATTACTGCCATGAAAAAGTAATGGTAATGGAAAGAATGGATGGGATTCCCATAAGTAATATTGATGTCATCAAAAAGAATAAAATTAATTTACCCAAATTAGCTAAGAATGGCGTTGAAATATTTTTTACACAAGTCTTTCGAGATGGCTTCTTCCATGCAGATATGCATCCTGGAAATATTCAAGTAGCAAAAAGTGGAAAGTATATTGCAATGGATTTTGGAATAATGGGTACGCTTAATGAACAGGATAAACTTTATTTAGCCAAAAATTTTGCAGCATTTTTCAAAAGAGATTATCGGGAAGTTGCAAGAGTCCATATTGAATCGGGATGGGTTCCTGCAGAAACTTCAATTGATGAATTTGAAAATGCTATTCGGTCAGTATGTGAACCAATTTTTAATAAACCCCTTAAAGATATTTCTTTTGGTAAGTTACTTATTAGATTATTTCAAACTTCTAAAAAATTTAATATGGAAATACAACCACAATTAACCATGTTACAAAAAACACTTCTTAACGTAGAGGGTTTAGGGCGTGAACTAGATCCAAATTTAGATTTATGGGTTACAGCAAGACCTTTTTTGGAAAATTGGTTAAAAGAACAATTAGGCCCCAAAAGCATAATAAATAAAATAAAAAAGGAATTCCCTAATTGGATGGATGTTGCACCTCAGTTGCCAACACTTTTACATTCTTACTTAAATAATCACAATAAAAATTCTTATACTATTCTTAAAAATGATATGCAAAAGTCAGTAATAGAAATGAAGCTCAAACAGGACAGAATTTTAATTGTAATAGTTCTGATATTTATAGCTATAACGCTTATAGCCTTTTCATTAATATAATAAAAAAATAGAATTTATATCTGGCACTTTTTACAATAGAAACTTGACCTCTGTGCAATTTTTAGCAAATATATTTTACCGTCGCAGTTAGCGCAGCATTCATTTTCTCTTGCATAAACCTTATGCTCATTTTGAAAGTATCCGCTTTGTCCATTTACACTATAAAAGTCATTAAGTGTACTTCCACCTCTTTCAATTGCTTTTTGTATAACAATTTTAATAGAATCAACTAATACTCCAATCTCTTTTTTTTTAATTTTTTCAGATCGACGTTGAGGTCTAATACAAGCAAGAAAAAGTGATTCACTAGCATAAATATTACCAACACCAACTACAGTGTGACTATCCATTATTGTGCTCTTGATCGGCTGTTTTTTTCTTTTAACTATATTAAATAAATAGTCCGTATTAAATTCATCTGATAAAGGCTCAGGGCCTAGGGTTGATATGAGCTTATGATTAAATGGGTTGTCATCAGTCCAAATCATTGCTCCAAATCTTCTTGTGTCGTTATATCTTAATATTTTTTTATTTCCGTCTACTTCGAAACATATATCGATATGATCATGCTTTAAAGGACAATTTTTTTCAGAAACAATAGATATCCTTCCAGACATCCCAAGGTGGATAATTAAATAACCATTTGAAAAACCAGCAAGAAGATATTTACCTCTTCTAATAAGTGAAATTAATTTTTGTGAATTAAGAATTTTTTTAAGATTTGGATTTACAGGCCATCTGAGTGAAAAATTTCTCACTTTTACGTCGTAAACTGTTCCATTTATAAGAGGGGCTAGACCAAGTCTTGTTACTTCAACCTCCGGTAACTCAGGCATTATTCTTTTTCTACTACCTCAACATGGGGATTTAACATTGTAAATCCTAAATCTCCTGGAAAGCGATATAACAGTCCTTCATCCTTTCGATAAAGATGAAGTTGGGGGGATTCTTGAATTTTGTAAAATGTTACTTTTTTATTATTGCCAACTATTACATCAAAACTTTTATACCCTAGTCTTGAGTCCATCTTAAAACTTTCAAGTGAAAGCGCTTGCAACCCATCCCAAGAAACGCTGAGCCACTCTAAAATATCTTCCTGAGTAGTCTTAACATCGATTCCTTTTGTAATCCACTTACCATTTTTTTTAACAAGTTTTAATTGGTTTTTTTGCCATTGCTCTAGCCTTGAAAAGTTAAACCCTTGTATCATTTCGTAAGGGGCAATCGGTCTTTTATCAATAAACTCAATTGGAACATATGATGCTGTTTCCGAAAATAAACCATTCACAATAAATACATCTTCTTTATATTTTATATACTGATTTTCTGAAATTGGATTATATGTCCCAAATATAAACTCCTCTTTCAACATCTTTTCATTATTTTGAAATACCAATTTTAACTGAGGTTGATCAAGGCCATATTTTTTTAAGTTATCGCTTTTAAGTTTTTCAGGGCTCCTTGAAGCTAGGATTGATAGAATTTGATATATGTAGCGTTCATTTGCCCTGCCTTTAACTGGCGACAAAATTTTCCAGTGATTTTCAATGATTTTAAAGTGTACTTTTGCTTTTGATGGAAAGTTTAACTCTATCTCGTCAAAATCAGAAAGCTTAAAGTTTGAAACTTCTATACCTTTTATAATTTTAGGTTCTTCTTTTAAAGATTTAAAGGCAACTAAACTTGCAGCAACTAATGCGATTAGTAATATTAAATTAGTAACCCATTTATTAGTCATATCAGGCCTTTCTTCTTCTGAACCAAACCACAAAACCTAAAATGAACAAACCAATTGGAATAAAATATTGAAATGAATGAAATATGGTCCATGCAATAAATACAGACTTACTATCATTCGGGATGCTTACATTTATATCCTTAAGTGGCATTGGTTGGATTGTAATTAACTGATCATCGCCAGCAAGCCAATTAATAATATTAATACCCAAGTCTAAATTACCTCCAGAGGTAATAAAGGTATTTGATAAAAATGACGCATTGCCTACTACAACTACTCTTTGTCCAATATCTCCAAACTTCCTTTTAAGCGCTATTCCTATGTTTATGGGTCCTTGTTTATCTTCACCTTTAATGAAATTAAATTTATCCTCACCATTCTTTTTGCTTAAAGGGAGCCATCCACCTGTTGCAACTTCTATCAACTCACTCACTTCCCATCCATTCTCATATGAATCTTGAGCATTCACTTCATGAGCATTAGAATATATGGTCCTCAACATAAAATTTCTCGTAATCGGATGATCTCCATAAATGGTTGAAAAAGTTATATTTTCATCTCCACCATATTCTTCAGCAAGTGGATCAATAACAGACACATCAGACACCTTCAAAGCTAAATATTTTGCCAGACTATCTAGCCCTTTAAAATTATTATCATCTAATAGCCAAAGCAGATTTCCACCCTGTTCTACATAATCTAATATTTTTTTTGCTTCTACTTTTCCAACATTTACTTGAGGGCTTGCAATAATAAGCATTGCTCCCTCCTTAGGGACATCGTTAAGAGCTGTTAGATCTGGATTCGCAAGCTTGAGTCCTTTGTTTCTTAATTGATCGCCAAAGCCACCAAGATCATTTGTTTTTTTACCAATTAAGTTTTTTTCGCCGTGACCATCAAGATATAAAATTGGTTTTTGATTTGTTCGAGAGAGCCTAACAAGAAGATTTGTAAATTCTTGTTCAGCAAATGGTGGTGATATATGTTCTGTTCTTTTATTGTATTCAACAACAACTTCTCCATCACTTCTGATGCCAAGCTCTTGTAAGAGTTTTGGCTCTTCGATTGGATTAATAAATTTAATATTTATGTCTGACTTAGCTCTCTGGTACTTAGCAAAAAAATCCACGATGCTTTTCCTAAAGTTCTCACTGCCATCATCGTTAGATGCAAAAATCGTTAGCTGTATAGGATCTTTCATACTCTCAATAACCTCAATACTGCCTTTAGTTAGAACGCTCCTGTTGGCTTGGGTCATATCTTTGACATAGACAAATTGCTTGGCCAAAAAGCCAATAACAAATACTAAAGATAAAAATAAAATAAGAAAAAAACTATTTTGTAGAGAATATTGGAGTCTTAATTTTTTATTTGCTTTCACAGTAGTTACCCCCTAAGCCTATCTGAATCAAGCCTTCTAACAGTTAGAGTTAAAAAGGTAACAATAAAGAGCAAATAATAAATAATATCTGCGCTATCAAAAACACCCCTAGTAAATGATTGATAGTGCTTAGTCATTGAGATGTAATTGAACCAGTGACTTGGATCACTCGCAAAATAGCTTCCCAAACCGACCATCGACACAAGTGCAATAAATGTTGTGATCGCCGCAATAATAGGTTGATTTGTTAAGCTTGAGAAGAAAATTCCCAACGCTGTAAAACTTGCTATCAATAAGATGAACCCAAAAGAGTTACCAATCAGATACCCAAAATCTATATCAGCCCAAATATTAAGTGTTGAAAGCATAACAAATATATAAATAACAAGAATACTTAAAAATATAACTAGGCCTAAGAATTTACCAATCACTATTTCTGAGAGAGATATTGGAGCGCTTAGCAAAAATGGCATTGTTTGACTCTTTCTTTCTTCGCTAATTAACCTCATTGTAAGCATGGGCGTAGTAACAGAAAGCAGAAAAAGTGCCGTGCTATAAATTTGAGACCCAACATAAATTGTGACTCCAACCCTTTCAGCAGGACGAACTGCCCCAGACATAACTTCAAAATAACTATTAACACCCTGCAAATATAATGTTCCAAATCCAAACATTAAAATTGAAAGTATTATCCACCCCATTGGAGAAGCGAATAAACTTTTTAATTCTTTTCTAGCAACATTAATAATCATAAAAATCAATTCACTTTTAACTAGTTTGCGTTAAATTTACAAAAGTTTCTTCTAAGCTCGTTATGTCCATATTAATATGATAAAGACCCCAGCCTTCTTTCACCGAAAGATTGACAATTTCTTCAGCAGGTAAGTATTTTTCTTTGAAGTGGAATCTAAACATACCATTCTCAGCATTCTCAACTTTATCAACCCCTTTAATTTTTTTTAATTTGCTTAGCGCAGGGGCTTTTGAGAAACCAACCAATAACTTGTTACCTCTTCTTTGTGCTCTAAGGTCTTCAATAGATCCGTGAAAAACAAGTTGACCATTATCTATAATTTGAACACGATCACAGACCATCTCTACTTCGGGAAGAATATGAGTGGAGATAATCACGCTGTGTTGCTGACCAATATCTCTGATTAATTTACGTATTTCTCTTATCTGAATAGGATCTAAACCAACAGTAGGTTCATCGAGAATTACAATTTCAGGATTATGAATGATGGCTTGTGCAATCCCAACCCTCTGTTGGTAACCATTAGATAAGTTTTCAATTAACCTTTTGCTCATATGAGACAAGCCACATCTTTCTTTCGCTTCCTCAAGAGCTTTTTTAATTTTTGGTGAAGGTACTTTATGAAACCTAGCAGCAATAGTTAAATATTCATTTACTGTAAGCTCTTTATAAAGTGGTCTCATCTCAGGTAAATATCCTATCAATGCTTTAGCTTTTTTTGGCTCGGTAATAATATTAATGCCACATATCCTTACATCCCCATCTGTAGGCGCAAGATTCCCTGTAAGCATCCTCATTGTAGTTGATTTACCTGCTCCATTAGGACCTAAAAAACCGAGAACTTCACCTTTTTTGAGTTGGAAAGAAACATCATTGACTGCAATGTTGTTTCCAAAACTTTTAGTAAGATTTGAAGCTTCTATCGTATTTTCAAATGTAGTAATGCTCAACTTGATTTCCAGTGAATTCAATAAAATTTATTAATAATTTAATAGGAGTGTATATTAAAAAAAAAGTTTAAAGAAGTAAAAAAAAATTTAAAGATAAATGAATTATCTTTTAGAATCTAAGTCATTAAGCAAGTTATAATTGGTTCAAGTAAATTTTTTAAATTTAAGAAAAGACATTGAATATGGAAAAAAATAATATTTTCAATAAAATACCTTTCGCAAGATTCTATATTTTTTTATTTTTTTTAGTTTGTTTTAATTCTTCTTTTGCTAATCAGCAAGATAATTTTAATCCTAACCTAGCCCCAAAAATCACTAAAGCGAATGCGGAGTTCGTATATAAATTCCTTCTAGCCGAAATTGCTACCCAAAGGGGTGATTTTAATTCTGCTGGACATCTCTATCTTGATTTAGCTAAACAAACGCACGTTACTTCATTGGCTGAGAGGGCTACTAGAGTTGCAGGAAGTTCAAGAAATGGTCGGGTCGCCCTTGATTCAGCAAAAGTATGGACCAGTTTAGATCCCAATTCAGTTCAAGCTCAACAAATTTTAGCAGAACTTTACATTACAAGTGGAAACCTAAGCAAAGCAAAGCCAATTGTAAAAAAATTACTTGAGCAAGATACATACCGAGGAGAAGGTTTTTTATATTTAAATTCTATTCTTGCTAAAGTAGAGAATAAGAAAAATGCCTTGAGATTTATTGTTGATATTGCTGAACCATATCCAAATAGTAAAGAAGCACATTTTGCAATCGCACATGCGGCTTACTTTGCTAATAATAAAAAACTGACCACTTCGGAGCTTATTAGAGTAAAAAAAATTGATCCTAAGTGGCAAACAGCAGTTTTATTTGAGGGTTATATCATAGGACTAGATTCACAAGAAAAGGCGATAAATTTTTATATTAATTATTTGAAGCAATTTCCTGAAGCAAGTGAAGTTAGATTGGAGTACGCAAAGCTCCTTACAAATCAAAAAAAATATAATTTAGCTAAAGATGAATTTCTCAAAATAGTAAACAGTTCTCTTGCATCTGCAGAGATCAGCTTTACTGTTTCACTGCTTGCTATCGAGCTAGGTGATTATGATTTAGCAGAAAAATTCCTCATGCAAAGTCTTGAAAGAGGTTACCCACAGCCCGAACAAATTTACATTTACCTTGCACGTATTGAAGATACAAGAAGTAATTACTCAGAAGCTCTTGCTTGGCTAAACAAAATTAATTCTGGTCCATCTTTTATTGAATCTAAGATATTAACAGCTGAGTTAATTGCTAAATATGAAGGAAATGACCAAGCATTAGAGAGCTTAGATCAATATAACAACTTAACTTCAGAGGCAAAGCTCGAATTATTCAGAGCAAAGATTTCAATTTTATATAGCGATAATAAAGAAACAGAAGCATATGATTTAATGAAAAAAGAAGAAGAAAATTTTAAAAATTCTGCTGAGTTTAAGTACGATTACGCTATGCTTGCAGAGAGAATGGGGAATACAGTCCTTATGGAGCAGCTTTTAAGGGAGGCAATAAAAATTAAGCCTGACTATGCCGTCGCATACAATGCTTTAGGTTACTCATTTGCCGACAGAAACATAAAACTTGATGAAGCGAAGATTAACATTGAAATAGCTTTGTCTCTTGAACCTAGAAACCACTATATTATGGATAGTATGGGATGGGTACAATATAAACTTGGTAATATCGACGTTGCACTTGATTTCTTAAGAAAGGCTTATGGTATTAAAAAAGACCCCGAAATTTCTGCTCATCTAGGTGAGGTTCTATGGCACGCAAATAAAACTGATGAGGCTCAGAAAATATGGGAAGAATCATTGCAACAATACCCTGATAATAAGATACTATTAAATACCGTTAAGAAATACCGATAACTTTTATCAAGAATAGGCAAATAATGAAATTTATTTGTATTTTAATATCTTTTTTCCTGGTTAGCTGTGCTTCAGTTGACAAAACTCAACCAGAGATAATTTCTTACAAAGACTATTCCAGCCAAACTAATATAAATAATTTTGCTAACCTATCTTTGTCAGCCAAAATTACTCTCTTTGTTGAGAAAAAAGGGTTTACCGGAAAGCTTATTTGGAATGTAAAGAATGGTAAAAGTAGTATTACAATTTTGAATCCGTTCAATTCAGTAATTTCTAAAGTTTATTTAAATAAATCTAATAATTCTATAAAAATCAGTAATTTATCAAAAAATAAAAATGAAATCGAGAATATTATAAGGCAAATCTTTGGTAATAAACAAAATGTTTTTATCCTGGAAAGAATAATTATGAGTCCACCAGCACAATTGACAAGTAAAAATAATGTCTCGCTATTTTATGAAGATTGGAAGGTAGATTATGAGGGCACTATGGAGAAAGAAAACAAAAGTTTACCCAAGTATGTCGAATTAAACAAAAATAAAATTACACTTAAAATATATATTATTAATTGGAAATCTTGATTGAATAAAGAAGACTTTACGCAAGAGGGTTATGAGGAGTTTAAGGCACCTGCAAAAATTAATTTATTTTTAAAAATTATTGGTAAAAGAGATGATGGCTTTCATAAATTACAAAGTGTTTTTCAACTTATAGACTTATATGATTATATTTATATAAGGACTAGAAGTGATTCTCAAATAAATTTTATCAATGAATCAAATAAGATCGATAATCAAGATGACCTTGGCCTAAAAGCAGCACAATTAATTCTTAAAAATAAAAATATTGGCGTCGATATTTATATCAAAAAAAACATCCCTATTGGAGCAGGCTTAGGGGGGGGGGGAAGTTCAGATGCAGCAACCATACTCATGGGAATAAATAAATTAGCTAATATAAATTTATCAAAAAAAGAATTAATGACTCTTGGCTTAGGCTTAGGTGCCGATGTTCCATTTTTTATATTTGGGGAAAACGCATGGGTAGAAGGAATTGGCGAATGCCTAAGTAAATTTAACATTCCTAATTCCATCTATTATTTGTGTTACCCCAATTTTTCTATCTCTACGGAGTCAATTTTTAAATCATTTAAATTGACAAAAGTCCCAATTACATTGAAAATAACGTCCTATTTTAGTGATAAACTTGACCAAGAATCTAATGACTTAGAATCTACGATTACTAAAAAATATTTAAAGATGAAAAAATTATTGAGTTGGATGAATAATTTTGGATTTGCTAAAATTTCAGGGACAGGCTCAAGTGTTTTTGTAAAAATAGCGGATGTGAAAGAAATACAACTTATTGATGAGAAAAAACCAATAGATATAAAAAGTTTTATTGTAAAAGGATTATCTAAACATCCTTTTTATGATGTTTAAGTTAAATGGGGAGTCGCCAAGCTGGTTAAGGCACATGGTTTTGATCCATGCATGCGAAGGTTCGAATCCTTCCTCCCCAGCCAATTTTTAAAAATGCGGAGGTATTTGTGAAAAACGAAAATCTAATGGTTTTTACTGGGAATGCCAATAAAGATCTTGCAAAAAAAGTTGCCTCTAATTTAGGTCTAAAACTCGGTGAAGCGACTGTTGGTAATTTTAGCGATGGAGAAACCATGTTAGAGCTTCTTGAAAATGTCCGAGGAAAGGATGTTTTCATTTTACAATCAACTAGTTTCCCTACTAACGATAATCTAATGGAAATAATGGTGATGGTCGATGCGCTCAGAAGATCATCTGCTGCAAGAATAACAGCTGCCATACCATATCTCGGCTACTCAAGACAAGATAGAAGACCCAGGTCAGCCAGAGTCGCTATTACTGCAAAAGTAGTTGCCAATATGCTTACTGGAGTTGGTGTTGACAGACTTTTGACGATGGATCTTCATTCAGATCAGATACAAGGTTTTTTTGAAATTCCAGTTGATAATATATACGCAACACCTGTTTTGCTTGAAGATTTAAAAAAACAAAGCTATGAGGATGCTGTAATTGTATCCCCGGATGTCGGAGGGGTTGTAAGAGCAAGAGCGATGGCAAAAATTCTTGGAAGTGATTTAGCAATTATAGACAAAAGGCGCCCAAAACCAAATGTATCAGAGGTTATGAACATTATTGGTGATGTGAATGGTCGCACATGCATTATAGTCGATGATATTGTTGACACAGCGAATACGCTTTGTGAGGCAGCATTAGCTTTAAAAAAGAAAGGTGCAGAAAAAGTTGTTGCCTATGCCACACATCCAATTTTTTCAGGAAAAGCCATTGAATCAATACAATCTTCTGAACTTGATGAAATTGTAATTACTGATACAATTACGCTTGAAAAAAATGCTCTAAGCTGTAAAAAAATAAGACAACTGTCAGTTGCTAAGATTTTAGCTGAGACAATAAAAAGAATTAGCCACGAAGATTCTGTAAGCTCTTTATTTATTGATTAAAAAATAAAAGCTTTTTTTTGAATGCTGAGTAATTTAATTACATAAATAGGCCTGGTCGCGGGTCTATTTGATTTTTAGGAGTTCGATAATGAAAATTGAAATAAATGCAGTATTAAGAGATGCGAAAGGTACGGGTGCGAGCCGCCGTCTTCGTCATGAAGGAAAGGTTCCGGGAGTTCTTTATGGTGGAAAAGGTGATGCAAAAAGTATTGAATTGAATGCTAAAGACTTATTTATGCAATTCAAACATGAAGCTTTTCATGCCTCTATCCTTACTCTAAATTTGGATGGTAAGAAAGAATCAGTTCTACTTAGAGACTATCAAATGCATCCAGTTAGGAACAATATTCAACATATTGATCTTCAACGAATTGATGAAAACAAGAAGTTAAGTGTAAAAATTCCATTCCACTTCTTAAATGAAGATGTAGCACCTGGCGTAAAACTCGAGGGTGGTGTTGTTTCGCACATCATGGTCGATGTTGATATCTTATGTCTTCCAAAAGATTTACCAACTTATATAGAAGTTGATTTAGTAAATTTATCTATTGGTGATTCAATTCATCTGTCAGAAATAAAAGCTCCAGAGGGTGTAGAGTTAACTGCCTTATCTGAAGAAAATGATCCTATTATTACCTCTATATCCAAACCTAAGGTTATTATCGAAGAAACGCCAGTGGCTGCTGAGGGTGAAGAAGGTGTTGCTGAGGGTGAAGAAGGTGCTGCTGAGGGTGAAGAAGGTGCTGCTGAGGGTGAAGAAGGTGCTGCTGAGGGTGGTGACGATAAAGCAGATAAAAAAGATTAGTAGGTTTTTATAGCGCACTTAATTACAAGTGCGCTATCCTATCATTGATGAACAAAATAAAGCTCTTTGCTGGATTAGGAAATCCTGGAGAAAAGTATCAAAATACTCGACATAATTGTGGGTTTTGGTGGATTGATTTTGTAACCAATAATCACCGACTCAGTCTAAAATATAATGCAAAATTTAATGGTTATATTGCTAAATATACCGATGACGGTAACTGTTTTTTCCTTAAACCTTCAACATTTATGAATGAAAGTGGAAGATCGCTTGCAGCTGTTGCAAACTTCTACAAAATCCGTCCTGAAGAAATTCTTGTTATTCATGATGAATTAGATATTGAACCTGGAAAGATCAAACTGAAACTTGGTGGTGGTGATGGTGGTCATAATGGTCTAAAAAGTATTACTGAATCAATAAAAAGTAAAAATTTCTGGCGAATCCGTATTGGGATTGGGCATCCTGGAAACAAGAATCTAGTAAGTAATTTTGTATTAAAACCTCCTTTTAAAAAAGAAAATGAGTTAATAGAAGATTCGATACTCAATAGCTATAAAATTTTTTCGCTTCTTAAGAGCGGTCAGTTTGAAAAAGCAATGTTAAATCTACACTCGGCTTAAATATTTTGGAAATTAATATATGAAATGTGGAATTGTAGGACTCCCAAATGTTGGTAAATCAACTCTATTTAACGCCATCACTAAGGCAGGTATTGATGCTGAAAACTATCCTTTTTGTACAATTGAGCCAAATGTTGGCATCGTAGAAGTTCCTGATCAACGAATTTCAAAACTCGAAAATATAGTCTCACCCGTAAAAACTCAGCCCGCTACAGTAGAACTTGTTGATATTGCAGGTTTAGTAGCTGGAGCTTCTAAAGGTGAGGGCTTAGGCAATAAATTTCTAGCTAACATCAGAGAGACTGATGCAATAATGCATATTGTTCGATGTTTTGATGATGAAAATATTGTTCATGTTTCAGGACGCATCAATCCCTTATCTGATATTGAAACTATTAATACTGAATTAATTTTATCTGATATGGAGACGCTTGATAAAGCAATTCAAAAAGAGTCAAAAAAATCCAAATCAGGTGATAAAGATTCTCAGAAATTATTAGAGTTATATAAAAAAATTCAGTTAGTTTTTAATTCAGGTGGTCTTGCGTCTTCAGTAGAACTGACGGCTGAAGAGATTATACTGATTAAGCCACTTTGCCTGATCACAATTAAACCAGTAATGTTTGTTGCCAATGTAGATGAAAATGGTTTCAAAGATAACCCTTCTCTAAATGCATTAAGTTCTTATGCACAAAAGCTTAATATTCCTGTTGTAACAGTCTGTGCAAAAATAGAATCAGATATAGCTGACCTGGAAGATGAAGAAAAGGAAATTTTTCTGAGTGAATTAGGATTAAGTGAACCAGGATTAAATAGGTTGATTAGAACCTCTTATAAGCTTTTGGGGTTGCAAACATATTTCACTGCTGGAGTTAAAGAAGTGAGAGCCTGGACGGTTAAAATTGGTGCGACAGCACCTGAGGGAGCCGGCGTTATTCATACAGATTTTGAAAAAGGCTTTATCAAGGCAGAGGTAATTTCATACCAAGATTATATTGATTTAAGTGGGGAACAAAAAGCAAAGGAAGCAGGTAAACTTCGCCTAGAAGGAAAAGATTATATTCTTCAAGATGGTGATGTAATTCATTTTAGATTTAATGTTTAATTACACTTTGACTTTAGTTGCCTATAAAAATATAATCTCACGCTAAATTTAAATTATTGGTGATGTAGCTCAGGTGGTTAGAGCGCAGGATTCATAATCCTGAGGTCGAGAGTTCAAGTCTCTCCATCACCACCATCTTTGAAGACAAATATGAAAGATCTCCTACTGATTATTAAAAGTGTTTTAGCAGCTTTTTGTGGAATTCAATCAAACAAAAAATTTAATGAAGATGATGATTACATTCAAAAGAACGGAGTATCAAGCTATATTTTTATTGGTTTTACTTTGGTATTCTTACTAGGTCTTATACTTTATTTCATTGTAGATTTTATTCTCAGCTAGATTATTTTTTTTTAAAAGCTGACCTCTCCTCTAATTCATCTGTATACATTGTTATATGTGTTTTTTCTTTACTTAGAAAACTTTCGATTGCACTTTTAAAATCAGAATTCGCAATAAAATGATTTGAAAAAGTTTTAAATGGATCAAAGCCTCGAGCTAATTTATGCTCACCTTGCGCACCACCCTCAAAATACTTTAACTTATTTTGAATACAAAACTCTTGCCCAGCATAGTAACAAAGTTCAAAATGTAAGCCAGGTATATATTCTAGTGCCCCCCAATATCTTCCATACAGGCTCTGCTCACTGATAATGTTCAGTGCGCTTGCTACCCTCTTCCCATCTTGTTGGGCAAATATAAACACAAGCTTGTTAGGCATATCATTATTCAATTGATAAAAAAATTCTTTTGTTAAATAAGGGGATGAATTATGAAGCATATAAGTATTGCAATAACATGTATAAAAAAACTCAATATCCTTATCTAAGATTAGGTTGCCTTGCTTAATAGTGACTTCAATATTTAAATTATTGATTTTCTTTCTTTCTTGTTTTATTTTTTTTCTCTTATTGTGAGAAAGATTTGATAGAAATTGCTCAAAATTATCATAATTTTTATTTTCCCACCTAAATTGCACACCCTCTCGTTGTAACCAACCCATATCCTTAAATAAGGATGCATCTTCTTCATTAGGAAATAATATATGGCACGAAGAAATTTTATGATCTAGTAAAATCTTTTCCAAAGCTTTTACCATCATCTTCTTGATATCAAGATTATCAGCAATAACTCTGTTACCAGTTATTGGACTAAAAGGAATAGCTGAAATCATTTTGGGATAATAATTTAAACCACTTTTATGAAAAGCTTCTGCCCATGACCAATCAAAGACATACTCTCCATATGAATGTTCCTTAAGATATATAGGCATAAAACCAACCATTTTTCCTTCTGATTTTGCAACAATTGGGAACGGTATCCAGCCAGAGTTTTTTCCAACAGAACCTGAAGTTTCTAATGCGCTATGAAATTCATAGGATAAAAAAGATGAATTTATCTTTAAATTTGAAAGCTCTTTTTTTAAATTTAAAAAACTGTTATTTGAAGTTATCTCAATCATTAGCTATTGAGTCTTCTTATGGGAATAAAGTTTAGAGAAAATTAATTAATTTTTTTGGTTTTAGTTTTATTCTTTTGCGCTGTTGCGGGGGATGGGGTTTTCTTACTTTTTACAATTTGCGAACTTTCATCTTGTTTGGCGTTCACTTTGTCTTGATAGGCTTTTGCTAATATTGCCATCTCATCAAAACTAATTAAAAAATCGTTATTGGTATCTACCTTCCTAAACTGCCTTGCAATTTGTGGCAGACATACTGTAGTTTCATAAACATCCAGCTGCTCATTATTATCAGAATCGCATAAAATAAATCTTCTCTCGACACTTTCGAGCATTTCTCTTCTTCTCTGCTCATATATGACATTTACTTTATCTTCTGCTTTTGAGAAGTTAGATAACGCATTATGTATCTCTTCAAGTTCAATAGTTTGAGTTGAATTACTACTTCTGACTTTTTTCAAGTCAACCTCAGCATTCGCATACCAAGTCATAAATAATAGCGGTAAAAGAATTAGTTTATTCAAATTAAAATCAATGCCTTTTCTTTAAACGGTCAATCATTTTGCAACTACAATGTTAACCTAATATTACAATAAACGGTGAAATTGTAACAAAACTGTAACGATTTAAATATGATGATTAAGCTTTTATAGCATATTATATACTTTAATATAATTACAAATCTATCATGTCTGTGAATAAACCAAATATTGCCCTTGTTGACGATGATCCAAAAATACTTGAACTCACAGCAAAGTATCTCACAGATCAAAATTTAAACGTCTTTACTGCTGATAGTGGTTCTGCACTCGATGATATTGTTGACGCTAATGCTATTGATTTAATTGTTCTTGATTTAATGATGCCTGAAGAATCAGGTCTTAATCTATGCCAAAGATATAGAGCAAAGAATATCAATGTGCCGATCATCATGCTTACTGCCAAAGGAGATGAGGTTGATCGAATTGTTGGCCTTGAAATGGGAGCAGATGATTATCTTCCAAAACCTTTTAGTCCTAGAGAGCTTCTCGCACGAATTAATGCAATCATCAGAAGACAAACAAAATTAGGAGTTTCATCACCAAAAAAAGTGGTGCTTTTCGGTTCGTTCGAATTTGATACAGAAAATCGAAGTCTTTCTCATGAAGGTAAGAATATTTCTATTACAGCAGGAGAGTTTGACCTATTAAAAGTCTTTACAGATCATGCCAAACAACCTCTATCAAGAGATAGAATAATGCAACTAGCTAAAGGTAAAGAGTTGGATGTTTTTGATAGAAGTATTGATGTACAAATTTCACGAATTAGAAGATTAATTGAAGACAATCCAAATAAACCTAAATATCTTCAAACTAAATGGGGGTATGGCTATATCTTTGATCCTGATGGAGAGGCTCAGTAATTGAAATACTTACCAAAGAGTCTTCTTACTAGGCTATCTTTAATAATTGCATTATTATTGATCACAACACAGCTTGTATCCCTTAAAATTTTTGATGTTTATGAAAGAGAGCCTCGAGCAGAAGCTTTAGCTCTTGAAATATCTACTATTGTAAACTTTACCAAAGCATCAATGGCAGCTTCAGCTTCGGAAAAAAGAGTTCAGCTTTTGAACGAGCTTTCAACTATGGGTAATGTCAGGATATATCCCGCTCACTTCTTTGAACAAATTGAGCCAATACCAGATGATCCATTTCTCCAACTTGTAATCCAAAAAGTTACCCAGAGACTTCCTCTTGGAACACTTATTGCTATTAATCACTTTTCTATTGAGGGGATATGGGTCAGTTTTGAATTAAATAGTGAATTATTTTGGGTAGTAATACCACGTACAATTGTAGACAGGCCCTTTCCATGGCATTGGATAGGTTGGGGGACTATTATTGCTTTAATTGCACTAGTTGCCTCCTACATGACAACGGAGAGAATCAATAGACGTTTAAATAGACTAATTGAAGCAGCTGAAAGTGTACGAAAAGGGTTATCCCCTGAAAAACTTCCTCATGATAATGTAGTTGAGTTTAGTGATTTAAATGTGGCTTTTAATGAAATGTTGGCTAACTTAAAAAAAGCAAGCCAAGAAAGAAAGTTTCTACTTGCAAGCGTATCTCATGATATTAGGACACCTTTGACACGTTTAAGAATTGCATCAGAAATGTTGCCAGAGAAATCAGATGATTTAAAAAAGAGTATGGAAGAAGATATTCTTGAAATTAACAATATTCTTAACCAATTTCTTGATTTTGCTCGAGGCTTCGAAGATGAAACTAAAATTCCAGTCAATTTAGGTAAATTCCTTAATAACATTCAAGTGAAGCATTTAAGGATGGGGCAAAAATTTACACTAAGAAAAAAAAATATTAAAAACGATATACCAAAAAAACTCTTTATTGATCTAAGGCCCTTAGCGCTGCAAAGGTGTCTAGATAATTTAATTAATAATGCTTTCTTTTATGCTAAAGGGAAGGTAACACTTATCGCAACCCTTAAAGAAGAGTCTTTTACAATAAGTGTGGTCGATGATGGTCCTGGAATTCCAAATAAGGAACTTGAAAGGTTATTAAAGCCATTTGAACGTCTCGATGAGGCTCGAGGCAATGAAGGTGGGTGTGGGCTAGGCTTATCAATTGCTGATAGAATTGCAAAGGCGCATGATGGAAAATTAGAGCTAATTTCAAATAAAAAAGATAAAGGGCTTGAGGCAAAAATTACAATTCCGATTATAAGAGCATAAATTTACTTAAACCATTTTAGGTGATCTCTTAATTTCACTACTTCACCAATAATTACAAGCGCAGGTGATTTGATCTTTGAACGCACAACTTTAGTCTTTATATTTCCAATATTACCAACAATTACTCTTTGAGCATTTGTTGTTCCTCTTTCGATTACAGCAACCGGTATTGTTTTCTTTTGGCCATGGTGAATAAGTTCATTTATAAAATCATTTAGGCTTAAAAGACCCATATAAATCACAAGGGTTTGTTTCTCTGTGATTAGTTTTGGCCAATCAAAATCAATTTTTCCATCCTTAAAGTGACCTGTTAAGAATAGACAGCTTTGAGCATAATCTCTGTGCGTCAATGGTATCCCTGCGTATGCAGCAACTCCATTCGCAGCTGAAATTCCAGGGACAACTTGAAAATTTATTTTGTGTGACATAAGTGACGCTATTTCCTCCCCCCCTCTACCAAAAATAAATGGATCACCTCCCTTAAGTCTTAAAACTTTTTTACCTTTTTTGGCATATTTCACTAGTAGGTCATTTATTTTCTCTTGGCTAAATGTATGTTGATCTCTTTTTTTCCCCGCAAAAATCATATCGGCATCTCGACGAACCAATTCAATCACCTCATCAGAGACTAAATTATCATAAATACAAACATCACATTTTTGCATTAAATGCAGTGCTCTTATTGTTAATAAATCCCTTTCTCCTGGTCCTGCCCCAACCAAATAAACTTCCCCTGTATTACTTTTCATACTGCCAAGCAAAGAATTAAATTTTTTAGTTAGTGTTTTATTTTGTTTTAAAAATGACTGAATATTTTCAATATCAAAGAATTTCTCCCAAAAGATTCTTCTTTTATTGCTTATTTTGATAGTTTTTTTAACTTTGTGCCTTAAGCTCCCTGCTAGATCCACTAGATCCTTATAAGCATCTGGAATCATCATTTCAATTTTTTCTCTAAGATGCCTAACCAATACAGGAGCTTTTCCACTACTCGAAATAGAAACAACCAATGACCCTCTTTCAACAATTGAACCCATCGTAAAGGTACATAATGAAGGTTGATCAACCACATTGACTGGGATTTTTTTCTTTACTCCGATTTGGGCAATTTGTTTATTAAGGGGTTTATTATTTGTGGCAGCAATAATAATCATTGGAAATTCAACATCATGAGGGTGAAAATCTTTCTGGATAATATCTATCGAATGCCTATCTTTTAAGTCCAAAATTTCTTCACAAAAATTAGTTGCTATCACTTTTATGTTAGGTTTTGACTTAAGCAATAACTTGATTTTTCTTAGTGCGATATCTCCACCACCAATTACTAAAACTGGTTTATTTCTAATCTCTAAGAATATCGGGAAGTTATCCATAACAAAATGTTACTCTATTAAAGATGTTATATACATAGGTCTTGTATACAAAAAAAGTTATAATCCATAATCGTAAAATTTATATTTTTAAATTAACATGTCAAAAAAAGTATTTGTAAAGTCTTTTGGTTGTCAGATGAATGAGTATGATTCTGAAAAAATTGAAGATATTTTAGGTTCTAAAAAGAATTTATCACAAACAGATTCTCCAGAAGACGCAGATTTAATTGTTTTAAATACTTGCTCAGTTAGGGAAAAGGCAGAGGTAAAGCTTTTCAGTGACCTGGGAAGATATAGAAAACTAAAAGAAACAAAGCCGCATATACAAATTGCTGTAGGTGGATGTGTTGCGAGTCAAGAAGGCGAGGAAATAATTAAACGCGCACCCTATGTTGATGCTGTTTTTGGGCCACAAACTCTTCACAGGCTTCCTGAACTTATTAATTTAAGGGAAATAACAGGTAAACCACAAATTGATATTTCATTCCCAGAAATTGAAAAATTTGATAACTTACCTACATCAAAAAGTAAAAACCCATCTGCGATGGTTTCAATTATGGAGGGATGCAGTAAATACTGCTCTTTTTGTGTCGTTCCTTACACAAGGGGGGAAGAGATCTCAAGACCACTAGACGATATCATAACCGAAATTATCCAACTAACACTTCAAGGAGCATCTGAAATTATACTTTTAGGCCAAAATGTAAATGGTTACAGAGGGCTGATGAGTAATGGAAAAATTGCAAACTTTGCATCCCTGATTGAATATATATCGGAAATTGAAGAAGTAAAAAGAATACGGTTTACAACCAGTCATCCAAATGAAATGAATGATCACCTTATTGACTGTTTTGGTAATATCAAAAAGTTAGCCAATCACCTTCACTTACCCATTCAATCAGGTTCCGACAAAGTATTGATGGCAATGAAAAGAAACTATACAACGTTAGAATATAAATCGATTATAAAAAAACTTAGAAAAAAACTACCTAATGTTTCATTAACTACAGATCTAATTATTGGCTTTCCTACTGAGACAACAAATGATTTTAATTTAACCAAAAAATTATTTATCGAGCTAGATTTTGATTACTCCTTCAGTTTTATTTATAGCAAAAGACCAGGTACACCGGCAGCCTACCTTAAAGATGAAACGACGGATGTAGAAAAACTTGAGCGCTTACGTGAAATTCAGTCATTAAACATCAAACAAGGTGAGTGTTATACAAAAAAAATGATTGGTACCACCCATAGAGTTTTGATTGATCATTTTTCAAAAAAGAAACCAGGTGTTTTATTAGGTAAAACCGATAACAATAGAATTATTGAGTTTAAAGATTCAAAAGATTTATTGAATAAATTTGTCAATGTAAAGGTGATGAAAATTTTAGGTAAATCTCTGGTTGGAGAATTAGTTTAAGACATGAAAACAGAATTAAATCTTTCACCTCAAGACAACAAAAAACTAGCGAACTTATGTGGCCCACTCGATGAAAATATTTCTCAAATAAGTGTTGGGTTAGAGATTAAAATAAGCAGAAAAAATTCTTTGTTTGTTCTTAATGGGGATGAAAAAAAAATTTTACTAGCATCCCAATTGCTTGAAAGTATTTATCTAAGAGCGACAAGGGCAATCCTACCTGAAGATATTCAATTAAGCCTTGTAGAGCTAAATCAAAAAGAAAATGGTAATACAAAAAACTCACCCCAACTTCATACTTTAAAAACTGATTTACAAGGTCGCACACCCATGCAAGTTTGCTATCTCAACAATATTCAAGGAAATGATATTAATTTTGGCATTGGTCCTGCCGGAACGGGAAAAACATATCTTGCGGTTGCTTCTGCTGTTGATGCACTCAATAAAGAAAAGGTTAAAAGAATAGTTTTAGTAAGGCCGGCAGTTGAGGCAGGAGAAAATCTAGGTTTTCTTCCCGGTGACCTTGCACAAAAAGTAGACCCATACCTAAGACCCTTATATGATGCATTATATGATTTAGCTGGTTATGACAACGTGACTAAAATGTTCGATAAAGGCATATTAGAAGTTGCTCCTTTAGCTTATATGAGAGGGAGGACGCTTAATCAAAGCTTTATAATTCTTGATGAAGCACAAAATACAACACCGGAACAAATGAAGATGTTTCTGACCCGTATAGGCTTTGGAACGAAGGCAGTAATAACTGGTGATGTAACTCAAATTGACCTTGCAAAATCACAAAAAAGTGGTCTCATTGAAATACAAGGAATTTTAAAATCTGTGAAAGGTATCGAATTCAATTTCTTTACTTCTGTGGATGTTGTTCGTCACCCATTAGTGCAAAAAATCATTAATGCTTATGAGAAATTTAAGCTATAAAATTTACTATGAAGTCTAAAAATTCATTTTCTGTATTTGTACAGGATACGGTTCATAATAGAAAACAATTGTCAAAAAAGCAATGTGTTGAATGGTTAAGCCTTGTAGCCAAAAATCAAAGTAAAATTACGCTCAGAATTGTTGATGAAAATGAATCGAAAATATTAAACAAAAAATTTAGAAATAAAGATACATCAACAAATATCTTATCTTTTCTAATGCTGGAAGATCCAATTGAGGGAGATTTGGTCTTATGTCATCCGATTATAAAGATGGAGGCAAAAGCCCAAAATAAAAAAATCCGAGATCACTACGCACATCTTATTATCCACGGATATTTGCATCTTTTAGGATATGATCATCAAAATAATGCAGATGCTGATAAAATGGAAAACATAGAAAGAAAAATATTAAGCAAATTCAATATTAGTGACCCATATAAAGACTATAAATAGTTAAAATCATGAAAAGAAAAAGATTGAAAATTGGATCTCAACTAAGAAACCTTCTATTAAAACCAAGAGATAAAAAACAACTTGGTGATCTTTTAAAGTCAGCTTTTGATAAAAATATGATTGATGCAGATGCATTAATGATGATTGAAGGTGTTTTAAATGTTTCAGATATGCAAGTCAGGGATATTATGCGACCTAGGTCACAAATTGACGCTATCAATGTATCGAAGAAGCCCGAAGAATTCATTCCGTTTGTAATAGAGACTGCTCATACGAGATTTCCTGTTTTTGAGGAAGGAATTAATAATATCATTGGAATTCTTCTCGCTAAAGACTTACTTAAGCTCACTTCCGAACATGAATTTGAAATTCGAGATATTTTAAGGCCACCAATTTTTATTCCTGAATCTAAAAGATTAAATGTTTTATTGAAAGAATTTAGAACGAAGCGGAATCATATCGCAATTGTTGTTGACGAACACGGTGGTGTAGCTGGCATGGTTACAATTGAAGATGTGCTTGAGCAAATTGTAGGTGATATTGAAGATGAATTTGATTACGATGAAACGGAAGGCAATATCATCGAAGAGAATCAGAGGCAGTTTCGAGTTAAAGCAACAACAGAAATTTCAGATTTTAATAGTTTCTTTGCAACCTCCTATGAAGACAATGATTTTTCGACGATTGGTGGTTTGGTGACGCATAAATTTGGGTATCTACCGGAGAACGATGAAAAAATTTCATTTGATGGCTTAGATATAACAATCATACGTTCAGATAGCAGGCAAATTCACTCCATTCAGATCAATATTGCTGAGGCAAAGAAAAATGTGGAACTTAAATAAATATTTAGCACTCTACATTATTTAAACAGGACACCCTCTTATGAAAATATTTATCGCTATATTCTCAATTTTTTGCTTCTCATTAGCGCTCGCCGAAGACCAAGTGGCCGATTCAGACAACCTAATCATTGATGAAATGCCTACTGATTATCTAGAATTTGCCAGCGTCATTGGACTTTTAAAACCAGAAGAAATTGTTGGGCTTATTGGTGAGCCAGCTAAAAAATTAGATTTAAAGATGAAATCATCTAATGAAGTTATAGCGAGTTCATGGTATTACCATAACCTCAATACTGATGGTAACGGAAACTACTTTCCTACCACTGAATTAGATATCATAGATGGATACGTTGAGTCGGTTGTGTTTTTAAACGACGTTGATGAAAACTCAAATTTTGAAGGTAAAAAGTTCGATACTAAACAGCCTGATAGTTTGTTTTAGTTTTTACAAGACTACCAACTAGGGTTAAAGTACTATTTTCATAATTGAAATAGTACATTTTGACCTTTTTATTTAAACAAGCATTAAATACTTCTTATCTAATTCTTGGAAGTTCACTTGTTTTAAGTTTTTCCCCGTTTAATTTTTATATCATTCTTCCTCTTGTATTTACCATTTTTTTTTGGTTAATCCGTAAAAATAATCTGCCCGTCAAAGAATGCCTTCTTTTTGGATTAGGTTTATTTATTTTTGGAATTTATTGGATATATATCTGCCTCCAAAAATTTGGAGGTATGCCAGAAATTTTAGCAATACTCTCAACCTTTATTTTATGTTTATTTCTATCTCTTTTTTTTCTATCCCTTTCAGTTTTTCCAAAATTTAAAAATCAACCTCTCTTAGTCGCAGCAATTTTCACACTAGTTGAATGGGTTCGCTCTTGGATCTTTACAGGTTTTCCATGGTTAACTCTCGGGTATTCTCAAGTCGAGGGTAGCCCTTTGGCTGGATACATTCCTATTACAGGTATCTACGGAGTTAGCTTCCTTCTAATATTAACCTCGCATCTCTTATTTCTTTTGTTAAATAAAGCCTATCAACGTTTATGGATTATTTTTTTAATCATTATTATCTGGGGCGGAGGTCATTTTCTAAAAAAAATTGAATGGACAGAGCCAAATGGAGGCCCTATTGAAGTTACATTATTGCAGGGCAACGTAAAGCAGGATGAAAAGTGGGATCAAACTAAAATTAAAAAAATATTAAATAATTATGAAAGTTTAATTTTAAAAAGTAATTCTCCCTTGACTGTTTTACCAGAGACCTCAATACCACTTTTAATTGAATATATTCCATCAAATTATTTAAATAAAATTAAAAGACATATGAATAAAATTGACGGGAATCTAATTTTAGGCGTCATCGAAAGGAATGACGCTGGTATTTATAACTCTGCTGTTTCTTTTGGGGAGGATGAATCACAGAAATATAGGAAATATCATTTAGTCCCCTTTGGAGAATATGTCCCACTGAGAAGTATTTTTGGTTTCATTTATGAAGATCTACTTAACATGCCATTTAATGATTTATCAAGGGGTGAGAGAATACAGCTTCCAATGAAGTTTGATCAACAAAAGATAGCAATAAATATTTGCTATGAAGATGTATTTGGGAATGAAATAATTCGTCAATTACCCAACGCAAACATTTTGTTAAATATGAGTAATGATGCATGGTATGGACATTCAATTGCTGCCGAACAACACTTGCAAATCTCACAAGCTAGAGCCATTGAAACTGGAAGGATGATGCTTCGAGCGACAAATACTGGCGTCACTGCTTTTATCAATGAAAAAGGTAAGGTCATAAATAAACTACCCCAATTTCAAAGTGGGTCACTTACTCAGAATGTGCAGGGTTTTAATGGAAGTACGCCATTTATAAAATATGGTCATTTTCCAATTTTAATTCTATGCTTTTTAATTACCTCAATTACCTTGTTTCGTAAAAAATTAATTAGTAAGTTTCTTGCTGTGATTAAGAAACAACGTAAAATACGTTGGTAATTAATTAAAATTAAAAAAATGCTTAACTTCCAAGAAATTATTTTTAAGCTTCAGGAATATTGGAGTAAACAAGGATGCGCCATCATTCAACCCTATGACATGGAAGTAGGTGCCGGAACCTCACATACCGCCACATTTTTAAAATCGATTGGGCCTGAGCCATGGAAGGCCGCCTATGTGCAGCCAAGTAGAAGACCAAAAGATGGGCGTTATGGTGAAAACCCAAATCGTCTGCAGCACTATTATCAATTTCAAGTTGCCTTAAAACCAGCGCCAGAAAATATTGTAGATCTTTATATGTCGTCTATTCAGAGCCTTGGCATTGATCTTAAAAAAAACGATATTCGCCTAGTAGAAGATAACTGGGAAAATCCAACACTAGGTGCCTGGGGTCTAGGATGGGAGGTTTGGTTAAATGGAATGGAGATCACTCAATTTACATATTTCCAGCAGGTCGGAGGAATTACATGCAAGCCAATCACGGGTGAAATTACTTATGGATTAGAAAGACTTGCTATGTATATTCAAAATGTAGATAGTGTTTACGATATTCAATGGACAGATGGAATTAGCTATGGTGATGTTTTCTTACAAAATGAAAAAGAACAAAGTAGTTACAACTTTAAATTCAGTGATAGTGAATTTCTATTAAAAGCTTTTGCCTCCCACGCTAAACAAGCAAATAAACTTGTCGAAGAAAACCTTGCATTACCTGCCTACGAGCAAGTTTTAAAAGCAGCGCATACATTTAATTTATTAGATGCAAGGGGTGTAATAAGCGTTACAGAAAGAGCTGACTATATTGGAAAAATAAGGGATATTTCTAGAAATGTTGCTAGCGCATACTTAATGAGCAGAAAAAAATTAGGTTTCCCCATGGCAGATAAAAACCATGCCAAAGAAGCGATAAGTGAACTTGACAAAAAAAGTGATTCAAGTGGTTAAAGATAATTTACTAATAGAACTTTTCACAGAGGAGTTACCACCTGATTCACTCGAAACTTTAAGTCATCAGTTTGGTGAAACCATAGCATCAGAGCTTATCTCAAGGAATTTAGTAACTAAGAGTGATTTTCAAACATATGCTACGCCAAGAAGAATTGCTGTAAACATTAAATCAGTAATAGATGAAGCAGAAGACGAAGAAAAGCTGATTAAATTAATGCCCTATTCTGTAGGCTTTGATGAAAATAATAAACCAACACAACCATTATTAAAGAAAATAAGTTCTATCGATGAAGCAATTAAAAAAGAAGATCTTGAGATTAAAGAAGACAAAGGTCAGAAATTTATTTATGTTACAAAAAAATTAAAAGGTATAAAGCTTGAAGACTCTTTGAACGATATTATCAAGAATTCACTTCAAAAATTAGCAATAAAAAAAGTGATGACTTATCAGCTTGAAGATGGATGGACATCAGTCAACTTTGCAAGACCAATGAGAGGTCTAATTGCGCTTCATGGAAAACAAGTATTAAATGCAAGCGTTCTTGGCTGCACATCATCAAATAAAACACGAGGCCATAGGTTTGAATCCAATAAAGAAACTATCACAATTAACCATGCTGATGATTATGAAAAAACTCTAGAGACGGATGGTAACGTAATTGTATGTTTTAACAATCGTAAAACTAAGATTAAAAAGGATATAAAAGATGCTCTTGCTAAGCTTGGCAAAGATTTTTTTATTACCGAAGATGAAGCTTTAACTGATGAGGTAACATCACTTGTCGAAATGCCAAATATTTTAATCGGTAACTTTGAAGATAAATATCTTTCTATCCCAGAAGAATGCCTCACATTAACGATGAAGACAAACCAAAAATACTTCCCTATTTTTAATAAAAATAACGGCCTAACAAATAGTTTTATTATTGTTTCAAATATTTCACCAAAAAATACAGATCAAGTTATCCATGGAAATGAAAAAGTGATAAGACCACGTTTAGCAGATGCTGAATTCTTTTATGATGAAGATAAAAAACTGGGATTAACAACTTTTTGCGAAAAACTTAAAAAAGTTATCTATCATCACAAGCTTGGATCACAAAAAGATCGGGCAGAAAGAGTTGCCAAGAAGTTACAGTACTTAACAAAAAATTTAAATTTAAAGTTTAATATTGATTTGGAGCAATTATGTCTTTACTCAAAGGCAGATCTTATGAGCCTAATGGTAGGTGAATTTCCAAAACTACAGGGAATAATGGGGCGCTACTATGCACTAAGTGAAAATAAAAATAAAAATTTTGCCAATTCAATCGAAGATCATTATAAGCCAAGATTTTCTAATGATTCACTCCCAAGAGATGAGTTAGGTTTTATGCTTTCACTTGCAGATAAATTTACGACGCTAATTGATTTATTCTCTATTAATGAAATTCCAACAGGTGAGAAAGATCCCTTTGGTCTGAGACGAAACACGATAGGAGTAATAAGATTAATCATAGAAAAAAAATTGCCAATCAATATAAATGCCTTAATTGATACTTTCTTGGATAAAAATGATTCTGCTAGAGCAAGTTTAACTAATTTCTTTTATGAACGACTATTCAATTACCTTAAAGACCTTGGTTATTCTAATGATATGGTAGATGCATTAGTATCTTCAAAACCTGAACGAATTCATGATATTTTGGAACGCTTGCGAGCAATTTCTGAATTTAAAAAACTCAACGAATCTGACACACTTTCCTCAGCAAATAAACGAGTATCAAATATTCTTAAAAAAGCAGACAAGATTATCATTAACCCTGTTGATGTTAATCTTCTAATAGAGAATGAAGAAATTATGCTTCATAAAGTTTTATTGGATCTGGAGCTAAAAATTAATCAATGCTTAGTGAAGAATGATTTTGTAGGTGCATTAAAAAATTTAGTCATTTTAAATACGCCAATAAATAATTTCTTTGAAAAAGTGATGGTAAATACTGATGATACTAAAATCAAAAATAATCGATATAGCCTTCTGTTCAAGCTAAGACAAAATTTAAACTGTGTTGCTGATATTTCTAAATTAGCCTCTTGAGATGAAATTAGTGATTTTGGATAGAGACGGTGTCATCAATAAAGACAGTGTACATTCTATAAAAAGTCCTGAGGAGTGGATTCCAATCGAGGGCAGCCTAGAAGCAATCAGCTTATTAAATAAAAATGGATATACTGTTGTTGTGGCAACAAACCAGAGTGCAATTGGTAAAAAATTAATTAATAATGCCACCTTGGATAAAATTCATAAAAAAATGCAAGATTTACTCAAAACGAAAAAAGCTAAGATTGATAAAATTTTTTATTGTCCTCATGTTGAAAAAGATAACTGCATATGTAGAAAACCAAAAACTGGATTAATGCAAAAAATAAAAGGGCACTACAATATTAGTTTAGAAAAAATACCTGCTATAGGAGATTCAGCAAGAGACTTAGAAGCTTATTCAAAATCTGAAGCCCAACCTATTCTTGTAAGAACGGGCAATGGAAAAGATGTTGAAGAAAGTAAATCCTACCCAAGTGGTACCTTAATTTTTGATAATCTTCTAGCGGTTTCTAAATTCATCATTAAAATGGAATAGTAATGTTTTTAAGATCAATATTATTTCAGTTGGGTATGTGGATTTTTACAATTCCATTTACTTTTCTTTCCATACTCACTCTTCCAGCCCCACCAATATACCGCTATAAATTTATTTCTTTATGGGCTAAAACTATGCTGATTTGGTTGGAATGGACTTGTAACATTACATTTCAGATAAAAGGGCGCGAAAATATCCCTAAGGCTCCTTTCATAATTTTATCTAAACATCAATCAGCCTGGGAAACGTTAGCATTCCAAAAGATTTTTCCTCCTCAAGTGTGGGTAATGAAGCGTGAATTACTTTTTGTCCCTTTTTTTGGATGGGGTTTAGCAATGACCTCTCCTATTGCAATTGATCGATCATTAGGCAAAAAATCTTTATCTCAGATGCTTCAACAAGGTCTTGATCGAATTAAAAAAGGATTCTGTATTGTTATCTTTCCAGAAGGCACAAGAATAAAACCCAAAGAAATTGGTAAATATCATATCGGCGGTGCCTGGCTGGCATCTCAAACTAAAATACCTATTCTGCCTGTTGCTCATAATGCAGGATTTTTTTGGCCAAAAAATTCTATTATAAAAAAATCAGGTGTAATTACCGTTTCAATAGGACAGGTAATTTCAAGTAATAAGTTAAAAGCTGACAAACTAAATTTAAAAACAAAAGACTGGATAGAAAAAGAAATGCTAAAGATAAATGTTTAACTTTAATTCAGAAAAAAAAGTTGAATTATCAATATCAAATGATGAATCTTTAAAATATCATTTAATTAAGAAATCTAAAAAAACATTAAGTCTAAAAATTACTGAAAATGGCTTGATTGTCAGTGCACCCTTTTTCATGACGGAAAGAAAAATTAATGAGTTAGTATCATCAAAAATTAATTGGATTAAAAAGAAATTAGCGCTTATTGAGCCTCAAAGGAACAAGCTTATTATTAAGAATGGTGCTTCTTTTAATTTGCTAGGGAAAGAAATAAAAATTATTCTATTGCAAGGAAAAAATAAAATAGAATGGAGCAACACTCATAGCTTAAATATTCACTTCAAAGACCCTTCTAACCAAGAAAAAATTAAAATTTTTTTTATAAAATGGTTAAAAGAAACAGCATTAGATTATTTTTCACAAAGAGCTTATGAGATTTCAAAAATAAATTCGATTCCCTCAAATTTAATATTGCTTTCGAATGCCAAAACAAAGTGGGGTTCATGTAACAGCAAAACTGAAGTTAGAATAAATTGGCGGCTTATTCAGGCAGATCCTTACATCATAGAATATGTAATTTGTCATGAGTTTGCACATTTAACCCATATGAATCATTCAAGGAGTTTTTGGAATTTAGTTGAAAAAATTAGTCCAGATTACAAATTAGCTGAAAATTATTTAAAGAATAAAGGTTTTAGTCTGTATTTACTCGATTAGCTTTTTAATATCATCAACGATACCTTCAATTTTAAATCCATATGGATAGCGAAGCCTAACCTCTCCCTCTTTATCAACCAAATATATTGCTGAGGAATGATCAATGGTATAGCTATTTCCTTCCTCTACTTTCAACCTAAAAATTTTATATTGCCGAGCCATTTTTTCAATATCCTCAATATTCCCTGTTAAACCAATAAAGGCTTCATTAAATGATGCCAAATAATCTTTCAGCACCTCTTGGGTATCTCTGTCTGGATCCAATGTCACAAACAATACTTGTAAATTTTTATTATTAATTCTTTTATCAATTTCTTTTAATTCAATCAAGGTGGTTGGGCAAATATCTGGACAGTTAGCAAAGCCAAAAAAAATAGCAACAACATTTCCTTTAAAATCTTCTAATGTTCTATTTGCGCCATATTGATCAGTCAGACTAAAATTCCCATTAATTTTTGCTTTTGTTATATTAGAACCATTAAAGTTAATTTTTTTATCTTCTGAACAAGAACATAAAAAACAGATCAATAGGATTACGTTTAAAAATTTATTCATAGAAAGTTTCTCAAAAATGACTTTTCATTTTATCATGCTAATCAGATTGCAAATTTTATAATAAATTTGAAATAACTTATTTAAAAAAGGGTTTTTATGGCAATACCTCAATCAATGGAAAATAAAGATGGGTTTATCTGGTACGACGATAAATTTGTAGACTGGCGTGAAGCAAAGACACATGTTTTAACGCACACACTTCACTATGGTCTTGGCGTATTTGAGGGAGTGAGGGCTTATGAAACAAAAAAAGGGCCAGCTATATTTAGATTGAATGAACATACGGATAGATTATTTAATTCAGCGCATATTATGAATATGAAAATGCCTTTTTCAAAATCTCAAGTAATTGACGCGCAGAAAAAATCTGTTTCTAAAAATAATTTAAAATCTGCTTATATTAGACCGATGGCTTTCTATGGCGCTGAAGAAATGGGCATCTCAGCAGATAAATTATCTACCCATCTAATTGTTGCTGCATGGGAGTGGGGTGCATACATGGGTCAAGAAGCTATTGATAATGGTATACAAGTTAAGACTTCCTCATACTCAAGGCACCATGTAAACGTCACCATGTGCAAAGCCAAAGCAAATGGTAACTATATGAATTCAATATTAGCTCACCATGAGGCCAAAACTGATGGTTACGATGAGGCGCTATTACTTGATACACAAGGCTTTGTTACTGAGGGTACTGGTGAAAATTTCTTTTTAATTAAAAATGGTAAATTAGTAACACCAAGTTTAAATAGTGCGCTTGAGGGTATTACGAGAGATACAATAATTACTATCGCAAAGGATTTAGGAGTAGAAGTAATTGAAAAAAACATCACTCGGGACGAAGTTTATACAGCAGATGAGGCATTTTTTACAGGAACAGCTGCTGAAGTTACACCCATTCGAGAGCTAGATAAAAGAAAAATAGGTTCTGGTACTAAAGGAAAACTTACTCATGAGCTTCAATCTATATATTTTGATATCGTAAAAGGTGGTAACAAAAAATACAGTGATTGGTTAACATTCGTTGAATAAGAAAATTCGAGAGTTAACCTTCATCACTCAAAAAGATTTTCCAATTTTTTGTCCACCCAATGAGTCTGATACTATTTCGATGCATCCAAGAGTCTATATAAACATGGATAAGAAAAAAGAGGCTGCTTGCCCCTATTGTGGGAAAGTTTTTAGGCTAAAAGCTTAATCCCAGCTTCGCTCTAATTTAAAACTTATATTACTTCCAGAAAGAAATTGATTAACTATCTGAGGAATATTTTTATACTTAGTTAATATTAGCTCCATTTTTTCAATTGGCTGACTTGCATTTTCCATCAAATTGAATTCTTCTAATTTTATTTTCAATTGTCTTGCTACTGCCTCACCCGTATCGACAATCATAATATTTTCACCCATAATTTTTTTTACCAAATGTTTTATATAAACAAAGTGGGTGCAGCCTAAGACAATAGTATCAACCCCATTTTTTTTAAAGTTAGCCAGATATTTATCCAGTAACTCAAATAATTCTATTTCATCAAAACTTCCTTTTTCTATTGCATTTACAAGGCCTGGACAAGGTTGAACAAAAAATTTTACGTCACCTGAGTACTTTTCTAAAAGAGCACAAAATTTTGCACTTTTTGATGTCCCGCTTGTGGACAAAACACCTACCTTATTATTTAATGTAACCTTAAGAGCTGGCTTAACTGCTGGCTCCATACCAATAATTGGAACATTAAATCTGTCACGAAGAATATTTATAGCATATGCAGTAGCAGTGTTGCACGCAACAACAATTACTTTGCATTCTTTTTTGTTAATAAGAAAGTCTGAAATCAAAATAGCTCTTTTTACTATGTCAGACTCTTCCATATCTCCATAGGGAGTAAAATCAGAATCAGCGACATAAGATAAGTTTTCGTTGGGTAAAAGATTATGGATGCTTTTCGCTACTGATAATCCTCCAAAGCCTGAATCAAAAATGCCTAAAGGAAGTTTTTTGTGCATAAATTAAAATTTAGTTTTCAAAAGATAACCCAAAATAATTAATTGGATAATGTAGAATACAGTTAAAAATTATGGTGAATAGATTAACACAAATTTATACTAAAACAGGCGATGAAGGTAAAACTGGACTCGGTGATGGAACTCGTGTTGTGAAATTTAGCACTCGAATTGAATGCTTAGGAAGTGTAGACGAACTCAATTCTATTATAGGTTTAATCCTCACAGAAAATATTACACAAAAAGACATCCTAAAAAAAATTCAGCACGATCTATTTGATATTGGAGGAGAGTTATCTATTCCAAATTATAAAAAGATCGATATAAAAAAAGTCAGCTTTCTTGAACGAGAGCTTGATAGAATGAACGATACGCTCCCTCCCCTAAAAGATTTCATATTACCAGGTGGCTCCAAAGTAGCCTCTTATAGTCACTTAGGCCGGACAGTTTGTAGAAGAGTTGAAAGAAACTTATTCCGTCTAAATGATACAGAAGAAGTAAATAAAAACACACTCAAATATATTAATCGTTTATCTGATTTTCTTTTTGTTCTAGCTAGATATATCAATAAAGAAAATAATGTTGATGATATTTTGTGGCAAAAAGACATCTAGAATCTAAATAAATGAATTTAAAAGTTTTTCCTCAATTTTTCAAAAAAATTAATCAACTAATTAGTCCCACGGGGATAAATCAAAACTTAATTAGCGAGGCTGCAATTGATATCGTACTTAAGCTTCAAGCAAATAATTATGAAGCCTATATTGTGGGTGGTGCGATAAGAGATATTTTATTAGATTACTCCCCAAAAGATTTTGATATTGCAACCAATGCAAAACCTGAAGATATAAGAAAAATATTTAAATACTCAAGAATCATTGGGAGACGATTTAAATTAGTTCATGTTATTTATAATAGAGAAATAATAGAGGTTTCGACTTTCCGAACAGCTCCTACAGAAAAAATTCATATGAAAAATGGTATTTTGAAAGACAATGAATACGGCTCAATGTCTGAAGATATTAAACGACGTGATTTTACAATTAATGCACTTTATTACGATCCTATCAATAAAATATTAATCGATACTTTTAATGGTAAAAGCGATATTAAGAAGAAAATAATAAAGTTAATTGGAGACCCACAAAAAAGGTTTATTGAGGATCCTATAAGACTTCTCAGAGCCTTAAGGTTTTCAGCCAAGCTTGATATGAATATTCATCATGATACCCTCAAGCTTATTGAGCCATCAATGAAGCTTCTTGAAACCATTCCTCACTCAAGATTATTCGATGAAATTTTAAAGTTTTTTCTTACTGGCCATGCAAAAAATAGCTTAAGAATTTTTAGAGAATATAATCTAACAAAAAAATACTTACCCTCTATTGATTCTCTTAACTCTAATTTCGAAAGATTTGTTTATAAGGCACTTGATAATTGCGACCAACGAATAGCAAATAATAAACATATCAGTCCCGGTTTTATTTTTTCTGTATTTTTATGGCAAGATGTTTTTAAATTATGGAAAACAAATGAAACTCAATATTCCCACAGTTCCCTTGCGTTAAACGATGCTATTGATAAAATAATTTTTAAACAAAATAAAATTTTCCCTATTCAAAAAAGGTTTCTCATTGCTATGTCCGAGATATGGAGGCTTCAAATACGCTTCGAAAATTTATCACAAAAAAAAGTGTATCGATTTTTCACACACCCTAGGTTCAGAGCTGCTTATGACTTTATGCTTATTCGTTCAGAAAGCGATCAATTTGATAAGAATTTAAGTCGTTGGTGGGAGAAGTTTGTTAACTCTGATGATAAAACTAGAAAAAAATTAATTAAAAATAAAACTTATGTCTAAAATTTATATTGCACTTGGAAGTAATCTCGAAGAGCCTAGCCAACAAATTTATAAAGCTATCAATTTAATTGATGCTATTGATGAGCTTTCAGTAACGCATACATCCTCTCTATATAAAACAAAACCTATCGGTAAGATTGATCAGCCTGATTTTATAAATGCTGCTGTTAAAGTAGAGGGAGACATTTCTCCAGAAAATTTGCATGCTGCATTACAAGATATAGAAACAAAAGCAGGTAGAATAAGGATGGAGTTAAATGAACCACGTACGCTAGATCTGGATATTTTGTTGATTGATGACTTAATTATGAAAACAAAAAAATTGACTGTTCCTCACCCACGAATGCATCAAAGACAGTTTGTCATTGTTCCCCTCTTTGAAATCAATCAAAAATTAAATATCCCAGGTATTGGTTCTATTGATGAAATCTTAAAATCCCTTCCAGACCAAGGGGTCGTTAAAATCTAAAATGAATATATTTGATAAATATCCTTATATTGTGATTGAGGGTCCTATTGGATGTGGTAAATCAACACTTGCAGGCCTTTTAGCAAATCAACACCGAGCTGCAATTTTTAATGAAAAAGCAGAAAGAAACCCTTTTTTACCAAAATTTTATGAGGATATGAAACACTATTCACTGCCTACGCAACTTTTTTTTCTTTTCCAAAGAGCTAATCAATTAGAGGAGCTTAAACAAAAAGATTTTTTTAGAAATGGCGTGATCGCTGATTTTTTCTTGCAAAAAGATCCAATTTTTGCAAGGTTAAATTTAGATGATGAAGAATTTAAGTTATATCAACAAATATATAAACATCTTCAACTCAAGGCTCCCGTTCCAGATTTGGTTATTTATCTCCAAACACCCGTGGATCTTCTTAGGAAAAGAGTAGAAAAAAGAAATATTAATTACGAACAAACAATTTCAACTGAATATCTTGAAAAAATCGCAGCTTCTTATAGTAATTACTTTCATAATCAACATAAATCTAATGTCTTGATTGTTAATAATGAAAATATTGACCTATTAGAGGATAGCTCAGCTTTAAACATGATGGTTGATAGAATTATGAGTATTACAAGCATACGAGAATACTTTAATCCACAGTTCATTTGATGGTTATGAATAAATTACAAAACCTTATTAAAAAAGAAAATTTAGCAATCATTTCTTGCTACGATGCCACATTCGCGTCCATGCTTGCTAATACTAAGGTAGATGCCTTGCTTGTTGGAGACTCATTGGGAACAAGAGTTAAGGGAGAAAAAAATATCTTAAATGTCACAATGAATGAGATTTTATATCACACACGTTCTGTCAGGAATGGAGCAAATGATTTGCCAATTGTTGCTGATATGCCAATAAATTCTTACGAAAAAAAATCAACCGCATTAATTAATGCTAAAAAAATAATCGAGGCTGGAGCTGATGGAGTGAAGGTAGAAGGAGGAAAAGAAATTAAAGATATTGTGAGGCATCTTAAAAAAGAAGAAATATTTATGTGTGGGCATATTGGCTTAACACCGCAAACAAAAACTATTTCAGAATTTAAATTTAAATTAGATGATTTATTAGAAGATGCAAAGATACTTCAAAATGCAGGTATCTCTATGATTGTTTTATCAATGCTAAACAGTGAAATTTGCCAAGCTATTACAGCTGAGTTAGATATACCAACTATTTCATACAAATCCTCAAATGACTGCTCAGGAAGAGTTGAAATTTTGTATGATTTACTTGGCTTAGAAATTACAAATACTTTGAATCCAACAAAAAAAAATGATGCTAATTATAAAAATTTTAATTTTAAATCTATTCAAGATTTTATAAAAAATACTCATCTACTTTAATGATAATTTTAAATAACCAAAGTGACGTAAAGTCGAATTTAGTTAATAAAAAAAATTTAGCGTTAATTCCGACCATGGGTAATTTGCATGCTGGACATATTTCATTAATTGAGAAAGCTAAAAATTATGCAGGTACCATTATCGTCAGTATTTTTGTAAATCCGATACAATTTAATTCTCAAAATGATTTAAAAAATTATCCAAGAACACTCACAAAAGATATCGAAATTCTAAATAAACTAGGAGTAGATATTCTTTTTAATCCATCAGAAAAAGATATTTATCCATCAAAGCCAAAGCTTTCCTATACATTACCACCACTAGCCAAACAACTATGTGGAGCATCAAGACCAGGTCACTTTGAAGGTGTGATTATGATTATCGATAAACTGTTTGGTCTCTTTAAACCAGATCATGTTTTTTTTGGAAAAAAGGATTACCAACAACTCATACTGATTAAACAATTTATCTCAGATAAAAATTATCAAATTTGCTTTCATTCAGTTGAAACAGTAAGAGAACAAAATTCACTTGCCTTAAGCTCAAGAAATAGCTTATTAAAATCAAAAGCAAAAGTAATAGCCTCAACACTTTTCGAAACCTTAAAAGATGCAATAGTAGAATTGAAAAAATTTCATGATATAAATCTAGCTGAATTATTTGCTGTAAAAAAATTAACTAGCTTAGGTTGGGCTGTTGACTACGTGGAAATTAGACGTCAAGCTGATTTATTAAAACCATCAACGAGTGACGAAAACCTGGTAATTTTAGGTGCAGCAAACTATGAGAATGTAAGGTTAATTGATAATATAGAATTTTGCACAGATGGTACTATATGACTATAATGTCACGATTTAAATCACAAAAGAAATATTGAGATACTTATGCAAAGAACCATGCTCAAATCAAAACTTCATAGAGCAACTGTAACGCACTCTGAATTAGAATATGAGGGATCATGTGCTATTGATTCGTCTCTTCTAAGAGCTGCTGATATCAAAGAATATGAACAAATATCGATTTATAACATTTCAAATGGTGAAAGGTTCGTAACCTATGCGATTAGAGCTGAAAAAGACTCAGGAATTATTTCAATTAATGGAGCAGCTGCACACAAAGCAAATCCTGGGGACAAGCTAATTATTGCCACCTATGCAGAATATAACGAGTCAGAATTAGAAACTTATCACCCTACCTTAGTCTATTTAGATGAATCAAATAAAATGACTATCACAAAAAATTCGATTGCAATTCAAGCAGCTTAAATTTGGCTTCAACGTTAAGTATAAAAAAACATGTTATCTCGGCTTTAGAGGACATAAAAGCTTTTGATATAGTGTCACTGGATGTTAAAAAATTGACATCTATAAGTGATTTCATGATTATCGCAAGTGCATCTTCAACAAGACAAACGAAAGCCCTGGCTAGAAATATTAAAGATAAAATGAGTGCTTTTGGAGTTGAGGTTATTGGAATTGAGGGAGAGGCTGAGGGTGATTGGGTATTAGTGGACCTTGGAGATATCATTGTCCATATCATGACGCCAACAACCCGTGCTTATTTTAACCTTGAAGAGTTATGGTCAAATTAAAATATTGGATGTATTTTCAGATTGAAAATTAAAATTATCACCGTTGGCAATAAACTTGATAGTTGGTTACAAGAAGGAATTAAAAACTACATAAATAAATTTCCTAAGTATACCAAGATTGAATGGATAGAAATAAAACCTGAAAAAAAATTTAGTTCTATTGAGAATAAAAAAAAAGAGGAAGCAATTAGAATTAAAACTCATATCAAAGAGTCCCCATATATTTGCTTAGATGAACATGGAATCTCTCTAACATCGGTAAATTTTTCTACAAAATTAAACAATTGGTTACAGAATTTTCCTACGATAATATTTGTGATTGGTGGTGCGGATGGCATTGATAAAGATTTATTAAATGGAAGTTTGGAAAATATATCGCTATCTAAAATGACACTTCCGCATCAAACCGTAAAATTAATTTTAATTGAGCAACTATTCAGAGCTTTTGCAATCCTAAGTAATCATCCTTATCATCGAGAATAAAATGAATCAGAACACTATCATTTGGTTTAGAAGAGATTTAAGGCTTTACGATAATGCTGCCCTTTTTCATGCATTAAAGAATTCAAATCAGGTTTTTCCTGTATTTATTTTCGATATACAAATATTAAGTAAACTTAAAAACAAAAAAGATCGAAGAATTGAATTCATTTTGAGATCTCTTGCTAAGATCAAAAAAACTTTAAATGAAAATGGTTCGGACCTAATCGTTGAAATGGGTGATCCAGAATTTCTTATCCCAAAACTGATTACAGAATATAAATGTAACTCATTATATATAAATAGGGATTATGAAAAATATGCTCAAGATCGAGATCAAACAATCTCTAAAATTTTATTGAATAAAAATGTCACAACCTTCACATTTAAAGATCAAGTTTTATTTGAAAATGATGAAATTTTAACGCAATCAAATAACCCGTATACAGTTTTTACACCCTACAAAAATAACCATCTTAAAAGATTAAATGAGCAAGGCATTGAACTATACAACTGTGAAAATCATAAAGACAACTTTGCGAAATATACTTCTAAACCATTACCGACATTAGGGGAGCTTGGTTTTGAAAAAACTAATTTAGAAGACCTCGACTTGCCAACTGGGACCAGCGGAGGTAAGAGCCTTCTTGAGAAATTTTATAAAAATATAAAAAATTATTCAACAAACAGAAATTTTCCTTCCATAAGAGGAGTGTCTTACCTATCCGTACATAATCGCTTCGGAACATTATCGATTAGGCATCTCGCAAAATTAGCTATTGAAGCAGATAATGATGGTGCTTCAACTTGGCTAAGTGAGTTAATCTGGAGAGATTTTTATTTTCAAATAATTTCAAACTTCCCCCAGGTATCTGAAAAAAAATCATTTAAAAGTCAGTTTGAAAACTTACAATTCGAAAATGATAAAAATAAATTTGAAGCATGGAAGAATGGACTTACTGGCTTTCCAATTATTGATGCTGCAATGAAACAAATTAATCAGACAGGTTATATGCACAATCGCTTAAGAATGATTGTCTCTTCATTCTTAGTTAAAGATTTACTGGTTGATTGGAGATGGGGGGAAAAATATTTCGAAGATAACCTAATTGATTTTGATTTTTCGGCAAATAATGGTGGCTGGCAATGGGCTGCATCCACAGGGTGCGACTCACAGCCTTATTTTAGAATATTTAATCCAGTGCTTCAGTCAGAAAAATTTGATAAAGATGGAGTATTTATAAAAAAATATATTCCTCAATTATCTCCTCTCTCCTCAAGGGAAATTCATCAACCATGGATACATTTTGAAAAAAATAAAGATGCATTTCCTATCAAGCTAGGTATCGATTATCCGTTACCAATAGTTGACCATAAACAACAAAGGGAAAAGGCATTATCTATGTATAAAACATGTAAATAGTTGTTGTTTCTTAACAACACTTTTTTCCCCTTCACCCCCTTTAATATTCTTTTGATGTACCTTAAAAGCAACAAATATGTAATAATAGTATGATATGTGGACTAAAATAAATATAAAATTAGTAGCGATTTCATTTGTTCTATTTTCATGCTTAATAAGCGCAGAAGAAAATCCAAAGGACCCTTACGAAGGGTTTAATCGAGGTGTTTATACATTTAACGATACCATCGATGGAGCCATTCTTAAGCCTATTGCAATGGGCTACAACCACATCACACCTGATGTAGCTAAGAAAGGAATTAATAATTTCTATAATAATATTTCAGATTTTATAACTGCAGTTAATAGTTTTTTACAGTTAGATATAGAGCAAGGTATGGCTGATACAGGAAGAGTGATAGTAAATACAACTATCGGCATGCTTGGCTTCATTGATGTTTCTTCAACAAATGTTAATAACTTTACAGATCGCAATAAACAAGATTTTGGTACGACATTAGCGCGCTATGGATGGCGTGACAGTGCTTATCTAGTATTACCTTTTTTTGGACCGTCTACCTTCAGAGATGGTACAGGTCTAGCAGTTGACGGTCTTTTCATAAATCCCATTGGTTATATTGATAATGTGGCGTTAAGAAACGGTTTATACGTAGGTTGGGTTATTAATACTAGGGCTCAACTCCTAGATGCAACAAACCTAATGGATGATGCAGCAATTGATCCATATGCATTTCAACGTGATTCTTGGTTGCAGATGAGAGAAAACCAAATCAACGGTAAAGAACAAATAAATTATAATGAGTATTTAGATGACTTTTTAACTGAAGATGACGCAACTGATGATGCTATTAAATCTTCAGCTAATGAGAATCAAAATGTCGAAAGTGATTTAGTATCGCAATATAAAGATTTTGAATCTAACGAAAGTAGTAAAACAAGTCAACGACCCCTAGCATCCCACCTAGTATCATCCCTCTAGAATTTATTTACCAGATGCAATAGTCATTTCATCTATCAATACAGATCCAACATATTGGGAACCATTTTTGTAAGTATCATTTCCAATAGCAGAAATATTTAACAACATATCTCTCATATTTCCAGCAATAGTAATCTCTTCAACTGGATAAACGACAGCACCCTCTTCGACCCAAAAACCAGCAACACCTCTTGAATAATCTCCAGTTACCATATTCAATCCTTGTCCCATTAATTCTGTGACTAACAAGCCTCTACCCATCTTTTTTAATAAATCTTTAAACCTGTGACTTGATGAAGTTGTTACTAAATTATGTGCGCCTCCAGCATTTCCTGTTGTTTGCATTTTTAATCTTCTTGCACTATAAGAAGACAAAAAGTATCCCTTTAAAAAACCTTTATCAACAACAACTCTTGGCTTAACGTAAACTCCTTCTCCATCAAAATATGTTGTTGCGTTTCCATGCTTTAAGTATGGATCTTCATTGATCGTAAGATTTTCTGAAGCAATCTTTTTATCAAGTGAATTCAACAAAAAAGAGGTTTTACGATATTGATTTGTACCTGATGATGCAGAAACTATTGACGATATAAGAGAGGTTGCAACCTGAGATTCAAAAATTACAGGATAACGGCCTGTTTTAATAGGTTTTGGCATAAGGCGATTTAATGCCCTTTGAGCTGCGGTTTCACCGACCTCCTCTAAAGATTGTAAATTTGAAATTTTACGTGAATTGCTATAACTATAATCTCTTTGCATTCCAGAACTATCTTGTGCAATTACAGAACAGCTTATTGTATGACGCGAGGATGGGAAGCTCCCAAAAAATCCATTTGAATTTGCTTGAACAAATAAATTATCGGTGGTACTAAAATTCGCCCCTTCAGAATTACTTATTCTTTTATCAAATGATAACGCGGCTTTTTCAGCGACTAATGCTTTGGCAATCATAGCATCTTGTGAACCTTCAAAGGGATGATATAGATCAAGTTCAATTTCTTTTTTTGGAAATAATTTTGAGCTTGCTAGCCCAAAGGCTTTATCTTCACCAGTGAATTTAGCAATATCGCATGCTGCTGCCAGGCAAGATTCAATAGCCTCTTTACTAAAATCAGAAGTTGTCGCTATACCTCTTTTTTTTCCAAAATATACTGTAATCGATAAACTTTTATCATTATTTAAAGAAACTGATTCAAGCTCTTTTAATCGAACTGAAACTGAAGTTCCAGCATCAACATCAATTTCAACATCTGACTCAGAAGCACCTTTAGCTTTGGCCTGTTTATTAACATACCTCGCTAACTCATATAAAGCTTCTTTTGAATAATTAAGTATTTTTATCATACAATTTTCGAAAACTATTAAAGTGATATGATACATAATCAAATTAAAGATTTGGCATTAAATTTCTATGATCAACATAACAGATGGTTTAAAAAGCAAAACAGCTTTAAAAAACGAAGCTAAAGATGTTCATGCGTTTGGAAAAATTTTAGTAGGCCTTACTGATAAGCAAATAAGCCAGATTGAATTACCTGAAAACGTCCACGAAGCTATAAAAGAATTAAAAAAACTAAAAAAAAATTCTGCCCAAAAAAGACAAAGCCTATATCTAGCCAAATTACTAAGAGATATAGACTTATCAGAAGCTCAACAATTCGTTGATCATTTGAAGTTTGAATCCCAAACAGAGATTAAAAAATTTCATCAGGTAGAGATCTGGAGAAACAAACTAATAGCTGATATCTCAAATCTCACTGATTTTGTTAACTTATCTCCTGCCGTTGATATCCAGCAATTAAGAAAGCTTATACTCAATTCTCAAAAAGAGATAAAAAAAGGAAGCGCCAAAAAATTTCAAAAAGAACTTTTTCAGTTCATTAAAAACATTTTATAATTTGGTTTTATATGCTTGCTACTGTTCCTGAAGCCTTACCATTTCTAATGTAGCGAACATCAATATCTGAACCCTTATTTTCCCTGATTAATGAAATAAGTTCTTCAGGTGTTGTTACTTTTTGGCCATTAATAGAAATAATACTATCATTCCTGACTATTCCGGCTTTAGCTGCAGCTGACCCCTTAATTACAGCGATAACTTGAACGCCTTCTACATTTTCACTATTATCTCCCTTACCAAGCTCAATAAAATGCGTTCCAAAAGTTGGTTTAGGTAATTTTACCCAATAAGAAGCGTAAAAATCATACATTACATTTGGATCGACTAAATCTTCTTCAGTAATTTCTATTTCTGTAACTTTCCCAAAATCTTTTACTCTTTTTTCCTCGATAGCCTTTCTTCTAGCCTGTTTAAATTGTGATGCTCTATCGCCTTCATTAATTTGTCTATCATAAATCAAAATTAAATCTGCTTTTATGTTCTGCCCGTGTTCAAGTGCTATGCTCGGTGGCAAATTAGTGCTAACAAATCCTGAGAACCCCATAAAATCATAGCCATTTTCTAACATCATCACATTATCAGTATCTTTATCCCAACCTCTCATTATTTTAGTATCTGGATTTTGTTCGTATGACTTGAAGCCTTCAGGGCTCTGTAAAACATAGTTTTTCTCAAATAAATTTTCATCAGCAAACACATTGGTAGAGATGAAAAAAACTGCTGAGATAATAGCATTAGCGTATGATTTATACATGAGGCTCCCTTGAAAATGATATTATAATATTTTATACATTGAATTGACATACTCATGCCACAAAAATTCATTAAAATTGGATTAATTTCAATTAGTGATCGAGCATCTTCTGGTATTTACAAAGACAAAGGGATTCCAGAGCTGGAATCTTGGTTAAAAAAAACGATTAAAAATAATTACCAAACAGAATCGATTGTGATCCCAGATGAAATCTCTAAGATTAAGAGCACTTTAATTGATTTTTGTGATGAAAAAGAATGTTCTTTGATATTAACAACAGGTGGGACAGGTCCTGCTGAAAGAGATATTACTCCTGAAGCAACTTTGTCCATCGCTGATAAAGAGATGCCTGGATTTGGTGAACAAATGCGTCAGATTAGCTTAAATTTTGTTCCTACTGCGATTTTATCAAGGCAGGTAGCTGTAATTAGAAAGAAAACGCTTATTGTGAATCTTCCAGGGCAACCTAAGGCTATAGTTGAAACATTAGAGGGTGTGAAAGATAAAGAAAATAACGTAAAAACACATGGCATATTTGCTGCAATTCCTTATTGTTTGGAACTAATTGGTGCTCCGTATATTGAAACGAATGAGCAATTTGTAAAATCTTTTAGGCCAAAAAAGAAATAATAATGCATATAGAATTTGAAATTATTGAAAAATTCTTTTCCAAAAAAAAAATAAAAGCATACAAAGGTATAGGGGATGATGCTGCACTATTGAAAAAGGATGATAATAACTTATGGGCTATTTCAACAGATACGTTGAATGAAAAAGTTCATTTCGAAACAACTACTGATGCATATAAGATTGGATGGAAGGCAATGGCAGTAAATGTTTCTGATATTTTAGCAATGGGGGCATCTCCTATGTTTGCATTACTTGCCATAGCGATGCCAAAGCCAAACAATAATTGGTTAAAACAATTTTCTAAAGGCTTCTTTGATTGTTGCAAAGAATTTAATATTGAGCTTATAGGCGGAGATACTTCAAGAGGTCCTTTATCTATCAACGTAACCGTTTTAGGTGATGTAAATAAAAATAGTGTCCTACTGAGATCAAATGCAAAAATTGAGGATGATATATGGGTTACTGGAGATCTTGGTCTTGCTGCATTAGGTTTAAAAATCATTAAGAAGAAAATAGAAGCTCCTAATGTAATAACAAAAAAATCTATCAATGCTTTAGAGGAACCAAAGCTTAATCAATTTTCTATCGACAAAATTAAATCTTTTTGTAATTCGGCAATAGATATTTCAGATGGTTTTGTGGCAGACCTAAGCCATATCTTAAAGGCGTCAAAAGTAGGCGCAAGTATCAATTTTAAAGACATACCAATAGATAAATGGATAAAAAAAACAGGGCATGAGGATTTAGCTCTTTATGGTGGCGATGACTATCAAACAATACTAACTGCATCAAAAAAGATGAGATCTAAAATTGAAAAGTTGATCCATAAAAATAATTTAAACATCTCAAGGGTAGGCATTATAACTAAAGATAAAAAACTTCGTATAAGTGATAATGGTAAGGAGATCAAATTAAAAAAAGGCTTTACTCACTTTGAAAAAAAATAATTTACTCTTCAAAAACGAATCAACATTTATTGCTTTAGGTTTTGGGTCAGGCTTAGCAAATTTTGCGCCCGGCACATTTGGTACGTTGATTGCGATACCCTTATTTTATTTTTCTCAACTTCTTCCTCAATATTATGATTATTTTTTTGTGATCACTCTTTTTTTTATTGGTATTTATGTATCAAACAAAACCTGCCTCATCATGAAAATAAAAGACCCTTCTTGTATTGTTATTGATGAAATTGTTGCCTTTCTTGCATTATTAATCTACTTTCAACCTAATATAATTGAATTATTTTATTGTTTTTTGTTATTTAGATTTTTTGATATCTTAAAACCATTCCCTATAAATATCCTTGAAAAAAAATTTGAAGGTGGCTTTGGAATAATGATTGATGATATAGCAGCTGCACTTTATTCTGCTTTAATAATAATTTTATTCAACCAATATGTTTCTTAAAGAAAATTTAAAGCTCATCCAAAAATTAGCAAGGCAGTGTTTAGAAAAGAACATATTGTTAGTGGCTGCCGAGTCTTGTACGGGTGGTCTTCTGTCTACATTGTTAACTCGAGAGGCTGGAAGTTCAAAATGGTTTGATAGGGGTTTTGTCACTTATAGTAATAATTCAAAAATCGACTCTTTGGGTGTCAGAGGTGAGACTCTAGAAAATTTTGGAGCTGTGAGTCAAGAAATTGCAAATGAAATGGCTAAGGGAGCACTAAAAAATAGTGAAGCAAATCTAAGTATCAGCATCACAGGTATTGCGGGTCCTGAAGGAGGGTCATTAGATAAACCTGTTGGGACCGTTTTTTTTTCAATTGCAAACCAAGAAAAGATCATTTTAGAACACAAAGGAGATTTTAAGGGTTCAAGAGATAAAATTAGAGAGGAATCGGTTCTTTTTGTATTAAATGAACTCTTGAACCTTACGTTATAACAACAAGTATGAAATAATAAAAACAAATTAAAAAACACTAACTAAAGGTAAATATTCAATGGATGAAAATAAGAGAAAAGCCCTAGATGCAGCGCTCGCGCAAATAGATAAACAGTACGGCAAAGGATCAGTAATGAGGATGGATGATACTTCTGTTGTTGAAGACATCCAGTCTGTATCCACCGGGTCTTTAGGGCTTGATATTGCTCTAGGCATCGGTGGTTTGCCTCGAGGACGAGTCATTGAAATATATGGTCCAGAATCGTCTGGAAAAACATCGCTAACGCTTTCAGTAATTGCTCAAATGCAAAAAGTAGGAGGAACAGCAGCATTTATAGATGCTGAGCATGCACTAGATATTCAATATGCGGCAAAACTTGGGGTTAATATTGAAGAATTGTTAGTCTCACAACCAGATACTGGCGAACAAGCTCTTGAAATAGCAGATATGCTTGTCAGAAGTGGTTCGGTTGATATTGTGGTTGTCGATTCGGTTGCTGCATTAACTCCACGAGCAGAAATTGAGGGTGACATGGGTGATTCACATATGGGATTACAAGCGAGATTGATGTCACAGGCATTAAGAAAATTAACAAGCAACATAAAAAAAACAAATACCATGGTAATTTTTATTAACCAACTTAGAATGAAAATTGGCGTGATGTTCGGAAATCCAGAAACCACAACGGGTGGTAATGCACTTAAATTTTATGCATCTGTGAGGCTTGATATAAGAAGAATTGGTGCAATAAAAAAAGATGATGAAATTATCGGTGCTGAAACTAGGGTAAAGGTAGTTAAAAATAAAGTGGCGCCTCCATTTAGGAAGGCTGAATTTGATATGCTGTATGGTGAAGGAATCTCATTAGAAGGAGAGATTATAGACCAAGCTGTTAAATTGAATATTATAGAAAAGTCTGGTTCATGGTACAGCTACAATAGCGAAAAAATTGGTCAAGGAAAGGACAATGTAAGAGAATTTCTTAAAGATAACCCTGAAATATCAAAAGATATAGAAAACCAAGTAAGAGATAAATCAAGCATTTCAGCTGAAATTGAAATCGAGGATACAGTTCCTGAGGATGATGCAGAATCTGAAAAATAGTACTGAAAAAAATATTATTTTATTGAAGAAAAGAGCTCTATATTATTTAGGTAAAAGAGAATACTCACGCCTAGAGTTACAAAAAAAAATAAATGCCTTCGCTCAAGAGCTTGAGATTGATACACATAATATAAAAAACATACTAAATGACCTCGAAGGTAATGATTGGTTATCGGATCAAAGATTTACGGAACAATTCATTTTTTCAAAAAAGAATAAATATGGAGTAAACAAAATTAGATATGAACTAAAAATACGAGGGGTAGATGAAGCAATTATCAATAGTGAGCTTATCAAAATTAAATCAGAAGATTATTCGCTTGCAAAAAAAATCTGGTCCAAGAAATTTGATGATACTCCTCATTCACAAGAGGAAAGAAATAAACAAATAAGGTTTCTCCAGGGAAGAGGTATTAACCTAGAGCTTATACATAAGATTCTATCTGGGAAGAATTTTGAATAGCAATGAATAAAAAAAATAATTTGACTGAAAAAGAAATCAGGAAACAGTTTTTAGATTTCTTTGCTGCTAAAGGGCATGAAGTTGTTTCTTCATCAAGCTTGGTCCCTCAAGATGATCCAACACTGCTTTTTACAAATGCAGGGATGAATCAATTTAAAGAAATTTTTTTAGGTGTTGAGAAAAAAAGTTATCAAAGAGCAACCTCAAGTCAGCGCTGTGTTCGCGCAGGCGGAAAGCATAATGATTTAGAAAATGTTGGATATACAGCAAGGCATTTAACTTTTTTTGAAATGCTTGGTAACTTCAGCTTTGGAGATTACTTTAAAAAAGAAGCTATCTCTTACGCATGGGAGCTTTTGACAGAGATCTACAAAATTCCGAAGGAAAAATTATTAGTCACTGTTTATGAAGAAGATAAAGAGGCACTAGAAATCTGGTCAAAGGAAATAGGCTTACCTAAAGAAAAAATTATTCTTATTGGGGATAATAAAGGAACCAAGTATGCCTCAGATAATTTTTGGATGATGGGAGATACTGGTCCTTGTGGTCCATGTAGTGAAATTTTTTATGATCATGGGAAAGATTATTTTGGAGGTCCCCCAGGCACAAAAGATGAAGATGGTGATCGCTTCATTGAGATTTGGAATTTAGTTTTTATGCAGTACAATCGAGATGAGCAAGGTAAAATGCATCTTCTCCCAAAGCCATCAGTGGATACAGGTATGGGATTAGAGAGAATTTCTGCAATACTTCAAAATGTCCACTCAAACTATGAAATTGATTTATTTAAAACTTTAATTGCTGAAATTGGCAAAATTACAAATACAAAAAATCTTGAGCATAACTCACTTAAAGTAATTGCAGATCATATAAGAACATCTACCTATCTTATTAAAGACGGTGTGTTGCCTGCCAATGAAGGTAGAGGTTACGTTTTAAGAAGAATTATTCGAAGAGCCATAAGGCATGGTTATAAGCTTGGTTGTAATAAGCCATTCTTTAATAAACTCGTACCATTAGTTTTAAAGTTAATGGATGATGAAAAAAATATATCTTCCGAAAAAAGAAAATTAATTTCAAATGAAATCTTCTTAGAAGAAGAACGTTTCTTCATAACAATTGAGAACGGAATGTCTATTCTCGAACAGTCAATAAATGGCATTAAGAATAAAAATGTATCTATACTTGATGGTGAAATTGCTTTTAAGTTACATGATACATATGGGTTTCCTCTTGATCTTACAGCTGATATTTGTAGGGAAAATAAAATTGAAATTGATACTGAAGCATTTGAGGTATCTATGAAATCTCAAAAAAAAATGGCACGTGAATCTGGTAAGTTTAATAAAATTAAAACGTTACCTTACGAAGGTAAAGAGACAGAATTTTTAGGTTATATCGATATTCATTCTTCTTCAGAAATTTTAGGAATGTTTAGAGATGGTGATGAAGTGGAGGAGATAAAAAAAGGGGGAGAAGCAATCCTTATTTTAGACAAAACTCCCTTTTACGCAGAGTCAGGAGGGCAAGTTGGAGATACTGGCTATATTAAAACTAACAGCGGAAAATTTAATGTGCGAGATACGGTAAAAATTAAAAAAAACGTATTTGGTCATGTTGGGATTCTTGAATCTGGCTCCTTAAAATGCAATGAACAGGTTGAGGTATTTATTGATGAACATAGAAGGAATGATATTAAAAGAAATCATTCTGTCACCCATCTACTTCATAAAGCATTAAAAATTGTTTTGGGTGATCATGTTGAACAAAAAGGTTCTCTCGTAGACAACCTAAAAACACGATTTGATTTTTCTCATTCAAAATCTATTTCAAATGAAGAAATTCATCAAATAGAATCTATTGTTAATAATGAAATTTTAACTAATAAAATGACAACTACACAAATGATGTCAATAGATAAGGCAAAAGAGTCAGGTGCTTTAATGCTTTTTGGAGAAAAATACGATTCAGAAGTTCGCGTATTAAATATTGGAAATAGTATCGAGCTATGTGGAGGCACTCACGTAGGAAATACAGGGGATATTGGGCTCTTTAAAATCTATTCTGAGACAGGTGTTGCTTCAGGCATCCGAAGAATTGAAGGTGTTACAGGTATTAATCTCCTTAAATTTTTAAATGATCAAGAAGAAATATTAACTAGAATCTCCAAAGACTTAAATACCAAAACATCAGAAATACCATCAAAAGTATCCTCCCTGCTCACTCAACTTAAAGAGAATGAAAAAATACAAAACCAACTAAAATCAGAATTAGCATTGAATCAAACCGATGAGATACTTTCAAAAACATCAAAAATAGATAATTTTGATTTCTTAAGTCAAGTTATTGATAATCAGGGGCCTAATGAATTAAGAGATATGATTGATAAATTGAAGCTAAAACTTAAAACAGCAGTTATAATACTGGCTTCAGTAAAAGATTCTAATGTAACCTTTGCTGTTGGCGTTACGGATAACTTAACAAATAAAATTAACGCAGGTTCCATTGCTAAAATACTTGGTGAAAAAGTAGGAGGCAAAGGTGGGGGTAGAAAAAATATGGCAATGGCAGGTGGAACAAATACAAAATTAGTCCAAGAAGCTTTCAAACTCGTTCAAACAAACCTTAGCAGTTAAAGAATCTATATAAATGAGTATCATTGTACAAAAATTTGGCGGTACATCGGTTGCTAATCCTGAAAGGATTAAAGCGGCAGCTAATATAGCGATTAAAACTTATAACCAAGGCCATCAAGTAGTAATTGTTGTATCTGCCATGTCTGGAGAAACAAATAAATTAATAAAACTTTGTGAGGAAATGATGCCTAGCCCTGAGTTGAGGGAATATGACTCTATTGTTTCAACTGGTGAACAAGTAACGAGTGGTCTTATGGCTTTATCACTTACTAATATGGGATTTAAAGCAAAAAGTTACTCTGGCCACCAAGTAAAAATAGAAACAGATGGTGCACATAGCAAGGCAAGAATTCTAAATATTGAAGATACGAACCTTAAGATAGATTTAAAAAATGGTTTTATTGCAGTTGTTGCTGGTTTTCAAGGTGTAGACAAAGAAGGTAATATTACAACTTTAGGTCGTGGTGGTTCAGATACAACTGCTGTGGCTCTTGCCGCAGCACTTAAAGCTTATGAGTGCCAGATATACACAGATGTTGATGGTATTTATACAACTGATCCTAGAGTAGTTCCTGAGGCAAAAAAACTTAAATCAATAAACTTTGAAGAAATGCTAGAAATGGCTAGCTTAGGCTCAAAGGTATTACAGACAAGGTCAGTTGAATTTGCAGGTAAATATAAAGTTAAGTTGAGGGTTTTATCGAGCTTCTCACCAAACAATGAAGGTACAGAAATTAATTTTGAGGAAAAAAAGAATATGGAAGATCCAATTATTTCAGGTATTGCTTTTAATAGAGATGAGGCTGAAGTAAATATTCTCGGCGTTCCAGATATGCCAGGTATCGCATATCAAATTCTAGGCCCTATCGCAGAAGCCAATATTGACGTAGATGTAATTATTCAAAATTTAGGACAAGATGGACTGACTGACTTTACATTTACTGTTCAAAAAAATGATTTAAAAAGAACCTTGAAAATTTTAAATGCTAAGGTAAAAGATCATATTAAAGCAAGAGAAGTTAAGGGAGACGATAAAATAGCCAAACTTTCAATTATTGGAGTTGGAATGAGATCTCATGTGGGTGTAGCTAGCAAAATGTTTAGGACACTGGCTGAAGAAGGTCTAAATATTAGTACTATCTCAACAAGTGAAATTAAAATATCAGTAATACTTGAGGAAAAATCACTTGATAAGGCAGTAAATGCTCTTCATAAAGCTTTTGATTTAGATAAAATTTAAGAGTATTGTTACGAAAAATAGGAGAGCTGGCTGAGTGGTCGAAAGCACTTCCCTGCTAAGGAAGCATACGGGGTAAACCTGTATCGAGGGTTCGAATCCCTCGCTCTCCGCCAATTACATTTTTATGACTTAATTTTCTTTAGAGTTTCTATTTTAAATTCACTTAACTCATGCATATCTTCACTCAAAAAGTTTTCTCTAAATTTAAAATTATCTTGCCAGAAAAAATATAAGGAGCTTTCATCTGCTGTCATTTTTCTTCCTAACTCTGATCTTCTGATAAACCTT
>JAOMTQ010000005.1 GCA_028355955.1 Methylophilaceae bacterium | reverse complement strand
TTTTAAAGAAGCCACAATACTTTTTAATAATTTATCTAAAGAAGGAACGGATGATCAAAAATCAGCTGTTTATTATAATATCGGTAATATTTACTTTAAAAGGGGTCTTTTTATAAATGGCACAAGTAATAGCTCAACGGTGAGAGATGAGGCTGAATATTTAATGCGACAAGCAAAAAAAGCATATGAGCAATCGCTTTCATTTAATAACAATCACTGGGATGTGAAGCATAATTTAGACCGTGTTCTAACGATGCTCCCCAAGGACCCTACACCAGGTATTGGTGACTCAGATTCCCCAGGGCTGATCATGGGTAATATACCGGTTGGTTTACCGTAAATCTCTATGAAGCAACTTTTATATAAAATTATTGGTGATAAAAATATCAGTTTTTTATGTTTGTCGATTGTTTTCCTCATTTTAGGACTAATCAATCCCAAAGTAAGCATAGAACGAGATATTCACAATTACATATTTGTTGTTGATATATCTCAGAGCATGCTCACAAAAGATATGTCAATTGAGGGTCAGAAAGTATCTCGCCTAGATTACTCAAAAAAATTATTACAAGGCATAATGGACCAACTCCCTTGCAAAACAAACGTTAGTATTGGTATGTTCGCAGGAGTTAGTGTCGCAGCAACCTATACCCCAATAAATATCTGTGATAATTATAGTGCGATTAATTCGACCATTCAGCACCTTGACTGGCGATCTGTATGGTCAGGTAATAGTCGAATAAGAGAAGGTTTAAGTAATTTAGCCAGACTAATTCGCAGCTTTCCCCAATCTGCTCGAGTCGTATTCTTAACAGATGGCGAGGAGGCACCAAGACTTCATACTTTTAATACAAGGGATTTGAGCCAATTTCAAGGAGAAACTGATTGGTTGATGGTTGGTATAGGTTCTGAAGAAGGGTCAGCAATACCTAAATATGACAGTGAAAATCAATTAATAGGTTTCTGGTCGATTGATAGTTTTGCATTGCAGCCAGGTATTGCTCAAATTTCAGAATCTAATATTGGCGCTAGAAATGATTCTATTGCTTTTAGTGAGAGTGATCGATATATATCAAAATTAAACGAAAAGTATTTAATAGAAATTACCTCCATGATTAAAGGTCAATATATAAAGGGTGATAGTGTAAATAGTGTTGTTTCAAAAATGAATACGATTCCACCTTCATGGCGAGACAATTCAGAATTACCATTAAGAAATCTATTTGTTACATTGAGCTTAGTTTTTTTTCTTTTACGATTCAATAAACTACTACCAACAATTTCTTTTTTAAAGAAAAAGAAAAAAACAATTGCATAATATCAAAGACCAATTAGACGTTATTAAAATATCTGGTGTAGATGCTGAAACATTTATCCAGGGACAAATAACAAATGATATTACCCTTTTGTCTGGAGAAGAAAAATCTATATATGCGGGATACTGCTCTCCAAAAGGTAGACTGCTTGCATTTTTTTTCATAACAAAAATTGATAACAATTATTTTCTTTTTTGCCCTCCATGTATTAGTGAAACAATAAGTAAAAGACTTACTATGTATGTGCTTCGCGCTAAGGTAGAGATAATATGCGCACCTGAAGATGTAGATTATTTTTTAGCTGATGAAAGTGATGTTAAAAAATTAACTGACAATTTAAGCTCAATACCTCAAAGTAAAATGCAATCAACAGTGAATCATAACAAGTCTGTATCTGTAACAATGCTGGATAGTCCTAAGAGTTATTTTTTTATTTTTGGAAATAAAAAAGAAATATCAAAACTACATGATGAGATTTATTCAACTGAAATTAATCCTTGTAACTGGAATGAGGTTCATATTGACAATATTATTCCGAATATTTTTAATGAAACGCAAGATTTATATATACCGCAATCAGTTAATCTAGATTTAATTGGTGCAGTTAATTTCAAAAAAGGTTGTTACACTGGTCAAGAGGTTGTAGCTAGGACTCATTATTTAGGTAAACCGAAAAGAAGAATGTATTTAGGGTCTGTTACTGCAGATAATAACCTAGAATTAGGTTCTGATATAAAGGTGGGTGAAGAAAAAATTGGTAGTTTAGTAAATTATTACAAACAAAAAAATGATATTTTCAAAGTCTTAGTTGAATTAAGAATAGAAAAACTTGATGCTCGACCTACCCTTAATGGAAATGAAATTCTCTCTTTAGAAATGCAGAATTAAACTATTTGTTTGGTACCTGAAAAAAGAATTCATCACTTTTAACCATCCCTAATTCGTGCCTCGCCCTTTCTTCAATGGCATCAGTTCCGTTTGTTAAATCTGATACCTCCGCCCTTAGAGCAAAATTTTCTTTTGAAAGATCTAAGTTTATTTTATATTGCTGATTGAACTCTTGCTTAAGTTTAAAAACGTCATACCAACTCCCCTTTCCAATCCAAAGTGGATATTGAATGAGTATTAACAAAGAAAAAAGGATGATCGATAATATTTTCATTTTACATCCCTATGGCTGAAAAAGCTTTAAGGCCAGCATAGTTTATTTTAGACCCCATCATTTCTTCAATTCTTAATAATTGATTATATTTAGCTGTTCTTTCAGACCTAGACATTGAGCCAGTTTTAATTTGCATTGCATTTTTTGCTACAGCAATATCAGCAATGATTGTATCCTCTGTCTCACCTGAGCGATGTGAAATAACTGAACTATAATTGGCTTTCTTAGCCAATTTAATTGCCTCAAATGTTTCGGTAAGCGTTCCAATTTGATTTACTTTAATTAGAATTGAGTTTGCTATATTTTTTTTTATTCCTTGTTCAAGTATCTTAGAGTTTGTAACAAATAAATCATCACCAACTAATTGAATATCATGCCCTAAACGATTTGTTAAAACTTCCCAGCCATCCCAATCATTTTCATCCATGCCATCTTCAATACTAATTATGGGATACTTATCACACAATGAAGATAGATAATCTGTCATTTGTTTTGAATCAAGTGACATATTTTCAGACTTTAATACATATTTACCATCTTGATAATATTCAGAACTCGCACAGTCAAGACCTAAAAAAACATCTTTTCCAGGCTCATAACCTGCTTTTTCTATAGACTCCATGATCAGCTTTAAAGCAGATTCATTTGACTCTAAACTTGGTGCAAACCCACCCTCATCACCAACAGTCGTAGATAATTTTTTTTCACTCAATGTTTTTTGAAGCACCTGGAAGACTTCGCTTCCGCATCGTATTGCCTCACTCATGCTTGGTCTTCCAGCTGGGATTATCATGAATTCTTGAATATCTAAGTTATTATCTGCATGAGCCCCTCCGTTTATAATATTCATCATTGGAGTCGGCAATGACATTTCCTTACCTGAGCTCAAATATTGGAATAATTCAATTTTTTTAAAATTCGCTACTGCTCTTGCTGTTGCCATTGAAACAGCCAAAATAGAGTTTGCACCGAGATTTTTTTTATTAGACGTACCATCAGTATCAATCATTAATTGATCAATTTTTTCCTGGTCAAAGGCATCCATTCCAATAATTTTTGAAGCTAGCTCACCATTTATATTACCAACTGCCTTCTTGACCCCCTTTCCTAGAAAGCGCTCATTATCATGATCACGAAGTTCAATAGCTTCTTTACTTCCTGTAGAGGCACCTGATGGCACAGAAGCTCTCCCCATGAAATCTCCTTCTAAAAAAACATCAGCCTCAACAGTTGGGTTTCCTCTTGAATCTATTATCATCCTTGATTGAATTTTTTTTATTTTTGGCATTTCTGTTAGATTAAGCTCCTTGTTTTAACTAACCCATCAATATCTTTTAACGTTCTCAACAGTTCGCTCATATCATCTAAGGGCACTGCGTTAGGTCCGTCTGATAAAGCTTCTTTTGGATTTGGATGTGTTTCCATAAAGACACCTGATATACCAGAAGCCACAGCTGCTCTGGCTAGTAAAGGGACATATTTACTCTGCCCTCCACTTCTATCGCCTTTGCCACCTGGCTGTTGAACTGAGTGCGTGGCATCAAAAACGACTGGGCAATTGGTTTCACGCATAATTGATAGGCTTCTCATATCAGAGACTAATGTGTTGTAACCAAAAGAAACTCCTCTCTCACAAACCATAATATTATCCTTGTTTCCATTTGCCTCTTTAGCTTTGATTACAACTTGGGCCATATCATGTGGGGCTAAAAATTGCCCTTTTTTTATATTTACTGGTCTCCCAGATTTAGCAACGGCAGTAATAAAATCTGTTTGCCGACATAAAAAGGCTGGTGTTTGAAGAACATCAACAACCTCAGAAACGGGTTTAACTTGATCTGTTGTATGAATATCAGTTAAAACTGGAAGATCAAATTGGGCTTTTACTTTCTCCAGTATTCTTAATCCCTGCTCCATACCGAAACCACGAAATGTACTATTTGAGCTCCTGTTTGCTTTATCAAACGATGATTTAAAAATGAAGGGAACATCAAGCTTCATACAAACATTTTTGAGTTCATCGGCGACACGCAAGGTCATATCTTCAGACTCAATAACACAAGGGCCTGCAATTAAAAATAGGGGTTGGTCAATACCTACTTCAAAGTTTATTAGTTTCACCTATTTTCCTTTTTTAAATTTAAGGGCTGCTTTCAAAAACGATAAAAATAACGGATGGGCATCTTTAGGGTTTGAAGTAAATTCCGGATGAAATTGACAGCCTAAAAACCATGGATGACTTTTTTTAGGCAGCTCAACAATTTCACATAACTTTTCCCTTGTAGTTCTTGAGGATATTGTTAAACCTGCCCTAACAAGCGCTTCAACATAATTATTATTGACCTCATATCTATGCCTGTGCCTTTCATTTACATAGCCGCCATAAATATCATAAGCTAGTGTATTTTTTTTAATTCTAGATTTTTGAGCCCCAAGCCTCATAGTCCCGCCAAGTTCAGAAGCTTCATTCCTGTGTTGAATTTTGCCATCTTTTGCCTTCCATTCGCTGATCAATGCAACTACCGGATGAGGTGTTTTCGAGTTGAACTCTGTGCTGTTAGCTTTTTTTAGGCCCGCAACATTTCTTGCATACTCAGTTATCGCTAATTGCATCCCCAAACAAATTCCTAAAAAAGGGACTTTACTCTCTCTAGCATACTGAATAGCCTTCATTTTCCCCTCAGTTCCTCTTTTTCCAAAACCCCCAGGTATTAAGATTGCATCCATCTTTTTTAGCGGTGTTATACCTTTCTTTTGAATATCTTCAGAATCAAAAAAATGAATGTTTATTTTAGAGCTATTATGAATTCCAGCATGAATAAGGGCTTCTGTGAGTGATTTATAAGATTCGGTTAAGTCAACATATTTACCCACAAAAGCGAGGTTAATTGTCTGGATTGATTGATCAAGCAACTTGGTAATTTTTTCCCATTGCTTTAAATTTGCTTTTCTAGGTTTGATATTAAGTTTTTCACATACGATTTGATCGATAAGTTGTTTGTGAAGCATGACTGGGATGCGATAAATTGAATCAGCATCAACAACTGAGATCACTGCTTTTTTTGAAACATTTGTAAAAAGAGCTATCTTGTCTTTTTCTTCGGGCGGTAGTTTTTTTTCTGATCTACATAATAAAATATCCGGTTGAATCCCAATTTCTCTTAATTCCTTCACTGAATGTTGTGTGGGTTTTGTTTTTAGCTCTCCAGCTGAAGAAAGCCATGGAAGAAGCGTAAGGTGGATATAGCATGTATTTTCTTTACCTTCTTCAAAACCCATTTGTCTTATAGCTTCAAGAAAAGGAAGTGACTCAATATCTCCAACAGTTCCACCAACCTCAACAATAACAATATCTACACCTTTTGCTCCATCATGAATATTTAATTTTATTTGATCAGTGATATGAGGAATTACTTGGACAGTTTTACCAAGGTATTCACCTCTTCGTTCTTTTTTAATAACAGCATCATATACTTGACCAGTAGTAAAATTATTCTTCTTAGTCATTTTTGAAGACACAAATCTTTCATAATGACCAAGATCAAGATCAGTTTCTGCCCCATCATCAGTGACAAAAACCTCTCCATGCTGAAATGGACTCATTGTGCCCGGATCAACATTTATATAGGGATCAAGCTTAATGATGGTAACTTTTAAATTACGTGATTCTAGGATTGCTCCAAGACTTGCCGCAGAGATACCCTTTCCGAGTGAAGAAACAACGCCGCCTGTGATAAATACATATTTCGTCATTTAAGATTTTAAAAGAGTTACTGACGGATAATCATTTTACTTTAAAGATGGTAACCTAACAATGAAATCTTTAATCTTTTACCCAGCGGCTATATGAATTAAATCTATTTAATACTTCCGTCATCTGTTTATCACTCAGTAAAAGAGGGTCTCCAATCTTTTTTGCTTCAATAAACAACCTACATAAATGTTCAACTTCTTCTGCAATATTAAATGCTTCATTTAAATCTTTACCGATAGCAACAAGGCCATGATTTGATAATAAACATGCTTTTCTATCTTTAATAGCTTCCAGAATATTATCTGACAACTCTTTTGTTCCAAACATTGCATAGGGTGCACAACGAACTGAATTTCCCCCTGCTACTGCAATCATATAGTGAAATGCAGGTATTTCTTGGCCTAGGACACTTAGTGAACTTGCAAAAACAGAGTGTGTATGAACGACTGCATTAATTTCTGGATATTTTTCTAAAATTGCCTGATGAAATTGCCATTCACTAGAGGGCTGATATTTACTTTCAGGTTGAGAGAGATTATCTGAAAGATTCATTCTCACCATCATATCGGTAGTTAGTTTTGAGCTATCAACCCCCGTTGGAGTGATTAAGAAGCCCCCACTATCTCGACAGCTACAATTCCCTGTAGCTCCATGATTTAAACCTGCTGTTAGAAGTTTATTCGTAATATTAAGAAGATTTTCTCTTGCATTTATCATAGATCAACAATATCTCTAATTTTATCTGCATCAAAAACACCCTTTTCACATATAAACTTTGAAACATATTCAGGTGGGGTAACATCAAATGCTGGATTATATGCTGGTGAATTGCCTAATCTTACCTCAACAATGCTTCCTGATTTGTCCTGCCCCTTCATAGTCATAATTTCATCAGAATCCCGACACTCAATTTCAAAGTTACGGCTCTTCCCAGAAAAATTAATATCTATAGTGCTTATTGGTGCTGCAACATAAAAAGGTATCTTATTTTCCTTTGCTGCAATAGCTTTCAAATAGGTACCAATTTTATTACAAACTTGTCCATCCAATGCAACTCTATCAGCCCCAACTATCACAAAGTCTACCAACCCCTCTTTCATCAACAGTCCACCTGCATTATCTGTAACCACGGTATGCCTTATCTTGTATTGACTTAACTCCCAAGCGGTTAAACTAAGCCCCTGATTTCTTGGTCGCGTTTCATCAACCCAAACATGAACATCGAAACCTTCATCAAACAATTTAAATATGGGACTTAATGCTGTTCCATGATCAACTGTTGCAAGCCATCCTGCATTACAGTGAGTTAGAATATTTATCGTTTTTTTATTATAAGTCTTAAATAAATTATAGCCATGTAACCCTATTAAGATATTTTTGTCGACATCTTCATTTGCAAGGTTATTGGCAAGTTCCCAACTTAATTCAATTCTCTCCTCAATTGGAATCTTAATTAATGCATCATAAGTTTTATTAACGGCCCATGACAAATTCACAGCCGTAGGTCGCGCATTAACTAAATCTTTCTTACATTTCCTTAATGCATCATCTGAGCTATCTGAGTTCATTGAAAGCGCAAATCCATAGGCAGCAGTTACGCCAATTAAAGGGGCGCCCCGAACCTGCATATTTTTGATTGCCTTTATAACGTCATCTAAGGCCTTCAGATGAACTATTTTTAACTTGAATGGTAGTGAGGTCTGGTCTATTATTTTAACGTAAGATTGGTCTTCAGAAGCCTCTATGGTTCTATAATTTTTTGAGCCAACCAGCATATCACTTTCTCCTTTAATTCTCTTACCAAACAGTCCACAAAATCTGTGGATAAGATTGTGTATTAATTAACTATAAAAATGCAACCTATGAATTTTAAAGGATTTTTTTTAATCGCTTAAATATTGAACTAAAATAAAACCCTTTAAAATCAATAATTTAACCTATCTCATTGAGATTATTAACTTTTTGACGAAAAGTTAAAGTAACTCCTTAGGTCATGTGTATAACTTACTTAATTTTGGAAGTGCGTCTAACGTATTACGCCTTAATATACACGCTATTCTTTTAGTATCAACCCCCCTCAGCTCGCAAAATATCTTTGATATTTTTTTAAGTTGGGCAGGCTCATTTGGCAATGTATTTTCTAGCCAGGATGGATTCATATCTGGAGCGTCAGTTTCTAGAACAATTGACTCAATAGGAAGGTTTTTTGCTAAAGATCTGACATGTTTAGCTCGTTCGTATGTTATCACGCCTCCAAATCCTAACTTAAATCCTAGCTTTATAAGTTGCTCTGCTTGTTGAAAACTTCCATTGAAGGCGTGGACAATCCCCCCTTTAATTTTTTTTTCTCTAATAGATTTGGTAATAGGATCAATCATTCCTCTTGCATGAACAATGATGGGAAGCTCAAGATTATCGGCAATATCTAATTGATTTTTGAATATTTTCTCTTGAGTCCTCAAAGGAATATTATCTAAGAATTTATCTAATCCAATTTCACCAACTGCAACAGCATCATGCTCAATTAATAACAGGGATAATGTTTTGAAATCCTCATCCTTTACATGATCCGCAAAAAAAGGGTGGAATCCTAATGCTAATGAGCATAAATCAAATCGTTGTGAAATCTTAATTACTTTGTTTACGTTTTTTGGGCTTACTGATGGCACGATAATTCCTTCTATATCACTCTTGATACTATTTTTTATAACACTATCAATTTTTTCAAATAAAGCTGGTTGATCTAGATGGCAATGAGTATCAATCCAGGTCATTTTTTTTAGCCTTTAACGTCACTCTCAAGTCAGGGCCTATTAGCCTTATATCTTTAAATAAAAACTTAATTTTTTGTTTAATATTCTTTATTTGAGTTAATTTAACCAGGTTATTTGCATCAGATCCCAATAAGGTTGGAGCAATATAAATAATTAAATCGTCATAATAGCCTACCTCAATCATAGCCCCTGATAATTTAGGGCCTGCTTCTACTAACAAATTATTTACCCCGTATTCTTCGAGGTGAGAAATAAAAGATGATAGATCTATTTGATTATTGTTTAAGGGAATTTTTACTAATTTTGCTTTAGTCTTAATTAAGTTATCAAAATTATTATTAGGGTCATCTCCGTAAACCAAGAAAATATTTTCTTGTTGCAATATCGAAAGATCAGGTTTGATTGAAAGGTGGCTATCTAAAATAAATCTTTTAGGTTGAATGGTAGGTTGCCTTTTTCTAACATTTAAATTGGGATCATCATTATTCACTGTCCCAACTCCCGTTAATATGGCGCATGCATTAGCCCGAAGTTTTTGGACATCCTCTCTGGCATATTCAGATGTTATCCATTTACTCTCCCCACTTTTAAGGCTTGTATTGCCATCTATTGAGCTTGCTATTTTAATTGTGATATATGGTTTTTTTTCTTTTACTCGCTTAAAAAAACCTTTATTTAAATTAACTGCTTCAGTTTCAAGAATACCCTGGTCTACTTCAATATTTTTTGACTTTAAATAAGCTATCCCTTTCCCAGAAACTAAAGGATTTAAGTCCTTACAAGCGATAAAAACTTTTCGGAACCTTGTTTTTACAATTAACTCTGTGCAGGGTGGTGTCTTTCCATGATGATTACAAGGTTCCAAAGTAACGTATAAATCACCATCATGAGCTAACTTTCCAGCCTCGTTGATGGCCATTACCTCCGCATGATGTCCGCCTGCTTTTGAATGAAAACCTTTACCTACTATTTTATCGTCCTTGACAACAATTGCCCCAACGCAAGGATTTGGTGCAACAAGACCAAGCCCTTTTTTTGCTAAATTAAGTGCTACTCGCATAAAAGAGATTTGTTTATTTAAGTTTTTATCCAAGGTCTTTGATCGCTGCATTAAAATCTTCGGGATCTGAAAAGCTTTTATAAACTGATGCAAACCTTATGTAAGCTACCTTATCAAGCTTTTTAAGGGCTCTCATAACTTCTTCACCAATGTCTCGAGAGTTTATTTCTCTTTCACCTAAAGACATGATTTTTGCGATAATTTCCTCTATTGCTTGATCAATGTATTCTATTGGAACAGGTCTTTTGTGTAGCGCTCTAGAAAAAGAATGCAAAAGTTTATCGCGGACAAATTCCTCTCTCTTTCCATCTTGTTTTATTACGGCCGGCAAAGATAATTCGATATACTCATAAGTTGTAAATCTTTTTTCACAAACGGAACAAGCTCGACGTCGTCTAATTGATACACCGTCCCTTATTACGCGAGAGTCGATGACCTGAGTATCTTCAGCCTTGCAAAAAGGACACTTCATAATAATTTAGTTTCCGTAGACAGGAAATCCCTTTGTAAGCTGACTTACCTTAGACTTTACGTTTTTAATGTTGTCAGCATTATCGGGGTCATCGAGAACATCTGCGATAAAGTTACCAACTAAGTTAGCTTCTTTTTCCATAAAGCCTCTAGATGTAATAGCGGGCGATCCAATACGAATACCTGAGGTAATAAAAGGGCTCTCAGGATCATTTGGGATTGAATTTTTATTTACCGTTATATGTGCTTGACCTAGAACGATGTCTGCTTTTTTCCCAGTCAGATTTTTGGCAAGTAAGTCAATTAAAAACACATGAGATTCTGTTCTTCCGGAGACAATTCGATATCCTCTACTTTGTAATGCCTCCACCATAGATTGAGCATTTTTAACTACCTGCTTTTGATATTCTTTAAACTCTGGCTTAAGCGCCTCTGCAAAGGCTACTGCTTTCGCAGCAATAACGTGCATCAAAGGTCCACCTTGTAAACCAGGAAAAACGTATGAATTTATTATTTTTTCATACTCTGGTTTAGCGAGAATAAAACCACCCCTTGGGCCTCTTAACGACTTATGCGTGGTTGAGGTAACAAAATCTGCAAAAGGCATTGGGTTAGGATAAACGCCACCTGCAACCAAACCTGAATAGTGAGCGACATCCACCATAAAGAGAGCACCTACCTTTTTGGCAATTTGGCTCATTCTTTCCCAATCAAATTTTAGCGCATATGCTGAAGCTCCCCCAATAATTAATTTTGGTTTTGATTCAATCGCGAGCCTCTCCATTTCATCATAATCAATAACTTCTTCCTCATTCAAGCCATAAGGAATTATATTAAATAATTTACCTGAAAGGTTTGCGGGTGAGCCGTGAGTAAGGTGACCCCCATGCCCAAGATTCATACCCATTATGGTATCTCCTGGTTTGAGCATCGAGAAGTAAACAGCTTGGTTAGCTTGGCTCCCTGAGTGAGGTTGAACATTTGCATACTCGGCCCCATAGAGCTCCTTTAATCGATCTATAGCTATCCTTTCAACTTCATCAATATATTCACACCCACCATAAAATCTTTTACCTATATAACCTTCAGCATATTTATTCGTGAGCTGTGAACCTTGTGCTTCCATGACAGCAGGTAATGTATAATTTTCTGAAGCAATTAGTTCGATATGCTCCTCTTGTCTCTTGTTTTCATTAACAATCTGCTCCCAAATTGCAGGATCTAATTTTTCTAAACTGTCTGATCTTTTAAACATAATTATTATCTTTAACTCCAATATTTTATTTTATCATGACGGTCACTAAAATAACCAATGGTAGTAATGTCCAGTAATAAATCATTTAAGCAACTAACATAAGATATAATTTTGGATTATTAATTCATAAAATAATTGGAATAAAGATGCTCTGGACAGACACTCTAGAAATTGCTGAAAAACTTTTTGATACACAGCCTGATACTGACCCCAAAACAATAAGGTTTACGGATTTAAGACAATGGGTAATGAATCTTGATGGCTTTGATGATGATCCAAACAAATGCGGAGAGCGAATCCTTGAAGCTATACAATTGGCTTGGATTGATGAATATGAATGATGAATTACCCATTAAAAATATCTTTAAGGCATATGATATCAGAGGTATTGTAGGTTCCGAACTCACCAGTCCCACAGTAAAAAAAATTGGTCAAGCCATTGGAACAATGGCTCTATCCCAAATGCAAAAAACTATTTGTGTTGGTTATGATGGGAGACTATCAAGCCCTTCACTTTCTACTACATTAATTGATGGACTATTATCAACGGGTATCAATGTTATTGATATTGGTCTATGCACCACACCCATGCTTTATTTTAGCAACTTTTACCAAGAGACGGGGACTGGGGTGATGATTACAGGGAGTCATAACCCACCTGAATATAATGGTTTTAAGATGGTTATCAAGGGGAAAACGTTGACCTCCGACGATATTCAAAATCTCTACCAAATAATTTTAGACTCAAACTATCTTAATGGTGAGGGTGACAAAAAATCATTAAGTATAAAGAGTCAGTATCTCCATGAGATATCTAACTCGATAGAATTAAAAAGACCTATGAAGGTTGCCATCGATTGTGGTAATGGTGCTGCGGGAGTCTGTGCTGAAGAATTATTCAAAAAATTAGGTGTTGAAACTGAACCATTATTTTGTGATGTAGATGGAAATTTTCCTAACCATCATCCTGATCCAAGCAACCCAAAAAATCTTTTAGACTTAAAAAATAAACTTAAAAATGGTGATAGTGAGCTAGGTCTTGCCTTTGATGGTGATGCTGACCGTTTAGGTGTAGTGACTAAAGATGGCGAGATTATTTTTCCAGACAGGCAGTTATTATTGTTTTCAGAAGCTGTTTTAAAAGAATGTCCGAAATCGTCAATCATTTTTGATGTGAAGTCGACAAGACACTTATTTTCTTGGATTAAAGAGAAAGGGGGTATTCCCGTTATATGGAAAACCGGTCATTCTTTTATCAAACAAAAAATGAAAGAACTTAACGCCTCATTGGCAGGAGAAATGAGTGGCCATACATTTTTTAATGATAGGTGGTACGGTTTTGATGATGGCCTATATGCGGCAGCAAGATTATTAGAGATTCTTAGTGAGTTCGATGATCCATCAAAAATTTTAAAGGCGCTACCTAAAGGCTTTAGCACGCCTGAGTTAAATATTAAACTCAATGAAGGTGAGCAGCATAAATTAATTGCTGAGCTTCAAGAAACTGCTTACTTTCCTGACGCAATAGAAATAATAAAAATTGATGGATTACGTGTTGAATATAAAGAAGGATTTGGACTGATGAGGGCTTCGAATACAACGCCTGTTATTGTCCTAAGATTTGAAGCTGATACTGAGAAAAAGTTACAAGAAATTCAAGACCAATTTAAATCAATACTTACCGAACACATTTCACCGGAAAAAATTCCTTTTTAGATTAAACCTTTAATCTATCTCGATTTGGCTACAGCTCACATTCAGGAATAACCCATTTACGGTTGAGGGTTTGACTTCCTCCCACTCAAATGGCCTACCTTTGGAAAAAACCACCTTACCCATAGCCATGGGCTGCTCGTACAATGAGTAAGCTAAAATTCTCATTTTTTTTGATTGGCAATCAATTTCTACAAAACTCTTAATTGACTGATAATTTATTTTTTTTGTCACCTGGATATTAGTATAGTCTGTCAAGGTCCATATTCTAACATTCTCTGTATTTCCCCTTATATTTTTAAGGTCAATAAAATAGGCTGTATCCATTGCTTGATTTTGGTTGAGCTTGATCCAATCTGCATTCGCTGAGAAGCAAAAAAAATAAAGGAGGGAAAAAAGAAGTAATCTCATCAAACATTATTTTAATATGTAAATAAAAAAAAAGCCCGAAAAATCGGGCTTTTTTAATAAACAAATAATGAATTACTTGTTCATTACGTACATGGTTACTTCAAAACCAAAACGCATTTCTGTAGCAGCTGGTTTAGTCCACATAATATTTCTCCTTAAAGAAAAGTTAAAAATTAAGACTTGATAAACATAACATCCAATTAAATTAGCAGTTACGTAAACCAATCGGTAATTTCTGCATCTTTGACAACTTCAAATTTTATAAAAAATTATCTGTTACAAACATACATAGTTACTTCAAAACCAAAACGCATTTCAGTCGCTTGAGGTTGTGTCCACATAGTATTTCTCCTTTTTTATGTTAAATATAATATTAAACATAAAGCAGTTCATTGGAGATGCGGAAATTACTTTCCACAAGGTCCAACTTGAGATTTACAGAAACTATATTAAAGCTTTGGTTTAGCTTTCGATATGATGATAGACATGAAGATAGTCTAGGTAAAATCATTAGATAAAATATAAAAAAAAATGTGATTCAGGTTGCTTACGAAAAAAAATGCATACCCCTGAGAGTATGCATTTATTTCAATAATAAAGTTTATCTCTAAAAACTATTCGTTCTGATCAAAATTTATTATTGATTCATCGTCATTAGTAGCGTTAAATGGTCCATTACCACCAATTAAAAGTGCATCAGTTGGATGGAATGCTTTTACTTCGCCATCTGCAGGCTCATCATCAAGCTCCATATCCAGCCCAAAATCAACTTCGGAACCATCACCTTCCATGCCTTTACCACCCTGTGAACTTGAATTTACATCATCCGTTGGGTGAAACTCTTTAACAGGTTTCTTTGCAGCACAACCTGCAACAAGTGCAGCAACTGCCAATAGTGCTAATAATTTCTTCATTTTATCCTCCAAGTGTTTAGTAAAATTAAACCTAATAAAATTTCAAATTTATTCACATTCTTTACTATAAAAACAAGTTCAAAATTACGAATTTCGTTTTTAATATTCTCACTTTGACAATTTTAGACCGAACTGTCAATACGCAAAAAATTGAATTGCAATAAATTGTTTTTTGGATAAGATATTTATCTATTTAAAAAAGTTGATGCAAAACTATAGCCAAGGGCGGTTGATTCTTTAAAAAGTTTAATTGCCTTTGATTTTTGTTCGGGAACTATATAGCCATAATAGTAAAGAAGTCCCAATGCATAAGTAGCGCGTGGCTGTTTATTGAAAGCTGCCTTTTTTATCCAGACGTAAGCTTTTCGTTTACTGATATGCAGATCATTAATATAGAGTAGCCACAATAAAAACTGGGTGTCCGCATTCCCATCTTTACCCACTTTCTTCATTTCTTTTAATTCACTAGATTTATATGGTTTAATTACGTTTTTTAATTCTTTGTTTGTTTTAATAAGTGACCTCATGAATTTATCTTTCTGATATTCGGTATTTTGTTCTATCCAAAGACTGCTTTTAAGATGGCCTTGCGCTGCAGCAATCACTAGCCAGTCAAGTGCCGCATTTTTATTACCCTCTTCAAGTAAGTTCATTGCATACAGATATTGAGCCTTAGGTTGCCCATCTTGTGCACCCTTAAGGTAGCTATCTGCATATACATACTGTGATGAAAAAAAAGATAATAAAATCAACAACCTAAGAGTTCCTATCAAGCTACTTTTCCTTGTCTATTAATGTTGGTTTTATTAAAAATTATATGTTAACCTAATTAATAATTTAGTTAGGGTTGTATTGTAGTTAAATAGACTATTTAAATTGCTAGTAGTTAAGATGAACTTATTAGGGATTCTTACACTCATATTAGGGTAAGTAATAATTTATGAAAATTTTATTTAAAATTATTGTTTCAGCTTTAATCTTAGTAGGCTCTTTTAACTTAAGGGCTGATGCTAACCCAAACCTATGGCCTTATATCCAAGAAAGGATGTTTGAAGATGCTGAGATTGTTGAAGCAGACTTCATTAAAATTGATGGGCCAAAGAGAGCTGCTAGTGGAGCTCAAGTTCCGGTAAACATTAAATTAACAAAGACCGAAGGTGTTCACATAGAAAAAATCCACCTTATTATTGATGCTAATCCAACACAACACGCTGCGACCTATCACCTTACCGATAAAACACAGAATTTAGATTTATTCACCAGAATTCGTATGGAAACAGACTCCTTTGTGCGTGTGGTTGGACAGGACACGGATGGTAATTTGTACATGAGCAAAGTAGCTATCAGAGCCTCTGGTGGTTGTAGTGGTTATATGGATATCCATGACCCAGCACTAACAAAAGATCTTGGTAAAGTATTGGTCAAAACTAAAGATGACTTTATTACAACTCGAATAAAGCATCCTAATTTTACTGGCTTACAAAAAGACCAAGATTCTGGTGGTTATATTCCAGAATGGATTATTAGGCAGATTCGTTACGATTTTAATGGAGAAAGAATTCTTGCTGTTGAAAATGACATTAGTATAAGTCAAGACCCTTACTTAAAATTTAAATTTATAACAAACGATAACGGCACTCTCACAGTATCAGCAACCGATACAAAAAGTACAATATTTCTTAAAAGTAAAAAGATTTAAGTCTTTTTCCTCTCCCTTTGAATTAATAACCTTGCCCATACAACAAGGTAAGGAATTAATCCAATAAAAATAAAAGCAAAAAATATTTGAGCAACTTTAATCATATACTGTTCATAATTTTCGATAATCGTATTTAACTCAATAAGTTTAAGCTGGTTTGCATTCAAACTTGATGTGTCTGCATTAACAAGTTGATCTAAATTGCATTGGCTAGACAACTCAACACACATTTGCATTTCTGAATTGAAGCGGTCTGTTGCAATCTGATTTAAAAAGTATTCATTAACGAATAGAAATATAGCTAAGAAAAAACCAATAATGGCAAATAACCAAAAAAACTGTTTATTAAATTTTTTATTCATAAGAAGATTAAGTTTATTAACAACTAAGTAAAGATAAATTTTAAACCAGCGACAATTATAACAACTCCTAATGTCTTTTTAACAGCTAACTGGTTAAGTTTCTTAATTCCTAAATGAGTTCCAATCAAAGTTCCTATGAAAACTGCAAAGATATAGATAAATATTTCGTCTGGTACTGACTGTACAGATGAAATATTACCCAATAAACCTGAGATAGAATTAAATAAAATGAAAACTGCAGCAGTTCCAGATGCACCTTTGACACTTGTCCATCCCAAGAAAATAATTAGTGGAGATAAAAAAATCCCACCGCCAGTACCTGTAAGACCTGATAGTAAACCAATACAGACGCCGATAAATATAGCCCATAAAATGTTTAAATGTTTATTTTTATTTAATTTACTTTTTTTAAAAAAACTAAAAATAAGCTGTAACCCAGCAACAATTAAAATTAACCCGACTAAAGGCTTATAAAATTCTGAAGGCAAAGATATATAGCCTCCAACAAAAGCCGCAGGAATTGAGCCTGAGACAACTGGAATGAGCACTTTTAAGCTAAATAACTTATTCTTTATGAAGCGAATGCTTGCAATAGATGAAACTACAATATTTAAGATTAGGCCTATGGGTTTTATTATGCCTATTGGTGTTCCTGTTAAAGCCAAGATCGCAATATAAGCAGATGCTCCCCCATGACCAACAGAAGAATATAAAACTGAGCCTATAAATAACAAAAAGGCAGTAAATGAATTAGCTATTAAATGCTCTATTTTAAAATTTCCATAGGAATAAAAATTAGTAAAAAAATTTTGGTCGGAACGGTGAGATTCGAACTCACGACCCCTTGCACCCCATGCAAGTACGCTACCAGGCTGCGCTACGCTCCGAAAAATTATATGATTACTTTAAAATCTTTAAGATGTCACCCAACTGACCCTTAAAATTATTTAAATCATTTAATGTTTCCGGAGTAGAATCATTACTTAGTGGTAATTCCGATTGTGATTTTTTAATTTCTTCTTCCGAAATAACTTCTTTGATAAATTGTCGATTAGAAAGCTTAGCTTTAGCGCCTTGAATTGTAAAACCTTCAAAATAAAGTAATTGCCGAATCTTTCTGATAAGAAGTATCTCATCTTTTTGGTAATACCTTCGGTTACCTCTTCTTTTGCTTGGCTCTAATTGCGTAAATTCTTGCTCCCAATATCTCAACACATGGGGTTTTAAATCGCACAGTTTACTAACTTCACCAATCGCAAAATATCGCTTTTCAGGAAGTGGAGGTAAATCTTTTTTATGCTTGCTTTCCAGAATTGCTCTCTTCTACATTTGATTTAAGCTTTTGGCTGGAATGGAAAGTTACAACTCTTCTTGCTTTAATTGGAATTTCTTCACCAGTTTTTGGATTTCTACCTGGTCTTTCAGACTTTAATCTCAATTCAAAATTTCCAAAACCAGATAACTTCACGCTTTCACCTTTTTCAAGGGAAGTTCGTATTTCTTCAAAAAAAGCCTCGACCATTTCTTTGGCTTCAGTTTTATTCAAACCAACTTTTTCAAAGATTATTTCTGCAAGCTCTGCTTTTGTTAATGTCATTAAATCATCAATATTTTTTGATTAATCTTAGGGCTATCTGAGGTTGGCTTTGAACTGTTGCTGAAGAACCTTTAATGCATTCATCACAATATTATTCACTTGCTCCTCTTCAAGCGTTTTGTAAGTATCTTGCATAAGTATAAGAAATGCAATACTTTTTTTATCTTTTTCTATATTTTCACCTTCATATACGTCAAAAGCAGTAATCTCTTTTAAATGATTTATATTTGCTTTTTTTACTGCCTGAACCATATCATCAACAGAAATATTTTTATCGACTACAACTGAAATATCTTTTCTAATTGGTAAAAGCTTTGAGGGTATATTAAATTCATTAATTACTTTTTTTCTAAGTGGTTCAAGATCAATCTCAAATAAAAATACATCTTCTTGAATGCCAAACTTTTGTTTCCATTTAGGGTGTAACTGACCTACCCAACCAACAGGCTTATCATTTTTCAAAATGCAAGCTGATTTTCCCGGATGTAATGATCCCGGCGCATCCTTCTTTTTAAATTTAAGCTCACCTTCGGAGAGAGTTTCTAAATCTCCTTTTACATCATAGAAATCAATTTTTTTTGCTTTGATACCCCACTGTTCAGGTTGTGAACTTCCATACAAGACTCCGGATAAAACTTGTTTTTCAGCATAACCACTATTAGATTTCATATATGTCGAAGCTATCTCAAAAAGCCTGATTTGTGTTTGCCCTCGATTAATATTATAGAGCAGAGCCTCAACATGACTGCCCCACAATTTGGATCTCATAACATTCATTTGGGAAGCAATTGGATTATCAAGTTTTATTAATTTATTATTTTCATGGAATTCTTTTTCAACACCTTCTTCAATAAAGCTATAACTTACTATTTCATTGTAGCCAAGAGATGACATAGTAATTTTGATGTCATATATAGATCTATTGCTTGAGTCTGAGCCAAGCATCACTGTATTTGTTAGAGGTGGTAGGGCCTCAATTTTATCAAAGCCATATATACGGATAACTTCCTCCACAAGGTCTTCTTCTATGTTTATATCAAACCTATAGCTTGGGGGGGTTACGTTAAATCCACCCTCACACTCCTCAAAGTTAAATTTAAGCGCAGTTAAAGTTTTATTTATTTCATTATTATCAATATGTAACCCCAGGATTTGACGGACTTTTTCTGTTCGTAGAGTAATTTTATTTCTTTCTGGAAACTTGTTTGTCTCTTCGATCAATTTTGAAGGATCACCTCCACACAAATCAATAATGTTTGATGTAGTCTCATTAAGTGTATTAATAGTTTGTTGAAAGTCTACACCTCGCTCAAACCGGTGAGATGATTCAGTATTCAGACTATGTTTTCTAGCTACGCCTGCTAAGCTAAGAGGGCTAAAGAAGGCAGATTCCAGCAACAAGTTAGTTGTATCTGCTGTAATGCTTGACTCAAGTCCACCCATTATTCCAGCCAGCGCTAATATATTATTGTCATCAGCAATTACCAACTCATCACCAAAAAAAGTAATTTCCTGATTATTAAGCAATAAAAGTTTTTCGCCTTTATTTGCATTTCTAACTTGAATATCGCCATTGATTTTATCAAAATCAAAAGCATGCATAGGCTGACCATGTTCCAGCATCATATAATTTACTATATCAACTACTGGGTTTATTGGCTCTATACCTCCCCTTTCCAATCTCTCCTTTAACCATCCTGGTACTTCTTTTTTATTATCAACTTTTTGTATTTTACGTAGGCAGTATAGTGGGCAGGATATATTATTTTTTACATTAATTTTTATATCTAAAGTATTGATTTCATTGATTTCTTTTTTTTTATTTTTTATATAATTAAAATTAGACATTGCAGCTATTTCTTTTGCAATACCCCTCATACTTAGACAGTCTGGACGGTTTGGTGTAATCGATAAGTGATATATTTGATCATCTAGAGAAAGACAATTTTTTATAGTTTCTCCAACTTTACTATTTTTATTTAACTCTAAAATCCCTTCAGATTCATTCGAAATATTTATTTCCTTTGCCGAACATAACATACCACTAGAATCAACACCTCTAAGTTTTGCTTTTTTAATTTCAAATTTATCCAACTTTGCACCTACTCTTGCACAAGCAACCTTAATGCCAACTCTTGCATTTGGTGCTCCGCAAACAATTTGAAGGCTTTCTTTTTGTCCAACATTAACTTGGCATACATTTAGACGATCGGCATTGGGATGTTTTTGTATCTCAATAATCTCACCCACTACAACAAGATCGGATATTAAAGACAGATCTTCAATTTCTTCAACCTCGAGTCCCCCTTGAGTTAACATATCGCTTAACTTAATTTCGTTTAAATCTTTGTCGACGAATTCATTGAGCCATTTTTTAGAAAATTGCATACTTAGACCTTAAATTGATTCAGGAAACGAATATCATGATTAAAAAATGGTCTAAGATCATTGATACCATACTTCAACATTGCCAGTCTCTCGACACCTAAACCAAACGCAAAACCTTGAAATAAATCATGATCGACTCCTGCTTGAGACAAGACATTGGGATGAACCATACCGCAACCGCCTATTTCCAACCAACCTCCATTCCATTCCATATCAATTTCAGCGGATGGTTCTGTAAATGGAAAAAATGAGGGTCTAAATCTAATCTTTAAGTTATCATTTTCAAAAAATTTCTGCAGAAAACTTTGTGTAACCCACTTTAAATTTGCAAAACTTATTTTTTTATCAATCCATAAACCTTCTATCTGATGGAACATAGGTGAATGTGTCGCATCTGAATCAACTCTATAAACTCTTCCTGGTGAAATAATTCTTAGAGGAGGAGGATTATTTTCCATATACCTAATCTGAACTGATGATGTATGTGTTCTTAATACATACTCTTTATTCAAATAAAATGTATCGTGCATCGCTCTGGCTGGATGGGACTCTGGTATATTTAACGCTGTGAAGTTATGGTAATCATCTTCAATTTCTGGTCCATCGGTTGAACTGAAACCTATTGAATTGAAAATTGACTCGATTTTATTTATGGTAATTGATATTGGATGAAGTGTCCCCTTATTTTGTTTTTTCCCATCTAATGTAACATCAATATTTTCATTTTTAAGTTGATCGTTCATTAGTTGTGCTTGAATCTCTGATTTTCTATCTCCTAGTGCTTTCTCGATAGATTTTTTTATATCATTTATCAGGCTACCAACTATTGGTTTCTCCTCGCTTGGTAAACTTGATAAACCTCTCATTGCATCAGTTAAAGGACCCTGCTTTCCAAGATACTTAGACTTCACATGATCTAAATCAGAGAGTTCAGATACTTTAGAGAAGTCATCTTTTGCTTTTTGAATTAATTTTTTTAATTCTTCCATATTCTTTAATTATAAATAAAAAAGGAGGCTTAAAGCCCCCTTTTTATAATTTTGTTTAAATTAGGCAGCTCCGAGGCTTGATTTTGCAATGTCTACAAACTTTGCGAAAGCTGGCTTATCAAACACAGCCATATCCGCTAAAACTTTTCTGTCTACCTCAACAGAAGCCTTTTTTAATCCATTCATGAATCTACTGTAGCTCAGGCCACATTCCCTGGCACCTGCGTTAATTCTTGCAATCCACAGAACCCTAAATATTCTCTTTTTCTGTCTTCTGTCACGATAAGCATACTGACCTGCCTTCATGACCGCTTGTTTTGCTACTCTGTATACATTCTTTCTTCTTCCACGGTAGCCTTTTGCAGCTTCAAAAACTTTTTTATGTCTTGCTTTGGCAGTTACGCCTCTTTTTACTCTTGGCATAGCTTACTCCTTAGCGTGTTGGCATCATCGAACGAACTCTTTTTGAGTCGGTTGACGAAATAATTGTTGTACCTCTAAGATTTCTTTTTTGCTTAGTTGTCTTTTTGGTAAGAATATGACGAAGGTGTGAATGAGTTCTTTTAATTAAGCCATTACCCAGAAACTTGAAACGTTTCTTAGCACCACTTTTGGTTTTCATTTTTGGCATTTTTTTCTCCTTATTGATGTTTATAAAAGTGCTTCGGCATGCCTATTAGCCTTATCACAAATATTTACTACTTTTCTTCTACTTCTTTTTCCTCACTTACAGCATCAGCTTTAGCTTTACTTTTAGCTTTTGGATTTTTATGTGGCTGAAGCACCATTACCATTTGCCTGCCTTCCATTTTGGGAAACTGCTCCACAACTGCATAATCCAATAAATCCGCTTCTACCCTTTTTAACAAAGCTAATCCAAGTTGCTGGAAAGTAATTTCTCTACCTCTAAATCTTAAGGTGACCTTAACTTTGTCCCCGACTGTCAAAAAGGCGATGATCTTACGTAGCTTAATGTTGTAATCACCATCATCTGTTCCAGGTCTAAACTTGATTTCTTTAACCTGAACATTTTTTTGTTTCATTCTAGCTGCATGCATCTGTTTACTTTGTGCATACTTATATTTACCAAAATCCATCAGCCTACATACTGGCGGTGCTGCTTTTGGTGCAATTTCAACTAAGTCTGTATCAAGCTCTTCTGCTTGTGCGAATGCTTCAGCCAGATTAACAATCCCAAGCGCTTCTCCCTTAACACCTACCAACCTTATTTCTTCAGCAGTAATATCTCGGTTAATGCGAACATTCTTATCAAGCGCTATAACAAACTCCCTAAATTTTTTTAATCAAATAAAACATTTAAGACTTATCAGAAATCTCTTTTTTTAAATTCTTTAACAACGCATCTAAGTTCATTGAACCAAGGTCTTCACCCTTTTGATTCCTTACAGAAACTTGGTTAGTTTCTTTTTCCCTGCCCCCAACAACCAATATGTAGGGTACTCTCTGGATGCTATGTTCGCGTATTTTATAGGTAATCTTCTCATTTCTCAAGTCTGAATTACATCTGATGTTATTTCGCCTTAACGACTCTGTAACTTCTTTAGCATAGCCGCTGTGTGCATCTGCAATATTTAATACGATTACCTGTACAGGTGACAACCATAGAGGCATAAACCCGGCGTAATGTTCAATCAAAATTCCAATAAATCTCTCCATCGAACCTACGATTGCTCTATGAAGCATCACAGGATTTTTTCGGCTATTATCTTCCGAAATATATTCAGCCCCCAATCTCTCTGGTAAATTAAAATCAAGCTGGATGGTGCCACATTGCCATATTCTTCCTAAGCTATCTTTAAGGGAGTATTCTATCTTTGGCCCATAAAAAGCTCCTTCACCTTCTTGCAGTGTATATTCAATCCTCGTCTCTTTAAGCGCATCTTCTAGCGCCAGTTCGGCTTTTTCCCAAATATCATCTGTTCCTACTCTTTTTTCAGGTCTTGTTGATAACATTACCAAAACATTATCAAAGCCAAAAGCTGAGTAAACCTCATACAACATCTTACTAAAATCCTTCACCTCGCTTTTTATTTGCTCTTCGGTACAAAAGATATGAGCATCATCTTGAGTAAATCCCCTGACCCTTAACAAACCATGAAGGGCACCAGAGGGCTCATTACGATGACATGAGCCAAATTCTGCTAACCTTAGCGGTAAGTCTCTATAACTATGAAGGCTATTATTAAAGATTTGTACGTGCCCAGGACAGTTCATGGGTTTTACTGCATACTCTCTATTCTCTGAAGCGGTCGTAAACATATTTTCGTGATAATTGTCCCAATGCCCTGAGCTTTTCCAAAGCTCTTTATCAAGAACCGTAGGAGTTTTAATTTCATCATAACCATAATCAAGAGATTTTTGACGCAGATAATTCTCAATTTCTAGCCAAATTGACCAACCTTTGGCGTGCCAAAAGACCATTCCAGGTGATGTATCTTGCATATGAAAAAGGTCTAATAATTTACCTAGCTTACGGTGGTCTCTTTTTTCAGCTTCCTCTAATCTTTTTAGGTAATCTTTTAGTTCATCCTTATTATTCCAGGCAGTTCCATAAATTCTTTGTAGCATTTCATTCTTTGAATCTCCACGCCAGTAAGCACCTGCGAGCTTCATTAATTTGAAAACTTTTAACTTTCCTGTTGAAGGCACATGAGGGCCTCTGCATAAATCGGTAAAATCTCCTTGTTCATATAAAGAGACTTCTTCCCCTTCGGGTATAGCGGTAATTATTTCAGATTTATATTTTTCACCGATAGAATCAAAATAATCAATTGCAGCCTGTCTTGGCATTACCTTTCTATTAATTTCTAAATTTTGCTTAGCGAGCTCGTTCATTTTTTTCTCAATTTGAGCTAAATCCTCTGGGGTAAATGGGCGCTTGTAAGAAAAATCATAATAAAAGCCATCCTCTATAACAGGACCAATAGTCACTTGTACGTCGGGGAAAATAGTTTTTACAGCTTGGGCAAGTAGATGGGCAGTTGAGTGTCTAATAACATCTAAGCTTTCAGGGCTCTTTGAAGTAATAATAGATAAGTTTGTATCTTCAGCAATTTCATAACTCAAATCCACTAATTGATCTTGAATTTTTCCTGCTAACGCTGCTCGAGCTAAACCTTCACCGATATCTTTGGCTACATCAGCAATAGCTATCACCTGATTATATTTTTTTACTGAACCATCGGGAAGAGTAATATTTGGCATATATTAATAATATAAATAATAAATATTTTATAAGGTTTTACACAATCAGGATAGCATTATCTATCTGATGGTAGGCACGATTGGATTCGAACCAACGACCCCCACAATGTCAATGTGGTGCTCTAACCAACTGAGCTACGCGCCTATAATTAATGCGCCATTCTATACTAGGGGGAAGTTTGAATCAAATAAGCTATTGCCTTATAAAGAATTTTTTTCATCTTGTATAAGTTCTTTATAGCCATTTTTATAACTTGGAAATTTATATTTAAATTGAAGTGAAGGAATGATAGATGACCTTAAGCGTTTACCTAAAACATGTCTTGAATTTGGTTTATTATTTTTATTCAAGTTAAGGTGCTGCCTTACCCAATTTAATAAATCATATAATCTTACCGGCTCGTTATCCGTTAGAAGGTATAGTTTTTCTGGTACTTTATTATCAAGGGATTGTTTAATTAAAAACAGGATGAAGTTGGCTGCATCCTCTTCATTTATTCTGTTCGTCCATCTATCAAATTCTGGCCAGCGAGCTAGATCTTTTGACAAATTGATCATGTAATTTCTTCCTGATCCATAGATGCCTGAAAGCCTAAGAATTGTATAGTTGAAATTGACTGTCTTCATTAATTTCTCAGCTTCCAGCAAAACAATACCCCGATAATTTTCTGGATCGGTTTCTGAAAACTCATCTATAAATTGATCTGAATTTTCACCATAAACACTTGTACTTGAAATAAAGAAAAGGTGCTCAAAATTTTTAATACCATTTATTGATTTAATAACTTGCTTTAAACCTTCGACATAGTTTTTTTTGTAACTCTTTTCTGATGGGCTATCTGCTGAAAGGCAGTAGATGATGAAGTGGGGTGAAATTTTTTTTACCTGATCAAAAAACGATTCTTCAAATATATCCTGCTCTAAAATTTTTATATTAGTCGAAGTTATTTTTTTTCTTTTAAGGCCGATTAAATCTAGGGGCATATCTTCTGAAAATAGCCCGACCTTTTGCCCTAGCTTTCCGCAACCGATAATCAGTAATTTTTTATTTTTTACTTCCAAATGACTTTGTAGATGAAACCAGGGAATGAAAACACCAGAAAAAGAAAAAATGTGACAGCATAAAATTCCCAATCCTGAGAGTGCACATTTCCTATAGATTTTTTTTCAACAAAAAAGAATATCAACCCAAGTAAAAAATACATACATATAATTTCAATGAAAATAAGTGGTAATGATTTGGGCTTCTTTAAAGTTTTAAAAATCAAAAAAGACTTACTAAGCCATGGTAGATTGGCAGCGGCAACAGAAATAAAAAGTAGCAACCAAATTAACACTACAAACTCCCCCCTACTGCTAAAGCACTAATGCTCATTAAGGTTTTAGGGAAAATACCCAGAACTAACAAGCCGCCCGCATTAATTGTTAAAACAGAAAGCATCGGTAAGAAAGATTTTGTCTTAAGTTTTTTATTTGATTTTTCAAAATACATTAACCTTATAATTCTCAAATAATAATACATACCTATTAAAGCCATAATTATTGCAACCAAGGCTGGCCAAACAACTTCTTGATCTATCACAGCCTGAAGGACAGAAAATTTTGCATAAAATCCAATTGTTGGAGGTATGCCGGCAAGGCTAAACATAACTATCATCATTAAAAAAGCTTCCCATGGGTTTGTTTGGCTCAAACCTTTGAGGTCATCAATAAATTCAATTGATTTTTGCGTACTTGACAAAAGGATAATAAGTCCAAAAACGGCAAGCGTCATAATAATATAGGTTGTTAGATAAAAAATTGAAGCCTGCACTCCTCCTATCGTGCCAACATAGAATCCGAGCAAAATGAACCCAATATGTGAGATGGTTGAGTAAGCTAGCATTCTTTTAATTTTCTTCTGAGCTATAGCAGTAACATTGCCAACAATCATTGATAGTATCGCCATTATTAATAACATTTGTTGCCAATCAACTATTAGATAATCCAAGCCTTGAAAAAGAAATCGAATCAACATCGCAACAGCAGCAAACTTTGGAACAGTGCTTATCATCATGGTGACCGGTGTAACAGAGCCCTCATAAACATCAGGTACCCACATTTGGAATGGGACTGCGCCCAACTTAAAGGCTATCCCGACAACAATAAATACCAACCCAAATACTAGTAACTCTGAATTAATTTCTTGTGTTTGAATAACATTACCAATTGTATAGAGATCTAGTGAGCCAGAGAATCCATATAGCATTGACATTCCATAAAGAAGAAGACCGGATGCTAGTGCACCCAAAACAAAGTACTTAATCGCCGCCTCATTTGATTTTTTATCGTCTCTGTTGAGTGCTATAAGGGCATACAAACTTAAAGAAAGTAACTCCAAACCCATATACATTAGCAATAGGTTCTTACTTGAAATCATCAACATAATCCCTAAAAGAGCAAAAAGGGATAGGCTGAAATATTCACCATTCAATAATTTTCTATCGAGCAGATAGTTTCTACTATAGATAAAAACAATAGATAAGGTGATGAAGCTCATCATTTTCAAAAACAGCGCAAGACTATCAAAAATAAACATATCTTCAAAAGCAAATTGTGGTCCACTGAAGCCGAGCGATGCTGTAATAAGACCTGCGACAAGAAGTGTCAGTTGAGATAAGCCGTAAATAAAATGCTTATTTTTATCAATAATAAACGAATCTAACAATAAAATAAGCATTGCCATGAGAGCTACAAAAATTTCAGGAGACAATAAATTCAATTGTGAAATTAAGTTACTCATAACATCTCGACCTTAGAAAAACTTACTAGCTCAATAAATTGTAGAACCGAGGAATTTGTAATATCTGAAATTATTTTAGGGTACACACCCACAAAAATTATTAACGAGGCAAGCGATCCGAGGATCAGAAACTCTCTTGAATTAATATCTGATAATTTTGCTATAACTGCGTTACCTATATCACCATAAAAGACCCTCTTAATTAACCATAGTGAATAAGCAGCTCCCAAAATTAATGTTGTTGCTGCAGTAAAAGCTATCCAAAAGTTTTCTTTCATTGAGCCCAAGATAACCATGAACTCCCCAACAAAACCTGAAGTACCCGGAAGCCCTGCGTTTGCCATTGCAAAGAAAACAGCGAATGCTGTAAACAATGGCATTTTATTAATCACACCACCATATTTTTTTATTTCTCTTGTATGGGTTTGGTCATAAAGAATACCCACACATATGAACATTGCAGCCGAAATAAAGCCATGCGAAATCATCTGAATATATGCTCCTTCAACGGCTAATGGAGATATTAGAAATAAACCTAAGGTAACAAATCCCATATGCGATATTGATGAGTAGGCTATTAATTTTTTCATATCCTTTTGGATTAAAGCTACAAGTGCAATGTAGACGATAGCAATTAGAGATAATAAAATCATGAGAGGTTTAAGTAATAAAGTTGCATCAGGGGAAATGGGCATTGCAAAACGAATAAAACTATACCCACCTAGTTTTAACATAATTGCTGCTAATATTACTGAGCCTCCAGTTGGTGCCTGTACATGAGCATCAGGGAGCCATGTATGAAGTGGCCACATTGGAATCTTGACTGCAAAGGCCATAAAAAATGCAAGAAAAATGAGAATTTGTGCTTCCAAAGAAATGGGTAAGTAATAATAATCAATAATTGAAAAAGTGCCGCTTTTAAAATAGAGGTATAAAAAAGCTATTAACATTAATAGTGAGCCTAAAACTGTGTATAAGAAAAATTTGATCGTTGCGTAAATTCTATTCGGGCCACCCCATATACCTATGATTAAAAACATAGGAATCAACATTGCCTCCCAAAAAATATAGTACAAGATAGAATCTAGTGCACAGAAAACACCAATCATTAATCCAGACATAATCAAGAATGCGCTGTAATAGCTAGCCGATTTTAATTTTTGTGATTGATATGAAATCAAAATAACCATGATAGTCATGAAACTGGTTAGAAGGATCAGTGGAACCGAAAATCCGTCAACTCCTAGGTGATAATTAATATTAAATGGCGTAATCCAATGATGAAACTCTTGAAATTGAAAGGTTGATAACGTGGTATTAAAGTTTTTATATATTGGAATAGTCACAATAAAGGAAACAAGAGCGCCGAATAAGGCAACATAATTAATTTTTCTTATACTTATTTTTTTATTTAAAATAAGCAATAAGATACCGAAAAATATTGGTGACCAAATTGCGATTGATAAAATATGATTTGCTATCACCTTAAGTTCTCACAAAAAATGAAATTAATAAAAATAAACCTATAATCATAAAAAATGCATAGTGGTATATGTACCCACTTTGAATTAACTTTAGTTTATTAGCAAAATAATTAACCAACCTGCCAGATCCATTGACGAATGTGTGGTCGATAATTTTTATATCCACCTTGCTTGATAAAAAATCACTAAGTTTTAAGATACCCTTGGCGATATATTTTTCATTAAAAGCATCGAAACCATAATTATTTTTTAAAATATTCTTAAAAGGATTTAAGAATTTAAAATTGATTTTTATTTTTTTTATGAATAATGCCCATGCTAATAGAACACCAGCTAACGCAAACCAAAGAGGCAAAGTAAAGAAGCTATGAACTGCCATCGACCATACGCCATGATAGTGAATTGCAAGCAAGTCTAAATTGGTATGAATTTTGTTATCAACGGTTATATTGCCATCGAAGAAATTGCCATATACCAGTGGGTCTATCAAGAGCATACCAATAAAAATAGATGGGATGGCTAATATCACCAAAGGAATAGTAATAATTTTTGAGCTTTCAACGGGGTATTCTTTACTTTTTAAGCCATGTTCATTTTTTTTACGACGTATGTTGTGCCACCTTTCCTCCCCACAAAAAACTAAAAAATAAAGTCTAAAACTATAAAGTGCTGTGAAGAACACTCCGAACACTAATGCGTAGTAAGCAAAATTAGCCCCCCATGCTGAACTTAAGCTTGCTGCTTCAATAATCGTTTCTTTTGAATAAAACCCAGAAAACAATGGGGTACCTATTAGAGATAAAGAGCCAATTAAAAAAGTGAGGGCGGTCACAGGCATATATTTTTTTAACCCTCCCATTTGGGTAATATCTTGATCATGATGCATCCCGATAATTACAGAGCCTGCCCCTAAAAACAGTAATGCTTTGAAAAAAGCATGGGTGAGCAAATGAAAAATAGCTACAGAATAAGCAGAAACACCCAAGGCAACTGTCATATAACCTAACTGTGATAATGTTGAGTAAGCAATTATTTTTTTAATATCGTTTTGAACAATACCTAAAATACCCATTGATATTGCAGTGATTGCTCCGATGACGATTACCAATGAAAGAACAAAATCTGATAACTCAAATAATGGAGACATACGTGCTACTAAATATATGCCTGCTGTAACCATAGTAGCTGCATGAATTAATGCAGAGATTGGCGTTGGCCCTTCCATAGAATCCGGCAACCAAACATGCAAAGGAACTTGAGCAGATTTTCCCATCGCACCTATAAATAAGCAGACTCCTATTAAGGTAACTAATGAAATTGAAGTATTGAACAAAACTATATCTTGCGAATGCAGAGCAGGAAGTCTATTAAATACTTCCTGATAGTCCAAAGTGCCAAACCAAAACATGATCAAAGCAACACCTAGTATCAAACCAAAATCTCCCACTCTATTGACCAAAAAAGCTTTGAGATTTGCATAAATTGCTCTTGGTTTTTTATACCAAAACCCTATTAACAAATAGGAGACTAATCCAACGGCCTCCCAACCAAAGAAGAGTTGTAAGAAATTATTACTCATAACTAACATCAGCATTGCAAAGGTGAAAAGAGAGATATAACTAAAGAATCGACTAAAACCATCATCATCTTTCATGTAACTGATTGTATAGATATGAACCATAAGAGAGATAAAAGTAACAATTACCATCATGACAGCAGAAAGCGTATCAATTAAAAAACCAACCTCGAATATGTAGCCGCCAGAGGCAAGCCAGGTATACATAGTTTCATTTAACTTAAAGCCGTAAAGAGTAAGATAAAGTGAATAAACAGACAGAGCAAACGCAATTGATACGCCAAAAATAGGAACTCCGAAAGAGAAATATTTTGGTAATTTTTTACCAAAAAGCCCCACAAAACATGCTGCAAACAATGGAGCTAAAGGTATAACGGTGAAAATATTTAATATTGTCATTGTCACCCTTTCAATCGATTAATATCTTCAACATCAATTGACCGGTTATTTCTAAAGACGATGATGATAATTGCTAGGCCAATAGCCGCCTCTGCTGCAGCCACAGTCAAAATAAAGAAGACAAATATTTGACCTGCAATATCACCTAAATAATAACTAAATGCAATAAAGTTCATATTGACCGCAAGCAACATTAACTCAATAGCCATCAAAAGAATAATAATATTCTTTCTATTCAAAAAAATTCCTACAATGCCAATCATAAATAGCAAGGCAGCTAAAATTAAGAAATGGGATAAATTAATCAATTTCTTTTAACTCGCTTTTTTGTTTTAAATTTATTTATTCCCATTTCAACCATTTTGAGTCGATCAGATTTTTTGACACTAATTTGTATGGCTGGATCAATACCTTTATGCATTTTTTTTCCTCTCAATGTAAGAGCAATAGCTGCGATGATTGCAACTAAAAGTATTATGGCTGCGATTTCAAAAGGTAATATGTATTCACTGTATAGCACTTCACCTATTGCATCTGTATTACTCTTTATAGGTGCTTTAAATAAAGCTGGCGTCTTAAAAAAAGGTTTATTCAGAACAAGAATAATCTCAGTCAACATAATGATTGATACAAAGCCTATAGCGGGAAAGTAATTCCAAAAACCTTTTTTCATTACCTCAACATTGATATCAATCATCATGATGACAAATAGAAATAAAACCATCACTGCGCCAACATACACAAGAACAAGTGCAATAGCTAAGAATTCTGCTTGAAGCAACAACCATAAACCGGCTGCGCTAAAAAAAGAAAGCACAAGAAATAATGCTGATAAAATTGGATTTCTTGAAGTAATAACTTTGATAGCTGAGAAAAGCAAGATAAAGGAAAAAAAATAAAAAACAGCGGAAGAATAGTCCATCACCTATAACTTTCCTCTTCTTTTCTATCCTTAGCGATTTGATCTTCGTATTTATCTCCAACCTTTAACAACATTTCTTTTGTATATATCAAATCCCCTCTTTCCTCTCCGTGATAGTCTAAAATTCGAGTTTCTACAATAGAATCTACTGGACAAGATTCCTCACAAAACCCACAGAATATGCATTTGGTCAGATCAATGTCATATTGCGTCGTTCTTCTTGTATTATCCTCTCTCATTTCTGATTTGATTGTAATTGCCATTGCGGGACATACAGCCTCACAAAGCTTACATGCAATACAACGCTCTTCACCATTAGGGTATCTTCTCAATGCATGTAAACCTCTAAATCTTGGGGATTGAGGCGTACGTTCTTCGGGATATTGAATAGTTATTTTCTTTGAAAAGAAATATCTACCAGTGAGTCCAAGGCCAATAATTAACTCATAAAGCGTTAAACTTTTTAAATAGTGTTTTATTTTATTAAACATATTTTTTAATGAAACATCTCCCGATATGGCGTTTGCATCATAAACCCAACAAAAATTATCCAAAATATAGTGATAGGAATAAATATTTTCCAACCTAGTCTCATAATTTGATCGTATCGGTATCTAGGAAATGTTGCCCTAAACCACAAGAAAAAGAAAAGTAAGAAGGCGACTTTTAACAATAACCAAACAATACTATCAGGGAAAAAATCAAAAGGAGATAACCATCCCCCTAAAAACATCAATGCAGCAAGCATGGAAACAAGAATCATATTTGCATATTCAGCAAGAAAGAATACTGCAAAAGCCATCCCAGAATATTCGACGTGGAAGCCAGCCACAATTTCAGACTCACCCTCAGCCACATCAAAGGGTGCTCGGTTAGTCTCAGCAACAGCGCTAATAAAATAAATAATAAATAAAGGGAAAAGTGGCCAAATATACCATTGTGAAATACCACCAGATTGTCCAATAACAATTTCACCTAAGTTTAAGCTATTCGCACACATTAAAACACCGACCAATGTAAAGCCCATTGCTATTTCATACGAAACAATCTGTGCAGCTGAGCGCAGACTGCCTAGGAAGGCATATTTTGAATTTGAAGCCCAACCAGCAATGATGACGCCGTAAACAGCAATCGATGTCATCGCTAAAACATAAAGCAATCCAGCGTTGATATCAGATAAAACAAGCTCAGCATCAAATGGTATTACAGCCCAGGCTGCAAAAGCTGGGGCAATAGTTAGAATAGGAGCGAGAAGGAATAAAACATTATTTGATTTTGTAGGATGAATTATTTCTTTAAACATAAGCTTCAATGCGTCCGCTATAGGTTGGAGAAGGCCAAAGTATCCTACCCTGTTTGGTCCTAATCTACCCTGCATAAAACCGATCACCCTTCTCTCAAAGTATGTTAAATAAGCAACTGAAATCATCAATGGAATTACAATTGCCACAATTTTTAAAATGGTCCAAAGCGTTGTACTAATAATTTCAGGAAGTTGAGGAAAAATATTATCCATGAGCATTAGGCTTTTTTAATTTTCACTTTATTGTCCATTCCTAGGAAGGCTGTTTCATCTTTCTTTCCAAAAATAGCGACAGCATCTAAACAAACATTTTCATCAGCTTTAACATTAATTAAAACTTCAGCTTCAGATGATGAAATTCTAATTTTTTGCCCATCTATTAAACCCTCCTTAAGCATCGTTGTAGGATTAATTAGGCAACAGCTTTGATCTTTATTTTTATGTAACGAGGCGGCACGTCTAACAATCATATCTGAGTCATTCGCCTTAATAAGGTTGAGTATCTCAAGGCCACTTCTAATTTTACTCGGCTTAAAAACTTTAAGGTTATCTTCATTTTTTTTGTCGAACTCAATCATCGCATCAGCTTTCACTTCTTCAGATGAGTCATATAAAAAACCTTCAAGTTGTAAAAAATTTGCTAAAACACGTAGTATTTTCCAACCTGGTCTAGACTGCCCAAAAGGAGGAGTTACTGCAGAAAATGATTGTATTCTTTTCTCCATATTTATATATGTTCCTGATGTTTCAGTAAATGGTGTCATTGGCAAAACTACATCGAACCCCTTAAAAGAATCGGATATATATGGAGAAATTGCTAAATTAAATTTTGCATTTTTAAGAGCCGCATTTATTTTTTTGGGTGAATGATAATCATATGATGGATCAAAATTCATCATTATGTGTGCTTCTTTTTTTTGACTCAAAATCTTATCTGTTGAGATATTGTCTGAGTTTAAATTGAGTTCATTTAATCCAACACTATTTGCATAACCTGGTATCAAACCAAAAGTAGCTTCAATTGCTTGAGCGATATGCATTGCAATAAGCTTTATATTGTCACCATCATCTAAATGTAAAATTTGATGGCCTAAAAATATTGCCCTACTCTTTGAAGATAAGAGATTTTGAGTAATTTTTTTTGCTTCATTGGATGGCTTCACAATCTTTAATGCATTTTTTATTTCCTGAGAATTAATTTTATATTTTGTGTTTAACTGAACCTGTTTTAGGATCATTAATAAATAATTTATATATGCTGATGGATTAACAATAATTTTTTCCAAACAATGGGTTGAATGAAAATCATCATAGGAGGTAATAATCGAAAAATTCTTTTTTTTATTTGCATACCTTCTAAATCGATGTGCAAGTAGTGGTTGGTCATGTTTTAAATTTGAGCCGACAACCAATATTGCATCATGGGACTCTATTTCATCAATTTTACAACCTAGCCAATTATTGTTTTTGGAAAAGCTTTTTTCAAGAAGGCGATAATCAATATGAGAAGTATTTAGTTCTTTAGCAATTTTTTTTAGCAAAAAACCTTCTTCCAAAGTGCTCTGTGGAGAACAAACAATCCCTATTTGATCAGATTTTTTAATATCAATATTTTTTATATTTTTTTCAATTAGTTCATAAGCCTCTTCCCAGTCAATCTCTTTCCATTGGTTTTTTACCCTTTTTAATGGAAGAGTAATTCTGTCTTTATGATTAAGGCCTTCGTATGAAAATCGGTCTCTGTCTGATATCCAGCATTCATTAATTGATTCGTTTTCTTTAGGTATCACTCTTTTAACAATGTCATCTTTGACATGAGCTTCGATATTTGAGCCTAAACTATCATGGGATGAAATTGTACTTCTTCGTGAAAGCTCCCAACTTCTTGCAGAATATCTAAAAGGTTTGGATGTTAGTGCACCTACAGGACATAAATCAATAATATTTCCAGATAATTCTGATTCAACTGATTTATCAACGTAAGCAGAAATTTCTGCATGCTCCCCTCTGCCTATTAAACCAAGTTCAGCCATGCCACCCACTTCTTTTAAAAATCTAACACACCTAGTACATTGAATACATCGTGTTAAGTCAGTTGAAATTAATGGGCCAATATTTTTATCAAAGACCACACGCTTTTCTTCGGTATATCTTGTTTTACTAGCTCCATAGGCAACGGCTGTATCCTGCAAATCACACTCACCACCCTGATCACAAATCGGGCAATCTAAAGGATGGTTAATAAGTAAAAACTCCATTACGCTTTTTTGCGTATCCTTGGTAAATTTTGATTTTGTAGAAATCTCCATGCCTTCCATCACCTGTGTCGCACAAGCAGGGAGAGGTTTGGCAAAGTTCTTTATTTCGACAAGGCACATTCTGCAGTTTGCAGCTACGCTGAGTTTCTTGTGGTAACAAAAACGAGGTATATCGATACCTACCTTGTCAGCCACCTCAATAATTGATGTTTTAGGTTTGACTTCCAATGTCTTTCCATCAATTTTAATCTTAATCATGAGTTAGCATCCATCATGCTCTTACCATTTTTTATAAAGTATTTAAATTCATCTTTAAAGTGTTTAATAAAACTTAATACAGGTACTGCTGCTGCATCACCAAGTGCGCAAATCGTTCGCCCTGAAATTTTTTTACTTACGTCTAAAAGTAAATCAATATCTTCAGGTTTACCCTTACCATCCACAATTCTTTTGATTACCCTATAAACCCAGCCGGTACCTTCTCGACAAGGAGTGCATTGACCACATGATTCTTCATAAAAGAAATAAGACAATCTCTTAAGCGTTGACACCATACAGGTGGTTTCATCCATCACTATAAGTGAACCCGCACCGACACTCGAGCCTGAATTTTTTAAGCTATCATAATCAAGTGTAGTTTCCATAATTTCTGCGGCAGGAAGGACTGGTGTTGAAGGTCCGCCAGGAATGACCGCTTTTAATTTTCTTCCCTTCCAAACGCCTCCAGATAATTCTAGTAACGTTTTAAATGGCATCCCCATTGGTATTTCATAGTTTCCTGGCCTCTCAATATGGCCAGATACTGAAAATATCTTGGTGCCTCCTGAATTTTCTACACCAATATTTGCAAAACTTTCTCCTCCATTTTGCATAATCCAAGGAATTGTCGCGTACGTTTCCGTATTATTAACATTTGTCGGCCGCCCATAGATGCCATATGTTGCTGGGAAAGGAGGTTTAAATCTTGGTTGTCCCTTTTTACCCTCAATAGATTCAATGAGTGCGGTTTCCTCACCACAGATATATGCACCATAACCATGGAATGCATGTAATTCAAAATCAAAACCTAATCCACAAATCGATTTACCTAAAAAATTTGCTTTTTTTGCTTCTGCTAGGGCTTTTTCAAATGATTCATACTCTTCCCATATCTCCCCATGAATATAGTTATATCCAACTTGCGCTCCCATAATATATGCAGCTATTGTCATTCCTTCAATTAATTGGTGAGGGTTTTTTTTGATTATCTCTCTATCTTTAAACGTACCCGGTTCACCTTCATCGCTATTACACACAATGTATTTTGTTCCAGCTGAATCATTTGGTATAAATGACCATTTTATGCCGGTAGGAAAACCTGCTCCCCCCCTTCCCCTGAGACCAGAAATTTTAATCTCTTCAATTAATTTTTCTGGGGAGATTTTTTCTTTTAAAATTCTTTGGATTTGCTGATACCCACCAATACTAAGATAAGTTTGAAGGCTTGATGAGTTCTCTAAATTAGATGTCCTCAAGCATATAGGAAACACCTCACTACCTTTTGATGCATTATGTGACTTATTGTTTAGCATTATTTAATCTAACTCCTCAAGAATTTGATCAACTTTTTGAGGCGTTAAATGTTCATGCATTTTATGGTTATTTATTGTCATTAAAGGTGCTCCACTACATGCTCCCATACACTCGCTTTCTTTTAAGCTAAATTTACTATCTTTTGTGACCTCATTAAAATTAATATTTAATTTTTTTTGAAGATGGCATACGATATCGTCAGCTTCTCTTAAGGCGCATGAGATATTTGTACATACTGAAATTTTATATTTTCCAGCCGGTTTTAATTCAAACATATTATAAAAAGTTGCCACTTCCATTGCTGCAATTTTTGGCATACCTAAGTAATCTGCTGCCAGTGCAATTAAATCGTCTGTTAAAAAACCATTTTCAGTTTGTATTATTTGTAGTGCTGCAATAATGGCTGATTGTTTTTGATCAATAGGGAATTTTTTTAATTCACTATCTATTTTTTTTCTTGTAGTTTCAGTCAGCATTATCTATCAATCTCCCCAAACACAATATCTTGAGTACCAATAATTGCTACTAAATCTGAAAGCATATGTCCCTTTGTCATTTCATTTATCGCCGCTAAATGAGGAAAGCCTGGTGCCCTAATTTTTAGACGATAAGGTTTATTTGCGCCATCAGAAATGATGTAAGTCCCAAACTCACCTTTTGGATGCTCTACAGCTGCATAGGCTTCGCCCTTAGGAATATGAAAACCCTCAGTAAATAATTTAAAATGGTGAATCATTGATTCCATGTCCTCTTTCATTTCTGATCTTGATGGTGGGGTCACTTTATTATCATTAGAAATCACTGGACCAGGGTTCTCTCTTAGCCAATCAATACATTGTTTAATAATTTTATTAGATTCTCTCATCTCCTCCATTCTTACTAAATAACGATCATAACAATCTCCCTCTTTTCCGATGGGAATTTTAAAATCTAATTCACTGTATGTTTCGTACGGTTGTTTTTTTCGTAAATCCCATTCAACTCCTGAGCCCCTTAACATTGGCCCTGTCATACCTAATGCAACTGCTCGATCGGGATCAACAACACCAATACCAACAGTTCTTTGCTTCCAAATTCGATTATCTGTCAGAAGCGTTTCATATTCGTCCACATAAGTTGGAAATCTTTTAGCAAAATCTTCAATAAAATCTAGCAAAGATCCTGTTCTATTTTTATTTAGTTTATTTATTTCTGATGAACTTTGTTTTTTTGAGGGTTGAAATTGGGGCATCGAAGACGGTAAGTCTCGGTATACGCCACCTGGGCGATAGTAGGCTGCATGCATTCTTGCACCAGATACTGCTTCGTAGCAGTCAAATAAATCCTCTCGCTCTCTAAAGGCATACAAAAAAACCGTCATAGCCCCAACATCAAGAGCATGGGCCCCCAACCAGAGTAGATGATTAAGTATTCTCGTAATTTCATCAAATAAAACTCGAATGTATTGTGCGCGAATTGGTACTTTTATCTGCAGTAGCTTTTCTATTGTCATCACATAAGCATGCTCGTTCATCATCATAGATACGTAGTCAAGACGATCCATATAAGGAACAGATTGAAGGTATGTCCTATTCTCAGCTAGCTTTTCAGTTGCTCTATGCAGTAGACCAATATGAGGATCAACACGCTGAATAACTTCGCCATCCATCTCAAGTACAAGCCTTAAAACTCCATGAGCTGCTGGATGCTGAGGCCCAAAATTCATTGTATAATTTTTAATCTCAGCCACGATGAATACCCTCATCCCTAATTAATCTTGGGACATTATTTCTCTCATCAATAGATACAGGCTCATAAATTACCCTTTTGAGGGTTGGATCATAACGAACTTCCACCTTTCCTATCATTGGAAAGTCTTTCCTAAACGGGTGCCCAACAAAACCGTAGTCTGTCAGAAGTCTTCTTAAATCTGGATGATCGATAAACATTAACCCAAACAAATCAAATGCTTCTCTTTCATACCAATCCGCATTTGGCCAAACTTCAGTCATTGTTGGAAATATTGGAAATTCATCATCATCTGCAAATACTTTCACCCTTAAGCGCTGATTATTTCTAAGGGATAGGAGATGGTATACAACACAAAATCTTTTCTCATCCTGTGCAGCTGTTTTAAAATCTTGATAATCGACACCACACAAATCTATCAGTTGTTTAAAATCAAATTCAGACCGATCTCTTAAAGACTTTAAAGACTCAATAATATTTTTTTGATCGAAGGTAATTGTAATTTCACCTTTATCTTCATCAAAAGATAATATTTTTTTCTTAAAAAAAGATTTAAGAGATTGAGTTTGTTTTTTTATACTTTGGGTCATCTAGCAATTGTATTAGTACGTTTAATTTTTTTTTGTAATTGCAAAATACCAAACATTAATGCTTCTGCAGTAGGTGGACATCCGGGAACATAAATATCTACAGGAACAATTCTGTCGCTCCCCCTTACAACAGAATACGAATAATGATAATAACCGCCACCATTTGAGCATGAGCCCATAGATATAACCCATCTAGGCTCTGCCATCTGATCATACACACGCCTTAATGCTGGTGCCATTTTATTGACCAATGTGCCTGCAATGATCATTACATCAGATTGTCTTGGGCTTGGTCTAAAAACAATACCAAATCGATCTAAGTCATATCTGGATGCACCTGCATGCATCATCTCAACAGCACAACACGCCAACCCAAATGTCATTGGCCACAAAGAGCCAGTCCTTGCATAGTTGATTAAGGTGTCTACATTTGTAGTAACGTAACCTTTTTCTAATATTCCCTCGATACTCATTTATTTACTCCCAATCTAATGCACCTTTTTTCCATTCATAGATAAAACCGATAACCAAGATAAAAAGAAATATAAGCATGGATACAAATCCAAACATTCCAATTTTATTGACCACAACTGCCCATGGAAAAAGGAATGTAATTTCAAGGTCAAAGAGAATAAACAAGATTGCCACAAGGTAATACCTAACATCAAATTTCATTCGCGTATCTTCAAACGCTTCGAATCCACATTCGTAGGGAGAGTTTTTTTCTTTGTAAGGTTTGCTTGTACTTAATATTTTACCGAGGATAAGAGGACCTAGACCTATAAAAAGGCCGATGATTATGAACACTAAAATAGGAAAATAATTTTCCAGCACAAGCAGTCCTTAAATTGTAATTACCATCAAAATGGTGCCGTCGGAGAGACTCGAACTCTCACGACTTTCGTCACTACCCCCTCAAGATAGCGTGTCTACCAATTCCACCACGACGGCTAAGCCAAAAAGTCATGTTAATTGGGAATATCTTGAGTATCTCCAATTTCATCTGACCCAAAAGGTTGCTCTTTGGTTTCAACTGATTGAGAGCTATTTTCTTGAATCTGTTCTACAGCAAAACTTGCATTTTTATTACTCGCTATGAAAGCAAGGCCTATGCTTGTGCAAAAAAATATGGTCACACATACCGCTGTTAGTCTTGTTACAAAATTACCGGAACCTTGTGCACCAAACACACTACCTGAAGAATTTCCTCCAAATGCAGCACCTGCGTCAGCGCCTTTGCCATGCTGTACCAAAACTAGCCCTATCACTGCTAAGCTAACAACTACGTGAATGATCGTTACTAAATTTTCCATATTTTATGTATCTTCTTTTAAATTTTAATTAAATTTTATGAATACTATTACAAATTTCATAGAATTCATTTACATCTAAAGATGCCCTACCCATTAATATTCCATCAACCCCGTTAATTTCACATAATTGTACCGCATTTTTTGCATTAACACTGCCGCCATAAACAATATTTACATCATCATTATCTGTGACATTTGAATAGATTAATTGCTTTATAAATTCACACATTTTTTCTATTTGCTCGGGGCTTGCCGCTGAGTCAGAACCAATTGCCCAAATTGGTTCATACGCAATTATTGATCCCTTAAAAATATCTTGCCCATATAAATCGAGAATAGTTTTGATTTGCTCAGATACTACCTTTTCCATTATTCCTGCTTCGCGCTCAATAAGGTTTTCTCCGACACAGAGTAGAGGGGTCATATTATTTTTTTTAATCATATTAAATTTTTCTGCAATGTTTTCATCTGATTCACAATAGGCTGTATTTCTCTCAGAATGTCCGACAATTACTAATTCGCATTGAAAATCCTTAATCATCGATGCGCTTACTTCTCCAGTAAACGGTCCTTCTAATTCTTTTGCCACATTTTGGCATCCCCAATGAATGTTTGATCCCATTAATATTTTTTGCGCTTGGAATAAGTAGGGGTAAGGCACACATAAGGTTATTGATAGTTCATTGAATAAGCTTAGCTTTTGCTTGAGGCTTTTGAAATAGCTTTCATTAAAATCTAATGAGCCATGCATCTTCATATTGCCAATGACTATTTTTTTTGACTTAGTTTTCATTCCACAATACTTTTTATGATTATTTGAAGGCTTTTATTTCCATTAAATTCATTTGCATCAATAGAATAAACAGCCTTTATTTTATCAGGTAGTGTCTGGTTATTATTAAAAAATATTGCTTGAAATTTTTTATCATTTTTTAAGAAACACTTTGTATGCTTTTTTCCGATAACTTCTTGATGTAATACATCAAAATTATCAACAAAAAAAGGTGCTGGAAATCCCTGACCCCAAACTTGTTCATTAATTATTTTGGCCAAAGGATAATTTAAATTTACAGGCTCAATACTTTTGTCATATTCAATTGTTTGATTTAGTAGATCAGGTGTTATGAATTCTTGGCAAGTTAATTCAAATATTTCACTAAATTTTTTAAACTCATTTTTTTTAATACTTAAGCCCGCTGCCATAGCATGGCCTCCAAAAGTTTGTATTAAACTGGGGTGGCGTTTGGATATTAAGTCAAGTGCGTCACGGAGGTGAAAAGAGTCTATTGACCTCCCAGAGCCCTTAATCATTTCATCATTGAAATTTGCAAAAATAATTGTCGGTCGGAAGTATTTTTCCTTCAATCTTGATGCCAATATACCTACAACACCTTGATGCCATTTATCATTAGTTAAAACGATTGAATGCGAAGTTTTAAAGCTCTGATCATTCAATTCCTCAATAGCAGATAACACCATATCTGATTCTATGAGCTTCCTATTTTCATTAAATTTGATGAGTTGTTTTGCAAAACCTAAGGCTAGATCTAAATTTTCTGCTAATAAACACTGAATACCAATCGTCATATCACTCAACCTTCCAGCAGCATTAATTTTAGGCGCGATAACAAAAGATAAGTCAGACGTTTTAAGGTCAGCTTGTTTTTTTTTCGATTCATTAATGATTGCTTTGATTCCAAAATTGGTAGTTCCGCTTCTAATAATTTTAATTCCAGCAGAAACTAAAATCCGATTATTAAAATCAAGGGAGACTAAATCGGCAACCGTCCCTAATGCTACTAAATCGAGTAAATCAACTAACACAGGCTCTTGTGACTCCTTGTTCTTTGTTCTAAAAGCAATTCTTAATGCAAGTAGGACATAAAACATAACCCCAACGCCACATAAGTTTTTACTTGGAAATGAACAATTTTTTTGATTTGGATTTACGATAAATTTGGCATTAGGTAATTTTTTTCCAGGTAGGTGATGGTCGGTAATGATTACATCTACCCCCGCCTTATTGGCAGCCTCCACTCCATCATGACTCGCAATTCCATTGTCTACGGTAAGGATGATATCAGGCTCTTTTTTTAACGCTATACTTACTATTTCGGGAGTTAATCCATATCCGTATTCAAACCGATTAGGTACGATAAAATCAACATTACCACCAAATTTTTTTAACCCAAGAACTCCACATGCACTTGCAGTCGCGCCATCGGCATCGTAGTCACCCACTATAACTATTTTTTTATTATCTGATATTGCTTGACATAAAAAATCGCCAACCGCTATATTCGAATGCAATAAGTGAGGAGGTAAAAGTTTGTCGAGTTGATAGTTTATCTGTTCAGTACTATCAATTTTTCTGGCAGCATAAATTTTGGCAAGATCTGGTTGAACACCATCTTCATTGAGCTTCTTTTCAAGTTCGACATTGATATTTTTTTCTTTAAGCTTCATTCAATATCTCTTGTAGCTCTTTTTTATGACGCCAAAACTTTAATCTTCTATAGAAATTTGTTTTAAATAAAATTTTAAAGGAACCCAGATAAAGAGAAAGGCTTAAGTTAGTGATTTTTTTTGATTTTACATCTTCAAGGATAAGTTTAAAAACATCATACTCAGTGTTTGCTTCAAAGATATGATGATACAAATAACAATCTTCTTTTTCATTAACACGCTTAGTAAAAGGCTCAATTTTTACACCCTCTAAATTGAGCTGTGCTATTTTTTTTAATAGTATAAGGTCACTAAAAACAATCTTATTTTGCTTATTAGGGTCTGCTTTAATTTTTTTACCCCCTCCACTAAACCAAATAGAATTAATTGGATACTGACCCTTTTCTTCTCTTTTTTTGTTAGCAGAATGATCAAATAAAAACATTTGTAATTCGTTTATAAATTTACGCCACCAGACTTCGTCTTGACCAAAAGGTAAGAAATTTCTGTTAGGGACTTGGTTGATTTCTTCTGGGAAATAAGTCGATATATTTACATTCTTTATCGTTGCAAAGAATAATTTATTTTCAAAAATAAAGAAGTTTTGAGCATTATCTGAAAAGTGTTGGTTCAGATCTTCGCATAATGTGTTTAATTCATCAAAACTACACTCATTTTCTAAATTTTTTTCAAACTTATAATAATCTCTTTGAAGTGAAAAATAGCAGGGTGTGGCTTGAAAAAAAGTATATTTAGAGTCTGAGGTGAATTCTTCACCTGCCAAAATAGCCGCAATAGGATAATCGTTTTGTTGCTCAATATTAAAGTCATTACATACTTCTTTCTCAAAGGAGTTATTTTTAATTATTGAGTAATCGCATAATTTTATTAGCTGATTTAAATATTCACTTTGTGGGATGAAATCACATTTAATTTTATAAGAATGAGTCAAACCTTAATAACAAAAAGATAGATGAGTAAACCGAAATAAAGTAAGGCAAATATAGCTACGATGAAAAATATAAGGAATAAATTTTTGTGAATTTTTTTTAAAATAACCTTAATTTCGTTTATGTCTTTATCTATCTTCATTGAATTGGTGCCCGGGGCCGGAATCGAACCGGCACGACCGTGAGGTCGAGGGATTTTAAGTCCCTTGCGTCTACCAATTTCGCCACCCGGGCTTCGCAGTAACAGTATGGTGTGGCGAGATTTTACCACATTTTTAGTCACTGCAATTCTTCTCTTTTGTGTCATTTTTATGGCACACTTTTTTTATTGCTTGCTCAAATAACCCTACGAAGCAGTAGATATTTTACTTGCCTAACGTCAAGCAATATAAATGCAGATAGGTTCTATTCTGAGAGTTATTATTGTTGATAAAAGGATTAAATTACCACTAGAGATTATTACTAATCTTTACGCTAAATCTTAAAACATATCGTCAAATTAATTAGAATTTATATTGCAGACCCACCATCAACTCTTGTGTTTTGATGTTACCGCCGTTTATTCCTCTTTTCAGGTCATTACCTGGCGCGCGAACACCATTATTATAAGCTTCAGTACCCCCTTTAAATGCCCCTAAATTGACATACTGGTAATTCATATCCAAAGATAGTTGCTCGGTTAAGCTAACTAAAGTCCCTGCCGAGAGTTTATAGGCAAACTGACTAATGGTGTCGCCATCAATAGCCTGAATAGGTACCCCGTTTGAATGCCGCACATCTGTTCCCATCTTATTTCTTGAGATACCCACACCACCGCTTAGATAGGGGGTAATAGCGGTGTTGCGTATGATAAAAGGTTGGAAGTCATAAAAGCTATTGATAAATAAAGCTTCTGTCTCAATTTTTGCTTCTTCAGTGAATGTAGGAAAAGCAGTATAACGAGCATCATATGCATAACCGGTTCTTTTGATGGCTTCTAGTTCTAGTCTAAAGCTATCGGTGAGGTATTTACCCACACTGAATCCAAACGCACTGCCTGTGCCTAAATCTTCATTTTGTAAGGTCAAAAGAGCCCCGACAGGATTATTTAAACTCGTCGTACCTGTATTAAACGTTTTAGATGCCCCGCCTTTCGCTGTAATGTAATAACCCTCTAAATCTATAGCCACAGCCATTGTGGGAAGTGTGAGGAGGAGTGCAGCAAGTAATTTTTTCATGGATACGTTCTCATTAAATTTAATTTAAGGAGTAACGTAAAAGAAGCATCGTTAACAGAATCCTTTTATATATAAACTATACAAGTTTTTTTACTAGTCTTATCAAGAATATTTAACAGGTGAGAATAGATAACAAGAGGAATTTCGGTGAGTCAAAAGTGAGTCATTTTGAATTTTTTAGTGCTCTGGAAGGTGCATAAATACAAGAGATGTGCCAGAGATTTGGGATTTTAAGTCCCTTGCGTCTACCAATTTCGCCACCCGGGCTTCGCAGTAACAGTATATTGTGGCGAGATTTTACCACATTTTTATGAATTAATTTGTGCCCTAAAAAAGGCACAATTTTTTTATTAATTAATCAAACAACCCTTCGAAGCAGTAGACATTTTACTTAACTAAGGTTAAGTAATATCAATAAAGATGGGTTCACTTTTAAGAGTTTTTTTTGTTTTAAAAAAAGATTAAATTACTACTAATAGAATTATGTACAAAAAAAAGAGCCGTTAGGTTCTTTTTTTTTAAAATACACTTTTTAAGTTATTTGAACCAATAAGCCAATCCAATTCGTAATGTTTGATCATCATAGTCGTATTCTTGTTGTGCCCCAGCACCATACATATATGCAGTATCAACAGTTTCGGAACCATAATTGGTATATAGGTATTCTGCACTCATTGAAAGATTATCAGAAATAAAATGCTCCCCACCTAACCCGATAACCCAACCATCTGAATCTTTCTTATTTGTTGCTGTTCCGTTAAATTGCCCACCCCCTACACCAACGGTAACTTGGTCTGTACGCTCAATATCTATTCTTGAGTAACCTGAGGTTAAATATACAAGGGATTTTGAATTATTTAATAAATAACCCAATTTTGCTTTAAGATCGAAACGATTATCAATTTTGGCGCTTTCAGGATAGCGAGTGTCTATTACTCCATTCACATGCCAAGTAGCGTTGTGCTTATCATTATCGTATTTATGAAAACTTGCATCCAAACCAAATACTATTTTGTCTGAAACAAGCCAGTTATAACCTCCCTTAAGTCCTAAAGATAGGCTTCCATCATAATCCTGATCTAAAGTATATCCTGAAGGAACTCCATTTGACGACTCAGTACCTTTTTCATCTGAAGACATGACTCTTGATAAATCTATACCTAAATACGCTCCTTCAAACAACGATGGAGTTTCAGAGAACGCTGTAGTTGAGATAAATAAAAGTGAAACAAAAATATTTATTTTTTTCATTTTTTGATTCTATCATATTTATTTAATGGAGGCGCGTGCCGGAATCGAACCGGCGTCTAAGGCTTTGCAGGCCTCTGCATAACCACTTTGCTAACGCGCCACTAACTAAACAAAAAAAGGGAATAAATTCCCTTTTTAACAAAAAATTGGAGCGGGAAACGAGGTTCGAACTCGCGACCTATACCTTGGCAAGGTATCGCTCTACCAGCTGAGCTATTCCCGCAAACAGAAGGCAGTATTTTAGCTATTTTTAGCATACTGTCAATGATGGTAAAAATTGTAGCTTAATAATCATTACATTTTTTTTACGGCATTTATTGATATTTTCAAATAATAAAACATCGATATTACTGTCAGTAATGCTGCTAGATATATCAAGATTTCTCCTATTTTTTGTATCGGAATAAATCCAATATTTTCAAAATATAATAAAAATATAATAGCCGTCATTTGTGCGGTAGTTTTTAATTTGCCAATAAAGGCAACGGCAATACTTTGCGACTTGCCTAACTGCGCCATCCATTCTCTTAAAGAGCTAACCGTAAATTCTCTACCAATAATAATTAATGCAATCACTAAGTTAATGCGCCCTAGATCTAATAACAAAAGCAATGCTGTAATCACAATTAATTTATCAGCTACTGGGTCAAGGAAGGCGCCAAATTTCGATGTTTGTTTTAATTTTCTCGCTAAATACCCGTCAAGCCAATCTGTGATTGCTGCTACAGAGAAGATAAAAGTTCCTAAGATATTTTTTTCCGTCAGGCTGAGTGTATTTTCCGGTACATAAAAAATAATGACTAGGACAGGGATTAAACCCACCCTAAATAAAGTCAGTAAATTTGGTACGTTAATTATTTTCAATGAATCTGCCCTTTAATGAAAATGATTGTAAATAATCTCAGCTAATTTTACATTAATTCCTTCGACTAATAACAGCTCTCTTATATCAGCCTCTTTGATACCTTGAATTCCACCAAAGTAGACAAGTAAATTTCTTCGTTTCGTTTGTCCTATGCCTTCAATTTCTTCCAATGAGGAAGTAAATCGAGTTTTTTTTCTTCTCGCCCTGTGGCCTGTAATTGCGAATCGATGCGCCTCATCTCGGATTTGAATAATTAATTGAAAACCCATGTTATTGACATCGATATTTTCTAATATCTCGCCATTCGCAATATGTAATGTTTCAGCTCCAGATTTTCTTTTTTCTCCTTTAGTTACACCAACAAGAACAATGTCATTCAAATTAAGTTGCTCCATAATCTTAATTGCGATGCCTAACTGCCCCTTTCCACCATCAATCAAAACCACATCCGGTTTTATGCCATCTGTATCTACAATTTTTTTATATCGTCTCTCAAGGACTTCTTGCATAGCGGCATAATCGTCACCTGGCTTATTATTTTTAATGTTGTATCGACGGTAATCTTTTTTTTGAATTCCATTTTTATCAAACACCACACAAGAAGCAACGGTCCCCTCACCCATCATGTGGCTGACATCAAAACATTCAATTCGGTTTTTATTAGAGGAAATATTTAATAACTTGGTAAATGCCTCAATTTTATTTTTAAAGCTTAATGTTTCATTACTTTTTTGGCCAATAGCAATCAACGCATTTTTCTTTGCCATTTCCATCCACATTCTTTTTTCATTTGTTAGTCTGGTAATGATTTTAATTTTCTTATAACTTTTTAATTCAAAGAATTTTTCAAGTAAGCCTTTATTTACTTTTTTCTCAATAATAACAATTGGTGGCGGTGACTTTTCATCATAATATTGAGCAATAAAAATTTCTAAAATATTATTGTCTGAATTATCTGCTATACCCTTCGGGAAAAAACTTTTATCTCCTAAGTGTTTAGAATTTCTGATCATCACTAAATTCACACAAAAAACACCTTCTTTTTCTTCGATGGCAATAATATCCGCATCATTTTCACTAAAGTCACTTACAAATTGTTTCAGTCTAACTTGTCTAAGGCTTTGAATCCTGTCTCGAAAAACGGCTGCTCTTTCGAACTCATTATTTTCCGAAAAAATATTCATTTTTTCAGATAAGCTACTGATTACCCTGGTATCCTTTCCATTTAAAAACATCATGGCCTGATCAATATCTTCCTTATAGTCCTCTTCCGAAATTAAATTGACACAAGGCGCTGAACATCTTTGAATTTGATGTTCCATGCAAGGGCGTGATCTATTTTTGAATACAGAATTTTCACAAGTCCTTAATAAAAAAACTTTCTGTAACAACTTTATGCTATCTCTGACCGCAGGTGAATTTGGGAAAGGTCCAAAATAATTTTGATCTTTTTTTTGAGCACCTCGATGAAAGGATATTCTTGGGTATTGGTCGCCTGAGATTTTCAAGTAAGGATATGACTTGTCATCCCTAAAAATCACATTGTATCTAGGCATGTGATTTCTAATTAGGTTATTCTCAAGAATTAAGGCTTCTGCCTCAGTATTTGTCACAGTAAATTCAATAGAATTTATATTACTTACCATCATTTTTGTTCTGGGGCTTGCATGATTCTTTCCAAAATATGAAGTCACCCTTTTTTTAATATCCTTGGCCTTACCGATATAAATGATCTCATTCTTATCATTGATCATTCTATATATACCCGGCAGACTGGGAAATTTTTTTATCTCTTTTTTTAGATCATCCAAAACTAACCCAGTAAATTGCCTCCAATTGCCCAGTCTTCAGATTCAACTTCTTCAAATACGATATAGGTATATGATGCTGGTTTGTTAGCAACTCTTTGCATCACATCCGTTATTTCCTTCGCTATTTCTTGCTTTTGGTTTTTATCAAGTTTTCCGGCAAGTTTGACATTTATATATGGCATTTTTATTCCTCCATTTCTTTTTTAATTAATAAAAAAACATGATTGAACATCTCAGTTGTTAATCTCTTTGTTTGTGTATTATATCGACTGCAGTGGTAACTATCGTAAAGAATTAGGTCTTTTGGCAATTCATGCCTAGCGGCATGAGAAAAAATAAAATTTTTTTTTGTTAAGGTGAGTGCAGATAAAATCGCGTTATGTGCAATTGTTCCTAATGCTAATAAGATAGTTTTGGGTTTAAGCAACTCAATCTCGCATTTTAGGAATTGATTGCAATTTTTAATTTCTAGCGTTGTAGGTTTGTTGAGGGGGGGTAGGCACTTTACGGCATTGGTGATTCTACAGTTATGTAGCTTAAGACCATCTCTATTTTCCTTTGAATAGGGTTTATTTGAGAGGCCATGTTTGAATAATGTTTCATATAAAATGATGCCCGCATGGTCACCTGTAAATGGGCGACCAGTTTTATTCGCTCCATGAAGCCCTGGTGCCAAACCCACAATGAGCAATTTGATATTTTTATCCCCGAATGAAGGAACAGGTTTACAGAAATAATCTGGATATTTTTTCTTTGAAATGCTTAGAAAATCATTTAACCGATCACATTTATTACAATTAGCATCGTAATTCATTTTACAATTAGCTCAGGGGGGCAATCTCTATATATTTACTGTTATAGTCAGTGAGTTGATCAAAATTTAAATACTTATAAATTTCACTCGAGTCTTTATTTATTTTATCTTTCATAAACTTCAAATACTCCTCTTTCGAAGGAATATAACCCAACAATGCACATATAGATGCCAATTCAGCTGAGCCAAGATAAACTTGGGCATCCTTACCCATCCTATTATCAAAATTTCTTGTACTGGTTGAAAAAACCGTTGCTTTATCCTCAACTCTTGCCTGATTACCCATACAAAGGCTACAGCCTGGTACTTCAGTCCTTGCACCAACTTGCTCAAAAATCTTATAGATTCCTTCTTTTTTAAGTTGTGACTCATCCATTCTGGTCGGAGGTGCAATCCACAACTCATTAACAGCTTTTTTTTCATTTTTCATCACAAAACCAGCGGCCCTGTAATGGCCAATGTTTGTCATACAACTTCCAATAAATACTTCATCAATTTTATTTAACTCAACCTCTGATAATTTTTTTATATCATCAGGGTCGTTTGGACAGGCGACTAATGGTTCTGTTATAGAATTTAAATCTATATTTAAAACATATGAATATTGAGCGTCTTCATCAGGCTTAAGTAGTTTTGGATTTTTGATCCATTCCTTCATTTCGCTAATTCTCCTTCTTAAGGTTCTTGCATCCTGATAACCATTTTCGATCATTTTTTCCATTAAGAAGATATTAGATTGCAAAAATTCGATGATTGGTTCTTCATTTAATCTCACTGTACAACCGTTAGCAGACCTTTCTGCTGAAGCATCAGAAAACTCAAAAGCTTGCTCAACCTTAAGATCTGGCAAACCTTCAATCTCCAATATCTTGCCATTAAAGATATTTTTTTTACCTTTTTTTCCAATCGTTAGCTGTTTTTCTTTAATCGCATAATAAGGAATTGCATTGACCAAATCCCTTAAAGTAATGCCCGGTTGCATCTCACCGGAAAATTTAACTAATACTGACTCTGGCATATCAATAGGCATTACCCCAATTGCAGCCGCAAATGCGACAAGGCCTGAGCCTGCAGGGAAAGATATTCCGATAGGAAATCGAGTATGCGAATCTCCTCCCGTACCTACCGTGTCAGGAAGGATCATTCTATTAAGCCATGAATGTATTACTCCATCTCCTGCTTTGAGGGAAACGCCGCCTCGACTACTCATAAATTCAGGCAATGTATGTTGAAGTTCAATATCAACTGGCTTCGGATAAGCTGCCGTATGACAAAAGCTTTGCATAACCAATTCAGCACTAAACCCCAAACAAGCTAGATCCTTTAGTTCGTCCCTTGTCATTGCACCCGTAGTATCTTGAGACCCCACCGTTGTTATTTTGGGCTCGCAATAAATACCTGGGAAAATACCATCAACCCCGCATGCCTTCCCAACCATTTTCTGGGCTAATGTAAAGCCATGTTTTTTTTGTTCTTTATTTATTGATTCTATAAAGATTTCTGCTGCTCCAAGACCTAGTGTATTTCTTGATTTTTCAGTTAACCCTTTACCAATAATTAATGAGACTCTCCCCCCTGCCCGAACCTCATCAAGAAGTGTCTTTGGTCTTATATTAAAGCTAGATAAAACATTATTGCTTTCATCAAAGATTTTTCCTTTTGAAAAGTCAATTTCTATTATGTCTCCTGTCTTAAAATTTGAAACCTCACATTCAATCGGTATCGCGCCTGAGTCCTCTGCTGTATTAAAGAAAATGGGTGCAATTTTCCCACCCAATATGACGCCTTCAGTATTTTTGTTGGGTATATGAGGAATTGGCTTACCAAAATGCCACTGAAGAGAATTGATTGCAGATTTTCTTGACGAACCCGTCCCAACAATATCACCAACAAAAACAATGGGAAGATTCTTTCCTTTTAATTTTTTAATTTGATCAAAAATGTCTGGTGTTTTATTCAAAAGCATAGATTTTGCATGAAGTGGAATATCAGGCCTAGACCATGCTTCTTGAGCAGGTGATAAATCATCAGTATTGATTTCTCCTTCCACTCTAAAAACAATCATTTTTATTTTATTAGGTGTTTTAGGTTTTGATGTAAACCAATCTGCAGCTGCCCAAGACTTTAGTACTTGGGTTGCATATTTATTACCTTTGTTATGTAGCTTTTCAACGTCATAGTATGAATCAAAGATTAATACACTTTTTGATAATGACTCTGCAGCAACTTCTGCTTGATCACTGCCAAGTAGCTTAACAAGAGCTTGCACGTTATAGCCGCCAAGCATGGTTGATAATAATTCTGTGGCGTACTTTGTATTGATATAAGGACTCGTAATTTTTTTGGTCGCTATATCATTCAAAAATGCCGCTTTTATATAAGCTGCTGGATCAACTCCGGCTGGGACTTTATTGATAAAAATATCAATCAATTTTTCAGATTGATCTATTTCATCTTTTTTAAGAAGCTCTACTAATTCTGCTGTTTGTTCAGGGGTTAATGATAGCGCAGGCAGCCCTTGCTCTTTTCTTTTTTCTTCGTCCGATAAATACGATTTAAGCATGGATACCCTTAGATTTTATATTTGAAATTCGTCCCTAACCTAGATTTTAAATTAAAAAGATTGATTTCCCAAAAGGTTATTCCTATTTTCATTTATTACTGATAGAAAAAATTATTGTTTTATTTGATGTTAAAATAATCAGATAGGTCAAACAAAGGTTTTTTTATGTCTTTTGCAATCACTTCTATTTCACCCATTGATGGACGATATTCCAGACAAACGGAAAGTTTGAAGCCCGTATTTAGTGAATTTGGATTAATTAAAAATCGGGTTAAAGTTGAAATACTTTGGTTAATCGCTCTAAGTAACGATAAAGAAATTAAAGAGCTCCCAAAATTTTCAAAACAAGCCTTAAAGTATTTGAATAATCTTTTTTTAGACTTTAGCGAGAAGGATGCAAAAGCAGTAAAAGAGATTGAAAGCAAAACGAATCATGATGTTAAGGCAGTTGAGTATTGGCTAAGAAACCAACTAAAGAAAAAAAAATTAAATAAGGTAAATGAATTCATCCATTTTTCTTTAACATCAGAGGATGTAAATAATTTAGCATATGCTTTGATGCTCAAAGAGGGTCTTTCAACAATAATCGTCCCAAGTATTAAAAAAATTAGCACTATACTAAAGGCAAATTCTAAAAAGTTTGCAGCTCTTCCGATGCTTTCAAGAACACATGGGCAAACTGCAAGCCCAACAACGCTAGGAAAAGAATTTGGTAATATCAACTCCCGGATTGAAAGACAAATTACTCAACTTAAAAATCAAGAAATTTTAGGTAAAATTAATGGGGCTGTTGGAAATTTCAATGCACATGTATCAGCCTATCCTAAAAAAAACTGGCCCGCTTTTTCAAAGAGCTTTATCTCATCGCTTAAGCTAACTTACAATCCAATGACCACACAAATTGAGCCACATGACTTTATCGCAGAGATTTTTCAGAATGTATCGAGAATCAATACGATTCTCATTGATCTGAATAGAGATATCTGGGGTTATATCTCCCTAGGTTACTTCAAGCAAAAAATAATTAAAGGTGAAATTGGCTCTTCTACTATGCCTCACAAAGTAAACCCTATTGATTTTGAAAATTCTGAGGGCAACCTAGGTCTTTCAAATGCAGTATTAAATCATTTAGCTGAAAAGCTTCCACTTTCAAGATGGCAAAGAGACTTAACTGATTCGACCGTTCTAAGAAATATTGGTGTAGGTTTTTCTTATGGCCTAATTGCCTATAACTCGTGCATCAAGGGTCTTAACAAATTAGAGGTAAACAAATCTATTATTAATGAAGAACTTAATCAATCATGGGAAGTACTTGCAGAACCTATTCAAACCGTGATGAGAAAAAATGGAATTGAAAATTCTTATGAAAAACTAAAAGATATCACCCGAGGTAAGGGTAAAATTTCTGCAGATCAAATTCACCATTTCATTAGAAATTTAAAAATTTCTAAAAAAGACAAAGCCTATCTACTGGAGCTAACGCCACAAAGCTATATTGGTGTTGCCCAACAGCTAGCCAAAAAAAATTAAATGGTTGAAGTATTAGTTCTTTATTATTCTAAGACAGGTGCTGTTAAAGAATTGGCATCATACATTGCGCGAGGCATAAATTCGATCGATGGTGCTGAAGCAAAATTAAGAACAGTCCCTGAGGTCAGTCCAGATAACGAAAAATCAGAAGAAGAGATTCCAGACTCAGGTGCTTTATTTGCAACACTAAATGATCTAAAAAACTCTGATGGCTTGTTCCTTGGAAGCCCAACTCGATTTGGCAACATGGCTTCACCAATTAAGTATTTTCTTGAGACGGCAACCTCTTTGTGGGTTGAGGGTGCTTTAGAGGGAAAGCCAGCAGGCGTATTTACTTCAAGTGCCTCAATGCATGGTGGAAATGAATCAACCTTATTGTCTATGCAACTCCCCCTTCAGCATATGGGGATGATCCTTGTGGGAATTCCTTATTCAGTCACTGAATTATCAAAAACAGTTTCTGGTGGGACACCTTATGGATCTTCACATGTTAGAGGACATGAAGAAAAAAAAGGAGTCAGTGAAGATGAAAAGAAAATTTGTATTGCCCACGGAAAGCGACTAGCCAAACTTTGTCTACAAATAACAAAATAACATGTCTTTACTTACTCTCTGTTATCAGCCTAATTGGCCTGATCTTTTTAAACTTATTTTGGGAAATTTTTTATAACCCTCTAGATAGTGATGGTTCTTGGATGGTAGTTAAGTCATTAATTCTACTCATTCCACTACCAGGTATTTTAAAAAAAAATAGATATACCTACCAATGGTCAAGCATGTTTATATGGCTTTTTATCATGGAGGGTATAGTAAGATTTTATAGTGAATTAGGGGTATCAAGAGATATGGCTTCATATCAAACTTTTTTAGGTATCATATTCTTCTTCAGCAGCATATTTTTTTGCAGGATCAAAAAAAGTTAATGAGAATTTTGATTTCAAATGATGATGGTTACAAAGCTAAAGGCATACAGGTTCTTATTAAAGAACTAGAAAAGATTGCTCAAATAACGGTCGTTGCACCAAGCAGAAATAGAAGTGGAGCTAGCAGTTCCCTCTCCCTTGATAAGCCTATTAAGGTAACAAAAAAAGAAAATTCATTTTATTTCCTTAGTGGAACTCCAACAGATTGTGTCCATATTGCCTTAACTGGATTAATGCAAACATTGCCAGATATGGTCATCTCTGGAATCAATCATGGTCCGAATTTAGGTGATGACACTATTTACTCTGGAACCGTTGCTGCTGCAATAGAGGGCTATCTTCTTAATATTCCTTCTTTTGCAATCTCAATGGGAAGTATGAATCCAAAAAATTTTATAACTGCGGCTAAAGTTACGACAGACCTTGTAAAGTTATATAATGAATCTGATCATCAAAATGCGAGTCTTTTAAATATAAATGTACCTGATATTCCTTATAATGAATTAAAAGGGCTTGAAATTACGAGATTAGGCAAAAGGCATGCGGCCGAGAAAGCAACGGAGAAAAAACATAATAGTAAGGAGTCTTTATACTGGATAGGTGAGGTTGGTCAACCTAATGATGGTGGACCAGGAACAGACTTTCATGCATTAAAAAATAATTTTGTATCAATATCTCCAATTCATCCTGACCTTACTGATTTTAAGAATATTGGAATAACTAAAAATTGGATTAAATAGATAATGAATCATCACTTAAAATATAATTTAATTTTATGGGTCCTAGTTCTTCTTTATGGATGTGCTGCTCAAAAACCTGCTCCTGTAGACAAAAGTTATCAAGAAAAACCCGTTGAGGTTAAAAAAGATGCTTCAAAGTGCCCAGATGTTTATACCGTTAAAGAGGGAGAAACTATATTTAGTATAAGTATCAATTGTGGTGTGGACTATAAAACATTAGCTAATGCCAACGGAGTCAAAAAGCCTTATTTTGTTAAAAAAGGTGATCAGTTAAGATTTGATATCATTAAAATTCAAGTTGATGAAAAGGTGAGTGCGCCTGAAAGTGAAGTAGTTGAAATTTCTACCTATAATGAAGAGGCAATTACCGAACAAGATGCATCACCTGAATTAATTCTTGGGGATCCAATAGAAGTTAAAGGGCCAAAAGCGTACAAAGAGGTTTATTCAAAAAAAACGTTAAAAAATACAAAGAAAGTTATCTCTAATCAAAAGTATAAAAAATGGGGATGGCCAACTAATGGCCAGCCTATTAATGCGTTTAATCCCTCTTCGGAAAAAAAGGGAGTCGATTTCTTAGGAGCACCTGGACAACAAATAAGATCAATTGCCAAAGGAAGAGTAATCTATGCGGGAGAAGAGTTAGAAGGTTATGGGAGAATGACCATAATCAAACATGATAAAAATATTTTAAGTGTTTATGGCTACCAAGAAGAAATTTTAGTTAAAGAAGGACAAAGTGTGATTGAGGGGGAGTCAATTGGTACCATGGGAATGACAGGCACCGATAGTGTTAAGTTGCATTTTGAAATTAGGGAGAATGGCAAATCTATTGACCCAGTGAAATTTCTGAATTCAAAACTTAATTAATCTGTCCAGACTTCTCTCTCTTGTAATAATCTTTCACTGTAGACATATCGTACTCTCTAGCCCAAGTAATAATCTCATCGAAAGCCTTAGCTGAAACTTCACCATCATCATGTGCAAAAATACCGGCACGTTCACGAATAACTAATAGCCCAGGAATTACTTTGATTTGAAAATAATCAGCTATTTCTTTATCTTTTTCAATATCAACCATGCCAAAAATAATATCTTTATTTTTTTTTGCTGCAGCTTCAAAGATAGGAGTAAATTCTACGCATGGATCACACCATGGAGCCCAGAAATCTACGATAACAAAATCGTTTTCCTCAATAGTCTTTTTAAAATTATCTTGTGTTAATGTTACAAAATTGCTCATCATTACTCCTTAAAGTTATCCCATTTATTTTCAAAATAAATCTCATTTAATTGTAGCCTTTTTCTAGCAGATCCTTCTGCTTCAGCTTCTTCATTAGTCATTGATTCTTTAGTAAGAGGTTTTCCAATTGCTATAAACGACATTACATCGAATTCTACGGGAATATTTGCTAAATTTCTAATTTTATCAGAATCAAACCCACCCATTTGATGTGCTGCTAAACCTAAATATGTTGATTGAAGACAAATGTTTTCAGATGCCGCTCCAGTATCATAATGGGACCATTTATTTTCATTGTCATTATGCTTAAATTTTTTATTTGCACAAACACATATAAGTAAAGAGGTATCCATTGCCCAATTTTGATTACCTACTGATAAGCAATTTAAAGCATTAACCCACTGTAATGCATCTTTTTTTTGAAAAATAATAAATTTCCATGGCTGATCTCCAAAGCACGATGGTGCCCATCTTGCAGCTTCAAGAATTGATTTAATAGAATTTTCATCTATTTCAAACTCAGGATCAAAGACCCTTGGACTCCACCGTTCTGCAATTAAAGGTGCAATTTGAACTTCCGTTTCAGCTAGTTTTTTCATTGTAGATTCGCCAACTTATTTAAATTTAATATTTTTAATCGAGTTAATTTAGCAATTATAATTCAATTTAAAGGGTATATTACTTTTTTAGAGTCAATGAAAATTATCAATAAATGATTACAGATAGAAATGAATTTTTTATGCGAGAAGCATTTGTTCAAGCAAAAAAAGCCCTAAAACTCGATGAAATTCCAGTTGGAGCTATTGTGGTATTGGACGACACCATTATAGGGAAAGGTTTTAATCAGTCTATTAATAAATCTGATGCAACGGCTCATGCTGAAATTATTGCAATACAAGAAGCTGGAGAAAAAATAAAGAATTATCGATTAGTTAATTGTGATTTATTTGTCACCCTTGAACCATGTTTAATGTGTTTAGGTGCAATACTCCACGCAAGAATAAGAAATGTTTACTACGCCGCAAGTGATCTTAAAACTGGAGTTTGTGGTGGGGTAACTGACCTTACAATTAATAAATCTTTTAATCATCATTGTAATTTTCATAAAGGAATTCTTAGTAGAGAGTCAGCAGATTTACTTCAGAAATTTTTTCAAGCAAAAAGAGCAAAAAAAAACCGCACATAATTTTGTACGGTTTTTTATAAAATATTAAATCTAATCTCTATTACCCATTAAGGCCATTAAAATATGCAGTAAATGGACAAATAGATTATAGATATTTAGATAAAGCGCTAGCGTAGCCATAATATAATTTGTTTCGCCACCTCTAACAATCCTATTCACATCATAAAGAATAAAACCAGAGAATATTAATACTGCGATCCCTGAAATTGCTAGTGACATTGCTGGTATTTGAAAGAATATATTTACGACCATTGCAAGTATAAGCAGCAACAATCCTATCATGAGGAATTTGCCCATAAATGAAAAATCTCTTTTACTAGTTGTGGCTATGCCTGAAAGAACAAGAAAAATTGTAGCAGTTCCACCTGCAGCTAATCCAACAATCTGACCGCCATTACTTAAACTAAAGGCGACCTGTAAGATTGGGCCTAAGAGAATACCCATTAAAAAGGTCAAGCCGAGCAAGAATACAACACCTAAACTGCTGTTTCTATTGGCTCTAATTAAATAAAACATTCCGAACATAGCACCCAACGTAATAATAAAAAATAAAATGGGGCTTTGCGCTGCAAAACCGAAGTTCATTGACATTCCCATGAGAGCGCCAATAAGTGTTGGAATTAATGAAAAACCTAATAGTGCGTATGTATTCCTTAAAACTTTATTTGTTGAAAGCTCAGAAGCTGACTGACTTGCAACGTTAAAATTATTTGCCATTATATTTATTTATCCTTATTTAAAAAATTTAATCACAATAATAGGATAAGGGCAATATCACTAAAGTTCAAGTAATTTGCCTTAAATTATTTAAATTTTTTTCCTAGTTTCTGAAGTTCTTTAATGCCTTTTTTAGCGTCTTCATAACTAAAGTTTAATTGACTTGAATCCCTTTCAGTATTTTTATGATTAACACGGTGCATATTTAATAACCTCTTTATCGAGACAGAATCTTGAATCCATGAAAGTTTGTTAAGCACATTATCAACATCATCAGCCTGATTGCAGACTAAAACCATATCACAACCAGCCTCCAAGCATTTTCTGACTCTAAAAACTATATCCTTTTCAAAGATTTGTGCTGCCTTCATGCCCATATCATCTGAAAAAATAGCCCCACTAAAATTTAAATGCTTTCTAAGTTGTCCTTCTAACCAGAATTGAGAAAAACCAGCGGGCTTTGAATCACAACTAGAATAAATAACATGAGAAGGCATGATACCTGCAATATTTTTTTTAATCATTTCATCAAAAATACTCATATCTTTTCTTTGAATTTCTTCAAGTGATCTCTTGTCATTTGCACTTTCTAGATGTGTATCAGCCTTGATGAATCCATGTCCAGGAAAATGCTTACCTACACTTTTCATGCCACCTAAATTTAATCCCTCCACAAGAGATGATGCTAACTCTACAATTGGTTTAGCTTGTTGATGAAAAGAACGATCGCCAATAATAGAGCTAGTCCCAAAATTTATATCAAGAACTGGCGTAAAGCTAAAATCGATATCACAATCTCCTAACTCATAGGCAATGAGCTGACCGCACAATTTAGCAAACCTTATACCTTCAATCGCATTTTCATCATAAATCTGTCCTAAAAGAGCCATATCTGGAATATGAGTAAATTCCTCTCGAAACCTCTGAACTCGCCCTCCTTCATGGTCTACCGCAATAAGGATGTTTTTCTTAATTTTCCTAATTGATGCCGTCAGGGCTTTAATTTGTTTTTGACTTTTATAGTTTCTTGAAAAGAGAATTACGCCACCGACCAATTTATTCTGCAGTCTTTCTTCATCTTTATAAGAAAGCTCAGTTGAATCTATATCAATCATTAGACATGTCATATTAATTTTATCCAGTTAAAAAAATAAATTCCTCAATTGTCCTTAATTCCCCAAAATTTATGAAGAAAATCTCCAAAAAAATTGATTGCAAAGACCATAGACATTATGCTTGCACCAACAATAATTGCATAATGTGGTGAAGCCAGAAGATAGCGAACACTATCTCTCATCATCCCACCCAAAGAGGCTTCAGGTGCCTGCAACCCAAGACCTAAAAATGAGAGACTCGCTTCAGCAATAATTAAACCTGCCACAGCATAAGTAGCCTCCACGATCATAGGGGTTGATAATGCAGGCAGGACATGATGAAAAATTGTTCTCGATTTTGAGCTTCCCATTGATTGTGATGCCCTTACAAAATCTTGCTCTTTAACAAGTAAAGTTTGTGCCCTTGCTAACCTTGCATAGCCGACCCAACCTCCAATGGAAAGAGCAATGATTAAATTTAATTTTCCTGGAGATAGTATGGCTGCAAATGCAATCGCTAGGAGAATCCCAGGAAAAGACATAAAAAGGGTCGTTATAAATTTTATTACCTGATCTAATCTTCCTCCTATATATCCTGAAAGCACACCTATTAATATTCCTGAAATGCTTGAAATAAACGTAACGCAAAAAATAATTAGAAATGAATTAATAAATCCATCAACTAACCTAAAATAAATATCTCGACCAAAATCATCCTTACCAAACCAGTAAGTAAAATTTGGGGTAGCAAGAATTTCATCTACCTGCATAATGCTTGAATCATAGCCACTCAAAATCTTGTAAATAAGCGAGGAAAACCAAAATAAAATTATCGCTATGGCAACTTGCTTCATATCCTTAATGCCTCATTCTTGGATCTAAAAACCGATAAGCAACTTCAGTTAAAAAATTAATAAAGACGTATGATGATGCAATAATCAAAATACAGGCTTGAGTAACTGGATAATCTCTTGTTTGGATAGATGTAACTAATAGTCTCCCTAAACCGTCCCAGCTAAAAATTGTTTCTGTAATAACTGCACCTGATAATAATGAACCAAACTGCATGCCGATGATGGTAATTAAAGGAATCAATACTAACCTAAACATATGGTGCAAAGTTATTGCTATCTCCCCTAACCCTTTTGCTCTTGCTGTTCTTACTACATCTGAATTAATAATCTCAAGCATAGAATTTCTTGTCATTTTAATAATTACTGCAAGCAGCCCAAGTGCGAGAGTAAGTGCTGGTAAAATAATTGCATATTTACTCTCCATCCCACTCACAGGAAGCCAGCCTAAATAAATAGATATCATTAAAATTAATAATGGTCCGAGAAAAAAATGAGGGATAGAGATAAAAAATAAACTGACATTAGTGATGCACCTATCAATATAACTCCCTTGAAATTTGGCCGCCAGAATACCGCCTATAAAACCAAAAAAAATTGCAATACCTAATGCCAAAGAAGCAAGAGTATAGGTGTTCTTCATGGCATCGAATAATTGAGGTTTAATCGGCATATTAGTTAGAATTGATGTCCCAAAATTACCTTGAGCTAACTGACCAATTGAATTGATCATTTGCTCAATAATAGACTTATCAAGACCTAGCTCACTTCTTAATTTTTCTTGGTCCGCCAATGAGGATGACTCCCCCATCATGACTAAGATAGGATCTCCAGGTATAAGATGAAGTATTAAAAAAGTTATGAGAAAAATACCAAAAATTTGGCAAACACTTGTCAAGAGAAGCTTAAGCAAAATTAATTCTCATTGATAAAGACACTAGTTCCTAGCGATACAAGATTAAAAAGTTCAATTACATCCCTATTTCCCATTCTAATGCACCCCTCAGAAGCAGGATGTCCTAAGTCTTTCTCGTATGGAGTACCGTGGATATATATATATCTTTGCATAGTATCAACATCTCCTAAGCGGTTAATGCCAACCTCACACCCTGATAACCAAATAATTCTTGATAAAATCCAATCTTTTTGAGGCTCAGATAAATGAGATTCGTCAGTACAAATTTCATTTGTTGGTCTTCGAGCTGAAAATACGGTAAAAATAGGAAGTGTATCCCCTATTTTAGCTCTGACGATATGCTTTCCTAAAGGTGTTTTAAAGCTATTCTTTTGTTGGCCAACACCTCTTTTTGCTGTGGAAATTGAAAAGCGTTTCATTAGGATGCCTTTCTCAAAAAAAGATAAATTCTGTTTTTTTATTGAGACATTGATATATGTGCTATTAATTTTTTTTAATCCCATCCAACCCATTCCAGCTACCATCAAATGCAAGTTTATAATCTGAGATATTTTTTCTAAAAGCAGCAAATCCACCCTCATACCATAATGGAATCAGCCCTTTATCTCGGTAAGCCTTCAATATTACCTTATTCCAAACATTTTTTTCTATTGCCTCCGATAAAAGCTGATCCATCTTTTTATTTGTATACTGACCCCTATTAAGTCCTTTAGGATGTAATTGAGTTGAGGAAAAAATTTTAAAATAGATATCAGGATTAGTGATACCCACCCAGGTTAATGTATATAGCTGGAAATTACCCGACTGGATGTCTCTGAAGAAAGTGCCCCAGTCTAATGATTTTATCTTTAAATCAATACCTACATCTTTTAGTTGTTTCTGGATAATTGTTGCAATCTTTACTCTAAATGGATCAGTCGAAGTCTTTAGAACCAGTTTAATTGGTTTTGGTATATCAATCTGTGAGATTAATTTTCTTGCCTCATCAGGATCAAAATTATTGTCTCTTATATCAATACTGGCCCAATGCTCCGGGGGTAGGATTTGCTGTGAAAGTCTTGATTTTTGAGGTAAAAAAAACTCTAAGATTTCCCTTTGGTTAATAGCTAATGATAGCCCCCTCCTAAATTGTATATTTTTAAGATACTTGTCCTTAAAATTAAACCCAATATAAGAAACATTTGATCCAAAGCTTGAAATCGTATTTAAATTTTCATTATCTTGAATCACTTTTATCATTTCAAAAGGAAGGTCATTTTGTATTAAATCTATTTCACCATTTATTAGTTTTAATACGCGCACCGTGGGATCTTTAATTTCGATTAAATTAATTCTTTGATTATCCTTGCGTCTTATTAATTCAATATAAGGCGAGCTCTTTGTCATTCTAAAAAGACCTGACCCTAATGGGCTTATAGAAAAATTATGATTTTTTTTTAATAATTTTTCAGGGAGAATAAAAAAATTAAGCTGTGATAAAAAATTGGGTTCATTTTTTAAAAGGTGAATGAAAAAAATATTATCCGATACCTTTTCAACGGACCTTATATTCTTTAGCTGTTGAAAATATGGTGAGGTAGAAAGGTTTTTTAAATTCTGAATGGTGCTTATCATATCGTTAATATTTAAAGTATTTCCCTCACTAAAACTAGGTAAGTTTTTCTTTAACTGAAAAACGTATTGAAGGTCATTCTTTTTCTCAAACTCAACAACATTTGATCTTGGTAGGAACTCATCATCCAGATAGATGAAAGGAGTATAAATTAAGTATGATAGTTTTTTTGACGCAGCATCTGATTGGAACCTTGGGTCAAGTTGTTGAGGTTTTTGGGCTATCCCAAATCTAATTTCATCGTCATCAAAATTTTCAGCACAGCCAATCAACAAAAAAGCCAACAAAAAATGTAGGCTCATTTTTTGTAATAGATTTAACACTAGATTATATTTTTTAAAAAATTTTTGAATTCAAATTTCATGCCCATGCTTTTAAAAAATTATCCCAATGTGATTTTTTGTAGTTGTTGATAATATTTCTAAACTGATCTATTTCATTCTCATAAGTATTAGATGTTAATTCTTTTTTTGACAACAAGTACCTCAAATAAACTAAATATGTATTGGCAACATCGGTTTCACAGTAATTTCTTATTGACGCTAAATCACCATTTAAAAATGTCTCCCAGACCTTGCCTCCGTCCATATCTAACTTTCCAGGAAAGCCGTAAATCTTACAAATTTCATTTAATGATGCGTTATTTCTACCATTAAACATAGCCAAAATATCCATTAAATCGAGATGCCTTCGGTGATATCTACTCATATAATTATTCCATTTAAATTCAGAATTATTTTCTCCAGTATCAAAATAAATATCTGATGAAATTTTATTGGCAAGCATTCGATAATTAAGAACCGGTAAATCAAAACCACTCCCGTTCCAAGATACTAAATTTGGTGAATATTTATCCAAACCTTCAAAAAAGTGTTTTAAGATACCTGCTTCATCAGTTCCTTCATCGCCAAGCGTCCAAACTTCTAATCTATCATCTGTTTTCAATACGCAAGAGATTGCAACTACTTGATGAAGGTGTAACGGTAAGAAGTCATGGCCAACTTTCTGCCGCCTTTTAAAATTAGCAATATTAACTACATCGAAGTCAGATAGAGTTTCATCCAAATTGTAAAGACACCTAATACTTTTAATATCAGGAATTGTTTCTAAATCAAATATAAGTGTTGGAATCAAAATTTATTTAGGAAATATTCCAGTTGAAAGATATCGGTCACCACGATCACAGGCGATTGAAACAATATGTGAATTGGGATTTTGTTTGGCTATTTGCAATGCTACAAAAAGTGCGCCTCCTGTTGATGCACCAGAAAAAATTCCCTCTTTTTTTGCAAGATTTCTCGCAGTATCTTCTGCATTTTTCTGAGAAACGTTTACAATTTTGTCGATATTATCATCGGAGAAAATTGATGGTAAATATTCTTTTGGCCACTTTCTAATTCCTGGAATTTGTGCTCCCTCTTCTGGCTGGACGCCAATAATTTGAATATTCTTATTTTTTTCTTTTAAAAATTTTGAAGTACCCACGATAGTTCCTGTCGTGCCCATGCTTGAAATAAAGTGGGTCACCTTTTTATTTGTATCGCGCCAAATTTCTGGTCCTGTTCCTTCATAATGTGCCTTAGGGTTATTAGAATTACCAAACTGATCTAAAACAATACCCTCTCCTTCTTTTTGCATTCTAAGTGCGGTATCCCTTGCTAACTCCATACTTCCTTCCTGAGAGGTAAGGATAATCTCTGCACCAAAAGCCTTCATCGTTTGTCTTCTTTCAATTGATTGGTTTTCAGGCATTATTAATACCATTTTATATCCTCTCATGGCCGCCACCATTGCTAGAGCAATACCTGTATTCCCCGATGTTGCTTCAATCAGCGTGTCCCCCGGCTTTATTTTTCCAGATAATTCAGCTTCATTAATCATAAAAAAAGCAGGTCTATCTTTAACTGAGCCTGCAGGATTATTACCTTCAAGCTTTAGATATATCTCCCCCTCTTTTTCGTCACTAAGTCTTTTAATTTTTGCAAGGGGTGTATTACCAATTGTTGCTTCAAGTGTATTTTTCATTTTTAATATTTTTTATAAATATAAATCGTCACAAAGACAAACAATAAGTAGTTCAGTAAAGCTAATTGTGGCAAGGTTACCCCAAATAAAGTCCAGTCGATTGTAGAACAGTCACCAGCTCCCCTGAACAGCAATTCAAAGGCTTCTGACAAAGGAAAGCTATCAAACATATAACCTAGATCCAATCCACACTCAGCTGGGACAGAGATTATTTTACTCTGAATTAAAATATGTCTCACGGAAAAAACTACTCCCGTAAAGTTGATTAAAAGTAACGCTATCAGATGAAAAATTTTGATTATCTTAAGAGGACTAAAGAAGCTAAAGAAAAAAAATGCACTCCCAGCGACAATAAAAATAATTCTCTGAGTAATACAGAGTGGGCAGGGCTCTAATTGAAATCTATTCTGAATATAGAGTGCCGCAACAACGAGAAAAAAAGAAAATAATGCGGCTAAAAGGTTAATCACCTTGAAAGATAAATTAAATTTCATATATTTAAAATTTTCAGTAAAAGTCTTATAATGTTAACTCATTAAATGAGAATATTTTGAATACTCCTATCATAAACGACTTTATTTCTGATGAACCAAAAATTTTCTCAGTCTCTGAAATCAATCGTCTTGTAAAAAAAGTTTTAACAGATAATTTTGATTCGGTATGGATTAAAGGTGAAATATCAAATTTTACGAAGGCCAGCTCTGGCCATTGGTACTTCACTATCAAGGACAATACTTCCCAAGTCAGATGTACTATGTTTCGTGGTAAAAATAATTTTGTAAATTGGGATGTAAAGGATGGTGATCTTGTTGAAATACATTGTGATATAGGTCTCTACGAAGCTAGAGGTGAATACCAATTAAATGTAAATAAAATTCAAAAATCTGGTCTGGGTGAATTATTCGAAGCCTTTCAACTATTAAAAACAAAATTAAAAAAAGAAGGTTTGTTTGAAGAAAAAAATAAAAAAAGCATTCCTGATAATATCAAAGCAATTGGGGTTGTTTCATCAGAAAGCGGTGCTGTGATCAAAGATATTATTAGTACAATTAATAGACGAAATAAATACATCAATATCATCATTTACCCCACACAAGTTCAAGGCCCAGCATCTTTGGACAACATTATTAATGCCATTGAAATTGCAAACACAAGAAATGAGGTCGATGTATTGGTTGTAGCTCGTGGAGGTGGTTCAATTGAAGACCTATGGTCTTTTAATGATGAAAGAGTTGTTAGGGCAATAGCTTCATCAAATATAGCGACAATTTCTGCTATTGGGCATGAAACAGATTTCACAATAGCCGATTTTGTCGCCGATTTAAGAGCTCCAACCCCAACAGCTGCTGCAGAAATAATCAGTAGCGAGCTGTCTTTATTTTTTGAGAATCTTGCCTCTTTTCAACAAGATCTATTCCAGATTATGCAGAATAAATTCTATGAGATATATCAGAAAATTGACCAATATGAGAAGAGACTGCTATCCCCTCAGGAAAAAATAAAAACTCAAAATATACTCATTGAAAACTTTTCAAAAAGAATTCAAACCTCAATGCTAAGGTATTTGGAGATAAATCAAAATAAAGTTGAATCATTAGAACAAAGCCTTATCCTATTAAATCCTAATGAGATATTGTCCAGAGGATACTCTATAGCATTCAATGAAAATAATAAGGCTATTACAAATGTGGAAAGTGTTTCTTTGAATGATAAAATCAAAATTAAACTACATCATGGGCTGATAAATACCTCAGTAACTAACAAAATAAATGAATAAAAAAGATAATCAAGATTCAAAGTTTTTAGTCCTTTGTTTAGGAGCCCTTGGGGTTGTTTTTGGGGATATTGGGACAAGCCCGCTTTATGCAATTAAAGAAATATTTGCAATAAACAACAATATATTAACGCTCACAAGCAGCAATATGCTGGGCATACTGTCACTTATCTTTTGGTCTTTAATTTCTATTGTTTCCATTAAATACATTCTTTTTATTATGCGTGCCAATAATAATGGAGAAGGCGGTATTATGGCGCTACTTTCACTTGCCTCTCGAAATGCAAAAACTAAAAGAAAGAAATTGATAATTATTTCTATTGGTATGTTGGGTGCAGCTATGTTTTATGCTGACGCAATGATTACTCCTGCAATCTCAGTCATTTCTGCAATAGAAGGTATCGAATTAATAACGCCAGCATTTAGCGAATATATTGTGCCTATTACGCTCATTATTATCTTTGGATTATTTTGGACGCAGAGTAAGGGTACTGGTGCAGTAGGTTTTATGTTTGGACCGGTTATGCTTGTCTGGTTTTTAGTATTAACGATACTTGGTATCTATAATATTATTCAAGAACCATCTGTATTGTTAGCCCTAAACCCTGTTTATGCTTTCAACTTTTTTTCATCTCAATTTTCAATAGCATTTATAACACTTGGGGCGGTCGTTTTGTGTGTTACTGGAGTGGAATCTCTTTACGCTGACATGGGGCATTTTGGGAGAAATCCAATTAAAGTGACATGGTTCAGCTTTGTATTCCCATCCTTAACTATTAATTACTTTGGTCAGGGTGCTTTGATTTTAAGTGATCCTAGTACAATAAAAAATCCCTTCTACCTTATGGCACCAGAATGGATGACACTCCCACTCGTTATTATGGCAACGATAGCAACAGTCATTGCTTCTCAAGCATGTATTACTGGGGCATTTTCAGTCTCTAGGCAGGCTTTGCAGCTTGGCTTTATCCCTCGAATGAGAATTGACCATACCTCTGAAGATCAAGAAGGTCAGATTTATTTGCCAAGGGTAAATTGGATATTAATGGTCGGGGTTATGAGTGTGGTGGCAATATTTCAAAGCTCAAGCGCATTGGCTAACGCTTATGGAATTGCAATTACACTTGATATGGTAATCGCCACTATTCTTGCAGGTTTTGTGATGCACGAAATATGGAAATGGAAGTGGAGATATACTCTGGCATTCCTAGCCATCTTTTTGACAATAGATATTATTTTCTTCTTATCAAATATTATTAAAGTGCCCTCTGGTGGATGGTTCCCACTTTTAGTAGGGATTATTTTTGTCTTTCTAATTTCAACTTGGAAAAAAGGTAGAAAAATTTTATTTAAAAAAACTAAGACAGAGACTATGGAAATTGATTATTTTTTTAAAGAAATGAAAAAAATTATAAAAGCACGGGTAGATGGAACGGCTGTTTTCTTAACTCCAAACCCTGATGGAGTTCCCCATTCATTACTTCATAATTTAAAACACAATAAAGTCCTTCATAAGCGAGTCATCTTATTATCAGTAAAATTTAAGGACTACCCTCATGCAAATGGAGAAAATATTATTTCCATAAAGAAACTCCCTAATAATTTTTATAAAGTTATTCTTAACTATGGTTATAAAGACCTAACAAAAATACCGCAGGATCTAGCAAGAAACCTTAGGGGGACCTTTACCTTAGACCCAATGGATACCTCATATTTTGTAGGTAAAGAGAGTCTAGTTATTAGGTCAGGTACAGAGATGAACTTTTTTAGAAAAACTATTTTCTCCTACCAGTTCAGAACCTCAGAAAATATTACTAACCAATTTAATTTACCAGTTAATAGAGTAGTTGAGCTAGGGAGTAAGGTTGTTTTTTAATGAAATATAAAAGAAATATTTATATTGCACTTACTATTTTAACTATTCTCTTTGGCTGCACTTCGACAACAAAAAAATCTGATTCAGAAGTAGATCGAATTCAATTGATGATTCTTCCTGAATATATGGCTCTGGACATGTCACAGAGTGGCTATACCGAGATTCTTGATAATGCAAAAAAAGATGGGATATTAAATACAGACATTCTTCAGGTAGAAAGAGTAAGGGAGATATCATATAACTTAATAAACCAAACATATATTTTCAGAGATGATGCCCAAGATTGGAATTGGGAAATAAATGTTATTGAAAGTGAGTTAATTAATGCCTTTTGCATGCCAGGTGGAAAAATTGTTGTTTACTCAGGTCTTATAAATAAATTAGATACAACTGATGATGAGCTTGCTGCCGTTATTGGTCACGAGATAGCTCATGCACTAAGAGAGCATGGAAGAGAAAGAATGTCCTCTGCATTAGTCCAACAAGTAGGAATCTTAGGATTTGCGATATTTCTTAGCAATCAAGATGGCAGCTTTCTATCTAAGCAAGCTATTTTACAAGGTGTAGCTTTAGGGACCACATTATTTTTTGCTCTGCCCAATAGTAGAGAACAAGAAAGAGAGGCTGATGATATGGGTCTCGAGTTAACTGCTCTTGCAGGGTACAACCCAATGGCAGCAGTCAGCCTATGGCGAAAAATGGATGCACAGTCTGATTCTCAACCTCCAGAATTTTTAAGTACCCATCCATCGAATGAAAATAGAATAGAAGATCTTCAGATTGAAGCAAAAAAATATGAAAAACTTTATAAAGAAAACAAAAAAAATTAATTCAAGATCTTAATTTAATTATATTTAATGTAAAATACGCCCTTTTAATAACTAAAATTTAACATAATGACAAATAATCAAACAATAATAGAAGCGGCTTTTGAGGAAAGATCAAAAATAACACCAGAAAATGTGTCAACCGACATTAAAGATGCCATTAACCAAACAATCGATGGACTTAATGACGGGTCCCTAAGGGTAGCATCAAGAATAAAAGATTCGCAAAATTGGGAAACACACCAATGGATTAAAAAAGCTGTTCTATTATCATTTAGGATTAAGGAAAATGAAGTAATTGACGGAAATTACACTAAATTTTTCGACAAGGTCGATTCAAAATTTAATGGATTCACAGAAAAAAATTTTCAAAATGGTGGTTACAGGGTTGTCCCTAATGCTAATGTTAGAAAAGGGAGTTTCATAAGTAAAAACGTTGTACTGATGCCCTCTTATGTAAATATAGGAGCTTATGTTGATGAAGGAACGATGGTTGATACATGGGCAACTGTTGGCTCGTGTGCACAAATTGGTAAAAATGTGCATTTATCCGGCGGCGTTGGCATTGGTGGAGTCTTAGAACCCATTCAAGCAGGGCCAACCATTATCGGTGATAACTGTTTTATTGGCGCTCGCTCTGAAGTTGTAGAAGGTGTTGTGGTTGAGGATAACGTTGTAATATCGATGGGTGTGTATATTGGTCAATCAACAAAAATATATGACCGAGAGACTGGGGAAGTTACATTCGGAAGAGTCCCTCAGGGATCAGTTGTAGTTTCTGGAAACCTTCCTTCTAAAGATGGGTCATATAGCTTGTATTGTGCAGTAATTGTTAAGAAAGTTGATGAAAAAACATTAGGTAAAGTTGGAATCAACGAGTTGTTAAGAGGTATCTAAACATGCTTCATGTCTATGGTATAAAAAATTGTAATACAGTCAAGAAAAGTCTTGATTGGCTCAATAATAATAATATTAAATTCGAATTTTTTGATGTTAAGAAAATAGATTTGAATTCCAATATTATTAACGAATGGATTAAAAATATTAGCACGCCTTACACAACGGAAAATTTAATTAATAAAACAGGGATGACTTGGAGAAAGCTATCCGATGATGAAAAAAAATTACCTCTTACAAAAGAAAATATTATTAATTTAATACAAAAATATCCAACTGCTATGAAAAGGCCGCTTATCACTAATGAAAGAAAAGTATTAGCAATTGGGTTTAATGAAAATATCTATGAAGAGAAAATTAAATGAGTGAAACGCTTAATATTGCCAAAGAATTAATCGCTAAAAAATCAATCACCCCTGATGATGCTGGATGCCAAGACTTTTTAATTCAACGACTTAAGAAATTAGGCTTTGAAATTGAAAATATGCCGCATGGAAAAGTCAAAAACTTCTATGCTAAAAAAGGCTCAAGCAGCCCACTTATTGTTTTTGCTGGGCATACTGATGTTGTTCCTCCCGGACCTATAGAAAAGTGGGTATCGCCTCCTTTTAAGCCAACAATCAAAGATAATATCCTCTACGGAAGAGGTGCTGCTGATATGAAAACTTCCTTAGCAGCATTTATCGTAAGTATTGAAGAATTCATATTAGAAAATCCAGACCATAAAGGAGCTATTGGATTATTAATTACCTCTGATGAGGAAGGAGTTGCTACTGATGGCACAGTTAAAGTTATTGAAGCCCTTCAACAAAGACAAGAAAAAATAGATTATTGTATTGTGGGAGAACCGACCTCCTCAATTAAATTTGGCGATACAGTTAAAAATGGGAGAAGAGGTTCTTTATCAGCAAAGTTGAATGTGAAAGGGATTCAAGGTCACATTGCATATCCAGAGTTAATTAAAAACCCTATTCATGCAGTTGCACCTGCGATTGATGATTTAGTGAATACTGTTTGGGATGATGGAAATGAGTATTTCCCTAAAACATCGTGGCAAATTTCAAATATTAACGGAGGCACAGGTGCAACAAATGTTGTACCAGGAAATGTCGAGATCTTATTTAACTTTCGATATTCCTCATCAACCACCGCTGACTTATTGAAACAAAGAGTTGAAGCTATTCTTAATAAACACGAATTAGAGTTTGAATTAGATTGGCAGCACTCTGGCCAACCATACCTAACAGAGAGAGGTATGCTTGTAGATATAATATCCTCATCAATCACTGAAGTATGTGGTTTTAAACCGAATATTTCAACAACAGGTGGCACTTCTGATGGAAGGTTTATCGCAAAACTTTGTGATCAGGTTATAGAATTTGGTCCAATCAATGAATCAATACATAAAATTAATGAGCACGTTGATATCAATACTATTGATAAACTTAAAGATATATACAAATTAACGTTAAAAAAAGCATTAACCTAAAAGGGATAATTTTTTTTTGCTCTTTTCTTATTTGTTATCTGAGGTGTTATGAACTGAGTTAAATCTAAACCATGCCCCTTCAATACCTCCTTCACATCTTTTTGACTCAACTCTATATGCATCCCTCTTTTTAGATGAGAGGGGAGCTTTATCTCTCCAAACCTTATGCGTATTAAGCGACTTACAGTAAAACCTAATTTTTCAAACAGCCTTCTTACTTCTCTATTCCTACCCTCTTTGAGGGTTACCTTATACCAGTGATTTACCCCTTCTCCACCCTCAAAGATTATTGATTCTAGACTTGCTTTACCATCTTCAAGAAGAACACCTTCTGTTAATTGTTTCATCTGAATTTCTGTTAGCTCTCCCAATATCCTTACAGAATACTCTCTTTCTATTTCATATCGTGGATGCATTAATCGATTTGCTAAAGAACCATATGTTGTAAAAATTAATAAGCCGGATGTATTAAAATCTAGCCTTCCGATAGCAACCCATTTTTCTTTTTTTAATCTTGGTAAGTTATCAAATACGCTAGATCGATTTTTTGGATCACTTTTTGAAACAATTTCACCATCCGGTTTATGATAAAGAAGAATTTTTGGAAGTAAAATTTCATCACTCAATCGTATTAACTTTCCATCAAAAACTATCTTATCTTTTGAGGATACAGCTTGACCAACATGTGCCGGCGCGTTGTTAACTTCGATACGATTCTCTTGAATTGCTTTTTCAATACCCCTCCTTGACCCAATACCTAATTGCGCCAATGCTTTCTGAATACGCATTGATGAAGATTCTTTTAAATCATCCTGAGATTCTCTTTTAGGCAAAGTAGTTATTCTTCTTCGTTAAAGTTACTTACTTCTTTAACGTCAGGTTTTGTTTGGTCTTTTTCAATAGTTGGATTCAAGATTGAATGCTCTAAGTCTTTAAACTCTGGAAGTTGTGATAATGACTTTAACCCAAAATCATCAAGAAAATATTTTGTTGTAGCATAAAGCGAAGGTCTTCCAGGAACTTCCTTTTGACCAATAATATCTACCCATTCTCTCTCTATTAACTGCTTAAGAGAATTTGGATTTAATGAGACCCCTCTTATTTTTTCAATATCCCCTCGAGTCACAGGCTGACGGTAAGCAATAATAGCTAGGACTTCCAATACTGCTCTAGAATACTTAGGCACTCTATCGGGGTTAAGTTTTTTTAAGAACTCTGAATATTCTAATTTTGATTGAAATCGATATCCATGGGCTACTTGAATCAAATCGAGTGACCCATCTTGCCAATCTTGTTTTATTTCATCTAGTAACATTCTAATTGTTGAGCGCTCGATATTTTTATCAAACATTTTTTGAAAATCATCAATGGATAAAGGTTGATTGTTCGTCAACAATGCAACTTCAATAATCTTTTTTATTTTATTGTCTTCTGCCATTAAGCTTCCTCAAGCTGAATATAAAGAGGAGAGCAAGGCTCTTGTTGGTTAATTTTTATTAATCGCTCTTTTGATAATTCAAGTATTGCTAAAAAACAGACTACTAACTTTGGAATAGGATCTTTCTCTTCGTTAAAAAAATGAGAGAACTCTAGTAAGTTATTTTCCTTAAGGGCTCTTAAAATAGCTGTCATATGTTCTCTTACCGATAGCTCTGATTTAGCAATTTTATGTTGCTCGAATTGTTTTGCTCTTTTAATTACATTTGCCCAAGCAGTATAAAGATCATCTACATTTACTTCAGGCGGTAATTTACTTACTTTAGTTTCAAAATAAGCATTAGCAGCCATTGTATCCCTTCCAACTTGTGGCATTTCATTGAGTTCTTCAGCAGCTGATTTCATCTGCTCATATTCAATAAGTTTTCTAACCAAATCAGCTCTAGGATCATCTTCCTCCTCTAAATTTTCTGGTTTAGGAAGTAGTAACCTAGATTTAATTTCAATGAGCATTGCTGACATTAATAAATAATCTGCTGCAAGTTCTATATTTATTGTCTTCATTTGCTCAACGTAATTAATGTATTGGGTGGTTAAATTAGCCATAGGAATGTCAAGTACATCGATATTATCTTTTCTTATCAAATAAAGAAGGAGGTCTAAAGGCCCCTCAAAAGACTCTAAATAAACTTCAAGCGCTTCGGGAGGGATGTAAAGATCTAAAGGGAGCTGAGCAATATCCTCCCCATATAACTTTGCACCAATCTCATTATTGTTAATCAATTCTGACATTTAAAAACTTATCCCCATTACTTCCCGAACATCCCTCATGGTATCTCTTGCAATCTTTCTTGCTTTTTCGCAACCTTCTCCGATAATACTTTGAACAAGTTCTGGGCTCTCTGCGTATTTCTTTGCTCTTTCATTAATAGGTCCCAATTCTTTTGTGATTGAATCAATCACAGGCTGTTTACACTCAATGCACCCCATACTTGCATTCTTACATCCGCTCTCAACCCATACCTTCGTTTTTTCATCAGAATATACTTGATGTAATGGCCATACAGGACAATTCTTTGGGTCTCCTGGGTCTGTTTTTCTTATTCTTGCAGGATCAGTTGGCATAGTTCTTATTTTCTTTTGGATATCTTCAGAGCTTTCAGTTAAGGCAATTGTATTGTTATAGGACTTCGACATTTTCTGACCATCAAGACCTACCATTTTAGATGCGGGCGTTAGTTTGTATTCAGGTTCTATAAGAATAATTTTACCTCCTCCTTCCAAATAACCCAATAATCTCTCTTTATCTCCTAAACTTAAAATTTGTTGCTCATCAATAAGTGACTGAGCTGATGCTAAAGCCTGATCATCCCCCTCCTCTTGATATGCGTCCTTTAGTTCTTTATAAAGTTGGCCTTTTTTTGTGCCTAATTTCTTTATTGCTTCTTCAGCTCTTTCTTCAAATCCTTTTTCTTTTCCATACAAATGATTAAAGCGTCTTGCCACTTCTCTTGTAAATTCAATATGTGGGACCTGATCTTCCCCTACAGGAACTTGCGTTGCTCGATAAATCAAAATATCTGCACTTTGAAGCAATGGGTAACCTAAGAACCCATAAGTCGATAAATCTTTTGAAGATAACTTTTCTTGCTGATCTTTATAAGTTGGCACTCTTTCTAACCAACTCAATGGTGTGATCATTGACAAAAGCGTGTGAAGTTCTGCATGTTCCGGAACTTTTGATTGAATAAAGATAGTTGCATTTGCAGGATCAACTCCGGCAGCTAGCCAATCAATGACCATACTTGTAACATTTTTTTCAATAATTTCAGGTGCGTCATAATGAGTAGTTAACGCGTGCCAATCGGCGACAAAAAATAAGCACTCTAGCTCATGTTGAAGATCTACCCAGTTTTTTAGAACGCCATTGTAATGTCCCAAATGTAAGCTACCTGTAGGCCTCATTCCAGATACAACTCTCTCTATTGCCATTTTCTAAAATTCCTTTTAACCAAAAATTGCGAAAATAATGCCTTCGCTGACATTTATTAAAGGAAACAGTATCGCTCCTAATAAACCTGTTGCAAGTAAAAAAATTAAAATAAAAAAACCATATCTTTCCAATCCTGCTAATTTACTTGACCATGGGTAAGGAAGCAAGCCAACTGCTACTCTTCCCCCATCCAATGGCGGTAGTGGTAATAAATTCAATACCATTAATACTACATTTATGCGAATACCCCATCTTGCCATTTCAAATATAAATTCTTGTCCTACATTAGGAAACAATAAAAAGTTTGCATAGATAATTGTCCAAAAGATTGCCATTATTAAATTTACCCCTGGACCTGCCAATGCGACCCATACCATATCCTTTTTTGGATTTCGTAAATTTGAAAAGTTGACAGGAACTGGCTTCGCCCAACCAAAAACAAATCCACCCAAAGAATAAAGAATAATTGGTAATGCAATTGTACCAATTGGGTCGATATGTCTTAAAGGGTTTAAGGTAATTCTTTTTAAATGAAATGCAGTCATATCACCAAAATACTTGGCAGCATACCCATGCGCTGCTTCATGGACCGTAATTGCAAAAATAATCGGAATTAACGCTGCTGAAAATTGTTGAATATTTATATTATCCATAATATTTTGATTAAAGTTTTAAAATTAAAATCATAATTAATGAAATAATTTTTGTAAAAGATCCCATTTTGACCATATAGGAATAGAATTGTCAGGGAGTTGACTTATGTTACCTAACGCCCGATGAGAAATACCTTTTCCGTGAAAATCTGATCCACATGAAGCATATAAATCAAAACTTTCTGCAAGATTGGAAAAATAATTAGCTTGTGATGGGTCTTGGCTTCCTGACATAACCTCTACACCCGCCCCACCCAAGTCTTTAAATTCTTGAAATAACCGAGGATAGAGCTTGCTGCCCATATCATAACGTCCAGGATGGGCAATAATTGCATCGCCACCTGCCCCGTTGATTAGGGTTATTGCTTCTTCCAAAGAAATCCATTCATGATCGACATAACCTGGCTTACCGGGGGTAAGAAATTTTTTAAAAACTGCTCCAATATTTTTTGCGTACCCTTGCGAAACTAAAAATTGCGCAAAATGAATTCTTCCTATTGTGCTATTTTTAGCATAGGATTTCGCACCATCTAAAGCTCCCTGAATACCTGCCATACCCAAGCTATCTGACATTAGCTGTGCTCTTTTAAAGCGACCATCTCTTATTTTTTTTAGGCCCTCAAATAACTGTTTATTATCCTTATCGAAATTTAGGCCTACTATATGAAGCGTTCTTTTATTCCATGTGACTGAAATTTCTACGCCATTTATAAAAATAATATTCAACTTTTCAGCAGCAAGGCTCGCTTCTTTTAACCCGGCAATATCATCATGATCTGTTAGTGCAATCGCCTTTACATTATTTTCAGCAGCATGTGACATCAAATCAGCAGGAGTCAAAAGACCATCAGATATATTGGAATGAGAATGAAGATCTATTATAGGTATATTCATATTTACCCTATAATTATATTAGTTATTAACCAACAAGAATAGAGAAAGTTTTTCCCAATGAAATTTTTATACGACCTTTTACCTGTAATTCTTTTTTTTATTGCTTATAAAATCTATGATATTTTCACTGCAACAGCTGTGGCTATCGTAGTTACTCTTCTTCAAGTATTTTATGATTATTTCAAAAATAAAAAAATCGATAAAATGTTACTTTTTAATGGGGCTACTATTACCATCTTAGGTGGGCTAACTATCATTTTTCAAGATAAAACATTTATCATGTGGAAACCCTCAGTCTTATATTGGCTTTTTGCAGGTATTTTATTTATCTCGAACTCTTTCTTTGACAAAAATTTAATTACGCTTGCGATGGGTAAAAAAATAGAGCTCAAGAAAGTTTTTTGGAATCAGTTGAATAATGCCACAGGGTTATTTTTTATTATGCTTGGATTTATCAACTTATATGTTGCCTATAATTTTGAAGAAGATACCTGGGTAAATTTTAAGCTTTTTGGAATTACGGGTATTTTATTCGTCTACATCATTCTTCTTACTATATACATTTCAAAGGTCAGCAAAAAATAAATTATGTGGTACGTTATTTTATGTAAAGATCAACTTAATAGCCTTCAAAAAAGACTTGAGAGCAGAAAGGTTCACCGAGAAAGATTAACTAGCCTTAAAAATGAAGGGCGATTGCTAGTAGCCGGTCCTTTCCCTTATTTGGACACATCAGAACCGGGAGAAGAAGGTTACACAGGAAGTATGATTGTAGCTGAGTTTAATTCCTTAGATGACGCTAAAGAGTGGGCAAATAATGATCCTTATCTTACGACAGGTGTATATGAAAATTTTGAAGTAAAACCTTTTATTAAAGTACTTCCTTAAAGAGAGATAAGATGACAGAAAACATTATTAGAGAGAGACTTAATTTTCTTAGCCCAAAAAAACTTGAAATTATTAACGAAAGTCATCTTCATAAAGGACATGCAGGTAATAATGGCGGTGAGCACTTCAAAATCAGAATTCAAAGTTTGCTTTTCCAAGATAAAAATATGGTTGAAAGACACAAAATGATATACAAAGCATTGAATGATTTAATACCGCAGACAATTCATGCAATAAGTATTAAAGCAGAGGTTCCTGAGGATTAATTAAAAAAAAATCTTATTTGATATTTTCAATCTCTTTTATAGCATCAAGAATTACTTTATAGCTTCCATCTATATTTTCAGTTGGAACAAGTTTTGGCCAAAGAACCGATAGTGAGTCTATAACCTTTATTATTTTTATAGCTTTAGTTTTGTTTGAATTATCTTCCGTATTAAAATTCACCATAATACCTTTAGCCATCATAGTAAAACCTAAGGCGTCTTGATACTCATATTTATTTTCTACTACTCCATCAATAATACCAACAGAATATTCGTCAGCTGCGACCTTAAGTAATGAAGCAACTAAATTAATTTTTTCATTTAAATTCTCACTCTCTTTTCCGACAAATTTTTCATTTTCATCGATAGCTTCAAATAAATTTTGATAATCTTGATTGATAACTGCTAGATTCTCTTCATTTTCTACTGATAATGCAAGCCTTTCTAATTGATCAGAAAAACCTGGAGCTCCTTTTGCTTCGAAAGTTGGAATAATGAATTCATACAATTCACTCTTGGGATGCTTCATATGTCTTTTTGCATTTTCTAGGTAATTTTCTTTATATAATTCAACACCAACCCACAAGTGACCTTTCATTAAATTAAGGTTAGTCAGGTATTCGTTATCACTAGAAAATATCTCTGGAACTACTTTATCTTTATGGTTATGTTCATTATCAGAACACCCAATAAGTGATAATAAAAAAGAGATTGCTATAAAATATTTATTCATAATTTTTAGTTATTATTTTTTTTTAAAGTAGAAGCTTTTCCACATTGCAATACCAAATAGCAAAGATAATAACCATAATATTACTTCGGGCCAGTTAGGGTTACTATTGTAACCAAAAAAACCTTTAAAGAAATTACCAACTCTCCCATTATCATGAAGTAAATGAGTATATTTATTTTTGCCCTTTAAATTGTATGAATAAAAGATTGTGTTATCAACTTCATCTTTGGGTTCCAAAATATTCCACGCTCTCGGAATTTCACTTTTTTGTTTGATTCCAATACTTTCTAGATGATTTCCCTTAACAATAAATTCTTCAATCTCATGGGTTCCATAAGCAACCATTCCTGAGGCAAAAATTACTAACATAAGAGTAGTACCTCTAAAGAATGCTCGCAGGTTTATTTTTCTACCTTGAACTACTATTCCGTAACCAAGCAGTATCGCACTTATCATCCCTGCAAAAAAACCTAAGTAAGAAAAATTACCAGACATATTGAAGCTTCCCATTAAGAATAGTGCTGTTTCAAATCCTTCTCGTAAAATTGCAAAAAATACAACTAAAAATATTCCCCATCCAGCTGTTTCAACTGCTTTTCTAGTTTTATCTTCCATTGCAGACTTTTCACTTACATATTTAGATAGCCAAAATATTACGTACCATAGTAGTATCGCGGTTACGAACATACTTAGACCCTCGAAGAGAGATTGAATAGCGACGTTACCTATTGACTCTTTTGCGTAATTTATACAAACGGCAACAATACCACTAGCAATGATTGCAGCAAAAACAGCTAGCCAGAGTTGTTGTAACTCTCTTTTTAAATTATTTTTTTCTAATAGTGTATAAATTATCCCAACTATTAAAGATGCTTCAAGGCACTCTCTGAAAGTAATAATGAACTCATTCATATTTGAATAATTTTTTTTTAATAAGGTTAATAAACATTTTGGCATATTCTAAATGAGAATAATTCTTATTACAACCATCAATAGCTAAATACTAACTTAATGACTTCATAAATCTTCATTGGTTTAAAAAAAATTCATTTAGTAAAGTCAGCACTGAGCAAAAGCTTAGTAGATTTTGAGAAAACACTGTTAAAATTACTATAAATACACTCTCCTTTTAGAACTAAATATATATTGAAATGCAAAAAAAAATAATATCTTCTCTTATTGGCAATAAAATATATTCAAATTTCAGAGCGCAAAATCTCCTAAGAGTTATCCAAGCAAAATACCCATCAGTTATTGGTCTAGCATCAACTTATCTTCATATTTTTGAAAGTAAAGAAAATTTAAATAGTGTTGAATTAAATAATCTTAAACAGATTTTAGATTATGGTGAGAAGACTAATATTCCAAAAAAATTCAATAACGTATTATTTATTGGACCCCGGATAGGTACAATTTCACCATGGAGCTCACGAGCTAAAGATATTTTAGTTCACTGTGGAGTTAACATTAATAAGATAGAACGATTATCCAAGGTTTTTTTACAAACTGATAATGTGATTTCAAAAAAAGAAATGATTTTAATTGGAAGGATTATATCTGACCAAATGACAGAATCTGTTTTTCTTGATGAAAAATCCTCATTTCAGTTATTTTCTAATCCAAAACAAAAAAAAATAGAATATATAGATTTTTTAAACAATGGAAAAAAGGCAATAGAGGACTACACTAAGAAAAATGGGCTTGCACTTTCTGATGAAGAAATATTATACCTATCAGATTATTACACTAAATTAAATTCCAACCCAACTGATGCTGAATTAATGATGTTTTCTCAAGCAAACTCTGAACATTGCAGGCATAAGATTTTTAATGCCTCATGGACTATTGAAGGCAAGACTCAAGAAAATTCATTATTTGGAATGATTAGAAATACTCATAAAGCATCTCCTCAAAAAACAATAGTAGCTTATTCTGATAATTCGTCGGTAATAGAAGGATCTAAAATTAATAGGTTTTATCCAAATAAAAGTGGATTATTCCAAGAAAATTTAAAATTAACTCACTATATTATAAAAGTAGAAACACATAATCACCCAACTGCAATCTCCCCTTTTGCAGGAGCTGCAACTGGAGCTGGAGGAGAAATTAGAGATGAAGGTGCAACTGGAAGAGGATCAAAACCAAAAGCAGGTTTATCTGGTTTCTCAGTATCAAATTTAGATATTCCAAATTTTAAGCAGCCTTGGGAAAAAAATAATATCGGTTTTCCTGAGAGAATTGCCACATCATTAAAGGTTATGATAGATGGCCCGATTGGAGCAGCATCTTATAACAATGAATTTGGGCGGCCTAATATTTTAGGTTATTTTCGTTCACTTGAAACACAACACAATGGTAAAAATATTGGTTACCACAAACCTATAATGCTTGCTGGAGGGGTAGGAAGCATAAGTGATAACCATACAAAGAAGAAATCCATTGCAGATGGAAATCTCCTTATACAGCTTGGTGGCCCAGCAATGCTTATAGGTTTAGGTGGAGGAGCAGCCTCAAGTATGAATACTGGAACAAATCAAGAAAGTCTTGACTTTGCCTCAGTTCAAAGAGGTAATCCTGAATTACAAAGAAGAGCCCAAGAAGTTATTGATACATGCTGGCAAATGGACTCAGAAAACCCTATTTTAAGTATTCATGATGTAGGTGCTGGCGGTTTATCAAATGCCTTTCCTGAGCTAATTCACGACGGAGGCATTGGTGCAATAATGGATATTCGTAATATTCATAATGAAGAGTTAGCGATGTCTCCAAAAGAAATTTGGTCAAATGAGGCACAAGAAAGATATGTACTAGCTATTGAAAAATCAAGTCTTGAAATGTTCTCATCAATATGCTCTAGAGAAAGATGCCCTTTTGCAATAATAGGAGAAGCAAAAAATCAAAAAAACCTTATAGTTAAAGATAGTCTTCTTAATGAAGATGTAGTTAATATGAATCTTGATGTATTACTCGGAAATCCCCCTAAGCTTAAAAAAAATGTCATAAAACCAACTTTAGAACAAAATATTGAACATGAAATTGATGAAAATAATCTACTTGAGTCCATTTCTAGGGTTCTACATTTCCCAAGTGTCGCAAGCAAGAACTTTCTTATTACTATTGCCGATCGCTCTGTAACGGGCTTAGTTGCAAGGGATCAGATGGTAGGTCCTTGGCAAGTCCCAGTATCTGATGTTGGGGTTACAAAAAGTACGTTTAATTCGATATCGGGTGAGGCAATGGCAATTGGAGAAAAAGCTCCTATCGCTATTACCAATGCAGCGGCGTCCGCCAGAATGTCTGTAGCAGAAGCAATTACAAATATTGCAGCCAGTGCGATTAAAAATATAAACTTAATTAAGCTATCAGCCAATTGGATGGCAGCCTCAGGTGAAAATGATCGTGATTACGAGTTATTTGAAGCTGTCAAAGCAGTTGGTATGGAGTTATGTCCTAAATTAGGCATAAGCATTCCAGTTGGTAAGGACTCTATGTCTATGCAAACTTCATGGAATGACAATGATTTAAAAACAGTTACATCACCTCTATCACTAATAGTTTCAGCTTTTAGTGAAACTTATGATGTAAACAAAACACTTACACCGCAACTCAATCTTGAAAAAACAAGTTCTTTGATCTTGATCGACCTTGGGAATAGCAAAAATAGGATGGGTGGGTCTTGCTTCAATAGTACAAATAATATTAGTGGCGGAGTTACACCTGACCTAGATGATCCAAGTTTAATTAAAAATTTCTTCATTGGTATCCAAAATTTAAATAAGAAAAATAAAATTCTTGCCTATCATGACCGCTCCGATGGAGGTCTCATTACAACAATCCTTGAGATGGCTTTTGCTGGTCACTGTGGTATCGATTTAAATTTAAAAGTTAAAGATGAAATTTTTAAATTTTTATTTAATGAAGAATTAGGCGCGGTTATACAGATCTTAAATGATGATGTAATTGAAATTTTAAAATATTTTAATAATGAATTAGACTTAAGAGCCCAAATTATTGGAGCTCCCAATAATAATCAATCTATTAAAATTTATAATGAATCAAATTTGATTGTGGAAAGCTCGCGAGGGAAATTACAACAGGATTGGGCAGAAACAAGCTATAAAATACAATCTATTCGCGACAACCCAAAAACTGCTAAGGAGGAGTTTGATTTAATTCTTGATGACTCCTACGAAGGCATACAACCAAAGATTAATTTTGATATCCCAAAATCAGTTAATATAAAAAAAACAAAACCAAAGATAGCTATCTTAAGAGAGCAAGGGATTAATGGACAAAGTGAAATGGCTGCTGCTTTTAATTACGCTGGCTTTAATGCTTTTGACGTTCATATGGCTGAATTAAGTAATGGGGTTAAAAATTTACGTGATTTTCAAGGATTGGCAGCATGTGGAGGCTTTTCATATGGAGATGTTTTAGGGGCTGGCAGAGGTTGGGCAAACTCTATACTTTTTAATGAGAAAGTTCGTGATTTATTTATACAGTTTTTTGAAAGAAATAATACAATTGCCCTAGGTGTATGTAACGGTTGCCAAATGATGAGCCACATTAAAAAAATTATTCCAGGTGCTGACTTATGGCCAACATTCATAAAAAATGAATCTGAACAATTTGAAGCAAGGTTTTTATCTGTTGAAGTTAAAAAAAATAACTCTCTATTTTTTGATGGAATGGAGGGTAGTATTGTCCCAGTAGTTGTTTCGCATGGAGAAGGAAGGGCTAGTTTTTCTGATGATAATAACTTAATTGAAATGTTAAAAAATGAACAAATTACCTTAAAATTTGATGACAAAAATGGAACTTTATCATACCCAAATAATCCTAATGGTAGTATTGAATCTATAACAGGTATGAGCAGTGATAATGGTAGATTTACTATAATGATGCCACACCCTGAAAGAAATTTTAGAGCCGATCAGAATTCATGGCGGCCAAAAAATTGGGAAGAATTTGGCCCTTGGTATAGAATGTTCGCCAACGCTAATAAATATTTTAATTAAAAATAGACAGGAATTAATTATGAAATCAATAAAATCTTTAATCGCTTTACTTACATTACTGTTCTCATCATTTACATTTGCTTTAAACGACGATCAAGAAATGGAATTTACTGGGGCTGTTAATGTTGGAGATATTAAAACGGTTAAAATGTACGTAGAAACAATGAACGTAAATCTTGAAGATTCTTATTTTGCCTGGACCCCTCTCTTAATGGCAGCCGCAAAAAATCAACAAGAAGTTTTAGAATACCTTGTCAAGAAAGGTGCTGATATTAATTATGTCCACCCAGTAACACGTTGGAATGCACTAATACATGCTGCTTTTAACAACAATCAACAGATGGTGTTATTTTTATCTAAAAATGGAATTGATATGCAAAAGAAACTTAAGGGTGATGTTTCGCTTATATTCGCTATGAGAGATCAAGGGAATGATGAAATGGCTGAATATTTATTATCCCTTGGTGTTAAAGATGACGGATGTAATCCAATAGAAGATGTATGCTTCTGAAATAAATTTTTTCAAAATAAAATAGCGTAGTCAACTACGCTATTTTTTTGTCTACAAGCCAATAAGGTTCTGATATCATGTAACTTTCTACGATTTCTGACTAATGAACCTACACGAATACCAATCAAAAAAGTTACTAAAATCGTATCAAATCGATGTTCCTAACGGTCATGTTGTAAACTCAAAAATACCAAATGACATAAGATTACTTTTAGAAAAAAATAAAACATTTGTTTTTAAGTCGCAAATACATGCTGGAGGAAGAGGTAAGTCAGGGGGGGTTGAGTTAATTAGTGACCTAAGAGATGCTGAAAGTTTTATGTCTAATCAACTTGGTTCAAGACTTGTAACTTACCAAAATTTACCTCACGGCCAACCCGTCAACGAGATACTAATTGAAGAAAAAATCTCAATTCAAAAAGAGCTATATTTTTCTATTCTTATTGATAGGCAATCTGAGTCGATTATCATTCTTTGCTCAACTCAGGGAGGGACGGAAATTGAAGAAACAGCCAATAAAAATGAGAGTTTAATTTTTAAAGAATTTATAAATATTAAGGAAATTCCAACAGAAGAACAGATTAGTAGCCTATCCAAAAAACTAATGATTCCTTCACAAGCTAATCATGAATTTCATAACTTTGTAATTAATCTTTTTAAACTTTTTTTAGAAAAAGATTTAGCTCTTGTTGAAATTAATCCACTAATAGTAACTAAAGATCATAAGGTTGTAGCTTTAGATTGTAAAATTTCTCTAGATGATAATGCTCTTTTTAAACATGAGAATCTCAGGGAGAGCTTTGATTGGTCTCAAGTAGACGAAAAAGAAGCAGAAGCTCATAAGGCTGGATTAAATTATATCGCTTTAGAGGGTACTATTGGTTGCATGGTCAACGGAGCAGGACTTGCAATGGCAACAATGGATTTAATTAAACATTCAGGTGGGCTTCCTGCAAATTTTCTTGATGTTGGTGGCGGAGCATCTGCTGAAACTGTCAGCAAAGCTTTTAAGATACTTTTATCTGATAAAAATGTTCGGGTAGTTTTAGTAAACATATTTGGTGGCATTATGAGATGTGATGTTATCGCGGAAGGAATTGTTTCTGCAGTAAAAGATGTTGGTATTAAAATTCCTATTGTTGTTAGACTTGAAGGAACTAATGTTGAAATAGGTAAAAAAATCTTAGACGATAGTAAACTCAATATTACCTCTGCAGATAGCTTAGATGACGCGGCTAAACAAGCAGTAATTTTTTCAAAGGCCTAATTTGTCAATCTTAATAAATAAAAATACGAAAGTTATTTGCCAAGGCTTTACAGGTAGGCAAGGAACCTTTCATAGTGAGCAATCAATCGAATATGGTACAAATCTTGTTGGAGGAGTTACGCCAGGAAAAGGCGGACAAATTCATCTAGGCCTTCCAGTTTTCAACGAAGTAAAAGAAGCAAAAAAAGAAACAGATGCGAATGCAACAGTAATATATGTACCACCCAAATTTGCTGCAAGTTCAATCTTAGAAGCGAGCAATGCAGGAATAAAAATAATTGTTTGTATCACTGAAGGTATTCCAATACTGGAAATGTTGGAAGTGAAAAAAATAATTAAGGAAAATAAATCTATATTAATTGGTCCAAATTGTCCTGGGATTATTACGCCAGATGAATGCAAAATTGGAATTATGCCTGCAAATATTCATAAACGAGGCAAAATTGGTATTATTTCTAAATCAGGAACACTTACCTATGAAGCTGTTCATCAAACAACATCAATAGGATATGGACAATCGACATGTGTTGGAATTGGTGGAGATCCAATCAAAGGTATTAACTTTATAGAATGTTTGTCAATGTTTGAAGAGGATCCTGAGACAGAAGGTATTATTCTTGTTGGAGAAATTGGTGGCACTGACGAGGAATTAGCTGCAGAATATATTAAAAGTAGGATTAAAAAACCTGTCGTTGCACACATAGCAGGTGTCACTGCACCAGCTGGAAAAAGAATGGGACATGCGGGTGCAATTATTTCTGGTAATTCTGGAACAGCAATAAGTAAAATAAATGCTTTAGAGGAAGCTGGAGTTTTAATTGCACATTCACCAGCTGAAATGGGTGAAACAATGAAGGCTGCAATCGGTAAATATTAATGAGAATTTTCATAAATATTTTATTGTATATTTGTATTTTATTTTCTTTTTCAATTAAGTCAGAGGATATTCCATATCTTTTAACTGCTTCATCCAAGGGAGATTTAGAGTCTGTTAAAGCAATTATTGAAAGCGGAGGTAACCCTAATACTGAAGATGGAGATAATGTTACAGCTCTTATGTATGCATCAAGAAAAAATCAAGTAGAAGTGGCAAGATACCTCATATCTAAAGGTGCTGAAGTAAACAAACAAGAAATAGATGGCTGGACTGCACTTATGTATGCATCTAAAAAAAACTATAGTGATGTGGTTGAGGTTCTAATAAATAATAATGCTGATTTAAAAATAACCGATGCAGATGGTTGGACTGCCTTTGGGTTAGCAGCAACTTCAGGAAATTATCAAACACTTGATTTACTTATTAAAAAAGGGGTTAACCCAAATACAAGAAACTCATCTTCTGCTACAGTTCTTATGCTTGCCTGTAACAGTGGCAATGTACCAACTATAAAAATATTAATAAAGAATGGAGCCCTACTTAACCTTAAAGATAAATTTGGTAAATCGGCATTAGTATATTGTGTAAATAAAGACCGGATTAAAGCTACTGAATTTTTATTAGTTCATCAACCAGAAGTCGACTCTCTTGATAAATTTGAATGGACCCCATTAATGTGGGCAGTAAAAAAAGATTATATTGAAATTATTAAGCTTTTAGTTGAGCATAAAGCTAACATTAACCATAAAGATGATGATGGTACTCCGCTTATTCAATATGCAGTTGAGAACGAATCTGTTGATATAGTAAAATTTTTGATTGAAAAAGGTGTAGATATAAATGTTTCAGATCAATATGGACTTTCGCCTCTAGTGTATGCATTAAAAACAAAAAACAAAGCCATGGTAGATTTAATTAGATCGGCGGGTGGTGAATACTAAATCATGAAAATTAGTCTTGCTGAAATAAATTCAAAAGTTGGTGATTTAAAATATAATGCCAATCTCATAAAAAAACATGCTGATATAGCGTATAGAAATGGAGCTGAAATTTTAATTACTCCTGAGTTAAGTCTTTGTGGTTACCCACCAGAAGACCTTCTTCTTGAAACAGAATTTATAGATAGATGTCAACATTATCTTCTAGAGATAGCCAAAAAATTTCCAAAGCTAAAAATTATTATCGGACATCCAAAACGAAAAAATAAATTACTCTACAACTCAATTTCATTGTTATATAGAGGCAAAATAAATAAAGTATATGATAAACAAAAGCTTCCAAACTATGGTGTATTTGATGAGAAGAGATATTTTTCACCAGGCAATAAACCAGGAGTTTTTAAGCATAAGGGGAAGACATTTGGTCTCCTTATTTGTGAAGATATATGGGAGTTAGGTCCTCTTGAAGAATTAAATGAATTAAATGTTGAATATATAATATGTGTAAATGCGTCTCCATATGAATTCAATAAAACTAAAAATAAATTTAATATAATTCAAAAAAGACTCGATAAACTTGATGATGTTACCTTGATTTATCTAAACTGTGTTGGAGGCCAGGATGAGTTATTATTTGATGGTAATTCGTTTATAACAAAGCCAAGAAAAAATAACGTAAATGATTTATCTTTTTTTTCTGGTCAGTTTATTAGTCAAAATATTATTGCAGATTTTTCTAAAAAAAATCATATAGAGATAACTAGAAAATATGAAAAGTTCCCATTTCATAGGAAAATTTTAGAAGATTCTATTGCACAAATTGAGGTATTGAATGAGAAAGAATTTCTTATATATAATTTGTTAAATGGTTTAATACTCGCAATGAAAGACTACATAGAGAAGAACTCTATAAAAAAATTATTTCTTGGGCTATCTGGTGGAATAGACTCAGCTGTAGTTCTTTTTATTGCCTCTAAAGTTCTAAGCCAAGAAAAAATAACCGCCATAATGATGCCAAGTGAATTTACATCCAATACTAGCCTGAAAGATGCAAATAAGATTGCTTCAAATCTAAGGGTAAATTACAAGATTATACCTATTCAAAAACATATTAAGGTTTTTGAAAAAACGTTCAAAAATGACTTTGAAGGATTAGATAAGGACATTACGGAACAAAATATTCAAGCGAGAATAAGAGGAATGATATTGATGGCATATGCAAATAAGTTTAAAGGTATGGTTCTTGCTACTGGAAACAAAAGTGAGATGGCTGTTGGGTACTCAACAATTTATGGAGATATGGTAGGTGGCTTTTCAATCTTAAAGGATGTCCCCAAAACAATGGTGTATAAGATTGCAAATGAAATAAATTATAAAAAGATTATTATCCCTCAAAGAATAATAGATAGGGCACCTTCTGCTGAGCTTAAAGAAAATCAAATAGACGAGGACTCCCTACCAGCATATGAAATTTTAGATAAGATAATTGATCTTCATATCGAAAAAAACTATAGTGAAAAGGAGCTGATTAAATTTGGTTTCTCTACAAAACTAGTAAAAAAAGTTGTAAACTTGATAAAAATAAATGAATTTAAGAGAAGACAATCTGCGCCTGGTCCAAAAATTACATCAAAAGCATTTGGTAAAGACCGGCGCTATCCAATAACAAATAAATTCCGATTGTAATTTTCTAGGGGGAAAAATGAAAAAAATTGAAGCAATTATTAAACCATTTAAATTAGATGAAGTACGAGAGGCTCTTTCTGAAATTGGTATTATGGGATTGACTGCGACTGAAGTTAAGGGTTTTGGCAGGCAAAAGGGCCATACTGAGCTATATAGAGGTGCTGAGTATGTTGTTGACTTCCTTCCCAAGGTAAAGCTTGATCTAGTTGTTAGTAATTCACTTCTTGATAAAGCTGTTGAAACAATTATAAAAGTATCTCATACAGGTAAAATTGGAGATGGGAAAATTTTTGTTTCTGATGTTAATGAAGTGATTAGAATTAGAACGGGAGAAAAAGGTGATGATGCAATTTAATAAAATCACTGTTTAGATATCATTGCTTTAACTAAATTAAGATCTTCAAGAGTGTCCACGCCTATTATTGGCTTTCCATCATAAAGTACTACTCTTAATCTTAAATTGTTTGATAATGCACGTAATTGCTCAAGCTTTTCAATTCTTTCAAGATTGGAAATAGAAAAACTACAAAATTTCTTCAGTGCATTTAATCTATACGCGTAGATGCCCAAATGATGATATGCATAATTATTATCAGATAAATTTGTAGATGATGAATATGGAATGGGACTTCTACTAAAATAAAGCGCATTTGAAAAATTATCCAAAATAACCTTTACATTATTTGGATTTACAAATTCTTTGTATGATTTAAATTCACTACATGCAGTTACATATTCCGACTGATCATCAATAATATTTTTAGCAAGAAGATCGATAAGCGCAGGATCAATTAATGGTTCGTCTGCTTGAACATTAACAATAATATCTTGACCATCCCATTTTATAATCTCAGAAGCCTCTAAACATCTATCAGTTCCAGAAAGATGATTTTTGTTAGTCATGACTGATTTAAAATTATAATGTCTTGCGACTTCTGCTATTTTTTTATCATCCGTTGCAATTACAACATTTTTAGCACCAGACAAACTTGCTCTTTGCGCAACATGAATTACCATGGGAATTCCATTAATCTCAATCAATACCTTTTCTTCTAAACGCGAACTGTCAAGTCTTGCAGGTATAACGACATTAAAGCTCATAATAGTAAAAAGCTCATTTTAATTTTCTTGCTTCATCCTCTAACAGAATTGGGATGTCATCTTTAATCGGATACGCTAATTTTGCTGATTTAGAAATGAGTTCTTTTTTTTCTTTATCATAAATAAGAGGTCCTTTAGTGACAGGACAAACCAAGATTTTAAGTAATTCTTTATCCATATTTACGTTACTTTTTTTAATATATTTCGAAATAATCTTTCATCGACCTTAGTTTCCAATGGTAATACCCAAAAATTCTTAGTTGCAAATTTTTTACATTTAATAGCATCTTTTTCAGTCATAACTATATTGTAATCTGCATATTTAATAAAATCATTCTTATTAAAAAAATAATGATCATTAAAAATAACTTTTTTAAATTCTAAATTATAGCCTTCTAAAGTTGAGAAGAAACTTTCGGGATTCCCAATAGCTGTAATCGCAACTATTTTTTTATCTTGAATACCTTCAAATAAAATCTTTTTACTTGTAACCAAATTTTTAAAGTGTTTGGTAATATATTTCATTTGATAAAATTTAGAATTATTAATAGAGCCCTTATAAACAACTGCATCTACCAAGTTAAGTCTTGATCTACTCTCTCTCAGAGGTCCTGCTGGAAAAATAAACCCATTTCCAAACTTTCTTTTAGAGTCAACGACTATTATTTCATAGTCCCTAGCTAGCCTGTGATGTTGTAATCCATCATCAGAAATGATAATGGATGTTTTTGGATATTTTTTAAGTAAAATTTTTGCAACATTTACCCTATTTTTTCCAATAAAAACTGGTATTTTACTTTTAGCCTTAATTAATAATGCTTCATCTCCCACCGATCTTGCATTAGAAGATTCATGAACTTCTGTTATATTTTTAGCACTACCTCCATAGCCTCTTGATATTAGTGCGGGATTTAAACCTTCATTTAGAAACTTTGTAATAAGATTTAGAGCTAATGGTGTCTTACCTGTTCCTCCAAGTGTAATATTTCCAATTATTAAAACTGGTACTTTAATTTTGATCCTCTTTAGAAATCCATTTTTATATAAATAATTTTTTGAAATACTTATGCAGTAAAAAATAATACTGAATGGAATAAGGAGATAGATCCAATTTGATTTTTTATAGTACTGATTATTAAAAATCTGATCAATTGATATCAAATTACTCAAATCCTTTTTTGTAAATCTTTAAATAAAATTTATTATTTTTTATTAGAGAATTATGTTTTCCTATCCCAACTATTTCTCCTTTATCCATCACAATAATTTTATCTGCATTTTTTATTGTGCTAAGACGATGTGCGATTACAATTGAGGTTTTGTTTGCCATTAGGTTGTCTAAAGCCGCCTGAACCAAGCGTTCTGATTCTGAATCAAGTGCAGAGGTAGCCTCATCTAATAATAAAATTGGTGCATTTTTTAAAATTGCACGAGCAATTGCTATTCTTTGCTTCTGCCCCCCTGACAAGCGAACACCTCGATCTCCTATAATATGATTAAATCCATTAGGAAGTTCATTAATAAATTCTAAGGCATTTGCAGCTTTTGCAGCTTTTTTTACCTTTTCCAATGAAATAGTTTTTAAATTGCCATATGCAATATTATTATAAATTGTGTCATTAAATAAGATGGTGTCCTGACTAACTAGGGCTAGGTTTTTTCTTAATGAAATGTTTGAAATTTTGTTTATATCTAAATTATCTAACTTAATAGAACCAGAATTCAGATCATAAAATTTTGGAATTAAGTTAAGAAGAGTTGTTTTGCCACCTCCAGACTTACCAACTAGAGCAACCTTTTCTCCAGCTTTAATACTAAAATTAATATCAGATAAAACAGTCTTATTATTTTTCGGATATGTAAAACAAACATCCGAAAACTCTAACTTTCCTTTAACTTTTTTTAAATTAAACCTTCCTACGTCTTTTTCTTTTTTTTCATCCATTACTGAAAAAATACTTACAGCAGCTGCGTAACCTATTTGAATTTGTTCATTCAAAGCTGTTAATCTCTTAATAGGCGTAATAATTAAAACGATAGCTCCAATAAATGCGATAAATTCACCAGGAGATAAGTTTGAAAGGGAGAAATGAAGAACCCCAGCAAACAAAAGCCCCAAAATAATTTCTATAATTAAACTATTGGTTGCGCTTAATCTAGCCAATTTTGTACCCATTTTTCGATTACGGATAATTGACTTGCTGAATCTATCTCTTTCATATTTAGCAGCACCAAATATTTTAACAATCCTCTGCCCAGATATCGCCTCTTCAGCAATTTTAGTTATATCCCCCATTAATCTTTGGAATTCATTTGCAGCGTCTCTTAGTTTAGGAATAATTTTTTTAATAAAATAGCCTGCAATTGGTAAGATAATTAGTACAAAAAAAGCTAGCAAGCCATTTAGATAAAACATGTAACTAACAACAGCAATAATTGTAAAGGAATCCCTTAATGCAACTAGGGATACTTTTGTTATTATGGTTTGAAGTTGCTCTGTTTCATAGGTGATTTTAGAAATTAAAATACCTGTTGTATTGCTATCGAAATAAAAAATAGGTAACTTCATTAAATTATCAAAAATATCATAACGTAGGTTTTGTACTATTTTTCTTGCAACCCACCTCAATGAATAAGCAGAAAAAAACCTAGCAGTAGCCCTTATCAAAACAATAAAAATAACTATGAGCGGTATTAAACTAGTTAGGTTATTGGGGTTACTTACAAAGCCTTCATCTGTTATTTTTTTTAAAAGAGCCAAAAAGCTTGTATCTGCCAAAGCCGTTATTAAAATAGCAACAATACTAAAGCTTAAAATTAGTTTGTACGTTAGCGCATATTTGAATAAACGTATGTAAACTTTTTTATAATTTTTTAATGTTTCTTTTGCCGCTATCTCTTTCGACATTAAGTTTTTATTTTACTTTGGTTGAAAAGGTAATTTTAGACAAACCAGCAATTCTTGCTGCTTCCATAACATTAATAACAGATTGATGAGGTGAGTCTGAATCAGCACTAATTACGATCACGGGGTCTTTTATTTTATTAGCTGCATTTTTTAAATTAGTCACTATGTTATTTATTGTCGAGGTTCTTAATGGAGCTTCATTTATTGCATAATCGCCATTTTCAGATATTGAAATATTTATTCTTTCAACTTTTTTATCAACTTGATTTGCTTCCGCAGTTGGCAGATTAATCTTTAATTCACTAAATTTTGAAAAAGTTGTACTAACGACTAAGAAAATAATAATTACCAATAAAACATCAATTAAAGGAATAAAATTAATTTCTAAATCATCTTGTTTTACTTTTTTTCTAAAGTTCATATTTTAAAAAACTATCCTTTTAAAATCTCAACAATTTGAATAGCATAATGCTCCATCTCATTTAGGTAGTTATCAATTTTTGATCTAAAAAAGCGATAGGCTATCATTGCGGGGACAGCTACAACAATCCCTCCAGCAGTATTATAAAGTGCTATAGATATACCTCGAGCAAATACCGCAACATCATGTCCACTGCTTGTAAATGAACTAAATAACTCAACCATACCAATAATAGTTCCAAAAAGTCCCAGAAGAGGTGCAACAGTTGCAATTGTAACTAGAACGCCAAGGTATCTTTCTAGATTGTGAACTATAATTCCTGCTCTTTCATCTAGAGTGGACTTAATAACTTCAACACTATCTTTCCTCTTATCAATAGCAACAGCTAAGAGATCGCCCAAAGGTGATGAATTCTTTAAAATATTTACTTTATTGTTATCAAGATTATTTTGCTTAATCATAGTTTTAATTTCAACTATTAATCCATCAGGAATAATCTGACTTTTTCTTAACGACCAAAACCTTTCTAAGATTATTGCAACACCAATAATAGAAGTTAAAATCAGTGGCCAAATAGGCCAGCCAGCTGCTTGTATTATTTCCCACACAATAAAAAACTCCTTTTAATTATTTCTTCAACATTATACTAGTTTGATTTAAGTTTTCCCGATGCTAGATGATAATTTTTTTTCATTCTTTTAGCTAATGATAGATCATGTGTAACTAGCACTATTGCTGTTTTAAATTCATCTGCTAATTCTAAAAATGATTCAAAAATTAAATTTGCATTTTTATGATCGAGATTACCTGTTGGCTCATCTGCTAAAATTAAATCTGGGACAGTTACCATCGCCCTTGCAATAGCAACCCTCTGCCTTTCCCCTCCGGACAATTGATGTGGAAAATGATTTAATCTCTTACCTAAACCCAATTTTTTTAATACTTTTTTTGCTTGATTAAAATCATTCAAATAATCTCCTCTTCTTACTATAAGTGGCATCATTACATTTTCAATTGATGAAAAATTATTTAATAAATGGTGTGATTGATAAATAAAGCCTATATGTTGGTTTCTTAGTTTTGCCATATTGTTATCAGAAAGGCTACTCATATCTGAATTGTTAAATAAGATCTTTCCTTCTGAGGGAGAATCTAGTCCCGCGATAATATGTAAGAGAGTGCTTTTTCCAGATCCAGAGCTTCCCACAATAGCAACTTTTTCTGATGCTTTTATATGAAAATTTAAATTTTTAAGGACTGGAGCATCGAGCCCTTCAAAACTCTTAGTTACGCTTTTTAAGTTAATTTGAAATATATCATTCATATTTTAATGCCGTTGCTGGATCAGTTTTTGAAGCTTTGTAGCTTGGATAAATTGCTGCAACTAAAGAAAGAAATAACCCCATCAACCCTATTCTATAAACATCAACAGTCATAACTTTTGAAGGAACCGTAGAAATATTATAAATATCTTTAGGTAAAAATTTTGTATTAAATATACTTTCGATGAATGGTACGATTGTTTCTATATTTAGTGATATTGCAACTCCAAAAAAAATTCCAAAAAATGTCCCTATGGCACCAATGATAAATCCCTGTAAGATAAAAATATACATAATGCTTTTTTGATTTACACCTATCGTCCTTAAAATTGCAATGTCTGATCGCTTTTCAGTTACTCCCATTACTAGTGTAGAAACAATATTAAAAGCCGCGACTGCTATTATCAAAGTTAGAATAATAAACATTACCTTTTTTTCTAATTGAATAGCAGCAAAAAGATTAGCGTGCTGGATTCTCCAATCTGAAACATACACAAAAGGGTCATCGCTAAAAGTTTTTTTTAAATAGCTTGAAATTTTTTCTGTGTCGTCAATATTATTCAGCTCTACCCTCAAACCAGAGACATTTTTATTTTTTTTAAAAAATGTCTGAGCATCTTTTAAATTGATTAAGGCTAGGCCAGCATCATACTCATACATTCCTGAGTCGAAAATTCCAGAAATATTAAATCGTTTGATTCTTGGCATTATCCCAGCTGCTGAAAAATTTGATTTGGAGGAAATCATTGCAATCTTATCGCCTACTGATACTCCTAAATATCTGGCAAGATCAACCCCAATTAATATGTCATATTGCCCCTCATTAAGACGATAAGCTCCTAAGCTTATTTTTGTATTTATGTCGTTTACATCTTTTTCAATTTCGGGAAATATACCTCTGACTATGACACCCCTATTCCTTTTACCAACAGAAATCATTGCTTGATCTTCAACATATGGGGAAACTCCATCAATTCCCATTTCTTTATTAATTGTTTTTTTAGTTTGTTGCCAATTGTTAAGATCTCTTCCGGGCTTTGTTATTTCTATATGAGAAGTCACACTTAAAATTTTCGATTTAAGTTCTGACTGAAATCCATTCATTACTGATAAAACTATTATTAAAGCCATGACACCTAATGTAATACCAATAATACTTGTCAAAGAAATAAATGAAATAAATTGGTTGGTATTTTTTAAATTTGTATACCTAAGAGCGATCCAAAATTCATAAAATTTTTTATTTTTAACTGATTTAGTCATTGAATATTATATTTAGTTAAGCTTCGATATGAGCATTCTGCTAGAATTATGGCATGTTTACAGGAATAATTGAATCAATTGGCTTAATCAAATCTATTGATAGAGAAGGAGAGGATTTAAAGGTCAATATCTTTCTTATTGATAATAAGTTACAAGATATTAATATTGGAGACAGCATTGCTGTGAATGGGATCTGTTTAACAGTAAAAGATATAAATGAAAATTTATTAACTTTCGATATTTCCAGAGAAACTTTATCCAGAACCGCGCCTCTCGAAATATCACAGAAACTAAATCTTGAATCATCTCTTAGGTTTAATGGGAAAGTTTCAGGTCATTTTGTTACTGGTCATGTTGATGAAGTAGGTTTTATCCATAGTATTGAAAAAAAAGATTTGTGTGAAGTTTGGGGGGTAAAAGTATCGGAAAAATTAATGAAATTCATTCCTGAAAAAGGCTCAGTAGCATTAAATGGAACTAGCTTGACTATAAACAATGTTGGTGGAAATATTTTTTATATCAACTTAATTCCGCATACATTGCAATCAACAAATTTATCAGGTCTTAAAGAGGGTGATAAGGTAAATATAGAGATTGATATGATTGCAAGGTATCTCCAAAATTTCTGTACAAAGTAAACAAAACTATTTATGAACAATATTGAAGACATAGTAAATGATCTAAAAAAAGGAAGGATGGTAATCCTTGTGGATGATGAAGATCGCGAAAATGAAGGTGATTTATTAATAGCAGCTGATCATGTTACGCCAGAATATATTAACTTTATGGCTAAATATGGAAGAGGGCTAATTTGCTTAACTCTGACGGAAGATAAAGCTAATAAACTTAAACTTCCTCTGATGGTTGAAGATAATCAAGGAAAGCTTGGGACAAATTTTACTGTCTCTATCGATGCTTCTTCCGGCATCACTACCGGAATATCGGCAGGAGATCGAGCCAAAACAATCACATCCGCTATTCAACCTCAATCAGATCATACATTTATTAACAGACCTGGTCACATATTTCCACTCATTGCTCATTCAGGTGGTGTTTTATATAGGGCAGGTCATACAGAGGCTGGATGTGATCTTGCTTCCCTTGCTGGGACAACCCCAGCATCTGTTATATGTGAAATATTAAATGATGATGGAAGTATGGCTAGACTGCCTGATCTCATTAAATTTTCAAAAAAGCATGGAATAAAAATTGGAACAATTGCTGATTTAATTGAATATCGCAGTAAGAAAGAAAAGCTGATAAAAAAAATAAGTGAAGAAGAGGTTAGCACTGAATTTGGCATGATGAAACTTATAGTTTATTCAGACCTACTGTCAAAAAATACTCACTTAGCTTTTGTAAAGGGGACCATAAAAAAGGATGATGAAGTTGTAGTGAGGGTTCATGAACCTTTATCAATATTAGATTTCGTAAGCAAAGAAACACCCCATTCGTGGCCGCCCCTAAAGGCACTTAAAAAAATTAGTGATGAAAAAAATGGCGTTGTAATTTTCTTGAACTATAACGAATCTCAAAATAATATAACAAGCAAATTGAACCATGAAAATATTACTTTAAAAAAATCGACTGATTTAAGGAGTTACGGGATTGGTTCACAAATTTTAGTTGATATAGGTGTTTCAAAAATGAAACTTTTAGCTGCTCCAAGAAAAATGCCTAGTATGGCAGGATATGGCCTTCAAGTTACTGAATTTATTGAAAATAATATATAAACTAAAAAATTAAATCATGGTAAAATCCTCATATTGAATATAAATAAATATAAATTAATTTTTTTTAAAACTAAAGGGAAGCTATTCCCTTTTTTTTTAACTACTTTATTTGAGTCACATTGCATATGACTGAAACTAAGGATTATAAATTACTAGTTGGAAACATCTTATCTTTTGATTTTGGAGAAAAAAGAGTTGGCATCGCAATTGGAAACAACATTACAAATAATGTTCACCCCCTTGAAACAATTGAAACATCAAAAAAAACTGATAGGTACATTAAAATTGAATCATTACTAGAGACATGGAAGCCTACCCTATTAATAGTAGGGTACCCCCTAAATGATGATGGTAGTAAATCAAGAATGAGTGCTTTAGCAAAAAAATTTGGTGAAAAACTTAAGAATAAATTTAATATTCCAGTTCATTTTATTGATGAAAGATTCAGTTCATCCGAGGCGGAGCTCAGATTAAAGTCGCTTGAAAAAAATTTAAAAAAAAGAAAGCACATAATTGATCAAGTAGCAGCTATGATTATTCTAGATTCCTTTTTTGAATGCAATAAGAATGGAAATAATCTTATTTTATGAAAAAAATACAAAAAAATAAGCTCTCCGAACTTCAACACTTGCTATCAATTAAAGAAATGAATGTATCACTTATCAAAGATATTTTTATAAGGGCAGATAAGTTTCTTACAAATAACCAAAGTATTAGTAAGTACGATTTTTTGCAGGGAAAAACAATCTGTAATCTTTTTTTTGAAAACAGCACAAGAACGCAAACTACTTTTGAGATTGCTGCAAAAAGGTTATCTGCAGACGTTATCAACCTCGATATAGCGACATCATCACAATCAAAAGGCGAATCTATACTTGATTTGATAAATAATTTAATAGCTATGGGTGTAAATATTTTTGTCGTTAGGCACTCAAAGCCGGGAATTCCAGCACAAATTGCTCGTAATATTAAAAATAAGGCTCATATTATTAATGCGGGTGATGGAAATAAAGAACATCCAACTCAAGCACTTTTAGATGCCTACACTATTAAATGTTATAAAAAAAGATTTGGTGATCTTAAGGTTGCAATCGTAGGTGATATAGAACATTCAAGAGTAGCAAAGTCGGAAATTTATATCTTAAATAAACTTGGAGTAAAAGAAGTAAGAGTCATAGGTCCTGAGTCGCTGATGCCAAGTAATATTTCTGACCTGAATGTTAAGGTATTTAGCAATATGAAGGAGGGTTTAAAGGATGTAGATGCTATTTTGATGCTTAGAATTCAAAAGGAACGGATGAGTAAAGATACTATTCCATCTGAAAAGGAATATTTTAAAGCTTATGGTTTGAATAAAGAGCGTTTAAAATTTGCAAAGAATGATTGCATAGTCCTTCATCCAGGCCCTATCAATAGAGGAGTTGAGATTGACACATTAGTGGCAGATGGGAGCCAGTCCGTTATTTTAGAACAAGTAAAAAATGGAATAGGCATCAGAATGGCAGTTATGGAAAAAATGACTAACTAATAATTTTATTCATAATTTTACATTTAACCCCTTTGTTATAAATATATATATATAATAATTTTTTTATTTAAATAAATAAGGATACTTTTATG
>JAOMTQ010000004.1 GCA_028355955.1 Methylophilaceae bacterium | reverse complement strand
TACTTTTTTCTCCCCTCCCTATACGTCCTCTAAGTTGGTGTAATTGAGATAATCCCAATCTCTCTGAATTCTCAATAATCATTATTGTTGCATTAGGGACATCAACTCCAACCTCAATTACAGAAGTGGCTACTAATATTTGTATTGTATTTTGTTGAAATTTTTTCATAATTTCTTTTTTTTCTTCTGCTTTCATTCTTCCATGAATTAAACCTACTTTCTGATTAATGAAATATTTTTTAAGCTCCTGAAAAGTATCGTTGACTGTCTCTAAATCTAAGAATTCGCTTTCTTCTATTAATGGACATACCCAATAAACTTGGTTATTTTTTTTACAATGAGTATCTATTAAGTTTAATAATTTTTTTCGTTTATCATCTAAATAAATCTTAGTTGTAATTGGTCTTCTTCCGCCTGGTAATTCTTTTATAGTTGAAACATCCATATGTGCAAAAAAACTCATAGATAATGTTCGAGGAATAGGGGTGGCGCTCATCATCAGTTGATGAGGCTCAAAGCCCTGTAGGTTTTTTGAATTATTTTTTAGTGTCATTCTTTGCTCAACACCAAAACGATGTTGTTCATCAATGATATAAAATCCTAACTGATCAAAAGTCACCGCTTCTTGAAATAAAGCATGCGTTCCAATCACAATATCAGTATTGCCCTTTTCAATTTTTTGGTAGGTTTCTAATTTTGCCTTTTTTGGCATACTTCCTGTAAGCAATAGAATTTCATAGGAGGTATCTTTAAACCAATTAATTAATTTTTCATAATGTTGCTCAGCTAGAATTTCTGTAGGTGCCATAAATGCAACTTGAAAGCCAGCTTCTATACAATCAATGGCGGCAATTGTTGCTACAACCGTTTTACCACAGCCAACATCCCCTTGTAAAAGTCTGTTCATTGGGAAGCCTTTTGTGAAATCACTTTGTATCTCTTCTAATACCTGGTTTTGACTATCCGTTAACTTAAAATTTAATTGTTCTAAAAATATCTGTTGATTTAATTGTGCGTGCTTGAATTTTGGAGATTTATTCTTTTTCAGTAAATTATATTGTTTTCTTAAAAATAACTGTTGAGCGAGAAGCTCATCGTAAATCAATCTTTTAAAAAATTTAGAGTTATGCACAGCCTCTATATCTTTAACTTTTATTTTTGGTGGTTCATGAAGAAAGTTAATTGAATCCATGAAACTAGGAAATTCATACCTCTTGTACAAATTTAGAAATATTTCTTTGAATAATTCGTTTTGAGTTGCACTTTCTATATGATTTTTTATTAGCTTTCTCAACATATTTTGAGATAGTCCTTTTGTGGTTGAATATATAGGTGTTAAATTTTTTGAAAGACCAGTTGAATCGTTGATCAAATAATATTCAGGATGAATCATTTCTTTATAATTTGAATGTTGCCTAACCTCTCCATAAAACCTGACGAGGCCTGCTGATTCTAATTGTCTAATTTGACTTGGATAATAATGTAAAAAACGTATTTGCATCTGTCCTGATGTATCAGAGACATATAAAATTAAGTTTTTTTTGGGTCGATACTTTACTTCAAGATCATTTACATTAACTTCAATTTGACTTTTTTGCCCAATCAGAGTTTCACTTACGGATTGAATTATTGTTTGATCATTGTACTTATTAGGTAAATATAAAAGTAAATCAATTGTTGAGTTAATGCCTAATTTTTTTAGTTTCTTTGCTTGAAGTTCCGTCAATAGTTTTTTTTTAGGCAAAATTTAAATTAATCTACTACTAAAAATCCATCTGCCTCAACTAAAGAATCTTTTGGAAGTGACGCAACTCCGATAGCTGCTCTTGCAGGATACGGCTTACTAAAATATTCCTCCATAATAGAATTCACTAAAGCAAAGTTACTCAAATCTGTTAGATATATATTTAATTTTACTAAATCATCTAAAGATGCATCAGCTGCTTTTATGACGGCTAAAATATTTTTAAATACTTGGTGAATCTGATTTTCAATACCCTCGACCAATTCCATAGACACAGGATTTAAGGGTATCTGCCCTGAAAGAAAAATAATATTCCCCTTTTTTACAGCTTGCGAATATGTTCCAATTGCTTTAGGAGCCTCATCTGATTTAATAATTTTTTTCATATTATTCAATTCCTTTTGAAATTTTAATTCTTATAATTTTTAACTCTCGTTATTTTATTAACTTTTGTAATTTTCCTAAGATTTCTTATCAGTTCAGCGAGGTGCTGTCTATGTCGTACTTGAACCAAAAAATTTAATGTTGCAAATGGACTTCCATCCATATCTTGAAGTGAAACATTATTAATGTTTGATTCTGCATCAGCAATGATCGAAGCAATTTTGCCTAACATTCCTCTTTCATTCACAACCAGGACGCTTAATCGGACATTGAATAATTTTTCAGAATCAGGCTCCCACTCAACATCTACCCATCGGTCATGGTCTAGCGATAACTCATTAACAATCTGACAATCATGTGTATGGATTACTAAGCCTTTTTCCTTATTAATATAGCCCAATATAGGATCACCAGGAATTGGATGGCAACAGTTTGCAAGTTGAATCGCCATGCCATCAGATCCCTTAATTGTTATTACATCAAGCATCTTTGTTTGTTTTTTATTGCTTGCAAGGCCATCCATTAAATTTGTTAGCTGGTGGGCAACCATCACATTTACTTTTTTACCTAAGGCAATATCCATTAAAATCTCATCTTTTGATTCAACGTGATAGTCCAAAATTAATTTGTTCCAATGCTTTTTTTTAATTGCAGTTGGATGAATATGAAATGCATTCAGTGCATTATTCAACATTTTCTCACCTAAAAATATTAGATCTTTCGATTCAGCTGAACGAAGATAATTTCTTATTTGTGATCTAGCTTTACCTGTAATAACAAAATTTAACCAAGTTGGGTTTGGCTTTGCTAATGTTGAAGTAATTATCTCTACGTGATCTCCCGTTGAGAGTCTTGTCCTTAAAGGAACTAGTATCTGATTTATTTTTGCTGATACTGCTTTATTGCCCACATCACTATGGACTGCATATGCAAAATCAATAGACGAAGAATTTTTAGGCAAAGCAAATATTTTACCGTCTGGTGAGAAAACATAGACTTCGTCAGGGAATAAATCAACTTTTAAATGTTCTAAAAATTCTAAAGAATTTGAACTATCATTTTGAATATCTAGCATTCTTTTTAGCCATTGGTTAGTTTTTTGCTGTAAATCTGTAACGTGTGCATCTTTTGTTTTGTATAACCAGTGAGCAGCAACGCCAGCCTCCGCTAGTTGATGCATATTTTTTGTTCTAATTTGAATCTCAACCGGAACACCGAAAGGGCCTAAAAGAGTGGAGTGGAGTGATTGGTATCCATTTGCTTTTGGAATTGCAATATAATCCTTAAACTTTCCAGGAATAGGGTTATAAAGCGAGTGCAATGTTCCTAAAGTTAAATAACAATCATTAATATCGTTAACAATTATTCTAAACGCATAAATATCATTAATTTGATTAAAACCTGTCTGATCTTCAAGCATTTTTCTATGAATACTTGCAGGATTTTTTTCTCTGCCCGTTATTTCAGCTTTAGTTTTAACAGATTTTAATTTATTGCTTATCTCATTTGATATTTTCTCGATGACTTCTTTTCTATTGCCGCGACTGGCCTTAATGGCTTTTTGGATTGTTTTATATCTAACTGGATGTAAAACTTCAAAGCATAAATCTTCAAGCTCTTGATATAAATTATTTAAACCAAGTCTATTTGCAATTGGGGCATAAATATCTACAGTTTCTTGAGCAATTCTAATCTTTTTACTCTCATCTAATGATTGAATAGTTTGCATATTATGGAGACGATCTGACAACTTTATTAACATAACCCTTACATCCTGAGTCATAGCTAACAACATTTTTCTAAAGTTTTCAGCTTGAGCCTCATTTGCGTCTTGAAACTCTACTTTGTCTAGTTTTGATAAACCTATAACAAGCGTACTCACTTGCTTACCAAATTTTGACTCTATTTCTAATTCTGTGGATTCAGTATCTTCAACTACGTCGTGTAAAAGTGCTGCCTGAATTGACTGACTATCCAAATGAAATCGAGCAGCAATACAAGCTACAGAAACTGGGTGACTGATGTAAGCCTCACCACTCCGTCTTTTTTGGCCGCTATGGGCTTTTTCGCTAAATCGGTAGGCTTCCCAAACTTTATCAATCTCTCTCTTTGGAAGATAAGTCTTTACAAGTTGGGTTAGGCTAGAATTGTCTTGGTCAACAGGAAGCAAAAAGGATTGATTGCTTTTCTTTAAATCGGCTTGGCTGGTGTGAGCGGTGTTAGCCAATAGATTACTCTCCTTTAAAACAAATTTCTCTTATTAACCTGGATTCTGAATTAGAATGTCTTCTCCAATTAAACCTGCTGCAATTTCCTTAAGCGCTATTACTGAAGATTTATCTCTTGAACCTTCCATATCAATTAAAGGCTCAGCGCCGTTCACAAGCTGTCTTGATCTAAGAGCTGCTACAAGTGTTAATTGAAATCTGTTGGGTATTTTTTCTAAACAATCGTCTACAGTAATTCTTGCCATTATTTTGTTACTCCAAATATTTTATTTTATTGAGTCAATTAAACTCTGAAAGATTCTTTTTTGCTTCGAAGTTTCTAAATTTATTGATTCGGGAGAATCATTAAACACAGATTTTAAATCACATAAGGCCTGATCAAACTTCTCATTAATTATAACATAATCAAACTTTTCGAGATGGCTGATTTCTTCTTCTGCCGCAAGCAATCGTCCCTTTATTTCAGCCTCTGAATTTTGACCTCTTCCCTCTAGCCTTTTTTTTAGATCATCTATCGTAGGTGGGATAATAAATAGACTAATTGCATCCGCGAAAACTTTCTTAACATTTATAGCCCCTTGATAATCAATCTCTAAAATAATATCTTTGCCCGCCTTTATGCTCTCTTCAACTGGAGTCATTGCCGTTCCATATTTTGCACCATGGCATTCCGCATTTTCTAAAAACTCCCCACTTTTCTTTAAATTATCAAAAGTATCGTTATCTACAAAATAATAATCGACACCCTCTTTTTCACCTTGTCTAGGTTTTCTAGTTGTATGTGAGGTAGATATTTTAAATTGCGGACATAATTCAACTAATGCCTTAATAAGAGAAGTTTTGCCTGCACCCGATGGTGCAGTTACAATAAACAACCTACCTTTATGATTTTTTTCTGTCATATTTGAGTTATGTTATTCAATATTTTGTATTTGTTCTCTTATTTGTTCAATTAAAACCTTTAATTCGACTGCAGATTGTGAAATCTCAACTGCAGTAGCTTTTGAGCCTAACGTATTAGCCTCACGATTAAATTCTTGCATTAGAAAATCTATTTTTTTTCCGACAGGTTCGGATAAACTTACTAATCTCTTTAGTTCATGTGAATGAGAATTTAACCTATCAAGCTCCTCTTCAATATCACTTTTTTGCATAAAAGTTACTAGTTCTTGTTTTATTTTATCTTGGTCAATATTAATTAAAGCTTCTTTAAATTTTTTGATAATTTTACTTTGATGAATATCAATATACTTTGGCATCATCTTTCTTATTTTGCCTACCTCTTTTTCTATTTTTAAACCCCTAGAAATAATTAATTGCTTAATTTTTTTGCCCTCACGTTGACGATCATCAATAATTTTTTTAAGCGCATTATCAAAAAGGCGAAACAAAACCTTATCAAGCCCTTTATAGTTTTGTTTGTTATTTTTTTCACTATGAAGTCGAATAATTTCTACAGGACTAATTTGCTTTGGTCTTTTAATTAGTTCTGATATTTTTTCGACAGACTTTATAAGTTTTTTTAAATTCTTAAGGTCATCATTTTTGATTTCAACTACGTCTTCTCTTGCTTTCAAGAAAATTTTACATTCAATTTTTCCCCTTGAAAGTGTTTTAGCTATATTTTTTCTGATGAGGGGCTCATAAATTCGAAGCTCATCACTTAATTTAATTTGTAAGTCAAAAAATCTACTATTTAAAGTTTTAATTTCTAAAACCAATCGGCCATAACTTGTTTCTTTTGATGCTGAGTGATAGCTTGTCATGCTCGAAATCATCTATATTCCTAAGTTAATTGTGTTACTTTTTGATAGTTTAACAATCTATTTTTAACTAAGGTAAGAAACATTTAAATTCTCAAACGCTTATTTAACTTACTTTAGATTATAATCACCATTCAAAATAACTAAGAGTATTTTATGAGATCAACGGAAAGAGCAAATAATGAAATTAGAGAAATTGAAATTCTAAGAAACTATACAAAACATGCGGAAGGATCAGTATTGATAAAGTGTGGAGATACACATGTCATTTGTAACGCAAGTGTTGAGGAAAAAGTACCGTCTTTTTTAAAAGGAAAAGGTCAGGGTTGGGTGACAGCTGAATATGGAATGCTTCCAAGGTCAACATCCACGCGTATGTCAAGGGAATCTGCAAGAGGAAAGCAGTCAGGAAGAACTCAAGAAATACAAAGATTAATCGGTCGGAGTCTCAGAGCAATTATAGATTTAAAGACTTTAGGAGAAAGGACCATTCATATAGATTGTGATGTAATTCAAGCTGATGGCGGAACAAGGACAGCGAGCATTACAGGAGCTTATGTTGCGCTTTGTGATGCCATTAATCCCCTTATTAAAAGAAAAATTTTAAAAACTTCACCTATAAAAGATGCAGTAGCAGCAATTTCATTAGGAGTAAAAGATGGCGAGGTCTTGATCGATCTTGATTATGCTGAAGATTCAAACTGTGATACTGATATGAATATTGTTATGACTGAACAAGGTAAATTTGTTGAAATTCAAGGAACCGCAGAGGGAGAGCCTTTTTCTAAAGAAGAGATGAATAATATCATCCAACTAGCAGAGCTAGGTATTGCTAAAATAATTCATATTCAAAAAAATGTTCTCAAATAATTCATAATGCAGAAAATTATTTTATCGACAAATAATGAAAAAAAATTATCTGAAATTGAGACATTGCTTCATGACTTACCAATTCAAACTATTGCGCAATCTAAACTAAATATTGGGCAAGCAGAAGAACCTTATGGAACATTCATAGAAAATGCACTAACTAAAGCAAGGTTTGCTTCAAAAGCATCAAATTTTCCTGCCATAGCTGACGATTCTGGATTATGTGTAGACGTATTAAATGGAAAACCTGGCATTTTATCAGCTAGATTTTCAGGCAAAGGGGCAAGCGACAAAAAAAATAATATTAAATTACTAGACCTTTTAAAAAATGAAAAAAACAGAAGAGCTCATTATTATTGCGCGATAGTTTTTATTACCTCTTATGATGACCCTCAGCCAATTATTGCTGAAGGAATATGGCAAGGTGAAATTTTATCTTCTCCAAGAGGTATAAATGGTTTTGGCTATGATCCTATATTTATGGATTTTAAAACAGATCTTTCAGCAGCTGAACTAGACTTTGATTTAAAAAATAAAATCAGCCATCGTGGCCAAGCTTTGCAAAAGTTAAAACATAAACTTAAAATGCTTTATGACAAATAAAAATCAAAAATGGCCCACATGGCTAAGAGATGACAAATCAGTTGTATCCTGCACTGAAAAAGTTAAGGTAATGAACGAAAACTTTGATGAACTTAAACAAATTGCTCAGGACGCTTTTGATGATGGAATACTAATGGAAGTATCTGACGAGCAAATGAAAAAAGCTCTTCATACCTTAATTGAATGTCTTGAAAGCCCCTTAAAGAAAAAATAATTTTGTCTTTACGTTTTTAATAAAAATGCAATCACCTCCGCTCTCTGTTTATATTCACATTCCTTGGTGTATTCATAAGTGTCCATATTGTGACTTCAATTCTCACGAATTTAAAGATCAGAATCTCAAAAATAATGAGGAGGCATATACAACTGCTTTAATTAAACAAATAGAAAATTTTAGTATTGAGCCAAAAAGACCTATACAATCAGTTTTTTTTGGTGGTGGAACGCCAAGTTTATTTAGCCCTAAAGCTTTTGATCGTCTTATTAAAAAACTAAATTTTAAATTTGGCTTAGATAAAAATTGTGAAATTACAATTGAAGCTAACCCGGGGACGTTTGATAAACAACATTTTTATGGTTACCGGGATATAGGCATCAATAGAATGTCAATAGGTGTTCAAAGCTTTAATCGTGAACATTTAAAAAAACTAGAGCGTATTCACAATCCTCAAGAAGCATTTGATGCTTCCAATCTTGCAGTTAAAATTTTTGATAAAGTAAATATTGATTTAATGTTTGCTCTACCTGGCCAAAGTCTTACCGATGTTAAATATGACATTACCAAAGCACTTGAAGTCGGTACTTCTCATATTTCATACTATCATCTGACCATTGAGCCAAATACCCTTTTCTACAAATTTCCTCCTAAGTTACCCGACGGAGAAAAAAGTGCTGAAATGTTTGATTTGATCACTAATAAACTGAATACTGCAAATTTTGAACATTATGAAACTTCAGCATATGCAAAAAAAAATACCCAATGTTTACACAACTTAAATTATTGGAATTTTGGTGATTATTTAGGTATTGGTGCAGGAGCCCATAGCAAATTATCACATGACGGGAAAATTTTCCGTCAAAGTTGTTTTAAAAATCCACGCAATTATATTAAAAATGCAAATAGTCATAATTTTTATGATGATGAAAAATTATTATCATCAAATGATTTAATATTTGAATTTATGATGAATGCCTTAAGGTTAAACAACGGTTTTAGTCAACCTCTGTTTGAACAACGAACAAATTTGCCTATTAGCATCATTGATAAAGAACTAGGCTTAGCAAAAGATAAAAAACTGATAGTTCAAAAAAATGGTAGGATTAAACCAACAGTTTTAGGGCAAAATTTTTTAAATGAACTTTTACAAATTTTTTTAAGGGATTAAAGACTTATGATGTTAAATAAAATTATTGATGATTATGTCGTATCTGACCAAATAGAAGAAAATGATATAAAAAAAATAAAAGAAGCAGGTTTTAAAACAATTTTATGTAATCGCCCTGATGGAGAAGAATTAAATCAAATAACGGTTAAAAGTATTCAAGACGAAGCAACGAACAATGGTATTAATTTTATTCATCAACCCGTTATTGGTGGTCAATTAACAAAAAAAGATATAGAAGATTTCACACATCATTTTAAAAGCGCTGAGAAACCAATTTTTGCTTATTGTCGAACAGGAACTAGATGTTCTATGTTATGGGCATTATCAGAATCTGAGGTGAGACCCAAAGATGAAATACTAAAACTTACATCTGATGCGGGTTATAATCTTACTAATTTATTTAGATAGTTTTAATTTAGATTTCTTTATTGAGGATCTAACTGCACTAAACCCAGTAGCGCCAAAATGCTTTCTTGATTGAATCGATCCCTTTAGTGAAAGACATTTGAAGACATCGTGATCTATCAGTTTACTAAATTTCTTTAGCTTTGAAAGGTCCATATCAGACAGATCAAAACCTTGATCAATGGCATATTTAACTGTTTTAGCCACTACACTATGAGACTCTCTAAAAGGCAGCCCTTTTCTTACTAAATAATCAGCTAGATCTGTTGCAGTTGCATACCCCTTTAGAGCTGCATTCTCCATATTTTCTGGAAATATTTTTATTTTAGAAATCATCTCTGCATAAATCTTTAAAGTATCTAAAACAGTATCTACAACATCAAAAATAGGCTCTTTATCCTCTTGATTGTCTTTATTATAAGCAAGAGACTGCCCTTTCATTAATGTAAGTAAGCTGACTAAATGACCGTTTACCCTTCCTGTTTTACCTCTAACTAACTCTGGCACGTCAGGATTTTTTTTCTGTGGCATTATGCTTGACCCCGTGCAAAAACTATCTGAAATCTCAATAAAATTAAAAAATGGACTCGACCACATTACTAGCTCTTCTGACCATCTTGAAAGATGGGTCATTAAAAGTGAAGCGTTTGCATTAAATTCAATCAAAAAATCTCTATCTGATACTGCATCAATTGAGTTTTCCATAACTCCCTCAAACTTCAATAATTTAGCTACAAACTTCCTATCAATTGGATAAGAAGTTCCGGCAAGTGCCGCAGCCCCCAAAGGCAAAGCATTTATTCTTTTTCTTGAGCCTATAAATCTTTCCTTATCTCTTTCTAGCATTTCAAAGTAAGCAAGCAAATGATGAGCAAAGCTGATTGGTTGCGCTACTTGAAGATGAGTCAAGCCAGGCATGATGGTAGTGACATGTTTTTCAGCCTTAGCCAACGTAGCTTGTTGTAGTTTTTTAATTAAATTTACTAATTCATCTGAGGCATCTCTGAGATAAAGCCTCATATCAGTTGCTACTTGATCATTTCTTGACCTGCCTGTATGAAGTTTCTTACCTGCCTCGCCTGAAATATCAGTTAATCTTTTCTCTATATTTAAATGTACATCCTCCAGATCAATGGACCATTTAAAATTATTTGAGATGACTTCTTTTTTGATTTGATTTAAGCCTTTTTTGATAGCACCAAAATCTTTAGATGAAATGATTTTTTGTTTTTTTAACATTTCTGCATGCGCTAATGAGCCAGCAATATCATACATTGCTAGTCTTTGATCAAAATTTACTGATGCTGTATATCTTTTAACTATTTCACTAGTTGGCTCTGAAAATCTGTTTGACCAATTCTGTTTACTTTTTTTCATTTTTACAAATTTATCTAATATTTTCAATGAATTATATATGAAAATCATCAATCATATGATTAATCTAACAATCCTTGCTGTGATAAAATCTCATTGAATATGTTAAAAAAAATAATCATTGCAACTAGAGAAAGTCCCCTTGCTATGTGGCAGGCACAATTTATTAAGAAATTAATCATTGAGATGCATCCTACTATAGAAATAATCATAGAAGGTTTTAAAACAGAGGGGGATATTTTATTAAATGAATCACTAGCTAAGATAGGAGGTAAGGGGCTATTTATCAAAGAACTAGAACTTGCGTTGCTTGAGAGAAAAGCAGATTTAGCTGTTCATTCTATGAAAGATTTACCTATGGATATCCCTGAAGAGTTTAAATTAATCGCTATCTCAAAACGTGAAGACGCTAGAGATGCTTTTATTTCTAATGAATATGATTCTTTAAAAGATATGCCTAAGGGAGCCATTGTTGGTACATCAAGTTTGAGAAGACAAAGTCAAATTAAATCAAAATATCCTCACTTAGTGATTGAGCCTCTCAGAGGAAACTTACAAACAAGATTAAAAAAATTAGATGAGGGGCAGTATGGCGGAATTATTTTAGCTGCTGCTGGTCTTATCCGCCTAAATTTAAAAAAAAGAATAAGACAATTTATCAGCACGTCTGAAAGCATACCTGCTGTTGGGCAAGGAGCACTCGGTATTGAAATCTTATCTGATAATAAAATATTAACAGATTTATTGAGACCTTTGAATGACGAAGATACGGCTCGATGTGTATTAGCAGAAAGGACTGTAAGTCGATCTCTGGCAGGAAGTTGCACAGTTCCATTGGGTGCCTTTGCATCAATTAATAATGATACTTTTTCTATTAAAGGATTTGTGGCAAAGCCGGATGGTTCGGAAATTATTTATGCTGAGAAGAATGGATCAAAATCAGATTTTTATAAACTTGGTGAGGCTTTAAGTGAAACTTTAATTGCTAAAGGTGCAAAAGAAATCCTATCAAATTAATACTAGAATGAATAGATCAAAAAAAATTGCCCTTATTTCTACTAGACCTCATAAAACTAATGTGCAATTATCCGACGAACTTAAAAATTCAGAGATAAGACTTTTAAATTATCCTCTGACTAAAATTTACCCACTTAATAATTACCAGATTTTTGATGCTACTATTGAAAATTTAAAAACGTATCAACATGTAATTTTTATAAGCACAAATGCAGTTCATTTCTTTTTAGAAAGACAAAAAAAACTATCCATACGGGTTCCCAAAAATTTAATATTCGCAAGTATTGGCCCTACGACAAAATTATTATTAGAAAAACATTTATCGGTAGATGTTCATTGCCCTGTTAAAACTTTTGACTCTAAACATCTTCTAAAGGAGAAAATTTTTAGCAATGTGAAAGATCAAAAAATATTAATTGTACGTGGCGTAGATGGTCGTGAAACTCTTAAAAATGATTTAGAAAAAAAGAGTGCTATTGTAAATTATGGTGAATGTTATTTAAGAAAATATGTGGATGTTGATTTAAATAAACTAAAAAATGATTTAACAAATTACCCTCATAAATTCATTCTTTTTTCGAGCACTAATAGCGCTAAGCATTTCCTTGTTCAATTGAGGAACATTGAAACAGATTGGCTTCAAAACATAAAAATAATTGTAAATCATAAAAGAATAAAGGAACAACTCTCCATAATTTTCAAAAATATTTTTGTTTGTGAAAATATTGAGATACAAAAGTTAAAAGAACTTATTTTTTCTGAAAGCTTAGACTAGATAATTTTTTTATTTTTTTTAGGTGAAAATGTAAATGCATCCGCAAAGAATTGATCGTCGGGGAGGCCATTTTTTGTTAAGTCTATAAAAGCATTTTCGACTAATCCCGGTGCACCACAACAGTAGATTTGAATGTCACTCAACTTATTGAAATCTTCTAGAACAGCATGATGAACATATCCATTCCTTGCATCTTTTACTGATCCATCCTCAACGACTGGAATATAAGTTAGGTTTTCTAATTTTTTATTCCAACTATTAACTAAGTCCGTCATGTAAAAATCCTTTTCAGATCTCACGCCTCTATATAAATATATTTTTCTTTTATTTTTATTAAAAATCATATCTTCAATGATTGATTTTATAGGCGCAAATCCCGTTCCACCTGCTATAAATACAATTGGCTTTTCACTTTCTCTTAAATAAAACTGACCAATAGGCCCCTCAATCCTATGAATTGATTTTTCTTTCATTTCATTAAATACAAAACTAGTAAATTTTCCTCCTTCAATAAGCCTTAAATGTAATTCAATCATTGATTCATGTGGTGCATTTGCCATCGAAAAAGCTCTACGACTTCCATCAGCCATTAGAAATTCTATATATTGTCCTGCTTTAAAAATTAATTTTTCGGATGCTGGAAGTTTTAAATACATCTGCATGACGTCATGATTTAATTTAGTTAAACTTTCGACTCTAACAGGCATAACTTTAGGAGAATATTCATCAAATATTTCTGGAACATTGGGTTCAATCACTAAATCTCCTTGAGCCATCGCTCTACAATATAATGTCATTCCCGCTTTTATATCAGAATCTGTTAAAGCTGATGATTGATAATCATTTAAGAAAAATTTACCAGAAATAACTTTTCCTTTACACGAGCCACAAGCACCATCTTGGCAACCATACGGAATCGTAATTCCCGCAGCTATAGCTCCTTCAAGAATTGTTTGGCTTGGTTTAACATCAAACTCCAATTGAGATGACTCTATTTTTATTTTGTAATTCACCATTATTTTTCTTTATCTTCCCTATGAAATTCTCCTTCAATAACATCTTGAGCTTTATCGTCAGATGACTTATGTTTGTCACCTTGCTGTGAACTTAGTCCATTTCCACTTTTAAATAAAATTAATAAGCCAAATACATCCGTTATTACTCCTGGAAATAAGAATAAAATTCCTGCTAGAAAATTTTTTGCTGACCCCATAATTGCTTCAGCAGGATTACCTCCCTTGGACATCAATCCAGTTAATTTACTTAATGCGTTTGCCTTTTCTTCTTTAATTAATTGGTAGCCTAAAATAGCGATTGAAATTAAATATAGTAAAAACCACCATCCATATAGATTAAAGAAATAAATAATCCCTGCTAACTCTAGGCCCGGTAACAGAATTAAAAAAATTATGATCATTTTTCGCATGTTTTTAATTTAATTATTAAAATTCATTGAGTAATTTGTAGTATTTGCGGATAATTATAATCTTGAAATACTATCCTATAAAGATGTTAAGACATATTAATTTAATTTTTATTCTATTTTTTTTCAGTCTCATATCATCTGCGCATGATGATTTTAGTTTTTATGATGAAAAGGAGGCCTTTCTTCCCATTGAAGAAGCATTCCAATTTTCACTTTTACCAGATGAAAATAAATCAATAATTAAAATAGAGGTTAATAATGCCTCCGGCTACTACACCTACAAAAAAAAACTTGAAGTTTCTATAGAGCCTTCGAATAAAATCGAAATAACATATCCTCAAGGTGATATCAAAGAAGATGCATTCTTTGGAAAGCAAGAAGTTTATTTTGGGAAAAAAATTATTTCTATTTTACTCAATGATAAGTCACCAATAGAACGAAAAATTAAAATAAATTTTCAAGGGTGTAGTGAAAAAGGCCTTTGTTATCCACCTTCAACTTATATCATCAATATGGAAGCTCAAGCCAATGTAGATTACTTATCTGAAACAGACACATTTGTTGAAACACTTAACGACAGAAATTTCTTTATTATTTTAATAAGTTTTTTTCTAGCAGGCTTACTGTTATCGTTAACCCCTTGTGTTTTACCGATGGTTCCAATTTTATCTAGCATCGTTATATCATCAAATAAGGATCATGCTATTCGCTTTACTTTGAGCTATGTTGCTGGTGTATCTGCAACTTATATCCTTTTTGGAATTGTTGCGTCTATTACGGGTAGTTTTTTATCTTCTAGCTTACAAAATATTTATTTTCTATTGTTCAATGGGGTTTTATTTCTCATTTTTGCTCTGGCCATGTTTGATGTTTTTCATCTCAATATTTCTGAAAATAATTTTCTATCTACCCTGCTTAAGAAAATAAATAAAAAAAGTATCATACATATTTTTTTCTTGGGCTTATTTTCAGCCCTCATATTAAGCCCCTGTGTTGCCCCACCGTTAGCAGCCGCTATTTTATATATTAGCCAAGAAAATGATATTTTTATGGGTGGCCTTTCCTTATTTATCATGAGCATTGGAATGAGTGTTCCTTTATTGCTCATTGGGTTTTCTGCCAATAAATTTCTCCCAAAACCTGGTATTTGGATGGTAAAAGTTAAAAAATTAATTGGATTTGTATTAATTGGAATGTCAATTTATATCATCCGTCCTATATTGGATGAAGCTGTTTTTTATTTACTTTTAAATACCTTATTAACAATCGCAATATTTTATTATTTATTTTTTACCGAAAATAAAATAGCTATTTTTAAGATAGTTTTAATTATAGGGTTACTACTATCCCTCTTCTTTAATAGCTTTCTTGCTAAGAATTATATTGAAAAAGATATGGATTTATTATCTTTAGATGATAAACCTCAGTTTATTAATATCACTTCAACAGACCAATTAAATAATATAATTGCTTCAAACAAGACAAAACCTATCATGCTAGATTTTTATGCAGATTGGTGTGTAGCTTGTCTTGAGTTTGAGAAATTTACTTTTACTGATAAGGAAGTGAGAGAACTGATGACGCAGTATATTTTACTAAAAGCTGATGTCACAAATAACAACTTAAATGATAAGGAATTAATGAAAAAATTTAACATTTTTGGCCCTCCTGCAATTCTATTTTTTGACAACTCTGGCGATGAAATTAGACAAATTAGGACGATCGGTTTTAAAAATGCAAAAGAATTTAAAAAAATATTACAAATAGGGTCAGATTAATGAAAAAAAATATTAAATTTATATTGCTGCTCGTATTTATTGCCATAGTGGCTGGTTCTTCAGGCTACCTCATGAAAAAAAATAATCTTAAGGACGAATTAGTTATTTCTGATACATACAATATCTCAACAGCAACACTATTTAACACTGATATTATGAATAGCTCTGGTGAGATAGTTTCTTTTTCCAAGTTCGAGGGTCAATGGTTATTAATAAATTTTTGGGCAACATGGTGTGCACCTTGTCGAGAGGAAATACCAGAGTTAAACGAATTTGCTCATAAAAATAAAATCATTCAAACTATTGCAATCGCTATAGACGACTTAGAATCTGTTAATAAGTTTACAAAAAAAATTCCCATTAAATACTTCTCGTTTATTGCTGAGAACGAGGGCGTTCAATTATCTCAATCACTTGGTAATGAAAGGGGCATTTTACCCTTTAGCATCATTGTTAGCCCCGAGAAAAAGATTGAAAAGGTATTTTATGGGCGATTAAAATTAAACCAATTAAATCAAGTATTAAACTCAATAATTTATTAGATTTAACTCTAAATTCACTTAAAATCTATTAAAATATAGACAAAATTACTTAAATTCGGCAAAATAACTTTCTGATAATATTATTTAAAAAGATTATATTCATGTCAAAAAAGAAAATAAGCATAATACACGGACCAAATTTAAATTTACTTGGTGAAAGAGAACCCGAACATTACGGAAACATGACGCTTGAAGATATCAATACTAAACTAAAAGAGCGGGCAGGCGAGTTAAATATTGAAATTGACATTTTTCAAAGCAATAGTGAAGCCGAAATAATTGAAAAAATTCAATCATTAACCAGTGATTTTACTATCATAAACCCTGCTGCCTTCACCCATAGTTCAGTGGCTATCCGAGATAGCCTTGTTGCAAAAAAGATAAGATTTATTGAGGTTCATCTCTCGAATGTTTTTGCACGTGAATCTTTTAGAAAAAATTCTTTTTTCTCTGATGTTGCTGTTGGGGTTATAAGTGGCTTAGGGCCAGAAGGGTACATCGCAGCACTCAATTATATAAATCAATCTGAAAAAATTTCGAGGTAAATATAAAATGGACTTAAGAAAGTTAAAAACCTTAATAGATTTAGTTGAAGCATCAGATATCTCTGAACTTGAACTTACCGAAGGTGAAGAAAAAGTAAAAATTAGTCGGCAAAACAATATGGGGGCATCGTTAACACCTACTAACTATGTTCAACAACAGATACGCCCACCATTGAATCAGCAACCACAAACTCAAACTGATACGCTCGAAGATAAGATAGACACAAGTCCAACGGAAAATAAGAATATTATTACCTCTCCTATGGTTGGTACCTTTTATAGGTCCGCCTCTCCTGACTCAGCTCCCTTTATAGATATTGGCTCAACCGTTAAAAAAGGTGAGACTTTATGCATTATTGAAGCTATGAAAATTCTTAATGAAATAGAATCTGACAAAGAAGGTACTATTACGAAAATCTTAATTGAGAACGGTCAGCCTGTTGAGTTTGGGCAACCATTATTTGAAATAAGTTAACAGATAATGTTTGATAAAATTTTAATTGCCAACCGTGGTGAGATTGCTCTTAGAATTCTCAGAGCCTGCAGAGCAATGGGGATTAAAACTGTTACAGTTTATTCCGAGGCTGATGCTGAAGCGAAATATGTAAAGCTTTCTGACGAATCTGTGTGTATTGGCCCCGCACCATCCAACTTAAGCTACCTAAATATTCCAGCAATCATAAGCGCAGCAGAAGTCACTGATGCTCAAGCAATACATCCAGGCTATGGCTTTCTTTCAGAAAATGCGGATTTTGCTGAACGGGTAGAAAAAAGTGGCTTTACATTCATTGGTCCAAGGCCAGAAACAATTAGACTGATGGGTGATAAAGTTAGTGCAAAAGAGACCATGCGTAAAACTGGGGTACCATGCGTTCCTGGCTCTGATGGTGCAATCCCAGAAGATAGTGACGAAATCAAGAAAATTGCAAAAAAAATAGGTTACCCTGTCATTATTAAAGCATCTGGAGGAGGAGGAGGAAGGGGAATGCGCGTTGTACATACCGAAGCTGCGCTTCTTAACTCAGTAGTCATGACAAAAAATGAAGCACAAGTTGCTTTTGGTAACCCCGTCGTATATATGGAAAAATTCCTTGAAAAACCGAGACATGTCGAATTTCAAGTGTTAGCTGATTCATATAAAAAAGCTATTCATCTTGGGACCAGAGACTGCTCCCTTCAAAGACGGCATCAAAAAATTATTGAAGAAGCACCCGCACCCGGTATCAACGAAAGACAAATGAATAAAGTAGGTGCTAGATGCGCATCAGCTTGCGAAAAAATTAATTATCGAGGTGCAGGCACCTTTGAATTTTTGTATGAAAATGATGAGTTTTACTTCATTGAAATGAATACAAGGCTTCAGGTAGAACATACTGTTACTGAGCTTATTACCGATATAGACTTAGTCCAGGAACAAATTAAAATTGCTTTTGGTGAAAAGCTGAGTTTTCGTCAGAAAGATATTAGATACCAAGGCCATGCTATTGAGTGCAGACTTAATGCAGAAGATCCATATAACTTTATACCTTCTCCCGGCACGATTTCTAGGTTTCATCTTCCCGGTGGGCCTGGTGTTAGGATTGATACACATGCCTATGGAGGTTATAAGGTCCCATCAAACTATGATTCGATGGTTGGAAAATTAATTACTTATGGGGAGTCTAGAGATCAGGCACTAGCTAGGATGGATATTGCTTTGTCTGAAATTGTTATTGAAGGGATTAAAACAAATGTACCTCTTCATAGAGATCTTATGAATGATCGCAGCTTCATGGATGGTGGCGTAAATATTCATTACCTCGAAAATAAGCTAAAGAATAAATCTTAAAAATATGGCATGGATAAATTTAACTTTTTTTGCAGAAGAAAAAGATATTGATTTACTAAGTGAAGAGTTAAATAGTAATGGTGCATTATCCATATTTATTCAAGATAAAAACATAAACAATAGTAACGAAGAATTAATCTTTGGTGAACCTCATAGCGGTCAAAATAAATTTTGGTCAACCAGTCAAATACAAGCCTTATTTTCTGATTCCGTGGATATTAAAAAAATTCAACATGCACTCATCTCAAATTTTAAAGATGTTGATTTTACATTTAACACATCATCTGTGTCTGAAACTGATTGGGTAAAATTATCACAATCTCAATTCAAACCTATATGTATAAAAAATAGAATTAATATTGTTCCATCATGGCTTGAAATAGATAATCCAAAACTAATTAATATTATTTTAGACCCTGGTTTAGCTTTTGGAACAGGAGCTCATCCAACTACTCATCTTTGTACTGAATGGCTTATTGATAATGTTTCTAAAGAGAAAAAAGTTTTAGATTATGGCTGTGGTTCAGGTATTTTAGCAATCGCTGCTCATAAACTCGGCGCTAAAAGGGTAAAAGGGGTTGATATCGACCCTCAAGCAATAATTGCAAGTAAAGAAAATGGAGCTTTAAATAAATGTTATATAGATTGGATAAATACGGAAAAAGATTTTAAGTTTCATGCTGATCTAGTAGTTGCAAATATTTTATCTAGCGCACTCTCTGTATTAGCACCATTATTAGCAAGTTACTGTTTGCCAAAAGGAAAGATTGCTCTATCAGGTATACTAGAATCACAGGAAAGCCAGATAAAAAAAATTTATTCTCCTTGGTTTAAATTTGAAAAAACCTTAAAAAGTGATGGATGGATATGTCTAAGTGGGATTAAAGAATAAAATGAGATTTCATGGTTGGACATTTACTATAATTTTTATAATTTTTTCGCTTGGCTGTACGTCGGCCAAAAAAGAACAGCTTCCAGCACCTCATAATAATTATAGTGGCTTAACAGTTGATACTTATTTCAGCGGTGATGATGGAGCAACTTCTGAAATGATGAGGGCATGTTCAAAATATGGTGGGCTTGATCAAAATAGTATAAATAATTCTGTCAATGATTTATTATTACAAGATATAGTAAGTTATCAATGTAATTTTGCTAATAGGGCATCTGATGAGATAACTATAGATGGAAAATCGGTTAAGAGGTTGTCTGGAAGTGCTGCTAAACAAAAATGTGAAGAGCTTGGCTTTTTAATTGGCTCTAAAGAATTTCCAAAATGTTTGAGGATACTTACACAATGACTAGGAAAATAAGATGTTTCTTTATGCTAGTAATATTTTCTATAAGTACTTCTTTTGTCATTGCAAATGATAAAACCACAAATTTTAGATGTAAAGGAATTGCAACTTTTGAATTAATGGGTTCCTCAGGGAAAAAAGAGGAAGTTAAAACAATATCTTTTAATTTTATTGATGGTTCTTTACAAGATTTAAATAATATTGACTGTCTTTGGTCCGATGAACTGATTCAATGTAAATCAAATTTTTTAAATGTACGAAACCTAGAAATTAACCTTAAAAAAAATACAGCAAATGACTACATAGCAGGAAATAAGGGATTCGGTCAATATATAGAAACATTTTCAGGCGATTGCGAACAAAGTTAACCCATGATTAGTGTTGAAGCTATTGATAATAATTCTTTCAAAGTTTCAGTAACTAAAGACTTTTTAACTGTGCATATTGTTTTATTAACTGATCGTTTTCATCAAGATGTATCTAATAATAAATTAACTAAAACTGAGCTCATTACTAAATCTTTTGAGTTCTTATTAGAAAGAGAATCAAATCAATCCATATTAAAAAAATTTAATCTTGAAGTTATAGGACAATATTTTCCTGAATATATTGATGAAATAAAAAAACTTATTCTATAATTAATCAGTAAATATAATAACTTAAGGACTACTTTTATGGTAAAAGCCTACGCAGCATTAAACGCTGGAGATGATCTTAAACCCTACGAATATGAGGCAAAAGCATTAGAACAAAATGAAATTCGAATAAAAGTTCACTCTTGTGGGATATGCCATAGTGATATCAGCGCAATAGATAATAGCTGGGGAAAGTCTAGTTACCCCATGATTGCAGGACATGAAATTATAGGTGAAGTAATTGAGACTGCTCCTAATAGTTCTTTGCACAAAATTGGGGACACAGTGGGCCTAGGATGGCATTCGGGATATTGTAATAGTTGTGAATATTGTGATGTAGGTGATCATAATTTTTGTAGTAATACTAAGAAAACCGTCTTTAGCCAGTATGGTGGTTTTGCTGAAGAGGTTGTCGCCGAAGAGGTGAGTGTGATTCCTATTCCTACTAAGCTAAATATTGAAGATGCAGGTCCGTTGTTATGTGGGGGTATAACTGTATTTACACCCATAGTTGAATTTGGAATTAACAAGAATCATAATGTAGGTGTAATTGGAATAGGGGGCCTTGGGCATCTAGCTATTCAGTTCTATAAAGCCTTAGGTTGTAATGTAACCGCTTTCACAAGTTCACATGATAAAACTGAGTTTATTAATTCAATGGGTGTTGATGAGGTAGTATCTTCAACTGATCAAGTGATCTTAAAAAATATGGGTGCTAAATTTGATCTATTGATATCTACAGTTAATGTTAGCTTAGATTGGAACTTGTTTTTAAATACTATAAAACCAAGAGGAAGACTTCATTTTGTTGGAGCTGTTTTAGAGCCTATTAAATCATCAGTATTCTCTCTTATGGCAGGTAGGCGTTCAATATCAGGTTCCCCCGTAGGTAGTCCAAAAAATATAAAAAAGATGCTCGATTTTTGTGTTGAACATAATATTAAACCCATTGTTGAGCACTTTAATTTCACTGATATTAACAATGCTATTGAAAAAGTTAGAAATAATGATGTCAGATTTCGTGCTGTTTTGAGTTGGTAATTAAGAATATGGCTAACTACAATGTGAGTGGTCTTGAAACATTAGCTGAGCTAGCTCGCATGAAAAAAGGAGAATGGTTCGTTTATATTCTAAAGTGTTCAGACAATACCTACTATACTGGTATTACAAAAAATATTACCCGTAGAATAATTGAGCATGGCACAAATAAGGGGGCTAAATATACTAGACAACGTGGTCCTTTTAAATTAGTTTATAAAGCTTCATTTCTTAATAGAAGTTTAGCCAGCAAAGAAGAATATAAAATTAAGTCTCTTTCCCTTCAAGATAAAATTAAATTAATTAAATCTGATATTGTAATTTCATAAATAATAATTAATTAAAATATTGAAAATTTACTTTATTTTCAATTACCTATATACTTCGCTCTCGTAAAGATTATCTATAATTTATCATTAGGTCTAATCTTCTCATAGACACAACTTAAGGATAATTTTTTGTCATTTAATACCCTAAACCTTGCTCCTGAAATACTTAAAGCCATTCAAGATGCGGGCTACAAAGAACCTACAGCAATCCAAAAAAAAGCTATTCCTCATATCCTACAAAAGGAACATGTTCTAGCAACTGCACAAACTGGAACAGGTAAAACGGCTGCATTTGTATTACCTATTTTAAGTCATCTAACAAGTTCAAAACGTAAAGGAAAGGGACCAAGAATATTAATTATCTCACCAACACGTGAGTTGGCTAATCAAATATCTGACAGCATTAAAACATATTCCCGTTATCTAAAAATATTTTCTGTCACCATAACAGGTGGAATGTCATATCAACTACAAAACAAATTGCTATCAAAACCTGTAGATATACTTATTGCAACGCCAGGAAGACTCCTTGATCTGCACAAACAAAGAAAAGTTAAAATTGGTGATACTGAAATTATGGTTTTAGATGAAGCAGATAAAATGCTTGATATGGGCTTTATTCCTGATATTAGAAAAATTTTTAACGCAACAAATAAAGAGCAACAAATGTTAATGTTTTCAGCGACGCTAGATCCTGATGTATCAAAGATTGCTGAGGAATTCTTAAAGTCTCCTACAAAGATATCTATTGAGCCACAAGCAATTGGTCATACAAATATTGAACAGACTTTGTACTATGTTGATAGTCAATCACACAAAATTAATTTACTCGATCATTTCCTGTCGCAAGAGAATGTTAATCAGGCAATTATATTTACTGCGACTAAAAGATTAGCTGATAAATTATCGGACGATTTATATCACAAAGATATTAAAGCTTCTGCACTTCATGGCGATATGACCCAAAATAGTCGAACAAGAACCATCAATCGATTCAAAAAAAATGGAATAAAAGTTTTAGTTGCAACAGACCTTGCATCCAGAGGGATTGATGTTAAATACATCACTCATGTCTTTAATTACGACCTTCCACGCTTTGCTGAAGATTATGTTCATCGAATTGGAAGAACCGGCCGTGCTGATAAAAAAGGTTTTGCTATTAGTTTCGTTAATGAAACAGATAAGGAACATTTGAGAAAAATTGAGCGATTCACAAAATTAAAGATAAATGTTCAGACTATCCAAGGAATGGAACCGACCAAGACAACAGCAGATGTTCATAAAAAGAAAAAGCGACGAAGTGGTAAGAAAAGACCATTTATTAAGTCAACAAAGAATTTTAAGAACAGCTCAAATGCGCAAAAAAGGATACGAAGTAAGAATAGAAAAGATGGTCAATCTACGACAGCTAAGTCTGCCAAAGAATAAACACCCGTCGGTCTTTTTTTATCAGATTCCCAATATTTATCCTTTACAATACAGCATCGATCTCTATTCATATCTGCGACCCCAAATTTTAATTTAGCATTTGGAATAATTCTATATATGTATCTTTCAATTCCATCGATTGATTCTGGAGCATCGTCATGACCACAAAATATTAAAACATTTTTTTGTTTAGCTTCCGTTTGTCTCACACATTTAATGTCATCTCGCCCAATTTCCATCATTAATTTTTTAATTTTATCTGTCTCTTGATTTGTTAAGGGTTCAAGTCTTAATAAACTAATCCTTTTCATAACGGATATTGCATTTGCATTTATTTTTTGTTTATTTAAGATTTGCGGGATGAATCTAACAATCCACATTTCTTTTTCCTTTGATGACTTGAAATTACTTATTATCTTATCAACTGGGTATTTAGAGAGGATTGGTGGACGCATAATTAATTTGAATAATACATAAAACTTTATTTTAACCTACTTTATTTGTCTTAAGTTTAATAAAGTCACTTTGATTTAAAAATTAGATTAAAATTAAAACATGATCTATATTATTTTTAAATATCTTATTACAGCAGGTCTAATTGTTCTTATTTCAGAGCTTGCGAAGTTTTCAGATAAAATCGGTGCGTTTACAAGTGCCCTGCCTTTAATCACAATTACCGTATTATTTTGGTTATTTTTTGAAAACCAATCAACTGAAAAAATAGCTAATCATTCTTACTATACTTTCTGGTATGTACTTCCAACACTTCCCATGTTTCTTCTTTTTCCATGGATTATTAAAAATTGGTCATTTTGGCCAGCCATATTATTATCAATAGGATTTACAATTGTTTTATTTGTTGTTTATGTTGCTGTTTTAAAAAAGTTTGGAATTGATTTATTGTAAATTTGAATTAAATCATTTATTTTAAGTCTTGTTAGTATGTTCTATTTATTAAAAATTGTTATTGCGCTTGTTGTCATTATTGGTGCAACAGAATTGAGTAAAAAAAATACTACACTAGCGGCTATTCTTTTAGCAATGCCAATTATTTTTTTTGTATCTTTCACATTAATTTGGGAAGAATCAAAAAACCGATCTTTAATCAGTGGGCTTATACAAGAAACCACAATGTATATATTGCCTGTTATTCCTTTTTTATTTTTGTTTAGTTTCTTAGTTAAATCAGGCTGGAATTACTATTTAGCATTATCCATTGCAATCGTTGGAATAACAGCAGGTACCTTGCTAATGAAGAAGTTTTATTAAAAAAGAGGCCTATTAAGCCCCTTTTTTTATTTATCTATATTAAAGTTCTTACTTACGTGATTTCCAGATTGAATATAATACCCATAATGCTACTAGTCCAATAAGACCTTCACTTCCTAGTTGAGCTAATATTCCTGAAACATTTCCAATTACATCGGTTTGACCTAAAAAAGGTACGTTTGAGGTACCCATCAAGATTTGAAGAACAATTGCAAGAGCCATAAGACTGACTACTGTTTCAGCAAGTCCGCCAGCCCACTTCCTAATAGTTGCTAATATATCCATTTCAATTTCTCCTGTAATTTAAAAATAAGTTTAAACTTTCATCTCTTTAAACTGATTAAAGTTTACCCTTATATATCGGGGAAAACACAATATATAGCATTTTTTTTTAATATTTTACTATATGATGTTTTTTTAGGATAAGATTGTAGGTTCCCTTTGTAAGAAATACAAATAATAAAAATTAGCTTATTAATTGTTACTTTTATGAAATAAAGTAATGCGCCCAGACAACAAGTAATTAATTACAAATAAAAATACAATTAGAAATGACGCAATCTTCCAGTTATTTTCTTTATGATCCCAAAACTCTTTTTTAGCTTTATTCCTAACTTCGATATAAATATTTTTATATTCCATGCCTAATCTTTCTACTTCTTGTTGATTCGAATTTCCATTTGCTTCTAACATTTGATCTGCTAAATTCTCTTTCATTTCTTTTTCATTCTCTGTTGCGTACTTATCAAACATTTCCCATCCTTCCATATTTAATATCTGAAAATAATTAAATGCATAGAATCCTGTAAGGGAGAGAAGGGCAATAAAATAAAGATTCATAAATCTTTGTAAGTATATTTTCATTTTTTTTCTTTTATGAATTATTGAGAATAATTCTCATTTAATATATTTTCATTTTTATTATTTATTATAAAGCTTTATATACTAAGGATGTTAATTATGGATTGTGGATGTGGGAGAAGCCCAAATGGTAAATGTCTTGGTTGGCATGACCTATCTGAAGAAGAGTACCTAGAAAAGCTCAAAGAGTATGAAACAAGTCAAAAGGTTGACGATTAGATTTTAATGTCTCATAAGGCTTATTCAACTGTGACTGATTAGTTTTGTATGGTCCAGTTTCTATGGCCTTCGCTTTTTTTATCGTCCTTGTATTGTTCGATTAACGAAGTCCTGAAGACTTTGTGTACCCTAGATAAAGTCTATCTTTGATGTATATTTTTCTCAATTATTTATGATAGACTAAAATTTTTTAGGTATATTCAAATGCATTACGTATACTTATCTTCTTTAATCGTTGATTCTGATGTTGAGTTAGATGATGTTGGAGTTCTACAATCACAAAAAAATAACCATGAACTGACTGTTAAGTTCTTACGTATCAATAAAACTAAAAGTTTAAAACCTGACCATGTTGTGGAGTTTGATATCCACAAAACAGGTGATCGATATGACTTTAAAGTATGTGATCGATGTTTTAAACATTTAAATACCGCTGATCATTTCCAGGATAACCGACACAAAAAAGGTAACGTTATAACTAAGAGACCTTCTTGTAAGTCATGTAGAAAAATTAAAGATGGGGTAGCAATACCAGCAACGGTAAAACGAAAATGGGAAGCGACTCGACCTAAAAATTATACATCGTTCACCTGTCCAATCTGTAATAAGACCACCATAGTGGGAATTAGTAAAATTGTGTTAGACCATAATCACTTAACGGGTGATGTTAGGGGTTGGTTATGTGAGAGTTGTAATACGGGTATCGGACGATTTGATGATGATCCTCAAATCGCCCAAAGAGCAATTATTTGGTTAGAAAAAGAGAATTAAAATAATTGTTTTTTAATTGAATCTGCAATTACTTCAGCAAGTTTTGGGGGTACTGAGTTCCCTATCATCTTATATTTCATTTGTAGACTTCCTACTCCTATAAATTTAAATTTATCCGGGTAACTTTGAAATCTCGCTATTTCACGAACTGAATACCTTCTGTCCTCAAGTGGATGTAAAATCCCACTGTTTTCTGGGGACGATGTCGCTGTAACAGTACCCATAACTTCTGTCCTTGCGAATCTTCTATAAAAATTTGGTGATTTGTATTTCTTTATATTGTCTCTAATTCTTTTATGTCTATCCGATAATTCTTTATAAGGAACATCCTTCCAAGATCCTCCCTCGGTTATAAAGGGAACAATTTTTTGTGACGATGGTGGTAATTTCCATACTTCCACTTCTTCACCCTTGGGTGTTTTTCTAGATAACACATCACCAACAGTCACCTTAGGTGTCATTAAGGGGGGTTCGGGGAAAATAAACTCTTTCCTTTCAATTAGATCAACACAAACAATAAAGACCCTATATCTGTTTGATGGAACACCAAAGTCAGATGCATTTAGTAACTTATATGTAGTTTTATATCCCAAGTTACCCATTTCGATAATGAAACGATCTGTCATCAAAACACCGTCATTATCCTTTGATGATAAAAATCCTCTTACATTTTCAAAAACGACAACCTTTGGTTTTTTCTTTTGTGACTTTATTACTTCTGTGACCTCAAGAAATAAATTTCCATCTTTAGTTTTAGTAGATTTTCTATTTCCAGCACTTGAGAAAGGTTGACAAGGGACTCCAGCAAGTATTACATCTCCCTGAGGAATCTTCTCCTTTTCAACTTTGTGTATATCATTAATATCTATTTCATGTTTCAAATTATACTCATAGGTCTCTTTAACATTTTTGTCAATGTCATTTGCGTAAACAATTTGAAAACCTTTTTGTTGAAACCCATAGTCTAAACCTCCACATCCTGAGAATAATCCTATAACTTTCGGTACTTTTTTAAATTTTTCCATTTCGTCCCTAATAGTGAGATTATTACTTTGAATTTCAATACTGAACTCTAGATGAGGAATTGTCCCCTCTAAACTGGTACATACAAAACTACTCCACTGTAACTGATTTAGCTAAATTTCTTGGTTTATCAACATCTGTTCCTTTTCTTAGAGCAACATGGTAAGCAAGCAACTGAACTGGAATAGTGTGGATAATGGGAGATAAGATTCCCGAATTTCTCTGAGCTCTGATAACTTTAATTCCTTTTGTCTGAACAAAATGACTATCAGAATCAGCAAATACAAATAATATTCCTCCCCTTGCTTTTACTTCTTGCATATTAGATTTTACTTTTTCTAACAGGGCATCATTAGGCGCTATAACTACAACAGGCATTTTTTTATCTACTAATGCTAATGGACCATGTTTTAATTCACCTGCAGGATAGGCTTCTGCATGAATATAAGATATTTCTTTTAATTTTAAAGCCCCTTCTAAAGCGATTGGATAATGAACTCCTCGACCTAAAAATAAAGCATGTTCTTTATTTGAGAAATGCTTTGCCCATTGCTTAATCTGTGGCTCTAAATTTAAGGCCGTTTGAATCGCTCCAACAAGACTTCTTAATTCATTTAGATATTTTGTTTCTAATTTTTTAGTAATGAGTTTTTTATTTTTAGCTAAGGTAATTGTTAAAATAAATAAGGATACTAATTGTGTAGTAAAAGCTTTGGTAGAGGCAACGCCAATTTCAATGCCTGCTCGTGTATAAAAAGTTAGCTTTGATGCTCTCGCTATTGCGCTTTCCTGTACATTACATATAGCTAATGTTTTTTTATGCCCCATTTTCTTAGCATGTTTTAAAGCTTCAATCGTATCTAAGGTTTCACCTGATTGAGAGATGCTTATAACCAATTGATTTTTATTCGGGACTGTTTTGCGATAACGATATTCACTGGAAATTTCTACCGATGTTTGAATTTTTGCTACGCTCTCTAACCAATACTTAGCGGTAAGACCAGCATAATAACTTGTTCCTGCAGCAAGAATAAGAATGCTATTAACATCCTTTAATACATTTTTTGCATTTTTACCAAATAACGCACTATCAAATTTGTTGTTATCTATAACTGCTTCGATTGTATCTCCAATTGCTCTGGGTTGTTCATAAATTTCTTTTTGCATAAAGTGGTCATGAGGTCCTAAATCTATCGACGATGTTTTAACTTTGCTCTCATTAACTTTTCTTTTTACTTTTTTCAAATTAGAGCCAAAAATTTCTAAATTATTTTTTGTTAATTTTGCAAAATCTCCATTCTCTAAATAAATTACTTTTCTTGTAATTGCAATTAATGCACTAATATCAGAGGCAGCAAAATACTCAGATTTTCCTTGACCAATTATTAATGGACAGCCTAAACGAGCGCATATTATTTCATCTTTATTTTCAATAGAAATCACTGCAATAGCGTAAGCGCCTGTTAGATCTTTTGTAGCAAGTTGCGTTGATTTAAGTAAATTATTTTTTTTATGATAATGATCAATTAAGTGTGCGATTACTTCTGTATCTGTTTCAGACTCAAACTTATATCCTAATTTCTTTAATCGTACACACTGTGCTTCATGATTTTCAATAATGCCATTATGAACCAAAGCAATTTTATTATTTGAAACATGTGGGTGCGCATTCTCTTCAGTTACCCCTCCATGCGTTGCCCACCTTGTGTGGCCAATTCCAATTAAACCTTCTAATTTTGAATTTTTAACTTTAGTTTTAATTGAGGTGACTCTTCCCGTGGATCGAACTCTCCTAATTGATCCATTTAAAATTGCAACTCCGGCTGAATCATAGCCTCTGTACTCCAGATGCTCTAAGCCTTCAATGAGCTTTGGTAAGACATTTTTATTTGAGATTCCTGCAACAATTCCACACATATTTATTTCTTCTTAGGTCTTTCCCAGCTTGGGATAGTTGTCTGTTTTGATCTTGCGAGAGATAACTGATTTGCAGGCGTATCTTTGGTAATTGTTGAACCGGCTCCTATTGTTGAACCCGCACTAATTGTTAGAGGTGCGACAAGTTGTGAGTTTGAACCAATAAAGACGTCATCCTCAATAACAGTTTTATGCTTATTTACACCATCATAATTACATGTAATACAACCCGCCCCTATATTTACATTTTTACCTACTTCACTATCTCCGACATAGCTAAGATGATTAATTTTGCTACCTGCTCCTACTATTGAATTTTTTATTTCAACAAAATTCCCAATATTTACATTATTATTTGTTTTGGCACCAGGCCTTAGTCTTGCATAAGGGCCAATATTATTATTCATACCAACTTCTGATGTATCAATATGCGAATAGGGTTTTATATTAGAATTATCTAAGATATTACTGTCTTTGAGATGAGTGTAAGCCCCAACTTTCACATTATTTCCAAGTTTTACATCGCCCTCAAATATACAACCCACATCAATTTCAACATCTGCCCCACAGACCAATGATCCTCTTATTTCAGTTCGTGAGGAATCGATTATAGTGACACCTTGCTCGATCAGCTCCTCATTCTTTTTTTGTTTCATTGTTTTTTCCATAGCAATTAATTCAGCTTTAGAGTTTATGCCTGAAACTGTGCTCTCATTTTTTGCCTCATGAGTAACGATTTTAGTATTATCTTTTTTTGCTAAAGCTACTATATCAGTTAAATAATATTCTTTTTGAGAATTATTGTCGTCTATTTGAGATAACCAATTATTTAACTTACTTGTGTCGATACACATAATGCCCGTATTTATTTCTGTTATTTTTTTTTCTGTTTTTGAACAATCTTTCTCTTCAATGATTCCTTCAACCCCAACCTCTGTCCTTTTAATTCTTCCATATCCTTTGGGATTTTTTTTATCAAATGTGAGAATGCCTAAGCCATTTTCAGATACTTGTATTAGTTTTTTTAAATCATTAAGATCAATTAATGGTACATCTCCATAAAGAACTAAAGTTTGTGATCCTTCTATGAATGGAGTGGTGTATTTAACAGCGTCACCTGTACCAAGTTGTTCTTTTTGGACAACCCAATTGATATCTTCTTTTGAGAATTCTTGCTCAACTAATTTGGATTTATAGCCGACTACAACATTTATATTAACTGGTTTTAAATTTCTAGCTGCATTGATTACATATTGCAATAGAGGTTGATTTGATAATTCATGCAATACTTTTGGCTTTTCGGAAAACATTCTAGAACCTTTTCCAGCGGCTAAGATAACTACACTTAGTGTCATTTATTATCCTTTTTTAAAGAGTATAAACAAAAAAAACAGCCTATAGCTGCTTTTTTGATTTTACAATTTAATCATTATTTTTTTCTAAGCTTAGCAATCGCTTGAATTTGGGCAACTGCTTCAGCTAATTCTGCTTCAGCTAAAGCAAAATCAATGTCGCTACCTTTTTTACTTAATGATTCTTCGGCCGCTTTCTTTGCTGCCTTGGCTTTAGTCTCGTCTAAGTCTTTTCCACGAATAGCTGTATCTGACAAGATAGTTATCTTACCTGGTTGTACTTCTAAAATTCCGCCTGAAATATAAATCAAGTCTTCATCTGATTTATTAATTTTTTTAATACGAACCGAACCTGCTTTCAACAAGGTAATCATTGAAGCATGATTAGGGTATATTCCTACTTCGCCCATTTTTGCCGGAGCGACTACAAATTCAGCTTCTTCAGAAAGAATAGATTCTTCCGCGCTAACAACATCAATTTGAATTGTATTTGCCATTTGGTCCTTTATTTATGAAACTGTTTTTGCTTTTTCAACAGCTTCTTCAATACTTCCAACCATGTAAAAAGCTTGCTCTGGCAGTTCATCATATTCCCCATCCACAATTGCCTTAAACCCTTTAATAGTATCTTTTAGAGAAACATATTTACCAGGAGACCCCGTAAATACCTCTGCTACATGGAAAGGTTGTGATAAAAATCTTTGAATTTTTCTTGCACGCCCCACCGCTAACTTATCTTCAGGAGCTAGTTCATCCATGCCTAAAATTGCAATAATATCTCTTAGCTCTTTATACTTTTGTAATGTTGATTGGACTGCTCTAGCAACTGCATAATGCTCTTCCCCCACAACTTGAGGATCTAATTGTCTTGAAGTTGAATCAAGTGGGTCAACTGCAGGATAAATACCTAATGATGCAATGTCTCTTGATAGAACAACTGTTGAATCCAAATGTTGGAATGTAGTAGCAGGGGATGGATCTGTTAAATCATCAGCAGGGACGTAAACTGCTTGAATCGATGTAATAGAACCAGTTTTTGTTGATGTAATTCTCTCTTGCAGCTTACCCATTTCATCAGCTAAGGTTGGTTGATAACCAACAGCTGAAGGCATACGACCTAATAATGCGGAAACTTCTGTACCTGCCAATGTATAACGATAAATGTTATCAACAAAAAATAAAACATCTCTTCCTTCATCACGAAATTTTTCTGCCATTGTAAGACCCGAAAGTGCCACTCTTAATCGGTTACCTGGAGGTTCATTCATCTGACCAAATACCATGGCAACTTTTGATTCTTTCATATTTTCTAACTGAATCACGCCCGCCTCTGCCATCTCATGATAGAAATCGTTTCCTTCACGAGTTCTTTCCCCAACTCCAGCAAAAACTGATAAACCAGAGTGTTGTTTAGCAATGTTATTAATTAGCTCAAGCATATTAACTGTTTTACCAACACCCGCACCCCCAAAAAGCCCAACTTTTCCGCCTTTTGCGAATGGGCACATTAAATCAATAACCTTAATACCTGTCTCTAACAATTCAATTGATGGTGATAAATCATTAAATTCAGGTGCTTTTTGATGAATTGATCTGAATTCTTTTGAATCAATCTTGCCAACTTCATCGATTGGACGACCTAAAACGTCCATAATTCTTCCTAGTGTCCCTTCTCCAACTGGAACTTGAATAGGTGCTCCTGTAGAAGCGAATTGAGTACCTCTTGATAAGCCATCAGATGAACCCATTGCAATAGTTCTAACAATGCCATCGCCTAATTGCTGTTGAACTTCAAGAGTTAGGCCTACTTCTGCTGTAGAGTCTTTGTCATCAATGATTAATGCATCATAAACTTTAGGTAATTGATCTCGTGGAAACTCCACATCAACAACTGCCCCGATACACTGAACTACTTTTCCAATTTGTTTGGTACTCATTTATTTTATCCTTACTTTATTTGTTTTAAAGTTTATTAAAAATTTTAAGATACTGCAGCTGCACCACCAACAATCTCTGAAATTTCCTTGGTAATCGCTGCTTGCCTTGCCTTGTTGTAAACTAATGTTAATTCATCAATAACATTGCCTGCATTGTCAGATGCTGCTTTCATTGCAACCATTCTAGATGATTGTTCTGAAGCCATATTTTCCGCAACGCCGTGATAAATGAGTGTTTCAATATATCTTGATAACAATGCATCTATTACTAAAGTCGCATCAGGCTCATAAATATAGTCCCATGTGCTATCTGGGGTTTCACTTTTATCACCTGAAAGTGGAAGCAATTGTTCCATATTAGGTTCTTGCTTCATAGTATTAATAAATTTTGTATAACAAATATGCAGCTGATCTATCTCTCCAGATACATATCCATCTAACATTACCTTAATTGCCCCCAGTAAGTCTTCCATGTGTGGGGTATCTCCCATCCCAGAAACTTGAGATTTTATATTTGCACCCACGCGCCCCATAAAACTAATTGCTTTTGAGCCAATTGCAGAAACCTGTACTTTCTTTCCTTGTTTTTCCCAATCTTTAATTTGAGAGATTGAAGACCTTAATACATTCGTATTTAGACCTCCGCAAAGTCCCTTATCAGAAGTAACTACGATAAGTCCTATGTTCTTAATATTTTCTCTCTCGATAATAAAAGGATGTTTATATTCTGACTGTGCATGAGATAAGTGTGCAGCAACAGACCTAATTTTTTCCGCATAGGGTCTAGCTGCAGTCATTCTATCTTGCGCTTTACGCATTTTAGAAGCGGCTACCATCTCCATAGCTTTAGTGATTTTCCGTGTATTTTCTACACTTTTAATCTTTGTCCGTATTTCCTTACTTCCTGCCATTTAAAATCCTATTTATTAATAAGTATTTGTCGCTTTAAAATCTTCGATTGCTTTTATTGATTTCTTCTCACTATCTTCACTCAATGATAATGTGGTCTCAATGTCATCCATAACCTTTTTATATTTAGAGGACATGAAACCATGTAAAGCACTTTCAAATGATAAAACTTTTTCAGTGGGCACATCATCAAGATATCCATTATTAGCAGCCAATAAAGTTATAGCCATATTAGATACAGATAAAGGCGCGTATTGTGCTTGTTTCATAAGCTCTGTAAACATTCGCCCTCTATCTAATTGTTTTCTTGTCGCTTCGTCAAGGTCTGACGCAAATTGAGCAAATGCAGCTAATTCTCTATATTGAGCTAAGGCTAATCGCACGCCGCCACCAAGTTTTTTAATTACTTTAGTTTGTGCTGCGCCCCCAACTCTAGATACTGAAATACCAGCATTAATTGCTGGTCGTATCCCTGCATTAAATAAATCACTTTCTAAGAAAATTTGACCGTCTGTAATAGAAATTACATTGGTTGGAACAAAAGCTGATACGTCACCTGCCGCAGTTTCAATGACAGGTAGAGCGGTTAATGATCCTGTTTTATCCTTAACCTTTCCTTTTGTAAATTTATTTACATATTCAGCATTTACTCGAGCAGCTCTTTCTAATAATCTAGAATGAATATAAAAAACATCGCCAGGATAAGCCTCTCTTCCTGGAGGACGTCGAAGTAATAACGAAATTTGACGATAAGCAATTGCTTGTTTTGTAAGGTCGTCATAAACAATTAAAGCATCTTCTCCACGATCTCTATAAAACTCGCCCATTGTACAACCCGCATAAGGCGCTAAGAATTGAAGAGCTGCAGAATCAGATGCAGATGCACTCACAACTGTTGTATATTCCATTGCACCATTTTCTTCTAACTTTTTAACTACATTCATAATCGTTGAAGCTTTTTGCCCAATAGCCACATAGACACACTTCATATCCTGGCCCTTTTGGTTAATTATTGCATCAACTGCCACAGCAGTTTTACCTGTCTGTCTGTCTCCAATAATTAGCTCTCTTTGACCCCTACCAATTGGTACCATTGAATCAACAGATTTAAGACCTGTCTGAACAGGTTGAGAAACTGATTGTCTATCAATAACACCAGGAGCAACTTTTTCTAATTTATCAGAAAATTTAGTTTTTATCGGCCCCTTGCCATCAATTGGAACCCCAAGTGCATCAACAACGCGCCCTAAAAGCTCTGGGCCTACCGGCACTTCAAGAATTTTACCTGTACATTTACAGATATCTCCTTCAGTAATATGTTCATAATCACCCAAAACAACTGCACCGACCGAGTCTCTTTCTAAGTTCAAAGCTAGCCCAAATGTATTGCCGGGAAATTCTATCATTTCTCCTGACATTACATTCGAAAGTCCATGTATCCGAACAATACCATCTGTTACTGAAACAACAGTTCCCTGTGTTCTGGCTTCAGAACTCGTAGAGAAATCTTTTATTCTGTTTTTAATTAGTTCACTTATTTCTGATGTTGATAACTGCATTAAATATCTCCTAATTTTAAGCTTTTAATGTATAAGCTAAATTATCTAATTGTCCACGAACTGATGCATCAATGACGGTATCACCAACTATAATCTTAGTGCCGCCAATAATACTCTTATTTATTTCTACCTTTCCTTCAATTTTTTTATTAAACCTTTTTTCTAAACTTTTAATTAAATCTTCAACTGTTTTTTTACTTGGCTCTTCAGCCATTATTATGTGTGCTTCAACAACGCCTTCATCTGCATCTTTGAGCTCTTCAAAAAATGATGCAATTTCTGGTAAAACTAATAAACGTTTATTTTCAATTAGTAATTTAATAAGGTTTTCAACACTTTTATCAATCTTATCTTTACATATTTTTAGAATGACTTTTTCTCTATCAGAATCTAAAACTTTTGAATCTGCTATGAAATCTTTTATTTGATCATCTGAAACTACATTACTAAGCAAGCTCAGCATATTCGACCAATTAGACAAACTTTTATTCTCTTTGCCTAAATTAAATATGGCAGTTGCATACGGCCTAGCGATTGTTGAAATTTCAGCCATAGTAGCTTATAGTTCCTTTGCTAGTTTAGATAACATATCTGCATGTGCTTTTTTATCAATTTCTTTACTTAAAATTTTCTCAGCACCCGCAATTGCTAAAGTAGATACTTGTGTCCTAAGATCTTCTTTGGCCCTATTAATTTCTTGATCAATTTCAGATTTAGCACTTGTTATAATTCTGTCTCCCTCTTCTTTTGCAACTTTTTTTGCTGACTCAACAATTTCTGAAGCTCTTTTTTCTGCTTGGCTTACAATCTCCGCTCCTTTTTGCTTAACTTCATTGAGACTTTCGGCATTTTTTTTTGCTGCAACCTCTAAAGAAAGCTTTCCTTCTTGTGCGGCAGCTAAACCATCAGCAATTTCCTTTTGTCTTTTTTCAATTGCATTAAGTAGCGGAGGCCAAACAAATTTAATTGTGAACCAAATTAAAATTGCAAAGGCTATTGCTTGAGCAATTAATGTAAAATTAAGATTCATCTTTTCCTCGTCTGATTAAAATTTCTAAATATTAAGTTGATATTAAGCAACTACAGCTAATAATGGATTTGCAAAAGCAAACATCATTGCTAAGCCAACGCCAATAATAAATGAAGCATCAATCAACCCTAATAACAAGAAAACCTTTACTTGAAGTTGGGGGATCATTTCAGGTTGTCTAGCAGCACCTTCCAGAAAACTTGCACACATGATACCAATACCTATACATGCACCTGCAGCACCCAAACCAATAATAAGACCAATACCAATACCTGTATATGCTTGTATTAAAGCTAAAAATTCAACTGATTCCATAATTTACTTCCTTTAAAGTTAAAAAAAATTAATGTCCTTCTTGAGCCATTGCTAAATAAACTACTGTTAGCATCATAAAAATATATGCCTGTAAAACTACTATTAAAATATGAAATATTGCCCATCCCGCTCCTAGAATAGAACTAAAAAATATTCCAGAGACTCCTGTAGCTGCCCATAATCCTAAAAGCAGAAATATCACCTCGCCGGCATACATGTTACCAAATAATCTAAGTGAATGAGAAAGTGGTTTTGAAACATACTCAATCAAATTAAATAAAAAGTTTGCTGGCCATACCCAGATTTTAGAACCGAACGGCTCACAAAAAAATTCATGGAGCCACCCCCCTAAACCTTTAGCTTTAATTCCAAAAAATATCATTAAAAACCATACCCCCAAAGCTAAACCAAATGTTGTATTCACATCTGATGTTGGCACATGTTTCCATTCATGCAATCCAAGAAAACCATAAAATTTTGACATTATATCTATAGGAAGGAAATCCATCGCATTCATCATTAAAACCCATAAAAATACAGTGAGTGCTGCAGGAGCAACAAACGTATGACGATTGCCATGAAAAATTGCTGAAACTTGGCTATCAATAAAGCTAAATATTAACTCTACAAAGGCTTGTGTTTTTGTAGGCACTGATGATGTTGCCTTTCGTGCAACTAACCAAATCAAACCTATAGATAAAATGCCAATTAAAATTGCCATTACCACAGAATCAATATGAAGAATCATTAGGTCATGGTCACTTAATGCATAAGTGTTATTGGATAAGTGATGACCAATATAGTCTGCTGGGGTGTTGTATGCGCTATCTGCCAATTTTTTTATAAATCCCTTATTTAATGTCTACTTTTGATATTGCTATACCAGAAAAGATTGCAGCTATTGCCAAACCTAATATTATAAAAATTGGTACTATTGCTGTAATAAAAATAAATATTCCTGCTAAAGTAACAATAATAGTTAAAATTTTAACTAGTTCTCCTTTTAATGCATCTGTAACTATTTTTGATGCCGCTATATCGCCTTTAGCTTTATAAGCTATTGGGGCTGAAAATGTTATGCCTAGAGTTACACACATTGCTCCCAATACAACAGAAATTGCCGCTGTAAAACCTGCTATAAAGAACACAATTAAAGCTACCACGAGAACAATGATGTGAAGCTTCTTCATCATATCAATTACTTCTGGTGGAATACTTTTTAACAAAGCCATATTAATGTTATTAAAGTGTATTGATTTAATTAAATAAAGCTAAACAAACGAAACCCCTAATTTAAATTGCTTTATTTATTCAAATACCAAAGCCCGCAATTTTCTCTTTATTTTACTTATTCGTCAAGTTTTCAGATGAATTATTTCCAATTAGCAATAATTTTTTCTAACTCTTCTAAGTTTGTATACTTCACATTTATTGAACCCTTACCTGATTGTTTATGATTTATTGAAACGGTCATCCCCAACTTCTCTGAAAGTTCATTCTCCAAAAGCTTTATATCATCATCTTTTCTGTACTTTAATGTAGTTTTCTTTGTTGTTCCCTCTGAAACTTCTTTCTCAACTTCTCTAACTGTTAATTTTCGATTAATAATTTTTTGACACATCATAGCTTGATCAATATGACTTAAAGAAAGAATGGCTCTTGCATGCCCCATCTCTATTTTCTTTGTCTCTAATGCATTTTGTGCATGTTCACATAAGTTTAATAATCTTAAAGTATTTGATACTACGGTTCTTGATTTCCCTACTGCTTCAGCAGCTTCTTCATGAGTAATATTAAATTCATCAATTAAACGCTTTATGCCTCTTGCTTCCTCAATAATATTCAAATCTTCACGTTGAATATTTTCAATTAAAGCCATAGCCAACGCAGCTGAATCAGATATATCTTTTACTATGACTGGCACTTCTGTAAGTTTTGCAATTCTTGCGGCTTGCCATCTTCTCTCTCCCGCTATGATTTCATATTGATCATTTGAAATCATTCTCACAAGAATTGGTTGAATAATTCCTTGTGCTTTTATTGATTCAGCAAGATCTCTGAGTGAGTCTTGGTTAAAATTTTTCCTCGGCTGAAATTTTCCAGGTATCAGCTTATCTAGAACCATTAAGTTTGATATCTCTTTTTTACTAGATTGATTATCCCGATCATTGCTTAATAATGCATCTAAACCTCTACCTAGCCCTCTATTTTTCATTATGTGTTCCTTTTAATATTTCTTCAGCCAAAGCCAAATATGCCTTTGCGCCTTTAGAAGATTTGTCATAGAACAAAGCAGCTTTTCCATGGCTAGGCGCTTCTGCCAATCTAACATTTCTTGGAATGATAGTTTTATAAACCTTTGATCCAAAATGCGAAGACAGCTCATCAGATACTTGTTGAGCAAGTGTATTTCTTTTATCGAACAATGTCCTTAGCAAACCTTCGATTTGAATAGCAGGATTCAATTGCTTTTTTACTCGTTTAATTGTGCCAACCAAATCAGATAACCCCTCTAGTGCATAATATTCACATTGCATAGGAATCAGAACAGCTGTTGCTGCAACTAACGCGTTAACAGTTAGTAAATTTAATGTTGGTGGGCAATCAATCAATATGTAATCATAATTTTGCTTTAATCCCCCGATTGCATTTTTAAGTATATATTCTCTGTTTTCAATGCCTACTAAATCTATTTCTGCGCCTGCTAAATCTTGATTAGCGGGTGAAATATCAAAAAAACTTTCTTTAGAATGTAAAATTGTTTCCTTTAAGAAAATTTCTCCTATCAAGACGTCGTATATTGAATGTTGAATCTGACTTTTATTAATGCCTCCACCTGAGGTTGCATTACCCTGCGGATCCAAATCAATTAACAACACTTTTTTCTTCATACTAACCAAGGATGCAGCTAGGTTCACTGTTGTCGTAGTTTTACCTACTCCACCTTTTTGATTTGAAATTGCTATTATTTTCATGAATTAGATACCTTAACTAAATATCTTTCAGCCTCTAAAAATGGAACATCAAGCTTTTCAAAGGTCCATGGTTTATTAATACTTACCATCTCATCATTCAAAAACTTCTTACTTTTCATGCCATACCAAACTCCTTGGCGCTTTATAAGGTGTTTCGTAGATTTAATAAAATCATCCATATTAGAAAAAGCTCTAGATATAATGCCATCATATTTTTCTTCAGAAATTAATAATTCCACTCTGTTATGGTGTGTTTCAATATTTTTAATCTCTAATTCGAGGACTACTCTTTTTATAAAAGCAATTTTTTTGCCAACTTTATCTATCAAACTTACTTTGATATCAGGATTTACAATAGCAATAACAATTCCGGGTAATCCAGCACCTGTACCAACATCCAGCAATGAAGAAGACTTTATAAAAGGGGTAATCGCTAAAGAGTCTAAGAAATGATGTGTCACAACATCTGTATTTTTAACTGCAGTTAAATTAAAGGACTTGTTCCATTTTATTAATAAATCCTTATAAATCAATAGTTTACTAATAATTTGAGGTATATTTTCAAAGCCTAAATTTTGCATTCCACTCTCTAATTTCGCTTTATCATTCAGCAATTTTTTCTTTCCTCTTAATTGTCAATTTATCTCTATTTTTTTTAATAAAAACTAATAAAATCGATATTGTTGAAGGTGTGATGCCAGATATCCTCGATGCTTGGTCAACTGATTCTGGTCGGTGTAAATTTAAAAGTTGTTTTGCTTCAGTGCTGATGCCATGTATTTCATCAAACTTGATATCCTCTGGTATAAGCAAGCTGAGTTGCCCTTTAATTCTTTTAATTTCCTCTTTTTGTCTAACAATATATCCAGAATATTTAGCCAAAATATCAACCTGGTCCGCTGCATCTCGCCTTATGTCATTGTTTTCATTGATTAATTTCATAAGATCATCGTAATTTAAATTCGGTCTTTTTAATAAATCAAATGCTTTATAGTCTTTTTCGAGTTGGTGACCGAGTATTTTTAATTGATCATCTTTTTTTAAATCATCTGGTTTTATAACTAGCTGCTTTAATCTTTTTTCTTCATTGTTAATAATAGTTTGTTTTTCAGAAAAGTTTTGCCATTGATTTTCACATACCAAACCAACTTCTCTTGCTTTTTGTGTCAATCTTTGGTCTGCGTTATCTTCTCTCAATAAAAGACGATATTCAGCCCTGCTTGTAAACATTCTATAAGGCTCTGTAACCCCCCTTGTAATTAGGTCATCTATCATAACTCCAATATAAGATTCTTCTCTTGACGGTGTCCAGTTTTCTTTGCCATTTGCCCTTAAAGCAGCATTCGTACCAGCAATAAGTCCTTGAGCAGCTGCTTCTTCATAGCCTGTAGTCCCATTAATTTGTCCAGCAAAAAATAAGCCTTTAATATCTTTTGTCTCTAAGCTCATTTTTAGAGCACGTGGATCATAGTAATCATATTCAATAGCATAACCTGGCCTTAAAATATGTGCATTTTCTAACCCTTTAATTGATCTTACTAAATCTAGCTGAACATCAAAAGGAAGGCTTGTAGATATGCCATTAGGATATATTTCATTTGTTGTTAATCCTTCTGGCTCTATAAATATTTGATGAGAATCTTTATCCGCAAATCGATGAATTTTATCTTCTATCGACGGGCAGTATCTTGGTCCTATCCCCTCAATAATCCCTGTATACATTGGAGATCTATCAATCCCACTCTTAATAATATCGTGTGTTTTGTTGTTTGTATGGGTGATCCAACAAGAAATTTGTTCCGGATGTTCAATTTTTGGTGTTATGAAAGAGAAATGAGGTGTGGGGCTGTCCCCAGGTTGTTCTATCATTTTTGATTTATCTATAGATTTACCGTCAATTCTCGGTGGGGTTCCAGTTTTTAACCTTCCTACCGGAAGCTTTAGCTCTTTAAGTTTTGCCGCTAACTTTGTTGAGGATGGGTCACCTGCTCTGCCAGCATTATAATTTTCTAAACCCACATGAATTAAACCCCCCAAAAAAGTACCAGCAGTCAAAACTACGTTCTTAGCGTAAAACTTTAAACCCATTTGAGTTTCGACGCCTTTTATTTCTTGATTTTTTAAAATTACGTCATCAACTGACTGTTGAAATATCCATAAATTGTTTTGATTTTCTAAACTTTCTCTTACGTAAGATTTATATAGCAAACGATCTGATTGAGCTCTTGTTGCTCTTACTGCTGGACCCTTACTTGAATTAAGTGTCCTAAACTGAATCCCAGCAAAATCTGCTGCTCGACCCATAACACCTCCCATTGCGTCAATCTCTTTGACTAAATGTCCTTTACCAATTCCTCCAATTGAAGGATTGCATGACATTTGACCAAGCGTTTCAATATTGTGAGTTAACAGGAGAGTTTTTTTACCTAGACGTGCCGAAGCCAGCGATGCTTCAGTACCAGCATGCCCACCTCCGATAACAATAACGTCAAACTCTTTAGGAAAATCCATAATTATTTTATTTAATCTACTTAAGTTTTAATTTTACTGGATTTAATTAGATATTGATATGTAGTTGTTTCACGTGAAACCATTATTTTTACCTCAATAAATTGTTTCACGTGAAACCTATTTACCTATACAAAATTGTCCAAAAATTTGGCCTAACAAATCATCAGATGAAAATTCTCCAGTAATGTTGCTGAGGAATTTTTGGGCAATCATTAACTCTTCTGCTACTAATTCCGGTGCTTGTAGGTTTAAAATAGCTTTTTTTAAAGCACGTTTTACATTTTCAAGAGCCTCTACATGCCTTGTTCTTGCCATAAATAAGTCTTCTTTATTGCTTGAGTGCTCTTCTCTTTGGACAATTTTAAGAATTTCTTTTTCAACTAACTTAATGCCATCGCCCTTTATAGCTGAAATAAATATCTGTGGCACATTGTCCTGCTCATCAACCCTAGCCTTTTGTTTTAATAAATCTATTTTATTTTTTATAATAATTATTTTATTACCCTTAGGTAGCTCTTTTTTAATTTTTTCTTCATAACTTCCATCTTTATTAGTAACATCAACAAGTATTAAAGTAATATCAGCTTCTTTTATTGATTCCCAAGTTTTCTCAATCCCTAATTTTTCGACGATATCTTCAGTCTCGCGCAAGCCTGCAGTATCAATTAAATGAATTGGAATACCTTTAATACTAATATCACTCTTTATTGGATCTCTTGTAGTACCTGGAATTTCTGTCACAATTGCCTTACTTTCTTTTGCTAGTTGATTCATTAAGCTTGACTTGCCAACATTAGGTTGACCTATTAACGCTACCTTTACTCCATCTCTTAACAATTGGCCTTGACGAGCAGAGTTTAAAATTTCACACACATCTTCGTTTAAATTTCTCAACTTTTTATCTACCTTGCCTTTATCAATAAAGTTAATGTCTTCTTCTGGGAAATCTAAACAAGCTTCAACGAATATCCTCAGTTCAGTAAGATTTTTTAGTAAGTTATTGATTTTATTAGAAAAAACTCCACTCAAAGAATTTATAGCACTTTTAGCTGCCGCTTCCGTTGATGCATTAATAAGATCAGCAACAGACTCTGCTTGGGAGAGATCTAATTTATTGTTTAAGTAAGCTCTTTTTGTAAATTCGCCAGGTTCTGCCAAAGTAGCTCCAAAAGACAAACAAGCATTTAAGATTAAATTTAGGACCATAACGCCACCATGGCCTTGAAACTCAACAATATCTTCACCTGTGAAAGAAGCAGGAGACGGGAAATATATAACGATGCCCTGATCTAAAGTAACATTTTTTTTATCTTTAAAAGAGGTGAATTCTACTATCCGAGGAGATAGATCAACATTACATATATTTTTTGCAATTTTAAGCGCATGTTTACCAGAAACTCGAACTACTCCAATACCACCGACACCCTTTGCTGTTGATATTGCCGCAATTGTAGGGCTATCGTTAAGCATGGCCTTTCTTTTTTAGGGCTTCTGCATGAATTTTTCTGTTGATATGCCATTGCTGTGCCATTGAGAGTAAATTGTTAATAAGCCAATATAAAACTAATCCCGCTGGAAAAAAGAAAAAGAATATACTAAAGATTATTGGCATCATCACCATTAACCTAGCTTGCATTGGATCTGTAGGCTTAGGGTTTAACTTTGTTTGAACAAACATAGAAGCAGCCATTAAGATCGGTAACAAATAGTAAGGATCTTTTGAAGATAAATCTGAAATATATAAAAATGGGGCATTTCTTAATTCTACCGAACCCAACAAAACCCAATACAATGCAATAAAGACAGGTATTTGAACTAGAATAGGCAAACACCCTCCCAAAGGATTAATCTTTTCAGTTTTATACATTTCCATCATTGCTTTTTGCATTTTTTGTTTATCATCGCCAAATTTTTCTTTCATGCTTTGAAGGCGAGGGGCAAGTTCACGCATTTGTGCCATAGATTTATAGCTAGCTGCGGAAAGCGGATAAAATAAAAGTTTAATTAGTACAGTAAGCAATATGATGGAAACCCCCCAATTTACGACAACCTTTTGAATGCCTGATAAAACTGAGAATAGTGGGGCTGCTAATATAGTTAACCAACCATAATCAACTGTTAACTCCATTCCAGGCGCTGCCTTTTCTAATAATTCTTTAGCCTGTGGACCGCTATATAAAATAGCCTCAAATGATAATGTTTCGCCAGGTAAAATCTCAGAAAGCCCTGCTTTTAAACCAGAGGCATAAGTATTGGAAGTAATTTCTTTAGAAAAAAACTCTCTATTTTCTTTAGAAGACAAAATCCATGAAGATGCAAAGTATCTTTGAATTATTCCAATCCATCCATTATTAGAATCTAATGTAAATGAAGAGCTTTCTACATCACCAAAGCTAATTTTTTGAAAATGCTCATTATTAGTATAGTAGGCTGTGCCGGTATAGGTTGGCATAAAAGTGGAGCCTTGATTTGATTCCCCATCATGAATAAATTGAAAATATGCAGTGGGGTTGATGTTATTTTGTGATTTATTCAAAATTTCAAATGATGTGCCGATTTCATAAGAGCCTTCGCTAAATGTATATACCTTTTTAACAAGAAACTCCTCATTCTCAAAAATCAGTGGCACCTGCAGCACTTTCCCCTTCATTTTGTATGCGCTGATTGGCGATTCATAAATGGATCTATGTGTTGGAAGTGATTTACCCAATAAGCCTGATTGCGCTATATATAAAAGCGGATCACCAGCATCACTCATTAATTGATAAGGATCATTAGAGTCATCATCCTTATATTTTTTTAAAAATAAATTTCTGATATCGCCACCCTCTAAACTAATAAAGGCTTCATACATATCAGTTTCTACTTTTACGTAATTGGATTTGTCCAAATTAAAAGCTGTTGAAATATTTTTGTTTTTTAAATCACTTGGCAATGACTTATCCTCAACAACATTTGAATCATTATTAACAACCTCATTCGGCTTATCAGGTTGAGGCCCAAAAAAAGCCAGTATTAGAAATGATAAAACAACAAATATAATTAAATTCTTAGTTTCCATAAATTCCTCAGATATTATTTCGGGGCTGGGTCATAGCAGCTTTTACAAAAAGGATGGCATCTTGAAATTCTTTTAATTGCCAACCAGGAACCCTTTAAGATTCCATGAGTTTTTAAAACCTCAATTGTATATTCCGAACATGTAGGAGTAAACCTACATCTACGTAAAGTGAAGGAACTTATACACAATTGATAGATTTTTATAACTGTAATTATAGACTTTCTCATTTTTTTTACTGGGGTAACTTTAAGAAAAGATTGTTTACTTGAGCCTTAAGGGCATAAAAGTCTTCTTTGTAAAAAGTTTTTTTTATGCTGACAATAAAGTCAAAAGAATAATTATGGTTTGAATTAAAGATATTTTTAAAAATTTCTCTTAAAGATCTTCGCATGTAGTTCCTTCTAACAGCAAGCCTTTCAATTCTTTTAGGAACAACGAATCCTAATCTATTTTTACTTATCTTATTTGGACAGTAGTAAAGAAACAAGTTTTCTGAAGATAGCCTTTTTTTATGATTAAATACCGCTGTAAATTCATCTGAATTTACTAATTTCATAATGAAACTTATAAACCTAAACGAGCCCTTCCTTTAGCTCGACGAGATGCTATTACAGAACGACCACCACGAGTCTTCATTCGTACCAAAAATCCATGAGTTCTGGCACGTTTTATTTTTGATGGTTGATAAGTGCGCTTCATTTTAAACTCCTAGTTTTACTTACAATAATTTTTGAATCAGAACATTACGTCATGTAGTAAATTTTGTCAACGAAATGTCCCTTAAACTAAACAAAAAAGGTTGTGGATAACTTTAAGAATTTAAGATAATATCAAAAGAAATCTTAGTACAAGTTTATTAGATTAAAATAAAGAATTTAAGGGTGAATTAATAGAGTGATGGATGAATCTAAATTTTGGGAATTGTGCCTTGATAAGTTTTCAAAAAAACTTACTTCCCAACAAATTAATACTTGGATCAAGCCACTTTTATTAAAAACCAATGATGGCCAGTGTTCTATTCATGCTCCTAATCAGTTTGTTCTAGAATGGGTAAAGGATCGGTTTGATAAAGAGATAAGTCTATTAGCCAAAGAACATTTAAAAATAGACAATATAGAATATTTAGTAACAAAGAAAAGTGGGAAAAAAGAACCATCTAATCTTGCTGCATCCCCAAATAAAATTCCAAGAAAAAACTCCTCAAATATACCCGCAAACGGCCTTAGTAAAAGCTTTGATTTTGAAAATTTCATAACAGGAAAAGCAAATCAACTTGCGACCGCAGCTGGCAAACAAGTCGCTGAGAATCCGGGAGAAACTTATAACCCACTTTTTATATATGGGGGGGTGGGGCTAGGTAAAACTCATTTAATGCATGCAATTGGTAATCATCTAAAATTATTAAAGCCTGAATCAAAAATTAAATATTTACATGCTGAAAGATATGTACATGCTGTTGTAAAAGCTTATGAAAATAAATCTTTTGATAGTTTTAAAAAAACTTTTCATAACTTAGATTTATTATTAATTGACGATATACAGTTCATTGCAAAAAAAAACAGAACACAAGAAGAATTTTTTTATGCCTTTAATCATTTAATTGAAAATAAAAAACAAATAATAATTACTTGTGACTCTTATCCCAAAGAAATAGTTGGTGTTGATGACAGGCTTAGGACAAGATTTAGTTGGGGTTTAACAGTCTCCATTGACCCCCCCGAACTTGAAATGAGAGTTGCTATTCTTTTAAAAAAAGCTGAACAAAATAATATTGAACTGCCTGAGGATGTTGCATTCTTTGTGGCCAAACAAATTAGATCAAATGTAAGAGAATTAGAGGGTGCATTAAATCGTATAGTCGCTATGTCAAACTTCATGAATGTACCAATCAACACAAGCCTTGCCAAAGAATCTTTAAAAGACTTAATTGCAGTTCGAGGGAGGCAAGTAAGTGTAGAGAATATACAAAAGACAGTAGCAGAGTTTTATAAAATAAAAATCAGCGATATTCTGAGTAAAAAAAGGTCTAGGAATTTTTCAAGGCCTCGACAAATAGCTATGACACTTACAAGAGAACTTACCAACATGAGTTTTCCTGATATAGGTGCTGCTTATGGTGGAAGACATCACACAACGATTATGCACGCTTGTGAAGAAATTGAGGGGTTAAGACTTAAAGACCAAAACATTGGTCAAGATTTGGGATTTTTAACGCAAGTATTGCGCGGGTAAAAATGATAAACTGTGCATTGGTTGTGAATAATAATAGAGTTAGTAATAACTCTACAATAAGTTTTATATTAATGCACAATTTGTTCACAATAAAAACTAATGAAATTCATAGGTTTAAAAAAGCTTTAAATTGTTGTTTTATATAAATTATATTACGTTTATTTTTAAAACTAGCCCTATTATTATTATTATTAAATATATAAAGAAGATATTATGAATATAGAAATAGACAGAGATACTCTTTTAGATCCATTAAGTAATGTAGCCGGAATTGTTGAAAGAAAACTAAGCCTTCCTATTTTATCAAATATTTTACTTGAAGGATCCAAAGATAATTTAAGATTCACTGCTACAGATTTAGAAATGCAAGTTTCTCTTTCTGTTCGAACAAAACTAGAAGATACATTTGAAACAACTATTTCAGCAAGAAAGATCCTTGATATTACAAGAGCATTGCCTGAAAAGACTAAATTAAATATTCAAATAAACGACACAACAGTTTTAGTTAAAGCCCTTAAAAGTAAATTTAACCTTCAAACATTAGCGGCTAAAGATTACCCTATTATGAAAAAGGATGAGGAAGAAAATACTTTTGTTAAGCTTAAACAAAAAGAATTTAAAGATATTTTAAAGCAAGTTGACTTCTCTATGGCTCAACAAGACATTAGGTATTATTTGAATGGATTGCTATTTGAAGTAGATAATCAAAAATTAAATATTGTAGGAACCGACGGCCATCGATTGAGCTTTACCTCAATCAAACTCCAAAAAGATTTTGGAAAAATCCAAACCATAATTCCAAGAAAGACAATTTTGGAGTTAGTTAAACTTTTAGGTGATGGAGATGATGATATAGAAATTAATATAAGCAAAACTCAAGCACACTTTCACTTTAATAACATAGATTTAATAACTAAAGTTATTGATGGTAAGTTTCCTGATTATTCAAGAGTTATACCGGTTGGCCACCCAAATATTTTTGAAATAGATCGACAAACCCTATTAACAGCAATGCAAAGGGCTTCCATTCTTTCAAACGAGAAATATAGAGGAATAAGGGTCGTAATAACTAAAAACAATTTGAAAATGATCAGTACCAACAGTGAACAAGAACAAGCAGAAGAAGAAATGGAAATAAAATATCAAGGGGAAGATATTGATGTTGGGTTTAATGTTACTTACCTTATAGATGTATTAAATAACATTCAATTTGATAAATTAAATTTTGCCTTTAAAGATTCATCAAGTAGTTGTTTAGTTACCATTCCGAATAACGAAGATTATAAGTATGTAGTAATGCCGATGAGAATATAGGTAAATTAAAAGGACCCCAATGACTAAGCAAGACGATATAAATAATGAAAAATATAATTCTGACAGCATTAAGGTTTTAAAGGGGCTTGATGCAGTCAGAAAAAGGCCTGGCATGTATATTGGTGACACATCAGATGGAAGTGGTTTACATCATATGGTTTTTGAGGTTTTAGATAATGCCATAGATGAATCCTTGGCGGGGCATTGTGATGAAATTAAAGTTATTATTCATCCTGATAATTCAATTACAGTTACAGATAACGGTCGAGGCATTCCAACAGACATAAAGGGAGATGATGAATTTAAAAGGTCGGCTGCAGAAATTGTAATGACAGAACTTCATGCGGGCGGTAAGTTTGATCAAAATTCATATAAAGTTTCAGGGGGGCTTCATGGTGTAGGTGTTTCGGTTGTAAATGCCCTTTCCGATTGGCTAAAGCTAAAGGTATATAGAAATAAAAAAATTCATGAGGCTCACTTTAAGCGTGGAGATATTGTTGAGTCGTTAAAGATTTTAGGCGACACTGATAAAACGGGTACAGAGGTAACCTTTATGCCTTCAGCAGATACCTTTGTTAATATTGATTTTCATTTTGATTTATTAGCGAAAAGAATTCGAGAGTTATCTTTTTTAAACAATGGCGTAAATATTGATCTGATTGATCATAGGTCTGGGAAAACAGAAAACTTTGCATCCTCTGGCGGTATAAAAGGTTTTGTACAGTTTATGAATCGATCTAAGTCAAGCTTGCATGATAATATTTTTTATGCGGAAAGCGCTGAAAAAGACGGTATTACAATGGAAGTTAGTATGCAGTGGAATGATAGTTACGGTGAAAATGTACAGTGTTTTACAAATAATATTCCTCAACGAGATGGAGGAACACATTTAACAGGGCTTAGAGCTGCCTTAACAAGAACAATTAATACTTATATAGAGTCAAATGAACTTGCAAAGAAAGCAAAGGTTGAAACAGGCGGGGATGATATGCGAGAGGGCCTTGTATGTGTTTTATCTGTTAAGGTTCCTGACCCTAAATTTTCTTCTCAAACTAAAGACAAATTAGTATCAAGTGAGGTTCAACCAATTGTATCTGATGTTGTGGGGAAAAAATTAACAGAATTTTTATTAGAGCATCCAAAGGATGCGAAAATTATTTGTAATAAAATAGTAGATGCAGCGAGAGCACGAGAGGCGGCTAGAAAAGCAAGAGACATGACAAGAAGAAAGGGGGTTATGGATTCAATGGGGCTGCCAGGTAAACTAGCTGATTGCCAAGAAAAAAACCCTGAGAACTGCGAAATTTATTTAGTAGAGGGAGACTCAGCTGGAGGCTCTGCTAAGCAGGGGAGAGATAGAAAAAACCAAGCTATACTTCCTTTGAAGGGCAAAATTCTAAATGTAGAAAAGGCACGAATTGATAAAATATTATCTTCACAAGAAATTACAACACTAATTACGGCGCTAGGAACAAATATAGGGGCAGAATTTGATGTTGATAAGTTAAGATACCATCGAATTATAATTATGACAGACGCCGATGTAGATGGCGCTCATATTCGGACTCTCTTACTAACGTTTTTCTTCAGACAAATGCATGCGTTGGTAGAAAAAGGTCACATCTACATAGCACAGCCCCCTTTGTTTAAAGTTAAACAAGGCAAAGATGAAAGGTACTTAAAAGATGAGGAAGAATTAGAGCAATATTTAATTGAATCAGCTCTTAATGACGCATCATTGGTGACAAAAGAAAAAGGTGATGTATTGGATGATGAAAGCCTTAGGAATATTGCTAAAGAAATGTTAATAACAGAATCCATTATAAGGCGTTTATCGAGCCGCTATGATGAATCTTTATTAAGAGCCATTCATCATATAGGAGATATAAATTTAGATAGTGAAGAATCCACAAAAAACTATTTAGACCAATTAAAAACATATATGAATCAAGACAATATCAATTTTGAATTAAAATATGATGATGAAAATAATAAATACTCAATTGAAATAAACCAATTTGTTCATGGAAATTTAAATACAAGTAATATCGATTCTGAGTTTTTACTAAGCGGTGAATATAAACAGATAATAAAAACATCTCTTTTAATTAAAGGACTTATTGGGTCAGGTGCGACTATAAGTAGAGGTGAAAAATCTAAACAAATAGAATCATTTAAAGAGGCAATAGACTGGATGATTCAAGAAGCGAAAAATACATTAAATATTCAAAGGTATAAGGGATTAGGGGAAATGAATCCTGAACAGTTATGGGAGACAACAATGGATCCTTCTGTTAGAAGATTATTAAAAGTAACAATAGAGGATACACAGGTAGTAGAAGAAACTTTTACAGAGCTTATGGGGGACAATGTTGAACCAAGGCGCAAGTTTATTGAAAGCAATGCTCTTGCTGTTGATAATTTAGATATATAAGTTTGTAAATGACGCTTAGTGAGCTAAGGTTTGTCGTATCAGTTGCGCAAGAAAAAAATTTCAGAAGAGCGGCTGCCAAAAGTTTTGTTAGTCAACCAGCATTGAGCTTAGCAATAAAAAAAATAGAAAATGAACTTGGTTTATTAATTTTTGAAAGAAACCGTATGGGAATTTCACTAACAACCGTTGGTGAGAAGGTTGTCAATCAAGCACAAAAAGTCCTAGAAGAAGTTGATAAAATTAAAGCAATTTCAATAGTTGAAAAAAATGCTCAACAAGTTGATGTTAAATTAGGCTTAATTTACTCTATAGCGCCATATTTATTACCCTCAATAATTCCATTATTAAAAAATACATCTCCCGATATTATTTTAAAAGCTGAAGAAGACATTACCAAAAATTTAATTATTAAACTAGAAGATGGGACGATTGATGCAGCCATTATTGCATTACCATTTGATGTTCCTGGAATTGAAATACTGACTTTATATGATGAACCTTTCAAAGTGTTAATACCGTCAAAACATCAATGGAACAAGAAACAAAAAATTGATGCTAAGGACTTAAAAAATGAAAAAATCCTATTGTTAGACAATACTCATTGCTTTAGCATGCAAGTAAGAGAGGCATGTCCAGGCATATCAGATAAGGCGGAAGTGCAAGCAGGTACATCACTTGAGACAATAAGAAACATGGTTGCTTCTAATTTAGGAATATCAATATTACCGCAAAGTGCAACTGTAAAAAATTATTCGAATGATTCAATAAATATTTTATCTTTTGAAAATCCAATACCTTTTCGTAGGGTTGCTATAGCATTTAGACAAGGGTCGTCAAAAAGACCATCTCTTGATATGATAGTAAAAACAATAACGAGTATTAAAGAAAAAATAATAGGAAGTTAAATATCAACAATGCTCACTTATATTATTTAAATGAGTATGGGATATTTTTGGTTTAATTTTGGTAGGGAGTAAAAATGAAGATAGGTGTTTTAAGAGAAATAGTTAGTGGCGAATCGAGAGTAGCAGCCACTCCAGAAACAGTTAAAAAAATGATCGCTTTAAGCCATTCTGTTTTAATTGAAGCCGGAGCTGGTATTCAAGCCTCTATTTCCGATGAAGACTATAAAAATAATGGCGCTGAAATTGTTTCAAGAAATTTAGCTCTCCAATCAGACCTATTGTTAATGGTCAGACCTTTAGACGAAAAGGAAATAATTACATTAAAGCCAAAGCAATTTATGGTTGGTATGTTGGAACCCTTTAATAATGATTTGCAAGCTTTATTAAAAAAACAAGGAGTTTCAGCTTTTGCATTAGAAGCGTTGCCAAGAAATACAAGAGCACAATCCATGGATGTTCTATCGTCCCAAGCAAACATTGCAGGGTACAAAGCGGTAATACTAGCTGCTGATTACTATAAAAAATTTATGCCTATGCTTATGACCGCTGCGGGGACTGTCAAGGCAGCTAAAGTAATAGTTTTAGGAGCAGGTGTAGCAGGACTTCAAGCAGTTGCAACAGCAAAAAGATTAGGAGCGGTCGTTGAGGCTTCTGATGTCAGACCATCAGTTCAGGAGCAAATTGAATCTTTAGGGGGCAAGTTTATTGAAGTGCCTTTTGAAACAGAAGAGGAAAAGGATTGCGCAATTGGTAAAGGGGGTTACGCAAAACCAATGCCAAAATCTTGGTTAACAAGACAATCTAAAGTAGTGGCCGAGAAAGCTAAATCAGCAGATATTATTATTACTTCTGCTTTAATTCCTGGCAAAGCACCGCCACAATTATTATCTGAAGAAACAGTAAAGAAAATGAAATTTGGATCGGTGATAGTTGATATGGCAGCAGGCAGTGGTTCTGACGGGTCAGGAAATTGCCCACTTACTCAGAATAATAAAGTTAATCAGCTAGAAAACGTAACCATAATCGGTTTTAATAATTTACCAAGCATGTTAAGTACAGATGCTTCTGCGCTATATTCTAGAAATATCTTAGAATTTACAAAATTACTAATCAATGAATCCGGGCAATTGTTTATAAATGACAAAGATGAATTGGTGACAGAAACATTAATATCGAAAAATAATAAAAAGGGATAAAGATGACGGATTTATTAACAGTTCAAAACATAACTATATTCGTTCTAGCTATATTTGTTGGGTATCACGTTGTCTGGAATGTAACTTCAGCGCTTCATACGCCGCTAATGTCAGTGACAAATGCAATTTCTGGCATAGTCATCGTAGGAGCGATATTACAAGTTGTTGAAATTAACGGAGAGATAATAACTTTTAGCAGCATTTTAGGAGCATTTGCTATATTTTTTGCAGCTATAAACATTTTTGGAGGATTTTTTGTTACCCAAAGGATGTTAGAGATGTTTAAGAAAAAAGAGAAAAAAGTGGAGGTTAAAAATGGAAAATGAAGCATTTGCGATGATTAGCTATTTAATTGCTGCAATATTTTTTATATTGGCTTTAAGGGGACTGTCGTCTCCAACCTCTTCCAGATTAGGAAACATATTTGGTATGGTGGGAATGAGTATTGCAATTATTACTACTTTACTGATTGGCACTAATCTAATTTCTATATTAATAGCAATCCCTTTACTATCTGGAGCATTTATTGGTATTTACGTAGCAAAAAAAGTAGAGATGACCAAGATGCCGGAATTAGTTGCACTTATGCATTCATTTGTGGGTTTGGCGGCAGTGTTAATTGCAACAGCCGCAGTTCTTAATGTTTCAGAAATGCATACTATAGTTCAAAGGTTTGAATTATTCATTGGTGCCTTCATTGGCGCAATTACATTTTCGGCATCCGTTATTGCTTTTGGAAAGTTATCCGGAAAGTTTGGGGCAAATCCCTCCATTTTTAATGGCCAACATTTACTCAACTTAGTATTAGCTATTATTATGATTATTGCAGGGGTGATATTTTTTCAAACAGAATCCTTAACAGCATTCTTCATCATGCTATCAATTGCTTTAGTTTTAGGTGTAACGCTGATAATTCCAATTGGAGGTGCTGATATGCCGGTGGTGGTTTCAATGCTTAATAGTTATTCTGGTTGGGCAGCCGCCGGAATAGGTTTTACCCTAAATAATTCAGTGCTTATTATTGCAGGTGCTTGTGTCGGTTCTTCTGGTGCAATTCTCTCATATATTATGTGTAAAGCAATGAATCGCTCAATCATATCAGTAATGTTGGGTGGCTTTGGGGGCGAACAAAGTTCACTTCAAACCGATGATAAAGAAAGGAACGTCAAGTCTGGTTCAGCAGATGATGTTTCATTTTTAATGTCAAATGCTGACTCGATCATCATAATTCCGGGGTATGGTCTGGCTGTTGCTAGAGCTCAACACGCTCTTCAAGAGCTCACAGAAAAGTTAATTGAAAAAGGAGTATCGGTGAGATATGCGATTCATCCTGTGGCAGGAAGAATGCCGGGCCATATGAATGTTTTATTAGCTGAGGCAGATGTACCTTATGAGCAGGTCGTTGAAATGGAAGATATTAATAGTGAATTTAGTCAAACTGATTTAGTTCTTGTTATTGGAGCAAATGATGTCGTTAATCCAGCAGCAAAAACACCTGGGAGTGCTATCTATGGAATGCCAATTTTAGAGGCAGATAAAGCAAAAATGATTATTGTCAATAAAAGATCAATGTCACCAGGTTATGCAGGTCTAGATAACGAGCTTTTTTATTCCGATAAGACAATGATGTTGTTTGGAGATGCAAAAAAAGTAGTAGAAGACTTGGTAAAGAAGATATAAAAAAGGGCCGCAAAAGCCCCTTTCTAAGAATCGATCTATTTACATATCTTCAACAGCATCCTCTGTTGCATCAATTACTTGATCAAAATCTGATTTCATATAATCACTGTAAACATACCAACCGATTGCACCAATAATAATCAACAAGATAATTTTTTTTAACACTTTAGATTCCTAAAAAATTTAAAATAATGAAGATAATATTAATCACTAACAACGTCATCAGGATTTAATTCTCCAGGATGTTCTTCATTTACAACTCCATCAAGAGCAGCAATTTCTTCATTTTGCATATAGTTTGTATAAACCATATACCCACCTATAATAATAACAACTAAGATGATAATATTTTTTAACATAACAAATCCTTATAATAGTGAATGTAAATGCATGTTAGCACATTATAATAAAGGTAAATAATAGACAATTAAGCTATGTATGAAGCATTTGAATATTTAATAGATTTATATCTTTCAGAATTTATTGTTGCAATTTTAATAATATCTATCATCGTTGTTTTAATGTCTATTTTTCATATAGTTATGTCACCGAATGATAGTCAGCCAGTAATTAGTAAAAAAATAAAGCCAATAAAGAAAGAAACGAAAGAATTAAAAATTAAATATAGCAAAGAGTTCTTAAATAGAGTGAAGGGTATTGATTTAGATTTAAGAGATCAAGATAAATAAATTGAATTTTATTAAAATCAACCTCTCTATTAAGTAAGTAGGCTATTTCTTATTGCTTACCTGGCTTCATAAGCTTACTCCTCCCTTAGCTTGTGAAGCCTCTTTCTAGGATAATCATTTACGGGTTAATTTATATTGTGTAGGACAATAAGCTCTGGTGATATCTGATGAACGTAATTTCAAATGCTTAATAGACTTTTCTTTTACTCTTTTCCTCCAAAGTTTATATGAAGATTTTTTTAAGTTAGCTTGCATGAGCCGCATTAATTTAGGCTCATCTAGCCCGTAATTTTTTAAAATAGCTTCAAATGGTGTTCGATCTTCCCAAGCCATTTCTATAATACGAGAGACATCTTCCTCAGAGAAAGTGGAGTTTATTTTTGACATTGCTAATAAAATTTATGGCTTAAATCGCTAAAATTAGCAATAAGCAGTATGAGAGCAAAAGTGTTAATGCTATAGATATATGTATTAAATAAGTGATAAAAATATTCATAAGTAAGATTATATGAGTATTTAAAATTTACTTCGTTATTGCGAATCATTATTATTTTCATTACGTATAAAAAAATCAGACTTACTTTTTTGATTTTAAGTTCCACAAAGTTATCTGACCAAACATTGCAAAATTAAAAATTAAAATTGCACAATAACCAATAAAAACATACATCCATAAATCATAATAAATTTCATACGGATCCTTTGTTAAATTCTCCATGAAAAACTCAATGTAAATCACAAGCCCTAAGTAAATCGTATTAAGGAGTGTAAAAAAATTTAAAATAGTTTTACGAAAATCCATAAATTATCTTAATAAAATTAATTGAGAAATAGTTGAATGATCTGACCAAACAATTGCATTTTGTTTGAATTTTGTACCCAGATCTTTAGCAGCATTTAATGTCAATCCAAGAACGAGAAAACTTTCTTCCCCAGGCCATTTATTATCAGGACAGATACCTTCAGCACGAATGTAAGATAACTTTTGGTCTTTTAAAATTATCTCTAATTGTTTATTATTTTTTTTATTGTCGTTATCGTTTGTCTCTTGGCTCATCGGGTTATAGGCTGTTAAAACCGCAGCCTCATTTACCCCATATTTTTCATAAAGCTTATTAAGACCTGAGCTTTCGACACCGATATTTATAACAAATAGTGGCTTATCGTAAATATGATAATTCGCATCTGTGTATGACTGAATGTTTACGGGATTAACCTTAGTAAAGTTTGGTTCTTTTTTTATTGCTGTCAATCTGTCAGGCTTATCTAAAGAATCTGCACGACCATGATTAACATCTGCGTGTTTTTGCTCATCAGCTCGAACCACTTTAATAACATCAAGTAACTTAGCATCGTTTGGTAAATTCCAATAATCTTTTGCGATTTGGGGTGCGTCTACATTTAAAGTTAGGTCTGAAGAAACTTGCTCATAGTAAGAGGTATAACTAATTACAGCTTCATCCTCAAAATAGCCAACTAGCCTGTGGGCAGTTCTTGGAAAAAAAACATACAATAAAAAGTAAAAATTCCAAAAGATTGCTTGAGCAGCAAGAATAATCATTCTTTCATACCACTTCGGTTGGGCAATCTCGATAAAAGTCATGAGATGCATTCGTTCATTTTCCGCTTCATCAAGAAGGATCTTTATCCAACCTCGATCACTTTGCATTTTTCTTAAACAAGTTAAATGAATCCACATCCCACCAACCATTCCTGGAACAGCAGCAACAGTCTCTAAAACAACTGCTCTATGCCCATAGCGCTTTGCGAAAAATGTGTCGGCGAAAAAACGAAGAGTTTTTGTGATAATTAAAGCGATGTGGTCACTAATATTTTCAGGTGTGCGGTGTTGATGCATCAATTAGCCTTATTAAAGGTCATATTTTAAATTAAATAATAATCTTTCGCGAGCAATAAATATTTAAAAAAAAGTTAGTTAGATTTTTTTTTATCGTTTCTAATGTTTTCAATTATATAATTTGTAATATCAATAGCATTCTGTTCACCCCCAGCCATTGTGCTTGAAGTCATATAGTTTCCATCAATAATAATTGTTGGTACGCCCGTAGCCCCAGCCTCTTTAAAAATCTTGTAAGATTTTTTTAGTTTCGTATCAATCGAAAAGCTATTAAAGGCAGATTTAACCTCTTTTTTATCAAGCTTTCCATTTAAAGTAACCCAGTCGATCAGCGCTTTTTCATTATTGGGATCAAGGTCTTTCTCTTTATGAATAGCATCAAATAATTTTTCATGTAATTCTTTTTCTAAACCAAGCGTTTCTAATGCGTAGAAAGCTTTTGCTCCTGGAACCCAACTTTTTCTGGGAATAGCAGGTACTCTTTTAAATACAACGTCATCAGGAAGCGCATCTGCCCATTTATCTAGGTAAGGGTCCATGGTATAACAATGAATACAGCCATACCAAAATAATTCGATTACTTCAATTTTCCCTGGAGAGGAAGTTTCAATTTCGTTTTTAGTTTGTTTAAAATTATCATTAAATTTTGGTTCAACGGCAAAAGCGATGCTTGATAATAATAATGTAAGCAATAAAATATATTTCTTCATGGTTTTAATCCTTTATCTAATAGTCTTTAGGTGTAGTTAACTTAATTAAGTTCGCTTTAAATCCCTCAAGAAAGAGCTTTTCACGGTTGTCTTTCGCATCATCATAATTTTTATAGGGGCCAACACTTACTCTATGAAAAGTATTTACCCCAATCTCAGCTGTCATTACAACAGATTCGTAACCCATAAGGGCTAAACGAGCTTTTAAATTGATGGCGGCTCTCTTTTCTGAAAATGCCCCAACTTGAATATAGTAAAGAATGTCTCTATCATTATTTGGTACGACCTCTTGAGCTTCTCCATAAGAATCTGCATAAGCTTCTATATTCGTATCTTCGTCAATATTAATTACATCCTCATCACCTAAGGCAGAGTTAACTTCAATGCAAGATCCTTCAGTTTTTTTTGATATAAAAGGACTTTTTCCACTTGTTACCAAAAGGGTAATTATAATAGCGACGACTATGCCAAGAAAGACGCCAAAAAATAAGCCATTTGCAAAGGGTGTCCCCTTAAATTTTTTTTGTTCACTAGTTTCTTTGTTATCAATCATTGTCTTTCCTCTTTACATTTTATTAGGTGCACTAATTCCAAGCAACTTCAATCCATTGCTCAATATAAATTGTGTAGCACGAATAAGGGCGAGTCTGTTTTCCATAATATTTTTATCATCAATAATAAACTTTGTATCATTATAGTAGCTATGGAATTCCGCAGCGCAATCTTTAAGATAGTTTGCAATTTGATGAGGAGCTAGTTCTTCAGCAGCCTGAACAACTACTTCTGGAAATTCACTAATGCTTTTTATAAGCCTTAGCTCATTTAAATTTTTTATGCTATCTCCATTTTTAACATTAAGACTTTCTTTACTCCCTCCCCATTGTTTAAGTACCCCTGAGATTCTGGCATGAGCATATTGAATGTAATAAACTGGATTTTCATTATTTTTAGTTTTGGCAAGGTCAATATCAAAAATAAGTTGCGATTCTGGTCTTCTTGCAGTTAAGAAGTACCTAGTTGCATCACAGCCAACCTCATCTATAAGGTCTCTTAAAGTGACATAGCTCCCAGCTCTTTTTGAAATCTTAACTTCTTTTTTATTTTTCATTACAGTGATCATTTGATGCAGAACATACTCAGGCCATTTAAGTGGAATGCCATTATCTAGTGCCTGCAATCCGCCTCTTACTCGATTTATTGTGCTGTGGTGGTCTGAGCCTTGTTCGTTAATGACCCTTTTAAATCCTCTCTCCCATTTATCGAGGTGGTAAGCAATGTCAGGTACAAAATATGTATACTCACCATCAGTTTTCCTCATTACTCTATCTTTATCATCACCAAACGAGGTTGTTTTAAGCCATAGAGCACCATCTTTTTCATATGTGTGACCATTTTTAATTAATATTTTAACAATTTCATCGACTTTGCCGTTTTTATATAAAGAAGATTCGAGACTAAAAACATCAAAATTTACATTGAAAGCTCGAAGGTCAGAATCTTGTTCTCGTCTTAGAAATTTAACACTGTATTCTGCTGTTAAATTTAGGTCTTCAATATGAAGAGGCCTGTTATCTTTTTTTACTTCATCAGAACTTAGTATCGTAAGATTCTTGATCTCTTCCATTATGTCAATATTTTCATCGCTATAGCCCCTAAACCCGTCCATTTCATTTGCAATTTCTGCGATATATTCACCTTGATAACCATCTTTAGGAAAATCTTTATCACCTGGATTTATTTTTTTTGCTCTTGCTTGGACAGACAAAGCTAAAGAATTAATTTGTGCCCCGGCATCATTGTAATAAAACTCTTTCGTTACATCCCAGCCCGTAGCATCTAAAAGTCGCGCGATAGAGTCCCCAATAGCTGCACCTCGGCCGTGACCAACATGAAGGGGCCCCGTGGGATTAGCAGATACAAATTCCACCTGTATTTTTTGTTTTTTTCCAAAAGAAGACTTACCAAAATCTTCCTTTTCCATCAAAATTTTATTGATTAATTTTACGCGTGCTTCTGAACTTAAGAAAAAATTAATATAACCAGCCCCAGCTATTTCAACTTTTTCTATTAATAAAGAAACAGGAATGTGTTTAATTATTTCATTAGCTATTTCAAGGGGTGGCTTTTTTAGAATCTTTGCCAATGGAAGGCTGACATTAGTGGAGAAATCACCATGTTGAATTTGTTTTGGCCTACTAACTTGAATAATATCTTTATCAAAATCTTCAATTAAATTTTTAAGCGCATTATCAAGTAAATTGGTTAGATAATCTTTCACAAGGTTACAATATTAAATATAAAAAAACATTTTACCCTATCTAATGTTGTTGTGTGATTGAGGAACTTTCAAAAATTGAGTAAAGATCAAAAAATATTAAAAGTTGCTTTAGATGTCCCAGTCAATAAGTTCTTTGACTATATCTCTAATGATGCAAATATTAAAATTGGTCAATATGTAAGAGTCCCCTTTGGTAAAAGAAATCTGATAGGGATTTGTTGTGAAACATCTATTGAGTCAATGGTTCCAATCGATAAATTAAAATTCATTATCAGCACAGAAACTGAAATTGTTTTTGATAAATCCATGCTTAAACTTTTGTATTTTGTGTCTGATTATTATCACCATCCTATTGGTCAAACCATAATGTCTGTTGTACCAAGCAGATTAAAAAAAAATTCATTTACCTCAAAGAAGAAAGAACTAATATTCAAAGCAGATGCAAGCCTCACACATGAAGTAATTGACAATTTACCTTCTAGACAGCTTCGTTTGAAAAAAGTAGCCAACGCAATTTTGAAAAAAGACTTAAGACAAAAGGATTTAAATAAACTTGTCTCAAATGGATCTGAGTGTGTCGACAAACTTGAAAGTATGGGATTGATATCCTTAGAAGTATTCATCCAAGAAACAAGTAGATCTAAAAAAGATCAGCCAGTTTTGAATAAAGAACAAAAAAAAGTGATTGATGAAATCAAAAAAACAAAATCATATAAGCCTTGGTTAATTCATGGAGTAACAGCAAGCGGTAAGACAGAAATTTATATGAACTTGATAACAGAGTTTTTAGTGAATTCTCAAAGCCAGGCGTTAGTTTTAGTCCCAGAAATTAATCTAACACCTCAGCTGGAGGAACGATTTCAAAATCGTTTTTTTGATAAAAAAATTGTGGTTCTTCACAGTTACTTATCAGATATAGAGCGATTAGATAACTGGAGAGAAGCAAAAATTGGTAATGCAGATATTGTCATTGGGACAAGATTAGGCATTTTTACACCCATGCCTAATCTAAAAATCATTATTATTGATGAAGAACATGATCCTTCTTTTAAACAAAGTGAAGGGTTACGATACCACGCAAGAGATGTTGCAATGATGAGAGCAAAAAATTTAAACATTCCAATTATTATGGGATCTGCTACACCATCTTTAGAAACTTGGTACAAAGCAATAAACACAAAACAAAACTTTAAATATTTAAAGTTAAACTCAAGAGCTGTTGATAATGCAACTCTACCAGCGATTAAAACAATCCAAGTAAATGATAAAACTAAGCTACAAGTTTCAAAGGAAGTGATTGATGCAATTCAAAATAGATTAGATAAAAAAGAGCAAACGATTGTTTTTATAAATCGAAGGGGTTACTCACCTGTTTTAATTTGTTCGTCTTGTGGTTGGGTTGCTGAATGTGAGCGTTGTTCATCTCGATTAGTGGTACATCTTAAGAAAAAGCGCCTTAAGTGTCATCACTGTGGCTATGATCAAAAAATTACCAACGCGTGTGTTGACTGTGGCAACACAGACTTATTTCCCTTAGGAACGGGTACTCAAAAAATAGAAGATGTATTGAAATACTCTTTCTCTGAAGCAAAAATAATAAGAGTTGATCGTGATACTACACACTCAAAAAAATCTATTGAAGATCTTTATTTAAAAATGAATAACAGAGAAATAGATATTGTTATTGGCACACAAATGTTAGCAAAAGGTCACGATTTTCCCCATGTGACATTGGTGGTTGTTTTAGATGCTGATAATGCCTTATATAGTCCAGATTTTCGAGCAAGCGAAAGATTATTTTCACAATTAATACAAGTCTCTGGTCGAGCAGGAAGAGGAAAAATTAAGGGTGAAGTGTTAATACAATCTGCTTTTCCAAATCATAATCTATTTGATTCGTTGAAAGCTCATGATTTTGATTCATTTAGCAATCAATTGCTGAATGAAAGAAAAAGTATGGGCCTATCACCCTTTAGCTACAATGCAGTCTTAACGGTGAAATCAAAAAATTTAAATATGGCAAAACAATTTATAAATGATGTAACTGGTTGGGCAAAAGAGTCTTTAGTGTCAACAATAAATGTTCTCGGCCCATCAAGACCAACCATTGAAAAGCTTAAAGGGTTCGAACGCTTTCATTTATATATACAAGCACCTTCTCGAAAAGACCTTCATATGATGTTAAAGCCATGGATTTCTCAAATAAGACAACATCCACTTGTGAATCGCGTAAAATGGAGTGTTGATGTTGACCCAACGGATTTCTAAATAATGAGACATTTGTTATCACCACCAAAAGTAATGACATTTTCTGCAACCGATCCAACAGGTGGCGCAGGACTGCAAGCAGATATATTGACACTGGCAAGTATATATTGTCACCCTATTTCAATAACAACAGCAATTACTGTCCAAGACACAACAGGTGTTGAATTAGTCTCACCTGTAGATTCTCAATTATTAAAACGACAAGCAATAACCGCGCTAAAAGATGTAGAGGTTGCTGTATTTAAATTAGGTTTATTAGGGAGCCTCGACAATATAAAAGTCATTTCAGAAATTCTTGAAAGCTATCCCGATATACCAGTTGTGCTAGACCCTATTATTGCCTCAGGCCGCGGTGATATTCTAATGAATGATTTAATGAAGAAAGCAATGATTCGCTTGTTACTTCCTCGGTCAACATTAATTACACCAAATAGTATAGAGGCAAGAAAATTAGTTTGTTATGACAATGAAGATTTTGAAGGTATTTCAATTTCAGAAAGTGCTAAACGTCTGTTTAACCTTGGGTGTAAAAATCTTCTCATTACAGGTGGTGATGAGAAAACAGCTGCTGTCACCAATACCCTTTACCTAGAAAATGGCGATATCATTCCTTTTGAATCAGAACGCCTCCCCAACGAATATCATGGATCAGGATGCACTTTAGCTTCCTCCATTGCTGGATTTTGTGCCCAAGATTATTCTTTAAAAGAGGCTGTAAATGAAGCGATACACTTTACTTCACTGGCGTTAAAAAATGCATTTAATGTTGGACATGGTCAATTAATTCCCGATAGATTTCACTGGATATTTAATAATAGTTCATATGAGGAAGATGAGGATGGCGATAATCCAACCCACCATTAAAGGTATATATGCAATTACACCAGATCAGAAAAATACTGAAATTCTGTTAAAACAAGTAAGAGATTGTTGTGAGGGCGGCATCAATATTTTACAATATCGATCTAAATTGCTTCCTTGGAAAATAAGACTCGAACAAGCGAAGGAAATAAAAAAGGTGACGGACGAGTACCAAATACCATTGATAATAAACGATGATATTGATATTTGCTTACAATTAGATACTTTTGGTATACATTTGGGCAAAGATGATGAAATTATCAAAAATGCGCGTTCAACTCTTGGGGTTAATAAATGTATAGGCATGTCCTGTTATAATCAAGTGGATCGAGTAGAAATGGCAATTAGAAATAAAGCAGATTACATTGCTTTGGGAGCTTGTTTTGAAACTAAAACTAAACCTACTGCTCCTATAGTATCTCTAGAAATGATTAGTATGGTAATACAAAAATATGATATTCCTACAGTGGCAATCGGAGGGATAACTATTGATAACATAGGATCTTTGAAAGAAACGGGCATTCAATGTTTTGCTTTAATAAATAGTATATTTTCTTCTACAGATATCATATCGACAATTAAACAATTTAAGTCAAAAATTTAAGATGAATAAAAATAAAGAATTATATGAACAATCAGAAGTTTATATACCAGGAGGTGTTAATTCACCCGTTAGAGCATTTGGTTCTGTGGGAGGGACTCCGATTTTCTTTAAGGTTGGAATAGGTAGTCGTCTCATTGATGAAAATGATAAAGAATATATCGACTATATTAATTCATGGGGTCCCATGATTGTTGGGCATGCACACCCTGAAATTATTAGTGCAGTTAAAGATACGGCAGAGTTTTCATTGTCGTTTGGCGCGCCGACATCAAGAGAACTCACAATGGCAGAATTACTCGTTAAATTAGTTCCAAGCATTGAGCAAGTGAGATTAGTAAGTAGTGGAACTGAAGCAACGATGAGTGCGATTCGTGTTGCAAGAGGCTACACCAAAAGGGATAAAATTTTAAAATTTGAAGGTTGTTATCACGGGCATGCAGATTCTTTACTAGTAAAAGCGGGTTCTGGTGCTTTAACTTTTGGGCAACCAAGTTCTGCAGGTGTTCCTAATGATACGGCTAAACACACGCATACCCTTGAATATAATAATGTCACAGCCCTTGAAGAATGTTTTAAAAAGATGGGCCAGGAATTAGCATGTGTAATCATTGAGCCTGTAGTCGGAAATATGAACTTAATAATCCCAAAAATAGCATTTCTAAATAAATTAAGAGAGTTATGCACACAATATGACACAGTATTGATATTTGATGAAGTGATGACAGGGTTTAGGGTGGCATTGGGCGGAGCGCAATCTCTATTTGATGTAACGCCAGATATGACGACATTAGGTAAGGTAATAGGCGGAGGATTACCTGTAGGAGCATTTGGAGGGAAGAAAGAAATAATGCAACAACTTGCCCCATTGGGCCCAGTTTATCAAGCTGGAACATTGTCAGGAAATCCAGTTGCAGTATCTGCAGGTATGAAAACTTTAGAGCTAATTCAAAAACCAAATTTTTTCGAAAACCTCTCAAAAACTACAAAATCTCTAGTTGATGGACTTATTGGGGCAGCTAGGACAAATAATGTTGAATTTTCTGCCCAAAGCGTTGGCGGTATGTTCGGTTTTTATTTTAGTGCTCAGCCACCTGAATCTTTTGAAGAAGTTATGGTCTCTGATAGAGATAAATTTAATAAGTTTTTTCATTTAATGCTTGATCAAGGAATTTATTTTGGTCCATCGGCTTTTGAAGCAGGGTTTGTTTCTTCAGCTCACAGTATGGATGATATTAATCAAACCATTCAGGCCGCAGAAGTTAGCTTTAAAAAGCTTAAATAAAAAAAGAAAAATTCGTCTAGAACATTGAATAAACAAGGAAAAAACGATAACATTGTCTTCCGATTTAATAAATAATTTTTAGTAAGCATGATGCGTCATCTTAAACAAAAAAAACAAGGCTTATACAACCCAATAAATGAGCACGACTCCTGTGGAGTCGGGTTTGTAGCTAATATTCATGGCGAACAAAGTCACAAAATTGTTTCTCAAGGTCTTGAGTTATTAACTAACTTAACTCATAGGGGTGCCACTGGGTATGATCCTAAGCTAGGTGATGGCGCAGGAATTTTAATTCAAATTCCCGATATTTTTTTCAAGAATGAATTTGAAGCAGATGGTTTAAAGCTTCCACCCATAGGTGAGTATGCCGTTGGGATGTGTTTTCTTCCACAAAGCAAAAAAAATCGAGAGTTATGCGAATCAAAAATTAAACAAATTATAGAAGATGAAAAACAAGTTTTTATTAGTTGGCGTGATGTGCCATTTAACAATGATGATATTGCTGAGGCTGCAAAAGAAGTTCAGCCAATAATAAAACAAGTCTTCATAGAGAGAAATAAGAGCTTAGCTAATCAAGCGGCATTTGAAAGAAAATTATTTGTAATTAGGAAAAGAATTGAAATAGAAGTTGGTAAGTTATCATTAGACGATCCTGCAAATTTTTATATTTCTTCAATGTCATCAAGAACCGTCGTATACAAAGGTATGCTCATGGCACATGAGGTTGGAGAATTTTTCCCAGATCTTGTTGATGAATCAGCCATATCTGCTATTGCACTTGTCCACCAAAGATTTTCTACTAATACGTTTCCGGCTTGGGAGCTTGCACACCCTTATAGAATGATTGCTCATAATGGTGAAATTAATACGGTTAGGGGAAATATTAATTGGATTAAAGCTAGGGCAGGCAAAATGGAATCAATGCTTCTAGGAGAAGATTTAGAAAAATTGTGGCCACTAATAGATGAAACTCAGTCAGATTCAGCGAGTTTTGATAATTGCTTGGAGTTATTGGTAGCTGGCGGATACAGCCTTCCCCATGCCATGATGATGCTTGTACCAGAAGCTTGGTCAGATAATCCATTAATGAATGATGATCGAAAAGCCTTCTATGAATATCATGCAACCAAAATGGAGCCATGGGATGGGCCTGCTGCAGTCGCTTTCACGGACGGACAAATGATTGGAGCAACACTCGATAGAAATGGTCTTAGGCCAGCAAGATATTTGATGACCGATGATGGTGTTGTCATGATGGCTTCCGAGATGGGTGTATTAAAGTTTCCCGAAGAAAAAATTGTGAAAAAATGGCGCTTAGAGCCTGGTAAAATGCTCTTAATTGATTTACAAGAGGGCAGATTAATAGACGATGATGAAGTAAAAACGCTTTTATCAACAGCAAAACCCTATAAGAAAAAAATTAAGGATTCACGATTCTGTTTATCAGATTTGGCTTTTAAAACCGAAGATTTTCCCTTAAATGAGTCGATTTTAGATACTCAACAAGCATTTGGTTATTCTCAAGAAGATATCAACTTTATAATCAAACCCATGATTGAAGCTGGTATGGAACCATCTGGATCTATGGGAAATGATGCGGCACTTCCCGTGTTATCGAATAGACCTAAGTTAATTTTTAATTATTTTAAACAGCTTTTTGCGCAAGTTACTAATCCACCAATTGATCCTATACGTGAAAACATAGTGATGTCATTGATGACATTTATTGGCCCAAAGCCAAACCTATTTAATCAAACAGAGGATGATGCTTCGCCTAGACTTGAGGCGAGCCAACCAATTTTAACAATTAGTGACTTAGACAAATTAAGTTCGATCGAAAACTTAACCGATAATAAATTTAAATCTTGCACAATAGACATTACTTTTGAAATGAAAAAAGGTCAGTCGCTCGAAGCATCACTGGTGAAAGAGTTAGATAGAATTCGTAAGCTTGCAAAAGAGTCTATAGAAAATAATAATATAATAATTCTCTCTGATAGAAATTTATCTAAAACACGAATGGCTGTCCCAGCATTATTAGCTTGCTCTGCGACGCATCAATACTTGATTGCTGAAGGTTTAAGAACACACACAGGCTTGGTTGTCGATACTGGATCTGCAAAAGAAATTCATCATTTTGCTTTACTTGCAGGCTACGGAGCTGAGGCTGTATGTCCTTGGCTAACATTCAAAACCATTCATAATATTTCAGATGACTTTGTTCTCGCTCAAGATAATTATATAAAGGCCGTTGGAAAAGGCTTATTTAAAGTCATGTCAAAAATGGGCATCTCAACTTATCAGTCATATTGCGGCGCACAAATTTTTGAAGCTGTAGGTTTAAATCAAGATTTTATTAATCAATATTTTAGAGGCACGGCGACAAATATTGAAGGTATTGGAACAAAAGAAATTGCTGAAGAAATGAGCAGAATTCATCAAAAAGCATTTGGTGATGATCCTGTATTAATAAACGCACTCGATGCTGGCGGAGAATATGCTTTTAGAATAAGAGGTGAGGAGCATATGTGGAATCCTGAGTCTATTGCGAAACTTCAACATGCAACACGAACGAACCAATATGAGACATATAAAGAATATGCGCAGTTAATAAATGACCAAACTAAAAAACATAAAACATTAAGAGGGCTCTTTAGTTTTAAGAAAAAAACAGCTATCAATCTTGATGAGGTGGAGTCGGCTAAAGATATTGTAAAAAGGTTTGCCACGGGGGCAATGTCATTAGGGTCTATTTCTACAGAAGCTCATTCCACTTTAGCAATTGCAATGAACCGAATAGGGGGTAAATCCAATACAGGTGAGGGTGGAGAAGACAAAAAGCGCTTTTTCCCTATAAAAAAAGATTCATCAATCGCGGAACATTTAGGAAGTGAAATAATAGAGTCCAATTTTAAATTAAAAGCGGGCGACTCTATGCGATCAAGGATAAAGCAGGTTGCATCAGGCCGATTTGGTGTAACAGCAGAATATCTATCAACGGCTGATCAAATACAAATTAAAATGGCTCAAGGTGCAAAACCTGGTGAAGGTGGCCAATTACCTGGTCATAAAGTAAGCACATACATTGCGAAATTAAGGTTTTCGGTGCCCGGAGTAGGTTTGATATCGCCTCCGCCTCACCATGATATATATTCAATAGAAGATTTAGCTCAATTGATTCATGATTTAAAAAATGCCAATCCACAAGCAAGCATATCTGTAAAACTTGTTTCGGAAACAGGGGTGGGAACAGTAGCAGCAGGTGTCGCAAAAGCAAAATCTGATCATATTGTTATAGCCGGTCATGATGGCGGCACTGGTGCTTCACCTATATCGTCAATCAAACATGCAGGGACGCCTTGGGAATTAGGTTTGGCAGAAACACAACAAACATTAGTGCTTAACCAGTTGAGAGGAAGGGTAGTTCTACAGGTCGACGGTCAAATGAAAACAGGACGTGATGTAGTCATCGGTGCACTGCTTGGAGCAGAAGAATTTGGTTTTGCGACAGCACCACTTGTTGTCGAGGGTTGTATCATGATGAGGAAATGTCATCTTAATACTTGTCCTGTCGGCATTGCGACTCAAGATCCAATATTAAGAAAAAGGTTTGCAGGTCAACCAGAGCACGTCGTCAATTTCTTCTTTTTCGTTGCCGAAGAAATTCGGGAAATAATGGCATCACTTGGAATTAAGAAGTTTAATGATTTAGTGGGAAGAAGTGATTTGCTTGATACAAAAAAAGGTATTGATCATTGGAAGATCCAAGGATTAGATTTTTCAAAGATTTTTCACCAACCTGATATGGGTAAAGAAGTATCAAGATACAATACAGAAACTCAATATCATGCATTAGACAAAGCGCTTGATAACGAGTTAATTAGACGTTCAAAGAATACAATAAAAACAAAAGAACCCTGTGAATTTACGATGTCTATTAGTAATACGAACCGAACTGTAGGTACTCTTTTATCTCACGAAATTGCTAAAACATATGGAAATGAAGGGCTTCCTGATGACTCTATTAAAATTAATTTAGAGGGAACAGCAGGTCAAAGTTTTGGAGCTTTTTTAGCAAAAGGCATTACCTTTAATTTATATGGAGAAGGAAACGATTATGTCGCCAAAGGACTATGTGGCGGGAAAATTGTGATAAGGCCCCCACAAAATTTTAAAGGAATTGACGAGAAGAATATTATTGTTGGCAATACCGTCATGTATGGAGCGACATCGGGAGAAACATACTTTAGAGGTGTTGCTGGAGAGCGATTTTGTGTCAGAAACTCTGGGGCAACTGCTGTCGTGGAAGGGGTAGGTAATCATGGCTGTGAGTACATGACTGGCGGAACTGTTGTAGTTTTAGGGCAAACGGGGCAAAACTTTGCTGCAGGTATGTCAGGAGGTGTAGCTTATATCTATGATCCGATGGGAAGATTTAGTCTAAATTGTAATCCTGCTATGGTAACTTTAGAAAAAATTAAAAGAGAGAATGAACAAACTTCGGGCCCAAGACATTTAGATCAGGCTGATGAAAAAATTCTCAAGTCTTTAGTAGAGAAACATCTGCAATATACTGATAGTAAAATTGCAAAAAAAATTATTGAACACTGGGATAAAGAGTTAGTCAATTTTATTAAAGTAATGCCAAATGAATATAAAAGGGCTTTAGATGAAATATATACCGCTTCTAATAAGGAGGCTGCATAAATGGGAAAGGTAACTGGATTTTTAGACTTTCCTCGACTTGCTGAGGGTTATGTAGCCCCCTCTGAAAGAGTAAAAAATTATAAAGAATTTGTGATGCATCTTTCAGATGAGGATGCAAAAAATCAAGGCGCACGTTGCATGGATTGTGGAATTCCATTTTGTAATAATGGATGCCCAGTAAACAATATTATTCCTGATTGGAATGACCTAGTATACAAGCAGGACTGGCTAGGCGCGTTGGAGGTATTACATTCAACAAATAATTTTCCAGAATTTACCAGTAGAATTTGTCCAGCACCCTGTGAATCAGCTTGCACGCTAAGTATCAATTCAGATCCAGTCGGGATTAAGTCGATAGAACACGCGATTATAGATAAGGCATGGGAAAATAATTGGGTATTACCTCAAGTTACAAAAAATAAAACAGGGAAAAAAATAGCAATTGTTGGTTCAGGCCCAGCAGGGATGGCAGCCGCCCAACAGTTAGCCCGTGTTGGTCATCATGCTGTTGTTCTTGAGAAAAATGATCGTATAGGTGGATTACTAAGATATGGAATCCCAGATTTTAAAATGGAGAAAATACACATTGATCGAAGAGTCAAGCAAATGGAAGAGGAAGGTGTTGTATTTAAAACAAATCAAAACGTTGGTGTAAACGTTAAGCCTGACGATCTCATAGATGAATATGATGCAGTAATTCTTGCTGGAGGGGCGGAGTGGCCAAGAGACCTTCCAATACCAGGGAGGGATTTAGATGGCGTACATTTCGCAATGGATTTCTTACCACTTCAAAATAAGGTTGTTGCAGGTGATAAATGTGACGATCAAATCATGGCAACAAACAAACATGTCGTTGTAATTGGAGGGGGAGATACAGGTTCAGATTGTGTCGGAACTTCAAACCGTCATGGGGCTACTTCTATTTCACAATTTGAACTAATGCCGCAGCCTCCTGAAAGTGAGAACAAATTATTAGCTTGGCCATATTGGCCTCTCAAGATGAGAACATCAAGTTCACATGAGGAGGGTTGCGATAGAGATTGGTCGATTGCGACAAAATCATTTGTGGATGATGGTAACGGTAAAGTTAAAGAGCTCATTGCAAGTAAAGTTAAATGGGAAGATGGCAAAATGAAGGAAATTCCTGGATCTGAATTTAAATTAAAAGCCGACCTTGTTTTGCTTGCAATGGGTTTTATTAGCCCTCAGCAAAAAATTCTAGATCTTTTTAATGTAGATAAGGATAAACGAGGGAATGCTAAAGCTGATACTGAGGGGGAGAGCTCATATGCTACCTCTAAGAAAAAAGTATATGCTGCAGGTGACATGAGAAGAGGACAATCTCTCGTAGTATGGGCTATTAGAGAGGGGCGACAATGTGCACGATCTGTCGACGAATTCTTGATGGGTACAACGACTCTTCCTCGATAAAAAGCACCTCCCTCAAACTTAATGACAAAAATAATAAACGATTCTTTTCTAAAAACATTAAGAAGAGAAGCAACTTCTTATACCCCCGTATGGATGATGAGACAGGCGGGCCGATATCTCCCAGAATATAGAGCATCAAGAAAAACAGCAGGAAGTTTCCTAGAGCTTTGTAAAAACAAAAACTTTGCAACGGAAGTGGCATTGCAGCCACTTGATAGATACCCATATTTAGATGCCGCTATTTTATTCTCAGATATTTTAACTGTCCCTGATGCAATGGGGTTAGGACTTCACTTCGTAGAAGGGGAAGGACCTAAATTTAAATATCCTCTGCAAGATGAGGAAGCAATTTTTAAATTAGATATTCCTGATGTTGAGGAAAGTTTAAAATATGTGTTTGATGCTGTTAAATCAATTAAGGATGCGCTTAATGGCAGAGTCCCTCTTATAGGTTTTTCAGGAAGCCCTTGGACCATAGCTAGCTATATGATTGAAGGTCAAGGAGGAACTGATTTTATGAGAATTAAGAAAATGATGTATTCTCGACCTGACTTAATGAACCACATTTTAAAAATAAACGCCGAGACAGTATCAAGATATCTAGCATGCCAAATAAAAGCGGGTGCTGATGTAGTGATGTTGTTCGATACCTGGGGAGGGATTCTTTCTCATCATGAATATGAGCATTATTCGTTAAATTATATGAAAGTCATTATTTCAAATCTAAATATCTTAGGTTTTGAGAAAATCCCTAAAATTATTTTTACTAAAGGCGGAGGCCAATGGATTGCCAAACAAGCAAAGATTGGTGCTGATTGCATAGGGTTAGATTGGCAAACAAATTTAAATAAAGCAAGGAACGAGGTTAAAGATCAAATTACATTACAAGGTAACCTTGACCCATCAATTTTATTGTCTGAACCCAAAGTAATTGAAGCAGCAGTAAAAAAAGTGCTAGATGATTACGGAGTTGGTGAGGGGCATGTTTTTAATTTAGGGCATGGTATTACACAGTTTACGCCGGTAGAAAATGTTTCAGTAATGCTTGAAACGATAAGAAAATATAGTAAACGATTCCATTAAAATCTACTTTCTTTTCAGTGAAAGAGAATTAATACAGTACCTTAATCCTGATGGCTCAGGTCCATCTGGGAATACGTGACCAAGATGAGCATCACAAGAATTACACGTCACTTCAATTCTTGTCATCATATGAGTTGTATCAGCAGAATAAGCGATTGAGTTTTCTTTCAGGGGTTGCGTGAAAGAAGGCCAGCCTGATTGTGAATCAAATTTCTCAGAGGCATCAAAAAGAAGTGTTCCACAGCAAGCACAAGCATAGATTCCAGGTTCAAAACGTGAACACATTTCTGAGCTGAAAGCATGTTCCGTTCCTGACTGCCTTGTAATATAAAAAACATCATCACTTAATAATTTTTTCCATTCTTCCTCAGTTTTGATAACTTTTTTTTCAGGTGCAGCTACACCATTTTTTACAAAATCTTCAATGTCTTTCCAAGTCAGCATATCGATGAGTTAGTGAGTAGTTTTAGAATCAATACCAATCCCGGTCTGGGATCTAAAATATTGAGAATCGAATTTTTTAATTTCTTTATATCCATTTTCAGACTTATCGAATGTACAAATTATCCAAATAGTTATAAACGTTATTGTCATGGAAAATAAAGCCGGATATTTATAGGGAAATATAGGGCTAGAGTTTCCTAAAATATCTACCCAAACAACTGGACCTAAAACGACAAATGTGATCGCAGAAAATAATCCAAGAGAACCTCCAATGACAGCCCCTCTAGTTGTAAGCTTTCTCCAGTAGATTGAGAGTAATAACAACGGAAAATTTGCGCTTGCCGCAATTGCAAAGGCGAGCCCAACCATAAAGGCAACATTCTGATTTTGAAAAATAATTCCAAGATAAATAGTTAAAATACCAAGTAGTATGGTTGCTAATTTTGAAACAAGCATTTCATTTTTTTCACTTTGTTTTCCTTTTAGAAAAGCATTAGCATACAAGTCGTGTGAAATTGCAGAGGCACCTGCGAGTGTAAGTCCAGAAACCACAGCCAAAATTGTGGCAAATGCTACAGCAGAAATGAAGCCCAGTAATATTTCCCCCCCTACAGCATCGGCTAAATGAATTGCAGCCATATTGTTGCCTCCAATTAGAGTGTTAGAGGTATCAAGATATGCTGGATTATTTGAAATTAAAATGATGGCACCAAAGCCAATAATAAACGTTAGTAGATAAAAGTAACCGATAAATCCAGTTGCGTATGCAACAGATTTTCTTGCTTGTATGGCATTTGGTACTGTAAAAAATCTCATTAAGATATGAGGTAGACCGGCTGTACCAAACATTAAAGCAAGACCTAGTGAAACTGCTGAGATTGGATCTGAGATTAAGCCACCTGGAGATAAAATAGTAATACCCTTTTTATGAATACTTGTAGCCTCATTTAAGAATAAATTTAAATCAAAATTAAATTGAAATAACACAAGTAATGCAATAACAGTTGCGCCAAATAATAATAGAATGGCTTTGATAATTTGCACCCACGTCGTCGCCAACATGCCACCAAAAGTGACATATAAAATCATTAATCCCCCGACAATCATAACAGCTGAGTAATAAGGTAATCCAAAAAGAATTTCAATAAGTTTGCCTGCCCCTACCATTTGGGCGATTAAGTATAAAATGACGGTGGAAAGTGATCCACACGCGGCTAAAATCCTAATGGGCCTTTGGTTAAGGCGAAAGGATACAACATCAGCAAAGCTATATTTGCCAAGATTTCTTAAAGGCTCAGCAATTAATAAAAGAATAATGGGCCAGCCAATTAAAAAACCAATTGAATATATTAATCCATCAAATCCTGTTAAATATACCAGTCCAGAAATGCCTAAGAAAGATGCAGCAGACATAAAATCTCCAGATATGGCTAATCCGTTTTGTAAGCCAGAAATATTCCCACCCGCCGTATAAAATCCATCTGCAGTTGAAGATCTTTTTGAGGCCCAGTAGGTAATGAAAAGAGTGACAGAAACAAATAAAATAAACATGATGATGGAAATATGATTGTTCCCACCATTACCATCAGTGGCTAGAGAAAGATTGCTAAATAATAAGATAGATAAAATTAATTTATTCATTATTTTTGATGGCACTAATCTGTGGCTCGATAAATTTGTTGGCTAGATAAACATATATGAGTGTAATGATGAATATCAATAGAATAAGAACTAATCCTAAAAAAATCCCTAGGGAAATATTAGTATCAAAAATAAGAGGACTAAACATTTCTGGTTTAAATGCAATGACACCAATAAAAAAGAAATAAGGGGTTATAGTTAAAAATAAAAGCGGGCGAATTATTTTTGACCTCAATTTAATTAGAACATTGAGCTGATCTTTATAATTTGACTTCATAAGATAAATTGTTAACCAAAAAAAATAAGGTTACAGGATTGAATTCATATAACCAAATTAAAATAATGACGCTATTTAAATAGTTCTAATGCTTTATATATTCTCTGATGCGTTTTATTTGCAATAATTTTTCTATTTTTTTTATTTGATATTACTGGAAGCACAGATATATGTGCAGTTAAATTTTTTATCCTTATTGAGCTTAACATTGATTGGACAAGACTAATATCTCCTGCATAAGAAGGAGCGGAAGTAAATTTACCATCAGAGGTATATTGTATGGCCAAAGGTAAAATACTTACATTACAATTTATAGCTGTTTGAAAAAAATTACTTTTAAAGGGGAGTAATTTAGATCCATCTGTTGCAAAACCTTCAGGAAAAAAAATTACGCTATCCATTTCATTTAACTTTTTCTCAATTTGGTTTGATGCAATTGTGAGTGATTTTTTATTACCTCTTTTTATATAAATCGTATCAGCACTTTTAGTTAGTTTTCCAATAAGTGGCCATCTTGCTACATCACCCTTTGATAAAAAAGAAATAGGAAAGATGGAGTTGATTAAGAAAATATCTATCCATGAAATATGATTACTAACAATTAAAAAATGTTTACGGGACAAAAGTTTTTTTAAATCCTGGTTTATTTCCAAATGAATTTTTAGGATATTTAAAAGTCTTCTTGACCAGTTTTTTATGTATTTCTTTTTCGGTTTATCATTGATATACAAAATATATAGTGCTTGAAAAAAACCGTAAAAAAGATGAATGATGATTAAAGAAAATTTAACCATTTAGACTTTATATTTTCTTCAATGAATTCATTCAGCTTTTGGAAGTTTATAAACATTTATATAATCACCCTGAGAAAAGCCCATAATTTTATTACCACCTGCAACGACAGCGATATATTGTTCCCCATCTATAAAGTAGGTGATGGGCGGCGCATTAACTCCAGCATCAATATAAGTTTGCCAAAGTAATGTTCCAGAAGCCGCATCAATGGCATTAAAATTTCCATTGCCCTCACCTACAAATACTAAACCCCCTTTGGTGGATAACGTTCCCCCAACAAGTGGTTGTGGTGTTTTATATTGCCATTGTATTTTACCTGTTGATAAATTAATTGCTGAAAGTAGACCCCACTGCGGGTCATTTGTTGGCTCTGAGCTAGTATATTCAGTAATTCCATTTTCAGTATTTTTTTCATGAAGTGTATATTTGATTGGAGCATGAATGCCTGACACAAAGGCAAGGTTTAAATCTGAATTAATGCTTATAGGAGACCAATTGGAACCTCCCAAAATACCTGGGTAGATAATAGTCCCCTCCTTTGATGCACCGGCAAAAAGATTACTCTGTGGTACAAATGCTGCTGACTTTAATATAAGAGCTCCTGTTTCTCTATTTATAATATATAACCATCCAGTTTTACTTGCTTGGGCGACAGCAGGAATAACTTGATCATCATGATATGTATAAAAAAGTACAGGCGGGCTTGCAACATCATATCCCCATATATCGTGAGGAACTTGTTGGTAGTACCATTTCAATTTACCTGTTTCAGCATTAAGAGCAACGATTGATACAGTATATAAATTATCACCCGGTCGGGTTTCAGCGCTCATTTGAGGAGAAGGATTTCCTGTCCCAAAGAAAAGCGTATTTGTTTCCTTGTCTATGGCGGGGGTTGTCCATGCTGACCCTCCTCCAAATTCTGCTGCATTAGGATATTTATCTAAGGTAGATTTTTCATTATAAATATCTCTGTTTAAAGTAAGTCCGTCTTCAATAAAGTTATTAAAATTTCCTTCCCATCCACTCTCCGGAATAGTATTAAATTGCCATACTTTCTGACCAGAATGTATATCGTAAGCAGCCAAAAAACCTGACCGACCGTATTTACCTGACACACCAACCACCGCGCCCAATGGTTTATTAGCTCCTTCTTCCTCTACATGAAGCCCATAACCTACTCCAGTAATTCCAATAATTACTTTACCGTTATAGACCACCGGCGCCATAGAAATACCTACACCAGTCCCTCCGCTTATTTGTTTTTCAGAATTGGCATCAGATTCATCCAGGTCATTTATTGATTCAGTCTCAACATTATTTTTGACAACATTGATATCCCATATTTTTTCACCTGTTTTAATATTTAGAGAAATAAGTCGAGCATCTACCGTACCAAAGAATAATTGTTTACCTTGAAGTGCAACCCCCCTGTTTGATGGACCACAACAAAGTTTCCAGTTAGGGTTAAGATCATGTTCATATCGCCAAATTTCATTTCCAGTTTTGGCATCCAAAGCCAGTACATTATTAAAAGGGAGGGAAACATACATGATGCCTTTGTGAACAATTGGTGTCGATTGAAAAGTTGCCTTCACGCCAGTTTGAAACTGCCATGCCATCTCTAGAGTCTCAACATTCGTTTTATTAATTTGAGTGATTCTAGAAAAACGTTGGTTACTTAAATCCATGCCATAAGAATTCCATTCTTGGTCTGGCTGACCACAACTGACAGTGAATATCCCTATAAAAGAGGCGATAAAAAAATTTCGTAAAATCATAAAATTTAATAACATTCTATTTTCGTTTTTAAAACATTTATTTTATCAGCAATTATTTGTAACTCGCTTTTATCTAAAGCCTCTATTTGTAAATCAGTTTTTTGTTGAGAAGGACGTACCATACTGTAAAGGTGAATCGCTCTAAGATTTGAAGCATAGGGCTCTAGGAATTTAATATACTCATTTACAAAATTGTTTGAAGGTAGTTCTCTATTTATTTTAAGTAGGCATGTCTGCACTATTGTAGGAGAAATAGAAAAAGAATTTATTAAGTTTTTCTTTAAGCTTGCGATTGATAAATTAATACGATTTATTTTTTTGGCCTCTTTTGGATTTACATGGTCAATCTTGAACCAAACTTCATGATCAACGGATTTCATAAGCTCTAGGCCATGCTGAATATTTTTTTTATTCAAATAACTTCCATTAGTAATTAATCTTAACTTAATAGTTTTTGATAGTTGGAATTTATCTATTTTTTCTAAAACAATTTTAACTATAGCTTCAAATTCCGCTGTGGCAGTTGGCTCACCATTACCAGAGAAGGCAATATCTTTAAAATCAACTTTATGTGAAGCACATTCATTTAGGAAAGAGCCATTAATAATCTCCTCAAGCCATTTATCAAGCTCACTTTTAAGAAGTTTTAGATCAATCTTTTCCGGTTTACCTCGCGTTAGGTCTGATACTTGGCAGTAGATACATTGCCAATTGCACGCATTATTTGTATTTAAATTAATTCCTAAAGATAGCCCCATTGATCGCCTTGAAACAACAGGATAAATATATTTACTATTGAAAATATTACGATCATGATTAAAAATTGTAAGTATTTCTTTTTTCATCTATGTCTTTTGGGCAAATGAGTGATTGATTGGTTCATGACTAAGTAGATTAGCTGCCCAATTCTATTTGCTGAACCACATCCTTCTCAGTGTACCGTCTCTATCAATAATGGAGTGTTTTATTGCACCGAGTATGTGGAATATGAGAAGTAATAAAAGGAGTAGGCCAAAAATTTCATGGAATTCAAAAAATAATTCTCTGATTGCTTTGTCATCAAAACCAGGAATTACTTTGATACCAAACCATTTTATTCCATATTTGCTGCCAGCAGACATTATGATTCCTGATAGAGGGATGAGAAACATAAGCAAATAAAGTGAGTGGTGCGTAGCTTTTGCTAAACGTTTTTCCCAAAGCTTCATCGAATTAAGAAAAGCAGGCGGTCGATGTGTAAACCTCCAGTACATTCTTAATATAATGAGCATTAAAATCGTTAAGCCAATGGATTTGTGTAAATTAAAATAAAAAGCTCTGGGAGATTCTTCCTTGACTACTTCCCAAGTCATAAGACCGAGATTAAATATATCAAAACTTGTGGTTTTAGCTGATTCTTTTGGTAGCTCTGTCATAAACCATCCAAGAATAAACATAAACAAGATTGCAATTCCAATTAACCAGTGTAAGGCAATGGCTACGTTTGTATATTTGGTATTATTATTCATCAAGATAGTTGACTAGTTAAATTTTATAATCAGATTATAATAAATTTACATGATTAGATATAGAAAAAACTTTTTTTTGAAACATTACTCGCTTTCAATTTTTTTACTGACCTTTAGTATGTTTATTTTTGCTTCAGGTCCTTCGATTGACTTTGAAGAAGTTGCGCCAGGCATTTTTGTTCATCAAGGTGAACATTTGGATGTAGACGAGACATACCATGGAGACATTGCAAACATTGGTTTTATTGTCGGAGAAGAATCAATTGCCGTGATTGATTCGGGAGGTTCTCTAAAAATTGGTAACGAACTTAAAACTGCAATTAGAAAATTTTCTAAATTACCCGTTCGATATGTAATCAATACCCATGTCCATCTCGATCATATTTATGGGAATGCTTCCTTTGTTGGAGAAAACGTAGATTTCATAGGTCATGTTGAATTACCAAAAGCGATGGCACTTAGAAAAGAGTTTTATGAACGTATAAATCTTGAATTCCTTGATGTACCCAATGATCAATCAATTCAAGTTGCGCCTAATATATTAATTAAACCGAATGAAAGTAAAATTTTTGATTTAGGAAATAGAAAAATTAAGGTCACTGCATTTTCGATAGCTCATACAAAAACCGATGTAACTATCGAAGATATGAAAACTAAGACGCTTTGGGCAGGAGATTTATTATTTACAGAGAGAACCCCAGTAATTGATGGGGATATTCATGGATTCATAGCTGTTATCGATAAAATTTTAATGTTGGATATTGAGCAGGTCATTCCTGGTCATGGGACTCCTACAAAGAAATGGAAAGAAGCCTTTTTAAAAGAGCAAGATTATTTTAAATTATTAAGAGATGAAGTTAGGTTGGCAATTGATAACGACCAGGACCTTCAATTAACAATTGATACAGCAGGCCAATCGGAGTCAAAGAAATGGGAGCTATTTGATATCCAGAATGCTAGAAATATAAATCAAATATTTCCTATTATGGAGTGGGAATAACTCCAGACATAAGCATGATGTGCCTATGTCTGGGATTTAATTATTTGTCTTTCTTACAATTATCAATACTGAAACCTGTATCAGGGTTCAATGCCATGTAAAGCAGACCTCCTGATATTGCAAGGTACTGAAGTGCCATTATTATAAGTGGTTGCCCACCTAAAAAACCCATAAAGTAAACACACGCCCATAAAAATGAATAAACTGATAGTACGTAAGCTGTTATTTTGATTTTATAACCAATGATTAAAGTAAACCCCGCAACTAGTTGAACAAGAATACTGATGGGCGCAGAAATTCCTGGCAAGCCTCTAGCCATTAGCATATCTTGGTATAAGGTATAACCGTTTGGAGTATTGTAGATGTTCATTATGATAAAAATAATGGATACAAAAAAAACAAGTGCCAATAGCACACGAGAGATAACGCCTAAAAATTTACACACTGTTATTTTTCCTTAATTAGAATTTAGAAACTTTAATTAATAATGCCTCTTTATAGAAAACTCCGCAAGTATTTAAACATCTTTAAGAGTATTTAAAATTTTTTTAATAGGGCTTGGTAAAGCTGCATTTTTTAAACTACTTTTCTTAATCCATTTACAATTATCTGTTTTAAGAAGTTTTGAGGAATTCAGAAATATATATTGAAAATGGATGTTCAGTTTATAGTGCGTAAATGAAGTCTTGTGTTTACCTATTTCCAACATTTTATAATCATCCTCATTTAAATTTTCTTTTATCCAATTTGCAGTATTCTTAAAATTCTCTAATTCAGGCATTGACCAGAGACCTGCCCAAATTCCTTTGGAAGGTTTTTTTTCAAATAAATAAGAATCTCTAGAATTAATTATTAATAAATAAATTTCATTTATCGGCAAAGTTTTTTTTGGTTTAGACGCGGGAATTTCTTTTGTTAAATTTTTTTTAAAACTTATACACTTACTTTTAAGGGGACAGTTGTTACACAATGGTTGGGTTCTTCTGCAGATAGTAGCTCCTAAATCCATCAGTGCTTGGGTGTAGGTGTGAATATGTTTATTGGTCTTCGGTAAATTACGAGTAGCTATTTCCCATAATTCTTTTTCTACTGAAGGTTTTCCAGCCCATTCCTTGATGCCTAAGTACCTTGTAAATACGCGCTTAACATTTCCATCTAAAATAGGTTTCTTTTTTTTAAAAGCAAATGCAGAAATTGCCCCTGCTGTTGAGCGACCAATCCCTGGTAAAGATAAAAGTCTATCGAAGGATGATGGGAATTTAGCATCATAATTTTTTGAAATTTCTATAGCTGTTTTATGCAAATTCCTTGCACGAGCGTAATAACCAAGACCACTCCATAACTCAAGAACCTTTTCTTCTTCTGCGTTAGCTAGGATATCTATGTCAGGAAAGCGTTTTATGAATTTTTTATAATAAGTTAAAACAGTTGTAACTTGTGTTTGTTGCAGCATGATTTCTGACAACCAGATAAGGTAAGGATCGTGTGTATTTTGCCATGGTAGGTTATGGCGTCCTGATGTTTTATGCCATTGAATTAATTGGTCTGAAATAAAACCCATATTTAATTTTTATCAGTAAAAATAAATTACAGCAATTATTCCAATAACAATCCTATACCAACCAAATATGACAAAGTCATGGTTTGCTACATACTTTATAAAAATTTTTATAATTAACAAAGCACTTACAAATGCTGTGATAAAACCAATTAAGAAGATGGGGACATGATGCATATTGAGTACAGAAAAGTTAGTTGCTAAATCAAATAATGAAGCAGCGAATATAATAGGGATAGCTAAAAAAAACGAAAATTCAGTTGCTGTTTTTCGATCCAGCCCCGATATTAAACCACCCATGATAGTAGATGCCGACCTTGAAACTCCTGGAATCAAAGCAAAACATTGTGCCAAACCTACGACTAAAGCTTGCTTTTTTGTTATTTGATCAACATTCGTTTTTGTTTTAATGGTTAATTTTTTTTCAATCAGAATCATTATTAAACCACCAATTATCAAACTTATGCCTACGATTATTGGATTAAAAAGATAAAACTTGATCATTTTATGAAGTAGAAGTCCCATTATCGCGGCTGGGAGGAAGGCAATGAATAGATGGAGAATAAAGTTTTGGGAGACTTTTTCATACAACGCTCCTTTGAAGGTCAATATTAATTTATTTTTGTATTCAACTATAACGGCGAGGATGGCGCCTAGCTGAATAAAAATTTCAAAAACCTTAGTTGAGTCATCATTAAAATGTAAAAGCTCAGCTGCTAAAATTAAATGACCTGTAGAGCTGACAGGGATAAATTCAGTAACTCCTTCAACAATACCGAGAATAAAAGCTACCCATAAAAGATATAAATCCATCAATATTCCTTAAAATGCTTTATTATATTTTTTGGTAAACTTCCGCACCTTTTTTTACAAATTCAATCGATTTTTCTTCCATGCCTTTTTCTAGTGCCTCTTTGTCAGATATTCCTTTTTTAGCTGCATAGTCTCTAACATCTTGGGATATTTTCATTGAACAGAAGTGAGGTCCACACATCGAACAAAAATGGGCTTGTTTGGCGCCCTCTTGAGGAAGTGTTTCATCATGAAATTCTTTTGCTTTTTCAGGATCAAGGCCTAAATTAAACTGATCGTTCCATCTAAATTCAAATCTTGCTTTCGATAGTGCGTTATCACGTATTTGAGCACCTGGGTGACCTTTTGCAAGATCTGCGGCATGGGCTGCAATTTTGTACGTAATGATTCCTACTCTAACATCTTCTTTTTCAGGCAAGCCTAAATGCTCTTTTGGTGTTACGTAGCAAAGCATGGCGCAGCCATACCAACCAATCATGGCAGCACCAATACCTGAAGTGATATGATCGTACCCAGGTGCAATGTCTGTGGTAAGTGGTCCGAGTGTGTAAAAAGGGGCTTCATCACAATGCTCTAATTGTAGATCCATATTCTCTTTAATCATATGCATAGGTACATGACCTGGCCCTTCAATCATAACTTGGACATCATGTTTCCAAGCTATTTTAGTTAGCTCGCCCAATGTTTTTAATTCAGCAAATTGTGCTTCGTCATTTGCGTCATATATTGATCCTGGTCTTAATCCATCACCTAAACTAAAACTAACATCATAGGCTTTCATTATTTCGCAGATCTCTTCAAAGTGAGTAAATAAGAACGACTCTTTGTGATGAGCGAGACACCAACTTGCCATAATAGACCCCCCCCGACTTACAATACCCGTCATTCTTTTAGCAGTCATTGGAATATAAGATAATCTAACGCCTGCATGAATTGTGAAATAATCAACTCCTTGCTCTGCTTGTTCAATGAGAGTGTCTTTAAAAATTTCCCAAGTTAAATCTTCGGCTTTTCCATTTACTTTTTCTAGTGCTTGGTAAATTGGAACAGTTCCTATGGGAACAGGACTATTTCTAATAATCCACTCTCTTGTTTCATGAATATTTTTTCCTGTAGATAAATCCATTACAGTATCACCGCCCCAACGGGTTCCCCAGACCATCTTTTCGACTTCTTCACTAATGCTCGATCCTAGTGCTGAGTTACCAATATTGGCATTGATTTTTACTAAAAAATTTCTTCCGATAATCATTGGTTCAGTTTCTGGATGATTGATATTTGCTGGAATGATAGCTCGCCCTTTGGCAACTTCATCTCTTACAAATTCTGCGGTAATTTTTTGAGGAATTTTTGCTCCATGACTTTCACCAGGGTGTTGTGTTTGAAGGACATCCGAAATACCCTCACGCCTTTGATTTTCTCTTATGGCTATAAACTCCATTTCGGGTGTAATAATGCCTTTTTTAGCATAGTGCATTTGAGAGACATTTTTGCCTGCTTGAGCTTTTTTTGGATTACGTTTTAGGTTAAATCGCATATCCTCTAATGATGGATCTGTTTTTCTTTTTTTACCAAAAGCTGATGAAGGTCCCTTAAGTTGTTCAGTGTCTTTCCTATCTTCAATCCATTTATTTCGTAAGGGAACCAAACCATTTTTTATATCAATTTTACTTTTGGGGTCAGTGTATGGTCCTGAGGTATCGTAAGTTAATACGGGGGCATTTTTTTCAGCTCCAAATTCAGAAGGTGTATCTGAAATAGTAATTTCTCTAAAAGGAACTTGGATGTCTGGCGTTGAACCTGCTAGGTATACTTTTCTTGAATTTTCAAAAGATTTTAAAGCCCCTTTATCAAGGCCTGCATCTTTACTAACGAATTTGTTGACATTCATTTTAATTTGTTTATCTGAAGCGTTCACTACTGACTCCTTTATTAATTTTACATAAAGCAGGGAACAGTTCATAGATGCATTCCCTACGGCGATATTTAATTCACATCAGGTTCAAAGAGTTTTTCTCACCGCTAAAAGCGGACCCCTAGCACTACATATAAATTACTTGATTATCAAGCTTATAGCAAGGTAAGCATGATATTTTTAATGAAAATACCCAATGTAATTGTGACCGTCTCAGCTATAATTGGTTTTAATTTAGTCTAAATTTTTCAGAGCTTACAAATAAATGAAAACCCTTACCGATCTCAAACGCTTCAATATGATTGAGCAACAAATTCGAACATGGGACGTGTTTGATACACTGATACTAGATTTGTATGACAAGATTAAAAGGGAAGAATACGTGCCAGAATCGTATAAAAAAATAGCTTTCACAGACACACAAATCCCACTTAAACATAATCAATATATGCTTGCACCGAAACAAGAGGCAAGAGTTTTGCAATCCTTACAATTAAAACCAACTGATCATATATTGCATGTTGGGACAGGGACTGGTTTTTTTGCCGCTTTGTTAGCTTCTCTTTCAAAGCATGTCGTTACAATGGATTTATTTGAAAATTTTTTAGAAGATGCAAAAAGTATTCATCAAAAAGATAATCTTTTGAATTTATCTTATATAAATGATGATGGTCTTCAAGGTAATTTAGACTTTGCTCCATATGATGTGATTGTATTTACTGGAGGTGTTCCTAAGGAGCCTTTGGGGCTCAAAGAACAGCTTAAAATAGGAGGTAAATTGTTTTTATTCGAGGGTACAGAAACACTTATGCAAGCGAACCTTATTGAGAAAGTTGGTCCAAATGAATATGAATACAAATCAATTTTTGAAGATGTTATTCCTTTTTTAGTTATGAAGGGTAAATCATCTAAGTTTATTTTTTGAATGTGATAAAACAATACTTAAATTTTATGTCGATACCTTATGTAAGTATTAGGTCATTGGTATTTTTGTTCAGCATGAGCTTCTCGTCATTTATTTATGCTGAAAAAACGAGCGATTTATTATCACTTTACAATGAAGCGTTAAGGCATGATGCTCTTTTATCTGCCGCGACAATACAAAATCAAGCAACTCAAGAATTAATAGATCAAGGCTTGTCCCTATTGCTACCAAATATATCTGCTCAGGGTAGCTATACAGATCTCGACAATTCAAGGAAATTTAATACACCAATCAGTAACGTTTTATTGGCTGGAACGAAAGCAGATTATCAAAATTATGAATATGGCGTTGTGGTGAGGCAACCAATTTTTAATTATGCTTCTTATAATCGCTATAAGCAAAACTTAGTTCAAACTAGCCTAAGTGATAAACAACTTCTTTGGTCCCAACAAGACTTGATTTATCGTGTTGTGAAATTATATTTTGAAACACTACAGGCATCAGATGAGATTGATTTACTACAAGCCCAACGTAAAGAAATACTTGCACAGCTTGCTGAAGCAGACGCTATGTTTAATGCTGGACTAGTTTCCATTACAGATGTCAATGAAACAAAAACTAAAGCTGCGTTGATTGAAGTTGAACAATTAAATGCCCTACAACTTTTTAAAATAAAAAAAAGAGAATTTGAAACTATCACAGGGTCTTTACCTGGGAAGCTAAATAAATTAAATCCAGTGATTACGTTTACAGAAGTTGAAAATAAGGCAGAAGAATGGATTGATATTGCAATTGAGAATAATTTAGATCTTCAAATTAGGCGAGATGAAGTCAAAATTGCAGATAAAGAAATCGATATTCGAGCTGGAGACAGATATCCAACAATTGAAGCATTTGCGAGTCGTTCAAGAAGTTGGGATAGTGGAGGTTATCCTTATGGTACAGATAAAAACCAAGGGAATAAACAATTTTCTGATGCCATTGGTATTGAAATAAATATTCCAATTTATGAAGGAGGATTTAGAAGCTCTAGAGTGCGTGAGGGCAAATTACTCAAACTAAAATTACAAGAAGATGAAGAATATTTAGAAAGACAAGTTAAGTTAGCGGTAAGAGAAAATTTTTTGCACCTCCAAACAAATTTTGCGGAAATAGTCGCTTATGACGTTGCATTAAAAAGTGCCGAATTAACTCTTGAATCAACAAATTTAGGCTTTAAAGCAGGTTTAAGGGATAGTATAGATGTCTTAAGAGCCCAACAAGTTTATTTTGATGCTGAAAAAGATATACTTGATAACAAATATGATTACTTAATGAATTTGATTAATTTAAAATTTTCTGTTGGCATGCTAACAAAACAGGACATAATTGAAATAAATAAATATTTAATACTGGAAAAGTAATGATTGCCGCAAAAAATAAAAGCCAATTAGTTTTAGTAGATATGCAGGAAAAATTAGCCTCTGTTATGCCAAAAGAAGTAATTAATAAAATTATTAAGAGATGTGAGCTTTTATTTACTGTAGCTCAAAAATTAGAAATTCCCTCAATTATCACTGAACAATATCCACAAGGCTTAGGCACAACTTTGCCATCTATTAAGGCTTTTGTTAACGAAGCAAGTTATATAGAAAAAAAGGTCTTTGCATGTACTGATGATGCTATTTTTAATCGATATTTAATCCGCACCAAACCTCAAGTTTTTTTAATTGGAATGGAAACGCACATTTGTATTCTCCAAACAGCACTTGGACTTCTCAAAGCCGGTAAAGAAGTTTTTGTGATTGAAGATGCAGTAGTTTCAAGGAATATATTAAATAAGCAAAATGCTTTAGGAAGATTAAAAAGTGAAGGATGTATTATTACAAATGTTGAATCAGTTGTATTTGAATGGTTAGGTTCATCTGAGAATCAAATATTTAAAGAAATTGCTCCTCTGATTAAAAATATTGATTGATAAATTTTAATGCTTTGCTAGAACTTCCCTCTGACCTTGAAATAAACTTCTTAGATCTTTGAATCATTGAATTTTGTGTTTTTAAATGGCTTAATTTTGTAATAGTTTTGGGTAAGTCGTGGATATGGTTTATTTGAATAGCGGCTTTTGATTTTATAGCATCAAGGATGATGTCCTTAAAGTTAAAAATAGACGGCCCAATAATGGTTGGCTTTTTCATTTTTATTGGTTCAATTGGGTTTTGACTTCCATAATTAAAGAAACTGCCTCCAAGAATTACGATATTTGCCATCTCGTAGTAAATATACATCTCATCCATGGAGTCACCTAAAATAAAATTCGGTGTTGATTTAATTGAAGAGACTTTACTTCGTTTAGCAAATTTCAAGTTTTTTGATTTTAAAAGGTTTTCAACTTTACTAAATCTTTCAGGGTGTCTTGGCGTTAAGATTAAAGTAATATTTTTCTTATATATTTTTAATATTTGATTAAGAATAATTTCTTCTTCTCCTTCACGAGTGCTTCCAGCAACTATTACAATTTGATTGTTAATCATTAAATCATCCCTCAATTTTTTTGAGTTTCGCATCGTTTCCTTAGGAGGTATTTGATCAAATTTCAAGTTACCTATCACTTGAACTTTATGCGTAGTTAATTGCTCAAAATTTTTCTTATCAGATTCACTCTGTACGTAAATATCTGATAATTTATTTAACAAAGGGGTATAAAAATTTCTAAATTTTATATAGTTATTAATAGATTCATTAGAAAGTCTTCCATTTATAAGGAGCAGAGGAATTTTTTTATAGTTACATTGAGTAATTAAGTTTGGCCATATTTCTTTTTCAATCAATATTCCGACCGTAGGTTTATAAAAATTGAGAAACCTTTTGACTAATCCAAAAGCATCATAAGGCAGATAGGCTCTGTGAATGTTTCTATTTTTTGGGAGTGCAACTTTTTTCCCTGTCGGAGTACCATTAGTGATTAAGAAATGCGCTTGTGAATGTTTTTCTTGTAATTGTTCTAAAAGCCTATAAATCGCCTTTGTTTCCCCTACTGAGACACAATGAATCCATAAAGTTTTTCTTTTTATCCACTTATTTTTTTCAGAATGGGGGTAAATTGCGAAACGTTCAGTCCAACCCCTTAAGTAATCTTTATTTTTTATTCCTCGATAAACCAATTTAATTATAGTTAGGGGAAGAACAAGGTAAACAATAATATTGTAGATAATAAGACGCATTTTTTTATTTTCTCACATAAATTATCTACAAATAAAATTAATTTTTATGAAAGTGATTGTTTTAAATGATAATTTCTTATTCTTTTATTTTTTTTGTATTTTTTTAAGAAAAATTACTTGACCAGACACAATCAAGTGATATTATTTTTATTGTATCCACAAGATGTAGTGGTATTAAAAAAATTAATAATTTTCATTAAAAAGTCAGTTTAGCACTTAAATTAGGGGGTCTGTAATGCTTAAAGCGGTACCAAACAATGAGGATCATCCCGAAGATGGTTTGATTCCAGTTCAACCAGTCTCACTTGATATATGGGATAAAAAATATCGACTTAAGTCCAAGAAAGGCGACTTTATTGATAAGAATGTTGATGATACCTACCTAAGAGTTGCTAAAGCACTTTCTGAAGTTGAAGAAAAAGAGATTCAAGAGCAATGGAGTGCTAAATTTGTTTGGGCATTACAAAATGGAGCAATACCTGCTGGAAGAATCACTTCAAATGCTGGTGCCTTAGAACATAAACCTGCCACAAGTACAATTAACTGTACGGTATCAGGAATAATCGAAGATAGCATGACCGATATTTTGGATAAAGTTCATGAAGCAGGTCTGACTTTAAAAGCGGGTTGTGGAATTGGTTATGAGTACTCTACGTTAAGACCAAAAGGTGCTTTTGTTGCAGGGGCTGGTGCTTATACTAGTGGACCTCTTTCATTTATGGATATTTATGATCGTATGTGTTTTACTGTCTCAAGCGCTGGAGGAAGGCGTGGAGCACAAATGGCTACATTTGATATTGCTCATCCTGACGTTACTGATTTCATTAAAGCAAAAAGAGAAGACGGAAGGCTAAGGCAGTTTAATTTATCTTGTTTGATTACTAAAGATTTTATGGAAGCGGTTAAGAATGATCAAAAATGGAAGGTCGCATTTCCTGTAACGGCAAAAGAAGCTAAAGACGAAGACTTAGATTTAGAAAATGAAGATCAAGTAGTTTGGAGAAATTGGCCAGTACCTGGAAAGTATTTATCTAAAACGGAAGGCAAAGATACAGGAAAAGTAGCATGTCGAGTATATAAAGTTATTCCAGCTAAGAGATTGTGGGACATAATCATGTCATCAACATACGATTACGCAGAACCAGGATTCATTCTTATTGACCGCGTTAATGAGATGAATAATAACTGGTTTTGTGAAAATATCAGGGCGACAAACCCTTGTGGCGAGCAGCCTCTTCCTCCCTACGGAGCATGTTTGCTTGGATCTGTAAATTTAACAAAATTTGTAAAAAACCCCTTCACTGAAGAGTCACATTTTGATTGGGATAAGTATAAAGAGGTCGTTAGTATATTTACAAGAATGCTTGATAATGTTGTTGAGATTAATGGTTTACCTTTAGGGAAGCAAAGGGATGAAATTGCTAGAAAAAGACGTCATGGAATGGGTTATCTTGGGCTCGGATCAACATTGTCAATGATGGGTCTCGTTTATGGTGATGAAGAATCTTTAAAATTTACAGAAGAAGTAAGCCGAATCCTAGCTGAGATAGGATGGCAGGTAGGCATAGACCTTGCTAAAGAGAAAGGGTCAGCACCAATAATGGAAGAAGATTTTGAGGTCACAGCATCAATGCTTTTAATGAGACCTGAAATGAAAAAAGATGGAATTAAAGTTGGTGATAAATTAAAGGGAAGAGTTTTACTTGGAAAATATAGCCGATACATGCAACAGTTTCCTGCTTCCATTCAAGCCCAAATAGCAAAAGTCGGCTGTCGATTTACTCACCACAGTTCTATCGCACCAACAGGTACCATTTCTCTATCATTAGCAAATAATGCAAGCAACGGAATTGAGCCCTCGTTTGCCCATCATTATAGTCGCAATGTCATCAGGGAAGGTAAAAAATCAAAAGAAAAAGTCGATGTTTTTTCTTTTGAGCTACTTGCTTACAGAGCGTTGGTGAACCCAAAGGCAATGCCGTTTTCAGAAAATGCTGAAGAGAAATTACCAGATTACTTTATTGATTCGTCAACCATTAAGGCAAAAGCTCATGTAGATATTCAAGCTGCAGCCCAAAAATGGATTGATAGCTCAATATCTAAAACAATCAACGTTCCTACAGATTATGATTACGAAGATTTTAAGGAAATATATTTGTACGCGTATGAAAAAGGATTAAAAGGATGTACAACTTTTAGATTTAATCCAGAGGCCTTTCAAGGAGTATTAGTAACTGAAAAAGATTTAGAAAATACCAGCTACAAATTCACTCTTGATGATGGACAAGAAGTTGAGGTAAAAGGGAATGAGGAAATTGAATATGATGGAGAAGTTCATTCTGCAGCTAATTTGTACGACGCTTTAAAAGAAGGCTATTACGGAAAATTCTAGGAGTTAGTGGATGTCAATTAAGATTGAAAAGAAAATCGTTAGCTATTCTGTTGTTGATAAAACAGATGAGCAAAAAAAAGAAAAAAAAGAAATACCTGCTGAAGTAGTTCAAATAGGGGAGCCATTAGCAAGACCAGATAAAATAACAGGCTCTACTTATAAAGTTAAAACCCCTGTAACAGAACATGCTCTGTACATAACTATTAACGATGTCATCATGAATGAAGGCACTGACCAAGAACATAGAAGGCCTTTTGAAATATTCGTTAATTCAAAAAACATGGAGCATTTTCAATGGATAGTAGGTCTGACAAGAGTAATGTCAGCGGTATTTCGAAAAGGCGGTGATTTAACATTCTTAATTGAAGAGTTAGAAAGTGTTTTTGATCCTAATGGAGGCTATTACAAAAAGGGAGGGAAATATGTCCCTAGTTTAGTTGCTGAATTAGGCCAAGTTTTAGAAGAGCATCTTAAAAATATTGGTATGCTAAAAGTTACAGAACCCGAAGAGCATCAGCAACAATTAATCGATGATAAGAAAGCAGAGTATCAAAAAAAAAATCCTGATAAGTTAGATGAATCTGGTTTTCCAAAAGACGCACAGTTATGCAATAAGTGTCAAACTAAAGCAGCTATCATGATGGATGGTTGTCTTACTTGTCTAAACTGTGGTGAAAGTAAGTGCGGTTAAAATAACATGAACTAAGGCAGTTGATTTGGTCTACTGCCTATTCAATAAGTAGTTCTTCTTAAACCATGATAAAAAAATTATTTTTACTAGGCATGTTATTTCCAGTAACGTGTCTTTCAACTCCAAGTGTTGAAGTATTATTTAATACAAACCCATCTGTCGTAAAAGTCCATGTTGCCAATGATAAAGGAAATCATGGCGTAGGTTCTGGAGTGGTAGTCGCAAAAAATTATATCGTGACCAATTGCCATGTGATAGCAAATTCACAGGGAATCCATGTGACCAAATATGGCATAAGTTATTCCCCCGATGCTTTAATAGCAGACTGGAAGAGTGACCTTTGCATTTTGAAATTCAAATTCTTAGAACTAAAGCCAGTAAAAATGACCAAGACAACAGACGTTGAATACGAAACAGATGTTTTTACAAAAAGCTATGGGGGGAATTCGGCAAGACCAGGTTCGTCGTTCGGAACTGTAAAGGCCAAATTCGATTACGACGGTCATCAGATTATTCAGTCATCGGCTTCTTTTATGTTAGGAGCTAGTGGAGGAGGAATATTTAATTATCAAGGGGAGTTGTTAGGAATTACTACATTTAAAACACCAGGAAGGTCCGCTTTTTATTATAGTATGCCAGTAGAAATTATTGAGGAAATGTTAATAAATGGTGAGGAGGTTTCAATCACTACTGCTCCGGAAAGAGCATTTTGGGATAGGCCAGAAGATGAACAGCCTCACTTTATGAGAGTCGTTAGCGCTTTAAATAAAAAAGATTGGAATAAACTTAAGTTAATATCTGAGGACTGGGTTAAAAGTGAACCAAACGCAGACGAATCAAATTTTCATTTAGGTTTAGCAAATTATAATCAAGGAAATGAGGGAGATGCCTATAATTTGTTTAAAAAAGTCGTAAATCAAAATAAAAAACATACACTATCTTATTTTTATTTGTATAAAATTGCTAAAGCAAATAACAATAAGAATGAAATGGTTGAGTATAAAAAAAATGTTGAACAACTTGATTCAAATATAAACTTGGAAATGGATGAATAATATAAAAGGCATTATATTTTTAGTAATAGCTCTAAGTCTTGCCGGTTGTCAATCAAATAACGTTGAAAAAAATAACGAAGATCCGGTCATAGATTCAAAATCTAAAGGGGCTTATTACCTTGATGATGGTCCTGAAGATGTGATTCCAGAAAATCTTTCGAATATTCCTAATGCAATACCTAAAAAAGAACCTTTAAATAAGTTTTCGAACAGACCTTACAAAGTTTTTGGTAAAACATATTATCCAATGACATCTTTAAAGCCATACACAGCGACTGGTTATGCTACATGGTATGGTAAAAAATATCATGGTAATAAAACGTCAATCGGAGAGGTATATGACATGTATGAGATGACGGCAGCTCATAAAACCCTCCCACTTCCTTGCTATGTGAAAGTAACAAATTTAAAAAATGACAAAACGGTAATAGTCCGCGTCAACGATAGAGGCCCATTTGTTAAAGACCGTATTATTGATTTATCTTACGCAGCAGCCAATAGATTAGAAATTATTGAAAAAGGCAGTGAGCTTGTAAAAGTAGAATTAATAGACCTTGATGACAAAGTTAAAGTAAGTAAGATAAATAAACAAATATACATACAAGCAGGCTTATTTTCAGACGAGAAAAATGCAAATAATTTAATAAAGAAAATAAAGAAATTAGGGACGGTTAAAAATGAAAATATTAAAAAAATTAAGAATGAAGATCAATTTCAAGTATTAATAGGTCCCTTCCAAAATAATCAAAAGGCTAATTTAAAGAAAGACGAGCTATCTGAAAATTTTTTTATAAATGGCTTTATTATAAAAAGATAGAATACAAAAATGGATGATCCAATAAAAGAACCTTTGATCAGTTTCCCTTGCCATTTTGCAATTAAAGTAATCGGTGATGCCGTTGAAAACTTTTCTGATATTGTACTCAAATCAATAATTAAGTACGATGCTCGATTTGATAGCTCATGTATTGAAATGAAAGGGAGTAGCGCAGGAAAATATATTAGTCTGACTTGTAATGTTTTCGTTTTATCACAAAAACAGTTGGATAATATTTATATAGAACTTTCAGGGTTAAAAGTTACCAAGTTTGTTTTATAAATGGTCTTGAATATAAAATATTTAGGCTTAACAGATTATAAAGCTTGCTGGTTAGCTATGAAAACTCATATCGAAAATAATCCTAAATCAGATGAAATATGGGTTACCGAGCATAATGCAATATACACAACGGGTCTTAATAAAAAAGATTTTAAATTACCTAATAGCTCAATACCTCATATTTTTGTGGATCGTGGTGGAAAAATAACGTTTCATGGACCAGGGCAATTAATTTTTTATTTTTTAATTAACTTAGATAAAAATAAGCTTTCAATTAGACAGCTTGTTTCTGGTATTGAAAATTCTATTTTAATATTTCTTAAAAATAAAAAATTAATTGGAGAGCTAAAAAAAAATGCACCCGGTATTTATATTGATGAGAAAAAAATTGCTTCCATTGGTTTGAGATTAAAAAAAGGATATACATATCATGGGTTAAGTTTAAACGTAAATATGAATTTAGATCCCTTTTTAGATATTGATCCTTGTGGTTATAAAGGCTTAAAAATGTCACAATTAAATGATTATTTACCAAAGATTAGACAAAATGAAGTTGAGAAGGAAGTTTTGGAGCAATTTAAATTTTTTTTTAGGTCATTGAATGAGAAACAATAAAGAATTAGGCAAAGAGAAAACATCAAGGATCCCTATTAAAATAGTACCAATAGAGCCTTTAAAAAAACCTGCATGGATAAAAATGAAGCTTCCAAAAACAGCAGAGTACATGAGGGTAAAAAATTTACTTAGTGAGCAAGAATTACATAGTGTTTGTGAGGAGGCAAGCTGTCCTAATATTGCAGAATGTTATAGTCATGGCACAGCAACCTTTATGATCTTAGGAGATTTGTGCACAAGAAGATGCCCTTTTTGTGATGTGACACATGGTAAGCCAAAACCACCAGATGATTTAGAGCCATTACATCTTGCAAAAACGATTTCATCTCTAAGATTAAAATATGTTGTTATTACAAGTGTCGATAGAGATGATTTAAGAGATGGAGGCGCCTCACATTTTGTAAAGTGTATAGATCAAATAAGAAGATTAAACCCTAGCATTAGTGTTGAAATCCTTGTACCAGATTTTAGAGGGCGCTTAGACAAAGCAATAGATATTTTATTTGAGTCTCCTCCAAACGTTTTTAATCATAATCTTGAGACAATTCCAAGATTATATAAGCAAGCAAGGCCCGGCTCTGATTATTCACATTCGTTAAAATTATTGTCAACATATAAAAGTAAATACCCAAGTGTAGTTACTAAATCGGGTTTGATGCTAGGCTTGGGTGAAACAAATGATGAAATTATAGAGGTTATGCGAGACTTGAGAAGTCATAAGGTAGATATGATCACAATAGGGCAATATCTCCAACCAACTGAATTTCACCTACCAGTTGAAAGATATGTCTCACTTGATGAATTTGAAAGCTTAAAGGTGATAGCTGAAAATTTAGGTTTTACTTCAGTCGCAAGCGGTCCAATGGTCAGAAGTAGTTACCATGCAGATCTTCAGGCGCAGGGGGAAAGCATTATATGAACCAACCTCTTAAAGTTAACCTTACAAAAGAATTATTTGAATTAGAAAATTTTATAATACATCGCAGTTGTGATATCGAACAATGGTTCAGAACTCAGTGGTTAGAAAACCAAGCGCCCTTTTATGGTTCAGTTGATCTTAGAAATTCAGGTTTTAAATTAGCACCTGTCGATATGAATTTATTTCCTGGAGGATTCAATAACTTAAACCCAGATTTTTCGCCCCTCGCAATCCAAGCATCATCAGTTGCTATAGAAAAAGTTTGCCCAGAAGCAAAAAGGGTTCTCATAATTCCTGAAAAACATACAAGAAATATATTTTATTTGAAAAATTTATATCAACTTAAAGAAATTTTAAAAAATTCTGGACTTGAGGTTAGGATTGGCTCTGTAGATACAAGTATTTTAGAATCAACGAACATCGATATAGATGAAAACCATTTTATTACTATTGAGCTCATTAAAAAAAGGGAAGACTTTCTATTTTTAAAAAATACAGATGGTTCTGAATTTATACCCTGTTCAATTATTTTGAATAATGACTTGTCTGGCGGTGTACCTGAAATAATTAAAAATCTCGGACAGCAAATCATTCCACCAATTAATGCTGGCTGGCCCACAAGAAAAAAATCATCTCATTTCCATTTTTATAGTCAAGTGGCAAAAGAATTTTCATCGTTAACTAACAGTGATCCTTGGTTAATTGATCCACTCTCTGAGAAATTAGATAATTTAGATTTTTCTGCCGGTGAAGGTGAAGATAGGCTTGCAGAGACTATTGATAGGCTGTTACATCAAATACAAAATAAATATAATGAATATAATATTTCTCAAGATCCATACATAGTTGTAAAAGCAAATGCAGGTACATACGGCATGGGTGTGATGACTGTTAAATCAAGCTCAGAGGCTATCAATCTCAATAGAAAGATGAGAAAGAAAATGTCAGTGATAAAAGAGGGGATGCCAGTATCTGAGGTGCTCGTACAGGAGGGTATACACACTGAAGAAACTATTAACACAGCAGTGGCCGAACCCGTGGTATATATGATTGACCATTTTGTAATTGGAGGTTTTTACCGCGTTCATACAAGCAAGGGCAAGGATGAAAATTTGAATTCTCCTGGAATGCATTTTGAACCGGTCGCTTTTGAAACCTCATGCCTTATGCCAGACCAAGGCAGGCCTTGTCATGATAAGGCCAACAGATTTTACGCTTACGGCGTTATTGCAAGATTGTCGATGTTAGCTTCGGCTAAAGAACTAGCAGAAAAAAAATGACGGCTTATCTTTTTATCATCGATCCGATTGAGTCTCTAAATATAATTAAGGACTCCTCCTTACTATTAATGAAAGAATGCTTAAGAAGAAAAATTGAAGTACATTTTTGTGGAATTAATCAATTCTCAATGAATGAGGGAAATATAAATATTCATAGTCAGAAAATTATACAAATAGAGAAAGAAATCAATTATCAGGATCCTGAATTAAATTTAAGTTCTTTTTTCAAAAAAATTTTTATTCGAAAAGATCCACCATTTGATGATAACTATTTAAACCTTACCTATTTATTGGATCATGCAGTCAAAGAAGGTATAGATGTCATTAATAATCCGTCATCAGTCAGAAATCATAATGAAAAGCTATCTATTCTTAATTTCAAAGAAATTATTCCACCTACAATAGTTACCTCTAATTCTAGTAGCGTAGTAAATTTTCTTAAAATACATGAAAAGATTGTTCTTAAGCCAATTAATGGTATGGGAGGTAATGGAATTTTTGTGATTGATAAGACAGATAAAAATATAAATAGTATTCTTGAGACAATCACTGTAAATGAAACTAAAGTTATGATGGCTCAAAAGTATATTCCAGATATCACCGAGGGCGATAAACGTATTATTGTTATAAAAGGTGAACCACTTCCATTTTGTCTAGCAAGAATTCCAGACGGAAAAGATTTTAGAGCAAATTTGGCAAAAGGTGGAACAGGTATCGCGAATAAGTTAACAGACGATGATATTAAAATTGTTAATGTGCTTAAAAAGTATTTAGTAAAAAGTAAACTAGATTTTGTAGGAATTGACGTGATTGGAAAATATTTAACAGAAATAAATGTTACAAGTCCAACATGTTTAGTTGAAATAGAAAATCAAACAAATTTTAATTGCGCTAAATTTATAATTGATGCACTTTAAATATATCTAATGCAAAGGTACGTAAAGTTTTTCTTATTAATTTTAGTAATTATTCCTATATTAACTATAAGCCCGAATGGAAAGTCACTTTTTCAAAAAAAAGCTTATGTATTTGGTACGATTGTTGATATCCAAATATATGGAGAATCTAAGAAATTAGCCACAAAAGCTTCAGAGGAAATTTTATCAAATTTTAATAACCTTCATCAATTACTCCATCCATGGAGGAAAGGCTTAATGTTTGAAATCAATAAAGCAATTCAAAATGAAACTCCTTTTTTACTGGAGAATCAGGAAGTAATATCTTTGATTATGAGAGGTCAAGAATATGAAAAACAAACCAAAGGTAACTTCAATCCAGCAATTGGAAAACTGGTGAGTTTATGGGGATTTCATTCAGAAGTTCCTCGTAAAATGATGCCAGATACTAGGGCTATTTTAAAACTAGTTGAAGCTAAACCATCTATGAGAAATATTGAAATTATTAATAATAAACTCAGCAGTACAAATGAGTTTGTACAAGTTGATATGGGCGGATATGCCAAGGGTTATGCTTTAGATCAAGCTAAAAATATATTGGAGCAATATAAAATAAATAATGCACTCATTAATATCGGAGGAAATATTTTAGCATGGGGTATGCAGGGAGATAAAGAATGGGTTGTAGGAATTCAGAATCCAAGAAATCCAAATTTGATGGCGACGTTACCATTAAAGGCAGGTTGGTCAATTGGAACATCTGGAGATTATCAAAAATATTTTACTGCTAATGAAAAAAGATATTCACATATTATTAATCCTCATACAGGTTATCCAGTCTCAAACGCAAAGTCAGTCACAATATTAATGCCTCCTGGAGATAATTCTGGAGAAAAATCAGATGTTTACACTAACCCCATATTTATTGAAGAGACTTCAAAAAAAATAGAAATGGCCAATGATTTGGGTGTAAGTCATTATTTGATAGTTTTAGACAATAATGAGATTTTAATTAGCGATGAACTCAATAAAATTATTATGTGGCAAGATAAAATAGATGAGAAAAAAATTACTATTTATTAATGATAAAATACTTTTATGAAAAAATATTATTTTTTAATTTGTTTTTATGTTCTTTTGCTTGTTGGGTGCGGTACAAAAGGAGAACTTTACATTCCTGAAGAGAAATATCCCCAATCTCAGCTCAATATATATAAAGATCAAATTTTTACTGATCAAAAACAGTTAGCATAAATGAACTCTTCAATTTTAATTAAGAAAAAAGACAAATTTTTTGTTGAGGATGTCTGCATTGAGTCAATTATAGAAAAGTTTGGTACTCCAACTTATATTTATTCTAAACAAAGAATAGTAGATAACTTTAAGAACTTAGAATCTGCATTTAAAAATGTAGATCATTTAATTTGTTTTGCTGTTAAAGCAAATTCTAATCTAGCAATATTAAATCTTCTTGCAAAAAATGGAGCAGGTTTTGATATTGTTTCAGGCGGTGAGCTGAGAAGAGTTATTGCTGCTAATGGGGACCCTAAGAAAATTGTTTTTTCTGGAGTAGGTAAAACTTCAGAAGAAATTAAACTAGCTATAGAAAATAACATTCTTGCCTTTAATATTGAATCAGAGGATGAGCTGATTAGAATTCAAGAAATAGCAAAGTCATTAAATAAAAAAGCATCTATATCTATTAGAGTAAACCCTGATGTTAATGCTAATACCCACCCATATATATCAACCGGTCTTAAAGAGAATAAATTTGGTGTAAGTGAAGAGTCTGCTTTGATTTTATATAAAAAGGCTAAAACTATGGATTCAATTTTAATAAAAGGAATTGATTGTCATATTGGCTCACAAATTACAGATCTGAAACCATTTGAAGACTCAGTAAAAAAGTTAATCGCATTAATTGATAAATTAGAATTAGTAGGCATAAAAATTAAGCATATGGATATTGGGGGAGGCATCGGGATAAGTTACAACAATGAAAAAACTATTGCCTTTGATGACTATGCAAAAGCAGTATTCACATTAACTAAAGGAAGAGGCTTCAAAATTTTATTAGAACCTGGAAGGGTAATTATGGCAGATGCAGGTGCCATTTTGACAAAAGTAGAATATGTAAAAAAGACTCAAGATAAAAACTTTGCAATTATAGATGCTGCAATGAATGATCTAATGAGACCATCGTTATATGGTGCTTTCCACAAGATTTTTAATACTTCAGAGACAACTGATAAGGAATCTGTTTTTGATATTGTGGGACCAATTTGTGAAACAGGTGATTTTATTGGAAAGGACAGAGTGATCAGTATAGAGCCAAATAATATTTTAGTGATCATGGATACAGGGGCTTATGCAATGTCAATGAGCTCAAACTATAATTCAAGGCCACGGCTATACGAACTGATGATTGATAAACATAAAATTTATACAATAAGAGAGAAAGAAACTTTTGATGATCTTATTAAAGGGGAAAAGGTTCTATCAGAATCCTAATTACTGAATGAAGAAAGAAATACATATTACATTAGCGGAGCCTAGGGGTTTCTGTGCGGGCGTTGATAGAGCAATAGCAATTGTTGAAAAAACTCTTGAAAAATATGGATCACCAATTTATGTAAGACATGAAGTTGTTCATAACGAGTTTGTTATTGAGAATTTAAAAAAAAAGGGTGCCATTTTTGTTGAGAATATGGAAGAAATTCCTAAGGGAAGCCATGTAATTTATAGTGCCCATGGTGTATCAAAGTTAGTTAGAAAAAAGGCAAGTGATTTTAACCTCGTTCCTATTGATGCAACATGCCCATTAGTAACAAAAGTTCATAAACAAGTAACCCAACAAAATAAAAAGGGCCACACAATTATTATGATAGGTCATGAAGGCCACCCGGAAGTTGATGGAACAATGGGGCAGGTTGACAATAAAGACAAAGCCTACTTAGTACAAAACCTTGAAGATATTGATAGATTAAGGCTTAAAAATACAGAAAAAATTAGCTATGTAACACAAACAACCTTATCGATTGACGAAACAAAAGAGATCATAAATAAATTAAAGGAAAAATATCCTGACATTTCAGGACCAAATAAAAGTGATATCTGTTATGCAACCCAAAATCGTCAAGATGCAATTAAATCATTAATAAAAGATAAAGAGCTGATTATTGTCGTCGGGTCTTCTAATAGCTCAAATTCTACGAGATTGGCGGAACTTGCAAAACAAGAGGGAGTTGAATCAGTTTTGGTAGGGAACATAGAGAGCTTTGATTTATCTATATTAATAAATAAAAAAAAGGTTGGAATTACTGCAGGAGCTTCGGCACCAGAAATTTTAGTTAAAAATCTTATAAAAAAGATAAAGAGTAACTACGATGTTTTGATTGAAGAAATGAGTGGGATCGAAGAAAACATTATATTTAAACTACCTAATATTTGAAAACTCGTAAATATAAAATACCCGTATCATCCTTAATTGTGATTTATACAAAAAAGAATGATATTTTGTTACTTCATCGTGCTGATAAGAAAGGATATTGGCAGTCGGTGACAGGCAGCCTCGAACCCGAAGAATCTCCTTATGAAGCTGCACAAAGAGAAGTTTTTGAAGAGACTGGAATAAATCCAAATCAATATAAAATACAAGATTGGAATCTGAATCATGAGTATGAAATATTCACTCACTGGAGACACCGATACCCACCAAATGTTTCTAAGAATACTGAACATATATTTGGTATGGAACTTCCAAAAAAAATAGCTATCTCAATAGCACTAAGAGAGCATCTAGAATATGAATGGGTAAGTATTCAGGAAGCTAAGTCCAAGGTCTTTTCCTGGACGAATAAAAAAGCACTAGAAAAATTATGCGAAATCAAACAATTGTAAGTTAAAATTTATTCAATGAATATTTCTACTATTAATTTCGATTCTTTTCAAAAATTAAAAGATGATGATTGCCAGGAAAGAATCATTAAAGCAAAAAAAACTCTAGGTAAGGATCTACTTATCCTCGGGCACCACTATCAAAATGAAGCAGTATACCGACACGCAGACTTTGCAGGTGACTCCTTGAAATTAGCACAACATGTACAAAATGTTGAAGCTAAATATATTGTATTTTTAGGTGTCCATTTTATGGCAGAAGTCTCAGATATTTTATCAAGAGATAACCAAATTACTATACTGCCAGATTTGTCAGCAGGCTGTTCGATGGCTGATATGGCAAACCTAGCTAAGGTCGAGAGGACCTATAGGGAGATTTCAAAGGTTTTAGACTTTGATGAAAAGATTACCCCGGTCACATACATTAATTCAGCAGCGGATCTTAAAGCATTTTGTGGTGAACATCAGGGGATTGTTTGTACGTCAACAAATGCTCCGAAAATTTTAAACTGGGCATTTAAGCAAAAAGAAAAAGCACTATTCTTTCCAGATCAAAATTTAGGGAGATGGACGGGATATAAGATGGGGATTCCTCTTGATAAGATGCCAGTTTGGGATCCAGACCTTCCATTAGGAGGTCTTACAGAAAAGCAAATTATAGAATCTAAAATTTTATTATGGAAAGGTCATTGTGCTGTCCATCAAATGTTCAGAGTGGAGAGCATCAAAGATTTTAAAAAAAACTATCCTAATGGAAATGTTATTTCACATCCAGAGGCTCCATTTGAGGTATGTAAAAATTCAGATTTAGTAGGTTCTACAGAATTTATTCTTCGCACAATAGAAAAAGCAGACCCGGGATCTGAATGGTTAGTTGGAACAGAGCTTAATTTAGTCAATCGCCTTGCAAAAGAAATGAAGGCTGAAGGTAAACTTGTAAAGTTCATGTCACATGTCATTTGTGAGTGTTCAACTATGGCAAGAATTGATCCCCAACATCTCGCATGGACATTAGAAAGCCTTATTAAAGAAAATCCTGTAAACATAATTAAGGTTCCCCAAAAAGAGGCTGACTTAGCAAGGCTTACTCTTGACAAAATGCTCGAGGTTTCATAATTGGGTAAATGTGAATTATGTTTACCTTCAGTTTATCCAATTGTTTGGGAAAATAATAAATTCAGGATTAATGAGATAGATGATCCATCCTACTCGGCATATTATCGAGTTCAGCATATTCAGCATATCAAGGAAATGACAGATCTAAATGAGAGTGAAAGAGATGAATTAATGAAGGTTGTATTTATTGTAGAGTCAGCAATTAAAATTTATTATAAGCCTGATAAAATTAATTTAGCTTCTCTGGGAAATTTAACACCTCATTTACACTGGCACATAATCCCGAGGTTTTATGATGATAATCACTTTCCCGGCTCAATTTGGTCGCAGCAAAAAAAATTTAAAAAAACTGAGATTTCTGAACAGATAAGAAAAAAAATAAATAGCTTTATTTTAATTAATCTAAATTAATAAACGTTTCA
>JAOMTQ010000003.1 GCA_028355955.1 Methylophilaceae bacterium | reverse complement strand
AGTTTTTCCCTTGGCATCAAAAACACAAACACTATAATCACTCTCATATTTTCTATGGGTATTTTGTAGCATATTCAATACGCCATAAATCACTCCGGTAGGAAATCCTTCTTTATTTCTAAAATCGGGCATTGCATGAAATGCACGATATAAATATGAGGAGCCATCAATTAGAAGCAATGTTTTCATAGATTTTTATTTTTGTTTAGATATCTTTACATTATACCTTTGTATACAAACCTTTTTTTGGATAAAAAACTACTGTTGGCTATCCGATTTTGATAAACTTACGCTATGAACAAAACTTTTACATCATTGATTTTAATGCTTGGTTATATTTTCTTTTCGGCGACAGCATATGCTGAAAAAACTGAAGTGCTAGAGGAAGTGCCATCTCCACCAAACACTTTAGATTCTGGGTACGAATACGAACCTGAAATTACAATTCGAAAAGAGGGTACAAAACGAATTGAAGAGCATAGGGTGAATGGTAATCTATACTATATCAAAGTGACTCCAGAAGGGTTTCCACCATATTACCTAGTGAGAGAAACAGAGGGTGGTGACTGGATTCGTCAAGATGATTTAAAGCCATTAGTTGTCCCTCAGTGGGTTATTTATAGTTGGTAGTTTTTTAGCCTACTTCAAGAATTAAATAAAAAATACACAATGGCTGTTTATACATCAATAACAAAAGAGGAATTGAAAACATTTTTAAGTGATTTTGATGTTGGTGCCTTGCAGAGCTTTGATGGAATATCCTCGGGAGTTACAAATACAAATTATCTGGTAACAACTAGTTTAAATAAATACATATTAACTATATTTGAACATCATTCTATGGATGAGCTCCCCTTTTTTATTAATTTAATGACATTTTTATCAGGCCATAATATAGATTGCCCCAACCCCATTTCAAATAATAAAAAAAAATCTATTAATTTACTCAAGAGTAAGCCAGCGTTATTAGTTTCTTTTTTAAACGGCTCAGAAGTTGAAGAAATAAATGAATTACATTGCTTTGTTGTTGGAAAAGCGCTTGCAAAAATGCATAACATAACAAAATCTTTTTCAGAAAAAAGAAAAAATGATAGAGGGATAGAATGGATTGAAGATAAGTATGTTGGTATGAAATCAAAATTAACATCAATTGAAAAAAATATGATTGAATTAGAAATAGATTTCTTAAATCATCATAATGTTAGTGATTTACCAAAAAGTAAAATCCATGGAGACTTATTTAGAGATAATGTTTTATTTTTAAATGATAGAAGACCAAGTTTTATAGACTTTTATTATGCTTGCGATGAAGTCCTAGTTTTTGATATCGCTATTGCGGTGAATGACTGGTGTATTGATGTTGATGGAGCAATTAATAAAAATAAACTAAAACAGTTCATTGAAGGCTATGAGACTGAAAGGAATCTTGATAAAGAAGAGAGAGTTTATATGCCTATAGCGCTTAGGTGGGCTGCACTTAGATTTTATATTTCTAGGCTAGAGCATATCCATAGCAACCCTAGTGCTGAAATTCTTGCCATAAAGAACCCTGATCAATTTAAAAATATATTAATCGATAGACAAGTTACGGAGTATAGGTTTTGAAAAGAACACTTAACAAGTCACATCATTGGGTTACTCAAAGTGTATTATTATCCAAGTTAAATTTTAAAGTAACCCTGCTTTTAGGTAGTGCTTATATTTTTGCTTATCTTCTTGTTCCAAGTATTCCTGGTTTAAGTTTTATAAGTCCATTTTTAATCATCGCTTGGCCTATTTCAACTATGATTTTTATAAACTTCTTTAGATTGAGTCAAGATAAAAAAGAAATAAATTTTAAAGCTTTGCTAAAGATTAATAAGGAAAATATGAGATTGCTTATTTATCTTGGTGTAATTTGTTTATTTTATTCATTATTAATCTCTTTAGTTTTGAGCCCAGACATAAAAAATATTTTGGCTGCTGCAAGTGAACCTGAGATAAGTGAAGACATTTCTAATAACCTAGTCAGCATCCTTGTAAAGTTTATGGTTTTAGCTATACCCATTCTCATGGCAACGTGGTTTTCACCTATCTTAATTGCCTACCATAATTTTGGGTTGATAAAAGCTATAAAATCAAGCTTTGCGGGTGTATTGCTCTCAATTATGCCTATTACACTTTCTTGGCTGATTTTACTGGGAGGCTTTATCTCGGTAATTTTTTTAATGATCATGGTTTTTACAATACTAGGATCAAGTGAAAATGTTCTGATGTCTTACGTCCTGATATTCTTATGCATGTTGGTCTTAGCAGCTTACATTTCAACATTATTTTCTTTTCAATATATAACCTATAAGGATGTATATAAATCAATAACTAAATAGTTACACTTTGGTGAGCTTTGCATACTCCATCGCTAACATTTTAATTCCATGATTCTGAAATTTGATTTCTATTCGGAGATCATTTTCATTTCCTTCGTAGCCTATAACTGTTCCCCCTCCAAATTTATCGTGCTTGACCATAGAACCAATTTTAATTTCATATTGGTTATTAGAGACTTGTTTGCTCGATGTTTTGAGTGGGCTTGCCGAATTATTATGATATGAGGTTCCAATAGAATTTCTATTGTTAATTGGCACATTTATTTTTTTTATTAATGATTCTGGAATTTCATCAAGAAACCTTGAAGGAAGATTATAGGTTGGTTGTCCGTAGGTCATACGAGATTGAGACAAGGTAAGATGTAGTATATTTTTTGCTCTAGTGATGGCGACGTACATCAATCTTCGCTCTTCTTCTAATCCATTATTTTCATTCAAACTTCTCTCATGTGGGCAGAGTCCATCTTCTAAACCAGTGATAAACACTGTATCAAACTCAAGTCCCTTAGAAGAATGAATGGTCATGAGTTGTAACGCGTCTTCACTTGCTGCGGCTTGCAATTCACCACTTTCCAGAGAAGTAAAATCAAGGAATTCAGCTAAAGCTAGTGATTGTTTTTTGTTAGGCTCTTCCTCAGAGATTTCATCTCTATCTTCATTGAGAAAAGATTTCGCTGCAGAAACAAGTTCGTTCAGGTTTTCTACACGTGAGCTACCATCTTTATCCTTAAGGTAATGATCTTTTAAGCCAGAATGAGAATTAATTATATCAATTGACTCATCAATATTTACTCCATGAACTTGATCTTCAATACTTTGAATTAATTCAATAAATGCAGATACTTTTAAATTTTTACTTTCAGAAATAAAAATTTTTGCACCTTCCCACAAAGAACAATCATTCTTTTTTGAATGGTCTTGCATTTGTTCAACAGCTCTCGCGCCGATGCCTCGAGTTGGAAAATTTACAATTCTCATAAAGGCATTATCATCCCTCTTGTTATTTATAAGTCTAAGGTATGCAAGAGAACTTTTTATCTCAGCTCTTTCAAAGAACCTTAAACCTCCATAAACTCTGTAGGGGATATTATTAGAGACCATGGCCATTTCAATAACTCTTGATTGTGCATTATTCCTATAAAGAATAGCTATCTGGTTGTAATCAGTGCCTGCACGGTGACGCATTTTAATTTCATCTAAAATATAAGCTGTTTCTAATCGATCATCTAATGCTATATATTGTTTAATTAAATCTCCATCCCCAGAAGCAGTCCATAAATTTTTACCTAATCGATCATTATTATTTTCGATAATTGAGTTGGCAGCATTAAGGATATTATTTTTAGACCGATAATTCTGTTCCAGTTTAATTACATTTTTGATATTAAAGTCTTTCTGAAGATCTTTCATATTTCCAGGTCTTGCACCTCTAAACCCATAAATTGATTGATCATCGTCCCCCACTGCAAAAATAAAGCTTTCTGGGGAGGTGAGCATTTTCAGCCATTCATACTGTAAGCGACTAGTATCTTGAAATTCATCCACAAGGATATGCTTAAAAATTTCCTGGTAGTGTTGGCGGATAGTTGAATTTTTTTGGAATAATTCAAGGCAGCGCAACATAAGTTCTGCAAAATCAACTACACCTTCTTTCTGACATTGATCATCGTAGGCTGCATAAATAGAATTGAGTTTTTTAGATACATCATCATAGGCTTTAAACTGTTGGGATCGAATACCTTCCTCTTTATTGTTATTAATAAAGTACATCGCCTCTTTCGAGGAAATTAAGTCTTCATCAATACCTATAGCCTTCATTACTCTTTTAATCGCTGATTTTTGATCTGCACTATCAAGAATTTGGAAGGTTTCAGGTAAACTGGCATCCACGTGATGCTTACGTAAAAAACGATTGCACAATCCGTGAAATGTACCCACCCACATTCCTCTTATATTAATCGGTAGTTGAGTCGAAATCCTAGTCAGCATTTCCTTTGCCGCTTTGTTAGTGAACGTAACAGCGAGAATGGCTCCTGGGCTTGCTAGTTGATTTTCAATTAACCAAGAAATTCTAGATGTCAGAACCCTTGTTTTACCACTGCCAGCACCGGCAAGTACAAGTGCTGATTGGCTTTGAAGCATGACGGCTTCCATTTGTCTTTCATTTAAATCTGAATAAATAGCTTTAGATATTGTTGTTAAATTCATAAAAACACATGCTACAGTAATTTTTTTTTGTTAGTAGTTTTTTGGTATTTTTTATAAAAAAAGACCTCGATTAAGAGGCCTTTTATATATTTCAACGTAGTATTTTTAGAACTACATCATACCACCCATGCCACCCATGCCACCCATGCCACCCATACCACCCATACCACCCATATCTGGGGCAGCAGCTGCAGGAGCTTCTTCTTTTGGCGAATCGGCAATCATACATTCTGTGGTTAACATGAGCCCAGCAACAGAAGCAGCATTTTGTAGTGCTGACCTAGTTACTTTTGTTGGATCTAGAACGCCCATCTCAACCATGTCACCATATGTCTCGTTAGCTGCATTAAATCCGTAATTACCTTTTCCAGAAATTACATTATTGACAACAACTGAAGACTCTATACCAGCATTTGAAACAATTTGTCTCAAAGGGTCTTCAATAGCTCTAAGAACTATATTGATGCCAGCCTCTTGATCAGAATTACTTCCCTTAACTTTGCTAATAGCCTCTTTCACTCTAATTAGAGCAACACCTCCACCAGCAACAATTCCTTCTTCAACAGCTGCTCTGGTAGAATGTAATGCATCTTCAACTCGTGCTTTCTTCTCTTTCATTTCAATTTCAGTAGTAGCACCAACCTTAATGACAGCAACTCCTCCTGAAAGCTTAGCTACACGCTCTTGAAGCTTCTCTTTATCATAATCACTTGTAGATTCTTCCATTTGAACTTTAATCAAATCAATTCGCGATTTGATATTAGCAACTGATGCTGCCCCATCAATTATAATAGTGTCTTCCTTACCTACCTCAATTTTCTTTGCTTGTCCAAGGTCTTCAATCTTAACGCCTTCAAGAGTTAAGCCAACCTCATCTGAGATCACTGTACCTCCAGTTAGAATTGCGATATCTTCAAGCATAGCTTTTCTTCTATCACCAAAACCGGGTGCTTTGACAGCTACAGCCTTGATAGTGCCACGAATATTATTCACTACTAACGTAGCAAGGGCTTCACCTTCAAGCTCTTCAGCAATAATTAAAAGTGGTTTGCTTGCCTTTGCAACCTGCTCTAGAACGGGTAATAAGTCTTTAATACTTGATATTTTTTTATCATGCAAAAGAATATAAGGATCTTCGAGAAGTGCGATTTGTTTTTCATTGTTGTTAATGAAATAAGGCGATAAATAACCTCTATCAAATTGCATACCCTCTACTACATCTAATTCGTTAGAGAGGCCGGATCCATCCTCAACCGTGATTACACCTTCTTTACCAACTTTATCCATTGCGTCAGCGATTATCTTACCAACTGATTCATCTGAATTAGCAGAAATAGAACCGACCTGAGTTATTTCTTTGCTTGTATTACAAGGTTTACTTAGTTTATGAAGTTCACTAACTCCTGCTTCTACTGCCTTATCTATTCCTCTTTTTAAATCCATTGGATTCATCCCTGCAGCAACAGATTTCATTCCTTCTCGGATAATTGCTTGAGCAAGAACTGTAGCTGTGGTGGTTCCATCACCGGCATTATCTGATGTTTTTGATGCTACTTCTTTTACCATTTGAGCACCCATATTTTCAAATTTGTCTTGCAACTCAATTTCTTTAGCTACAGAGACTCCATCCTTGGTAATTGTTGGGGCACCGAATGACCTTTCAAGCACTACATTTTTACCTTTAGGTCCAAGTGTTACTTTAACTGCATTTGCAAGTGTGTTTACACCTACTACCATTTTTTGGCGAACCTCGTCACCAAATCTTACATCTTTAGCTGCCATTTATATTTTCTCCAAATTTATATATTTATTTAAATTTTTTACTCAATGATTCCCATTACGTCTTCTTCTTTCATAACAAGGAGCTCATCACCATCAACTGTTACGGCTTGCCCAGCGTATTTACCGAAAAGCACTTTATCACCAATTTTTACGTCTAGTTTCCTGACGTTACCATCTTCAAGTAATTTCCCGTTTCCAACTGCTTCAATAACTCCTTGATCAGGTTTTTCAGCTGACGCACTTTCTGGAATTACAATTCCTGATGCAGTGGTACGTTCTTCTTCTTTTCGCCTTACTATTAAGCGATCGTGTAAAGGACGAATTTTCATATATAAGTTCTCCTAGTTGTGTATTCTTTGTTAAAATTTTATTTTAGGGTTAGTCTATGACTAAAACTAGCACTCTATTTATTAGAGTGCTAATAATAGGGATGAATACTATAAATTTCAAGTTTTCATTAAATTTATTTATAATTTAAAGCTTATGTTTACAAAAAATAGTTACAGAAATGTAGGTCAAACCGATCTTAAAGTATCACCAATCACACTTGGCACGATGACTTTTGGTGATCAAAATACGCAAAACGACGCTTTTAAGCAACTCGACTATGCAGTATCAAAAGGAATTAACAGTATAGATGTTGCTGAGATGTATCCAGTTCCACCAAAAGCAGAAACATGTAATTTAACAGAAAAAATTATTGGAAATTGGCTTAAAGGTCAAAAAAGAGAAGATTTTGTTATTTCTACAAAAATAGCGGGCCCTAGGAGATCTATTGATTGGATTAGGGGAGGGCCTAAATCAATGGATCAAAAAAATATTAACGAAGCGGTTAATTGTTCTTTGAAAAGACTAAAGACGGACTATATTGATCTTTTATATCTTCATTGGCCCGAAAGAAATGTGCCCATGTTTGGTCAATATAAATTTAATCCAAAAGACGACTATGCAGATGAAAAATTAATTAATTGGGTCTCTATTGAGGAACAGTTAATGAGTATTGATAATCTTATTAAAACTGGAAAGGTGAGATATTTTGCATTATCTAATGAGTGGCCCTGGGGTGTAATGGAATTTATAAGGATTGCAAAAATTAAAGATTTGCCTCTGGTTTGTAATTTACAAAATAGCTATAGTTTATTAAATAGAATGGTTGAGTTAGGTATGACGGAAATATTTTTTAGAGAAAATTTGTCATTTTTCTCATATTCACCATTAGCCTTTGGTCATCTTAGTGGGAAATATCTAAAAGATCCGAAGGCGAATGGGCGTGTAAATCTGTTTCCTGGTTATGCTAGAAGATACAATAGAACAGGTGTAAATAAGGCCATAGAAAAATACGCCTCATTAGCGAAAAAAAGAAACTTAAACTTAACCGACTTAGCATTAAATTTTGTCTACTCTCAATGGTTTGTGACTAGTACAGTTATTGGAGCAACAAATATAAATCAGCTTAAGCAAAATATTTCAGCTTATGAGTTAGATATTATTGATGACGAGTTAATTCAAGAGATAGATAGTATTCATCTTGAGGTAATGAATCCAGCGCCATAGGCTTTTATGAAAAATAAAGAATATATAAAAAGAAGTATTAAGTCTGTTTGGCATCCTTGCACGCAAATGAAGCATCATGAAAATTTTCCTCTGATACCAATTGAAAGAGGAAAGGGAGTTTGGCTGTATGATTTTGATGGAAAAAAATATCTTGATGTTACTAGCTCTTGGTGGGTAAATTTATTTGGACATAACAATAAAATAATTAAAAAATATATTTCTAAGCAACTAAATACGCTTGAACATTCAATGTTAGCCGGCCTAACTCATTCACCAGTTATAGAGTTATCAGAAAAATTAAGTAAATTGACTAATCTGGGTCATTGCTCTTATGGGAGCGATGGAGCAAATGCAGTAGAAATTGCATTAAAAATGAGTTCTCATTATTGGAGTCAAACAGGTTTTTCTTCAAAGAATAAATATATTTACCTAGAAAATAGTTACCATGGCGAAACACTTGGAGCACTTGCAGTCACTGATGTCCCAATTTTTAGAACACATTATGGATCTTTAATAAAAAATTATATAAAGACAGACTCACCAGATTTGAGGTTAAAAAAAAATAATCAATCATCAGATGAGTTTCTAGATGAGAAATTAAAAAAATTAAAAAAAATTTTTGAAAAAAATCACCAAGTGACAGCAAGTATTATCATAGAGCCTATGGTGCAATGTGCTTCGGGGATGGGTATTTACGATGCCAGGTTTCTTGAAAGAGTAAGAGAATTATGTAACCAGTATGAAGTACATCTTATTGCTGATGAAATTGCTGTAGGATTTGGACGAACAGGTAAAATGTTTGCTCATCAACATGCAAAAATTACACCAGATTTTGTATGCTTATCTAAAGGCTTGACGGGTGGGTATCTTCCAATGTCTGTCACCTTGACCTCGGATGAAATCTATAATGCATTCTATGATGATGATATTAAAAAGGGATTCTTACATTCTCATAGCTACACCGGAAATCCGTTAGCATGTAGTGCAGCATTAGGAACCTTATCTATTTTTGAGTCTGATAATGTTTTGAAAAAAAATCTTATATTATCAAAAAAAATAAATCGGTTATTTTCATCTCTAGAAGACCTCCCCATTAGTGATCTCAGGAATATTGGAATGATTTGGGCATTTGAGTTAGATTCGAAGATTTCAATAGAAAAGGTAGTTGAGTTTTCTTTAAATAAGGGCGTATTAATTCGACCCATAGATAATACTATTTACTTTATGCCTCCATACTGCATTAAAGAGTCTGAGGCTAAAGAAATGATAAAGACAACTCGTGAGGCAATTTTGAATGCAATCACATAGAAAAATAACCATGAAAATATTTTTTTTATTGTGTGTTGTTGTTTCTGTTTCTGTTTCTGCGGAAGTGCCACAGCCATTCAAGTCATTAATAAATAAATATAATTTTAAAAAAGATAGTTACAGTTTTGCTGTAAAAAATCTAACTAATCCTCAAAAAAAAGCAATTATCTACAATGGCAGTAAAAATTTTAATCCAGCGTCACTTACAAAAATAATTACATCATTTATTGCACTGGATAAATTAGGACCAAATTATAAATGGAGGTCTGACTTTTACTATACAGGTCAGTTAAACGATGACATTCTTGAGGGAGATTTAATTTTTGTTGGCAGGGGGGATGCTAGTTTTTCAACTGATAATCTAGAATCTTTAATAAGAGAGATACAAAAAAAAGGGATAAAAAAAATAGAGGGAAATTTAATTTTAAATAAAAGTTATTTCGGTAAAGTTCCTAACTCAATTGATTTTGATGATGACCCAATGCGAGCTTACAATGTTTTACCAAATGCAATTTCGATTCAATCAAATACGATAAATTTTAAATTTAAACCACAAAACAATAACGTTAAGATTGAAGCTAAACCAGATTTAAAATATTTAAAGATAAAAAATAACTTACGTTTAAGTCAGAAAAATTGTGTCTCATGGAAGCAGGCATTAGATTATCAAAAAGCCAATAGTATTCAAGAAGAAATGATAATTTTTCAAGGTCACTTGAGTAAGAAATGCTCTAATAAAGAAATTGATTTATCTGTCATTGACAATGGTAGATATTTTTATGAAGTTTTTAAATATCTATGGGTCCAAAATGGGGGTAATTTTTCAGGGGGTTATTGGGTAAATAATAATGAAAGGCTTGAAGGTAAGTTGATTGCAAGTCATTTATCAAGACCACTTGGTGTTCTTATTCGTGACATGAACAAGTATAGTCTTAACTTAATGGCAAGGAACTTAATGTTAACTGTGATAGCAGAAGATTTAAAGAAGCAAGTCACAGAAGATGATGTGAATCATTTTGTTTTAGATTGGTTGGGTAATCAGGGTATTGCTAATGATAATATTTTTGTTGAGAACGGGGCCGGATTATCAAGAAAGACTTATATTAATGCTGACACTCTTTTGGAGATAATGGATAAAATTTATGAACACCCCTATATGCCGGAAATGCTATCCTCCCTCTCGGTTCTAAATGAAGATGGCACATTGGAAAAGAAAATGCCGTTTTCTAAGGTCAAAAAAAATGGTCACTTCAAGACAGGCTCATTAAAAAACGTCAGCGCAATTGCAGGGTATTTCGTTGATAAAGATAAAAATAAAAAAATATTAATTTTTTTAATGAACGATAAAGAAGCAAACAAATCTTATAAACTCCAAAATGAATTAATTAATTTAGCATTCGAACCGATTTAAAATGTTTATACAAGGAATAAAGGAAATGATAAAAAATATATTGATATTAATTGCGATGTTAAGCTGCACTTCACTATCATATGCAATAGAACTTGTTAACGAGGAGAAAAGTAAAATGCAAGACAAAGGAATTACAGAATTAATTATTATAGATAACAAAGTTGGTGATGGCCGTGAGGCTGAAAAAGGCCTTACAGTGACTGTTCATTATACAGGCTGGCTTTATGAGAATGGTGAAAAAACCACTAAGTTTGATAGTTCAGTTGACAGAAGAGAGCCATTTAATTTTGTTCTTGGAGTTGGTCAAGTGATTAAGGGATGGGACAGTGGTGTTAATGGAATGCAAGTTGGCGGAAGTCGAACAATTATTATTCCATCAAGTATGGGTTATGGTTCAAGAGGTGCGGGAGATGTCATTCCACCAAATTCAGATCTTATTTTTGAAGTTGAATTAGTTGAGATTCAGTAGGATTGAAAACTAAAATAAAATGGATGCAGGATGTAAGCTTTAAAGGCAGCTCTGAATCTGGACATGAAGTTATATTGGATGGCCCCAAAGAGCTCGGAGGGAAGGGTTTGGGCATGAGACCCATGGAGATGATGCTTATTGGGATGGGCGGGTGTACCTCATTCGATGTGGTCACTATTTTAAAAAGATCAAGGCAGCAAATAACCGGATGTATTGCTGAAATTGATGCGATAAGAGCAGATGAAGTACCAAAAGTATTCACAAGCATCCATATTCATTTTTTAATTAAAGGTATTGATCTTCAAGAAAAAGCCGTAGAAAGAGCAATTGAGTTATCAGCTAATAAATATTGTTCGGCTTCAATTATGTTAGGCAAAAGCGTGAAAATAACCCATGACTTTGTAATTAGCGAAGAATAGTTTCAATTCTAAGAATGTTGTTAGTTCGCAAAATATCAATTAAACGATCAATATTTGGATGATTGCCAGGATAGTTTTTTGCCTCAGCTGTATGTTCCGAAAAGAGTTCTAAGCCTTTTTGAGCTGCTTCAAGGTTTATTTCTTTAAAATTTTTATATAAATAAAAGTATACCTTCAGCGACCCTTGAGTCCCTTGCAAATTTTCAATGTCATCGACAAAATTACCATTTGTGTCGTAAAGTTTAATTTTAATGACATGGTCAATATCTGGGAGAGTATTTAAGACATCTTTAAATAATTGTGACATTAAAATTAAATCTTGTAGGTGAGGGTAGTCATTATTTTTGATGTAATACCCATAGCTTTTTTTATTGGTTTTGGAAGTTCGGCGGCACCCAATTCCTTTGCAGCAATTTCATGTTGTTGCTCATCGAATTTCATCTGTTCCAATATTTTTTTTGTCTTAACATCGTTTTTAGATAGTTTAGTAAGATGCTTATCAAGATGAGAGGAAACCTGTTTTTCTGTTTCAGCTAAAAATCCTAAGTTATATTTTTTATCGATGATGCTCGCAATACCACCTATTCCTATGGACCCTATATAAAGAATAGGATTTAGCAAGCTAGTTTTTCCGTTTAACTCACCAATTCTTTCTTCACACCAAGCAAGGTGATCAATTTCTTCACCAGCTGCTTTTTGTAAACTTTTTTCAATCTTTTTATCTTCATTAAAGAGTAATTGCCCCCTATAAAGAGCTTGAGCACAAATTTCTCCAGAATGATTAACTCTCATTAATTTCGCATTTTTTTTCTTAATCGCAGAGCTTAGATTTACTTTATTTGAGATTTTTTTATCAGGCCTAGGTCTATTCGATAAGCTAGGACTAAATAATATTTTTAACCCTATCTCAATTTCTTCAATAAATTTATCGATGTACATTTACTATTAATTTTTTAAAATTGCAGCTTGATCACCCATTCCTTTAAGTATCTTAAGTGCTTCAATATATTGGATATCTTCATCTGTACCAAACTTAATGGGTTTGAAATTATTAAGCGCTTCCTTTTGTTCAGGTGTTGGCCCATTTGTTAATGGTTTATCTTCTTTCTTACTTTTATCCTGTGGGTTAGAAAGGCTGTCAGGGATATCTTCCTCGCGATAAGCTAGGGATTCTGTGCCATCTTTAACTGTAATATCTGGTTCGATTCCCTTACCTTGGATAGATGTTCCATTTGGCGTAAAGTATCTAGCTGTAGTTAATTTAATCGCTGATCCATTCATCATTGGTAGGATACTTTGGACTGAACCCTTACCAAAACTTCGTGTACCTAATATAGTCGCTCTTTTGTGGTCCTTCAGTGCACCTGTTACTATTTCAGCCGCTGAAGCAGAACCATTATTAATGATTACTACCATAGGAACGTCTTTAATATCTTTAGGTAGTGATTTTATGTAATTATTTTTTTCAAAATCTCCTCCAGACCTAATGAAATTTTCAGGGGCTGTTGTTAAGCGCATTTTAGAATCAGGCGCTCTCCCTTCGGTATAAACAACTAACTCATCATCATCAAGAAAAGCAGCCGAAACAGATACCGCTTGCGTCAATAAGCCACCAGGATTATTTCTCATATCTAATATAATTCCATTAAAAGCATGTTTATTCTCAACCCTTAATTTTTTAATTGCTTTTGCTAAATCTTCACCTGTCCTATCTTGAAACTGAGTTATTCTCAAATATGCGTAATCTGGTTCGATCAGTTTAGCTTTAACACTTTTAGTTTTAATTTGGGCACGAGTAATTTTGATATCAATTGGATCTACAACATCATCACGAAGAACTCTTATATCGATTGAAGTACCTGGCTTACCTCTCATTAATTTGACGGCATCGTTTAGAGTGAGCCCTTTAACTAAGGTATCATCAAGTTTAATAATTAAATCACCGCTTTTTAATCCGGCATTGTAAGCTGGTGTATCCTCAATAGGTGTAATTACTTCTACAAAACCATCTTTCATCCCAACTTCGATGCCTAGTCCACCAAATTCACCTGCAGTACCTTGTGATAAATCTTTATATTTATCTTTGTCGAGATAAACAGAATGTGGATCCAAACCAGACATCATCCCTTTGAGTGCTTCGTCGAGAAGCTTTGGATCTCCAATTTGATCTACATAATCTGTTTTAATTTTACCGAATACTTCTGCAAAAGTTCTAAGCTTATCAATTGGTAAATTATTTGGGTTATTCTTGTCAGCAAATACAGGGAAATTAAAAGTAAATAAAATACCAATAATTGCACCACTAATTACAAGTGAAAACTTTTCAAATTTTGAACGCATCTAAATAAACCTTTTTTGTTTTTTAAAAGAATAACTAAGAATTACTAACATATTAATGCATAACTACTTTATAAAAAAATAATTCTCTATATATTAGGGAGACATATATTTATGAAATTAAGTTCCATGTGAGTTAACCTTAAAAACTATGCCTGCCAATCAAAATTCAACAATTGACGATTTTTTTAGTCCCAATGGACCATTAAGCGATTGCCTCGAAAATTATCAACTAAGGGCTGAACAAGTTGAAATGGCAAAATCCATTAATGAGTCGATTAAAGATAAAGCGTCGTTAGTCGTAGAGGCTGGAACAGGGGTTGGTAAAACCTTTGCATATTTATACCCTGCACTTTTAAAGGGAGGAAGAGTTATTATTTCAACTGCCACGAAGAACTTACAAGACCAACTTTTTTTTAACGATATCCCCAAAATAAGAGAAGCCCTAAAAATCTCAGTGAAGGTTAATATCCTTAAGGGCAGAGGAAACTATATTTGTAAACTGAGGATGGAAAATACAAATCAGGAAGGCATGTTTTTTAACAAAGAGGACGCTAAACATTTGCATTTGATAAAGGCTTTTTCAGACAATACCGATTCAGGGGAAGTGTCTGAAATCAGCCAAATACCAGAGACTTCAACTATATGGCCAATGGTCACTTCGACAAAAGAAAATTGTTTAGGCCAAGATTGTGAATTTTATAAAGAGTGCTTTATAGTAAAAGCTCGGAAGGAGGCGCTAGAGTCAGAGGTACTAATAGTAAATCATCATTTATTTTTTGCTGATTTTGCCCTTAAAGATGAAGAACTATCCGAGATCCTCCCCAAAGCAAATACTATTATTTTTGACGAGGCGCATCAAGTCCCATTAGTCGCATCTTTTTTCTTGGGACAATTCATTTCTTCTAGTCAAATATCTAACTTAATCCAAGACTGCCAACAAGGTTTAAAAAAATACCCAGACACTATTAAGGTTCTAGATAAGTTATTAAAAGATTTACAAGAAAACATTCTTGTTTTGAAGAAAATAATTAGCCCATCGCCAACTAGATTAAATATAGACAATCTCCAGGATTATGAAAATTTCAAAGAAACTTATTCGTCTTTAATTGAAAAATTAGCATTACTAGGAATTACTTTATCAAGACATTCCGAGGAGAATGCAGAATTACAAAAGCTGTTCGAAAGATCTACGGAGCTAAATATTAAATTTAATTCTTGGTTGAAAAAAGATAATCAAAATAATATATATTGGTTAGAGGTTTTTGGTAGGACAATTCAATTTAACGAAACGCCAATAAGTATCGCTGAACAATTTAATAAATTTCAAAATAAAAGTGATAGCGCGTGGATATTTACTTCGGCAACTTTATCAATCAATGGAAGCTTTGACCACTTCACAAAACTTCTTGGACTTGAAAAAGCAATGACCCAGTATTTGCAGAGCCCATTTAATTACGGTGAAAATACATTTTTATATGTGCCAAAAGAAATCCCTGATCCAAAAGACGCATTATTTAATCTAGTTTTAGTTAAAAAGGTATTACCCCTCATAAAAGCATCAAAAGGTAGAGCATTTATTTTGGCCACAAGCTTAAAATCAATGGAAGAAATTGGAGCTTTATTAAAAGACGAGCTCAAAAAAAATAAAATTGGTTATCCAGTAATCACCCAAGGCGAAGGACCCAAAAGTGACTTATTACAACAATTTAAACAATATGGTAATGCAGTTTTAATTGGGTCATTAAGTTTTTGGGAAGGTATCGATGTAAGAGGATCGGCATTAAGTTTGGTTATAATTGATAAGCTACCCTTTCAATCTCCAGGAGATCCTGTATTTGAATCTAAAATTAAATTATTATCTGATGAAGGAATAAATGCATTTATTTCAATGCAATTACCTGAAGCAATTATTAGACTCAAGCAAGGTGTCGGAAGACTTATTAGGGACGATCAAGATAAAGGAGTTATGGTGATTTGTGATAAAAGAATTATTGAAAAGTCATACGGAATTAAGATTTGGAAAAGCCTCCCTTCTTTTAAGAGAACAAGGAATGAATCTGCCGTTATCAATTTTTTGGAGGAGCTAGAATGAATATTTTATCAATCGATACTTCGAGCCAGCTTTTATCTATCGCTTTGTTAAAAAATGATGCTCTAATAGAGGAGTCGTATTCATCTGATAAAAAACATTCTGAAAATATCATACCTTTGTTAAAGAAATTAATGGATAAAAATGACATTAATTTTAGCAGCCTTAATGGCGTAACGTTTGGCGCAGGCCCTGGCGCATTTACAGGAGTTAGAATTGCTGCGGGGGTGGCATATGGCATTGCATATGCCCATAATTTACCTATTGTAGGAATTAATAATTTAGAGGCTATTGCAAAAAAAGTAGATAAAGCTGTCGTTATCCCCTGTGTAGATGCTCGGATGGGAGAAGTTTATATGAGTGCATATAAGAGAATTAATAGTGAGTTTATCCCAATTATTGACTGCGGTGTTTTTAAGCCATGTAATTTACCTAATCTAGATTTAGAGGAGGGAGTTATAGTTGGGTCAGGTGTTTTTGAATATAAAAAAATTCTTAGTGAGAAATACCAAGCTCAAAAAATTATAATTGATGAAAATGAATACCCCTTAGCTGGTGCAATTGCTCAATTAGGTATAAAAAAAATGGATGACAATTTCAATCTTAAAAATGCCGCTCCTATTTATATAAGAAATAATGTTGCAAAAACTATTAGTGAAAGAAAAGTTGATACCAAAGACAAAGAAACAAAAAACCAACTTTAAAAATGTAGAGTTGAGTGATATTGAAAAAATTGTTTCGATTGAAGCAGATTGTCATATTTCACCATGGTCAAAAAGAAATTTTCTTGACTCAAAAAGTGCTGGCAATCTATTTCAAGTGTTAAAAGATGATGAATTGATTATTGGGTATTATATTGCATGCTTTGCAGCTGATGAATGTGAACTCTTAAATATCACTGTATGTAAACATCTTCATAGGCAAGGTTTTGGTAAAGCTATCATAAGCTACCTAATCAATAATTGCTTAGAAAGAAAAACTTCGAATCTATTTTTAGAAGTTAGGAGATCAAATAAAAATGCTATCCTATTGTATGAACAAAAAGGTTTCAATGAGGTTGGAATTCGACCTAATTATTACAAGACTTCGAATGGAAATGAAGATGCCATTCTAATGGCATTAAGCTTATAAATGATTATGATAGATAAAAAATTTGCATATGAGGAGCTGAATTTACTTCCAATTTGGTTGAATAAAACAAGACCAAAAAAAATTAAGCATGCCTTATTTAATATTGGCTTATATTTTTTTAAAGAATTAAATGTGTCTATCATAGTTCCTGAGTTTGAGAAGTTAACAACTGATGAAAAAGAATTATTTAAAAATGTTCATGTTTATATAAATTCTATTTCAGAAAATTCAAAATCCCTCAGAAATATAGAAGATGACGAGATTGATTTAATATTAAAAAAGAATTCAATACACCACATATTCTTTTTGGGGAGTATTAACTCAATGGGGTTAAGTGATCTAGATGCAAATATTAAATCATTGCCATCTTTAGATGAAATGTTGGTAAACCCCGATATGAAGAAAAAGTTATGGCATGATTTTCAATCATTATTAAGGGATGAACTTAAGGGAAATAATTAACAAATGCGAGCATCAAAATTTTATATTGCAACAAGAAAAGAATCTCCAGCAGAGGCAGAACTTTTAAGCCATCAGTTGTTAGTGAGAGCAGGAATGGTTCGATTACTTGGATCAGGTTTATATACAATTATGCCGTTAGGTTTTAGGGTATTAAAAAAAATCGAAATGATCATAAGGGATGAACTTAATAAGGCAGATTGTATAGAGCTATTAATGCCAGCTATTCAGCCCGCTGACTTATGGAAAGAGTCGGAACGTTGGGAAGAGTTTGGCCCACAAATGTTAAAAATTAAAGATAGGCATGAGAAAGAGTTTTGTTTTGGACCTACGCATGAGGAAGTGATAACAGATATTATAAGAAAAGAAATCAATAGTTACAAACAACTTCCTATCAATTTTTACCAAATTCAAATGAAATTTAGAGATGAGATAAGACCAAGATTTGGCGTTATGAGGGCAAGAGAATTTTTAATGAAAGATTCATATTCATTTCATACAAATTTTGATTGCCTCAAAGAAACATATCAAAAAATGTTTAAAGTATATGAGAACATATTTAATCGGATAGGATTAAAATTTAGAGCTGTATCAGCAGATAATGGAGCTATTGGAGGTGACGCATCTCACGAGTTTCATGTTTTAGCAGATTCTGGCGAAGACGTTCTTGTCTATGATGAACATTCTGATTATGCTGCAAATATCGAGTTAGCAAAAGATAATCCTAATATTGATAAATTTAAAACATGTCGAGGAATTGAAGTTGGTCATATCTTTCAATTAGGGACAAAATATTCCGAAAAAATGTCTGCTAACTTTATTGCAGAGGATGGTTCATCACAACCAGTCATTATGGGTTGTTATGGTATTGGTGTTTCAAGAATTGTAGCGGCCACAATTGAGCAAAGCCATGATGAAAACGGCATTATCTTTCCTTCATCTATTGCACCTTTTGAAGTAATCATTACCCCAATTGGATATGATAAAAATAAGGAAGTGAGAATCTATGCAGATAAACTTTATGATGATTTAGTTAAAAAAGGCTTTGATGTCTTATTAGACGACAGAGGTCTCCGTCCAGGAGTAATGTTCAGTGAAGCTGATTTGATCGGCATACCTCACAGAGTCACTGTGGGCGATAAAACGTTATCAGAGAACAAATATGAGTATAAAAAACGAAGTGAACAAGACTCAATAATAATTAACCTTGAGGCATTGTTAGATAACCTCAGTAATTAGTCAGTCCAGCACTTTGTAAGCATGGTAAGTACCAAACTCACCTTCTGAATCAATGTAAACAAAATAATATCCGTTAAGCGTGTAACCAAGTCCATTAAAATAATTTTTTGAACGTAACTTTAATTTTTTGGGTAACTTGCTTTCACCTTTATATTTACCTTCAGTGTCGTAAATCAAAAATCGTTTATTTTCAACGTCAAGTAAAATTAATTCGTTATCTTTAACATCAGTGAAGGCGATAAAATGACTTGCAACATCATAGGGCTTAACATTTGGTGTTTTAAAATCAAGTTCTATTGTTTTTTTTGCAGTGAACTCCTGTGCATCAACAACAATGACTTTGTTAGATTTTTCTTGTTTGGCAAAATATAAATTATTCTTACCATCAAAAGATGGCATTGTACCGGAGCTTTCAAAAGCAAAAACTGTATTAATAATATCGTTTGACTTGCCTGTTAATAAACCATCGTCATCAAGCTCTAAAGTATAAATTCCTGTCATTGGGGCAAACCCAGCTGAAGCTGATACATTGTATGTAATTGTTTCTAGTTCAGCTTTTTTAGTATTGAAATAAATTGATCGGTTGTCAAAGCCAGGTCGGGTTGATTCAATATAATTTCCTTTTTCATCATAAGTATGTATTAAAGATTTTGATATAGGCGCCTGACTATTTGAACCCATTGGCGCCAATCCGCCATCAGCAATATAATATTTTTTTTCTACTGGAATATAAGCGAGTGTTTGTGGTCTCGTTGTTGGTTCTTTTTTTAGAGGAATCTTAAAAACAAGTTCTGCTTGTTCTTTTATCTCTGCATTTATATTAGATGCAAAAACTGTAGTGGCTGATAATAATACAAGCAAGATTTTTTTCATTTTATTTTTCCAATTTAATTAATTATTAATATAAGTCTTTTTTAAGCATTTTTTGTTCAATAAATATTGCATCACCATAGCTAAAGAACCGGTATTTCTTATTGATAGCATGAGTATATATTTTTTTTGTAAATTCATAACCAGCAAATGCAGACACTAGCATAAGAAGCGTACTTTTTGGAAGGTGAAAATTAGTGAATAAACCATCAACTATATTAAATTGATATCCAGGAGTTATAAATATATTAGTTTTTTGATTACCCGTTCTAATTTCATTATCAACAAATGAAGCTTCAAGTGCTCTCATGCACGTTGTTCCAACCGCAATAATACGACCACCTTCCTTTTTAGTATTTAGAATTTGGTCTTTTAGCTTTTCAGAAATATTAAAATATTCATAGTGCATTTGGTGATCAGAAATATTTTTAGTTTTGACAGGTTGAAATGTCCCAGAACCTACATGTAGTGTTAAAAAGTTATAGCTAATTTTATGTTGTTTAAATCCTAAGAAATCATTTTCTGTAAAGTGGAGCCCAGCCGTTGGAGCTGCGACCGCACCTAAATTTTTAGCAAACGTCGTTTGGTATCTTTCTATGTCTTCTGCTTCATCATTCCTATTAATGTATGGGGGAAGTGGGACATGACCAAATTCCTCAAGCAACCTTGTAAAAGTAGATCCAAATAATTTAACTTGAAATAATTTTTCACTAAGCTCTGTTACTTCCAAAAAAATAGATTTAGTAATAAATATTTTCAGGCCAATCTGTACTTTTTTTGAAGTTTTAATCATTACAAGTGCATTATTAGAATTTATAATATTTTCTATTAAAAGCTCAACCTTGCCTCCGGTGATTTTTTCTCCAAATAATCTTGCCTTGATTACCTTAGTATCATTAAAAATTAATAGATCATTGGGAGAAAGGTATTCATAAAAATTTTTACAATGACTATCTATAAGGCTACTTTTGTTTGGATTAACAACGATTAATTTGCTATCACCACGAATTTTTGGAGGTTGCTGAGCAATTAAGTTTGGCGGGAGTTCGTAATCAAAATCATCGATTTCCATAAGCGTCATTGGTTGATATACTTACGGCTTATTTTAGCCGGGATGGCGGAACTGGTAGACGCACGGGATTCAAAATCCCGCGCTGGCAACAGCGTGAGAGTTCGATTCTCTCTCTCGGCACCATTAAGTATTATAAATTTAATCATGATTGAACATAAGTTAATTAAACCAGAGACACATGAGATCATTGTTCGGCCTAATCCAGCAATGTCATGGTCATTAATAAAAAAAATATACCTCTGTTTTGTTATTTTAATCCTAATCATCGCAATTGTTTTAAGTTATATAAATCTTTATTTAGCAATTCCATTTTATGGGGTTGAAACAATATTTTTAGGATATGCTTTATATGTAACGGCTTTAAAGAGTACGTTCTATGAAAAGATTATAATAGGACCAACTGAAATAGAAATTTCTTTTGTTCAAGGAAAAAAAATCTCTAATGTTAAATTTATTAAAGAGTGGGCAAAATTTTATTTTATCCCACCCACCAACTTAAAACATTCAGAGATTTATATATCAAGATCAGGTACCAAGACATTCATTGGATCAAAAATAAATGATGAGGATAGAAAAAAATTATTTAACTTGTTGAAAACTCTTTGAATTGGGACTAGAGTAACCCTACAATATAAATGGTTATTACTTAGATTAAAATTTTAAAAAATTGTATTTGTTTAATTGAAATACTTTTTTTTTGCTGATAAAATTGTTACAATTTGGTAACAAAATCAGAAAAAATCTGAGTTAATATCTCCAGTGCTTCTTTTGTTGGAATTTAAATGGCTTTGTTGTGTCATTGATATGAGCTTTAGTAATGAAATTTAATAAACATATTAATTAATTTAAAGGTAATTCAAATTGAAATCAATTTATCAAAAGTTTCTTGCCCTTATACTATTCACTCCACTCACAGCATTAGCTGATTGGGGTCTTAACATGACCCAGGGAGTGACTCCCATCAGTAAAGAAATTTATGATATGCACATGCTTACACTTTGGGTGGTAACTGTAATCGGAATTTTAGTATTTGGTGTTATGTTTTGGTCAATATTTCATCATAGAAAATCTAAGGGAGCTAAAGCTTCTAAATTTTCTCACAGTACAACTGTAGAAATTATATGGACAATAGTTCCGACTGCAATAATCATTGCGCTGGCTATTCCTGCAACAAAATTACTTATTAAAATGGATGATACTTCCGAAGCAAAAATAACCATTAAAGCTACCGGGATTCAATGGAAATGGAAATATGATTATCTTGATGAAGATATTACCTTATATAGCTCACTTGATGCTAAGAGCCAAGAGGTTGCTCAAAGAGATTCTGGACAAAATCCAATGGAGTATGAGAATTATCTTTTAGATGTAGATGAGCCACTTGTAGTCCCTGTAAATACAAAACTAAGAATATTAACAACTGCTGAGGATGTAATTCATGCTTGGTGGGTTCCGGAGCTGGGTTGGAAGCGTGATGCAATACCTGGTTTCATAAACGATAATTGGGCAATAATCGAGGAGCCCGGAACTTATCGTGGTAACTGTACTGAAATTTGTGGAAAGGGTCATGGTTATATGCCTATAGTTGTTAAAGCTGTTTCTATGGAAGACTACGAAGCATGGATAGAAGATAGAAAAGCATTAAAACTGGCCGCATTAGAGTCACAAAATAAAACCTTGACAATGGATGAGTCTATGGCTGAGGGTGAGAAAGTCTATAAAAAACAATGCCTAATGTGCCACCAAGCAAATGGTCAAGGTGTCCCTGGTGCATTCCCTGCTCTGGCCGGAAGTGAAATTGCATTGAAAAAAGAAAATACACTTGAGCATTTATATAGAATTATTTATGGTAAAAATCTGATGCCAAAATTTGGTGACCAGCTATCTGACGTAGAAATTGCTACTGTAACTACATACGAGAGAAATGCTTGGGGAAATAATACGGGTGACCTTATTCAACCAAAAGAAGTGGCTGAAGCAAGAAAGAATCAAACAAAATAATATTTAAAATTTTAATTTAGGAAGCAATTATGAGCACATTAGTAAAAGATACACATCATGATCATGATCACAAGCCAACCGGATTGAAGCGTTGGTTTTTCTCTACCAATCATAAAGACATTGGTACGCTATATTTGATATTTGCACTTACAATGTTTTTTGTTGGTGGTGCCATGGCCATGATTATTCGTGCCGAATTGTTTCAACCTGGTTTGCAATTTGTAGACCCTCAATTTTATAACTCTATGGTGACCATTCATGCCTTAGTAATGATTTTCGGGGCCGTTATGCCTGCAGGAGTAGGTCTTGCAAACTGGATGATACCTTTAATGATTGGGGCTCCTGATATGGCTTTACCAAGGATGAACAATATGAGTTTCTGGATACTCCCATTTGCTTTTGCTTTGCTTTTAAGCACAATATTTATGCAAGGTGGTGGCCCTGCAGGTGGATGGACGATGTATCCGCCACTTGTCCTTCAAACAGGAGATGCATTCCCATTTCTGATATTTGCCGTTCATTTTTTGGGGATATCATCAATAATGGGTGCAATTAACATTATTGCGACAGTGTTCAATATGAGAGCACCAGGTATGTCATTGATGCAAATGCCGTTATTTGTTTGGACTTGGGTTATTACTTCATTTTTATTAATTGCTTCATTACCAGTTTTAGCAGGGGCAGTAACAATGCTTCTTACAGACAAATACTTTGGAACGAGTTTTTTTAGTGCAGCTGGTGGAGGAGACCCTGTGTTGTTCCAACACATTTTCTGGTTCTTTGGACATCCTGAAGTTTATATTTTAGCCTTACCGGCCTTTGGAATAGTTTCTTCAATTATCCCAACATTTTCAAGAAAGCCATTATTCGGCTATGCATCTATGGTTTACGCGACTGCCTCGATTGCAATTCTGTCATTTTTTGTTTGGGCTCACCATATGTTTACTGTAGGGCTTCCCATCAAAGGTGAATTATTCTTTATGTATGCAACAATGTTGATTGCAGTTCCTACTGGGGTAAAAGTATTTAACTGGATGGCTACTATGTGGAGGGGATCAATGACCTTTGAAACCCCTATGTTATTTGCAATAGCATTCGTTATATTATTTACCATCGGTGGTTTTTCTGGACTGATGTTAGGTATTACTCCAGTTGACTTTCAGTATCATGACACTTATTTCGTTGTAGCTCATTTCCATTATGTTCTTCTTACGGGTGCGGTATTTGCCTTAATGGGGGCAGTATACTACTGGCTTCCAAAATGGACAGGTCACATGTATGACGAAAGGCTAGGAAAGATACACTTTTGGCTTTCTACAATAGCAGCTAATGTCCTTTTCTTCCCTCAGCATTTCTTAGGACTTGCAGGAATGCCAAGAAGAATACCCGACTATAATATCCAGTTTGCTGATTTCAATATGATATCAAGCATTGGTGGGTTTGCTTATGGCCTCACACAGTTACTATTTATTTATATTGTAATAAAGTGTGCTTTAGGTGGTAAAAAAGCGAAAGCAGTATCTTGGGAAGGAGCGAGAGGTCTTGAATGGACAGTTCCATCACCTGCACCATTCCATACATTCGAAACACCGCCTAAAATTAGAAAAGAAATGCTTGAAAACGGTTAATGAAATCGTCAGATAGGAAGATAAAGCTTAATAAAAAAAATAAGCGATTAGCAATAATATTAGGTTTAATGGCTTGCTCTTTCTATGGGTTATTTGTTTTGATGTTTACATTTTAAATGGATAACAAGGGCACAAAAAAGACTGCATTTACGTTGTTTTTAGTGACAATACTAATGTTTGGTTTTGGTTACGCCATGGTCCCATTGTATGATGTATTTTGTAAAATCACTGGGTTAAATGGCAAAACAATTCGTGTAGTCGAGAGTGAGGTGAAAGAAGAATACAAGTCTGATCGAATTGTGAAAATAAGGTTTGATTCAAACATTAATGGCGATTTACCTTGGAAATTAAAGTCAAATGTTAAGACTATGAAGGTTCAGCCAGGAAAGTTTTATGAAGCGACATACGTCGTTGAGAATTTATATAATGGCGATGTGACAGGACAGGCTATACCGAGTGTTTCTCCTCAGATTGCATCGTTATATTTTAAAAAAGCTGAATGCTTTTGTTTTATAAACCAGTTATTAAAACCTGGCGAAGTTAAGGAAATGGTAGTAAGGTTTGAAGTTGATAAAGATTTACCGGAGGAAGTGACTGCCTTAACATTGTCTTATACTTTTTTTAGAGCAAAAAAAGTAGCAGTTAACTAGAAAATTATTTAATTAAAATATATATAACAGGAAAAATTATGGCATCTCAAGATCTTTATTACGTCCCTGATGGCAGTAAATGGCCAATTATCGCAACCCTTGCACTATTCACATCCTTCTTAGGTGGAGCGGTTTGGTTTAACGGTGGAGATATAGGAAAATTTATACTATTTATTGGCTTAGCTGCAGTAGCTTATATGTTTCATGGCTGGTTTAAGGATGTTATTAAGGAAAGTTTAGCAGGAAAATATAGTAAACAAGTCGATGTTAGTTTTAGAATGGGTATGGGTTGGTTCATTCTCTCAGAAGTTATGTTTTTCGCAGCTTTTTTTGGCGCTCTATATTATGCAAGAGAATTTTCAATACCATGGCTAAGTGGAGAAGGTAATGGAGGTCACAACGGGACACATGAGTTTCTATGGCCAGCATTTCAAGCTGCGTGGCCTATGAATGTAATGCCAGATCCATCAAGATACACTCAATACACTAATGTTATACCAGCATTTGGAGTACCTGCACTTAACACCACATTACTTCTGTTAAGTGGTGTAACAGTTACACTAGCTCACTGGGCGTTACAAAAAAATAATCGTAAACAACTTTGTTCATGGTTAGCTGCGACAGTACTTCTAGGTCTAGTCTTCCTTGGTTTTCAAGTTTATGAGTACGTTCATGCTCATCAAGCACTTGATTTGACATTGAAGGGTGGCATTTATGGGTCAACATTTTATATGTTGACTGGCTTTCATGGTTTTCATGTGAGCATGGGTGCATTAATGTTGGCTATTATTTTGTATAGATCAATAAAAGGACACTTCAGCAAAAAGGATCATTTTGCATTTGAAGCTGTTGCCTGGTACTGGCACTTTGTTGATGTAGTGTGGCTTGGATTATTTATTTTCGTATATTGGATATAAAGTTAATTGAAAAAAGAAGGTTATCAGTAGATAACCTTTTTTTTATGCATAGTTCGGTGATAACCAACCCATATAAAATCCAAAAAATAATAAGATAAATAATAAAATTGATAAGACGATTCTTACAGTTAAAGATTTGACCATATTAAAAGACTTCTCATCATCTTTCATTAAAAAATGTAACCCTTTGGTTAATGAAAGTAAAATTAATACAAGAAGAAGTATAACGATGAATTTATATATTGATGCGGCTTCCAAAATAACCTCCCAAGGACAATTGTGCTTTTAAAAAACTATAAATTTGAATTTAAACTATTTCCTACATTAATATTTGCGATTGCCTTTTGTGGCTTTATTGTCTTAGGATTCTGGCAGATTGATAGAGCCGATCAAAAGAACGTTTTAAATTCAAATTATACAGATAGACAACAAGAAGCAACTATCGTTCTCGATAAAAATAATATAATGGATGAAAAATCAAGTCTTCTATGGAGAAAGGTTGAGTTTGAAGGATCATTTCTAAATAAACAAAATATTATTCTAGACAATCAAATATTTAATCAAATTGCCGGTTTCAACATTATCACACCGTTTAAAATAAAGGGCTCAAACTCAATAGTATTAGTTAATAGAGGCTGGCATCCAAATTTAAAAAATCGTGAGATGCTCCCAGTTATTAATGAGATTAAAGGGGAAAGATCGCTCTTAGGATATATTGCAGGTTTTCCAGTCAGTGGAATAAAGTTAGGTAAAAATAACATTGAGACACTGAATTCACAAATTTTTAGATTTCAAAGGCTAGATACATTAGAACTTAATTATTTTCTCTCAGCAAATGTAATGCCCTACATGATTTACTTAGATCCAATTATTGATAAGGAATTTTATGAGAATTTTAAATTACCTGCACCCGACTCTCAAAAAAACTATGGATATGCTTTTCAATGGTTTGCATTTGCCATTACCCTATTAATTATTTTTATAAGGCTTAGTATGACAAGGAAAACAAATGGTAAATAAAAAGTCAAAAGCGAGATTCATTCTTTTAGGTGTCGCTTCAATATTTATAATACCTATTTTAGTCAGTTGGTATTTGGTGTTCTTTACTGAATTTAAAAAAGACGATGGAGGCACTCAAAAAGGTGAAATTATTTCACCAGTTATTTCATTGGGCGAATTAGAAGTTTACGATATCAAGAATGACGCGACCTCATCAATAAATGATAAATGGACATTAGTTTTTTTTGTAGAATCAGAATGTAATCAATCTTGTGAAGATAAGCTATACCTAGTAAGGCAAATCAGACTTGCCTTGGGAAAGGATAGAGACCAGGTTGATCGTCTTTTGGTATCAGGAAAAATTCAGTCATGGGAAGTATTCTCAGATTCATTTAATGGGCAGAAATACATTGATCCAAGAAGTAAGAGCTATGCAGAGGTTGTTAAAAAATTTGAAGAGTATCCTAAATTTGATGCGCGCGGGACTTACTTGGTTGACCCATTTGGTTTTTTGATGATGAAATATAAATTTGATGCCAACCCTATGGGAACTATTAAGGACATTGAGAGACTTATTAAAAACCAGAAGTAATTAGTTTAAAAGTTTTACAAGATTTTTATTAAAGTCGTTAAAATTTATTTCTCCAATGATGGTGTTTATTACATTGCCATTTTTATCTAGGACTATTGATGTTGGAGTTAACTTAACGTTGTTAAACTTACTTATAATTTCTTTATTAGGGTCAAGTACAACGGGAAATGGAAGATTATTATTTTTAGTAAAACTGATGACTCGACTTGGGGGATCATAGTACATTGCTACAGCAATTACTTCTAAGCCTTGGTCTTTATATTGATTGTAAGTTTCAATAAGCCCAGGCATCTCATTGATGCAGCCTGGACAATCGGTTGCCCAAAAATTAATAAGTGTAATTTTACCTAGTAACTGTTGAGAGGTTATTTTTTCGCCACTGATAGTGGTCAGATCAAGATTTTTTATAGAAGTAGTTTGTAGGCTTAAAAATAAAAGTACAGCAACAAAAGAAATAAGTAATACAGATATGATTTTATTTTTTTTCAATTTAAATTTTAATAATATGTTTAAACATCTTTATTATAAACCTTTATGAATACTTCTTAATGAGAGGATTAGTATGATTTGGTTCAAAAATATAGTACTTGCTGCCACGATGCTTGCTTTGTGCGTGGTTGTATTTGGTGCGTATGTTCGATTAACAGATGCAGGTCTTGGGTGCCCTGATTGGCCAGGTTGTTATGGAACTTTAACGGTCCCAGAGAGTGTAGCTGCAATCGAAAAAGCTCAAGCTAATTATCCTGAGAGCTCAATTGATAATAAAAAAGCATGGATTGAAATGATTCATCGATACATTGCAGCTATTCTAGGTTTTTTAATTTTAACTCTAGCTGTTCTAGCATATAGAAAAAAAGATGAGATTAATGTGAAACCATCACTTGTTTACGGGTTATTAGGGCTTGTGATTGCGCAGGGAATGTTGGGCATGTGGACAGTAACAGAGCTTTTAATGCCGATCATAGTCTCATTGCATTTGCTTGGAGGTATGACCACGTTAGGATTATTGACTTATATTACACATCGTCATTGGGGCACAGTAAGTGATATATTAATTAGCCTAAACTCTACTTCTGTAAAATTTATTAGATTCGCGTTTGTAATTTTATTTATTCAAATTTTTTTAGGAGGCTGGACAAGTACAAATTATGCCGCACTTGCCTGTACTGATTTCCCAACATGCCACGGAGAACTCATACCACCTATGGATTTTAGTAATGGCTTTTCTCTATGGAGAGAATTGGGAGTAACTTCCGAAGGTGAGGCTTTAACCCTTCAGGCACTTCAAGCTATTCAATGGGTACATAGAGTTGGGGCTTTAATCTTTGTCTCTTATTTTATATACATTATTTATTTGATGACTAAGTTTAGGTCATGTAATTTATATAGAAACTTACTTGTAATCGTAATAGGATTTCAGTTTATTATTGGAATATTAAATTTACTACTTCATCTGCCATTAGCGCTAGCAACAATGCATAACCTTGGAGCTGCTTTATTAGTTATAATAACGGTTATTATAAATTCAAGAATTACACCAAAGTATGACTAAAGCACTTGAAAACAAGGCATTTCAAATAAGCGCAGAAAAGATTAAAAGTTTTTTGACTCTTTGCAAATTAAGAGTTAACTCGCTCATTGTTTTTACAGCAGTTATCGGGATGTTTTTAAGTACACCTGGGATGGTTCCATGGGATATCTTATTTTCAGGCATTATAGGGATAGGTTTTGTAGCAGCAGCTGCGGCAGCATTTAACTGTCTAATTGAAGAAAGTATCGATACCAAAATGGCTCGGACCCGTGCCAGACCGCTAGGCACTGGTAAAATTTCTCAGCAAGAAACATTAGTTTTAGCATCCATAGTAGGTATTGTGGGATTAGCAGTCCTATTCTTTTTTGTAAATTTCCTAACAATGTGGCTAACGTTAATCACTTTTTTTGCTTATGCGGCGATCTACACAGTATTCTTAAAACCCGCTACTCCTATGAATATTGTTATTGGGGGAGCTTCTGGAGCGATGCCACCTGTATTGGGTTGGGCCGCGGTCAATAACCAACTTTCACCGGAAGCATGGATCCTTTTTTTAATAATATTCTGCTGGACGCCCCCACATTTTTGGGCATTGGCTCTATATCGTCGTGAGGAATATGCCAAAGTTGGTATACCTATGTTGCCAGTTACGCATGGTGAAAAATTTACCCTATTACATATTATTTTATATACTATTATTTTGGCCATAGTAACACTGATGCCTTTCAGTGTAGGCATGGCAGGGCTTATTTATTTATTTTTTGCAACAATTTTAAACGCTATATTTCTTTATTATGTTGTTGTGCTGTACAGGAATTATTCTGATAAACTATCAAAAAAAGTATTTAATTATTCGATTTTATATCTGAGTTTAATATTTACGGCTTTTTTAGTCGATCACTACTATAAATTTATTTTTGTTTAACTTTTAATTTAGCAAGAGAGGGTTTTATGAGTCAGGAAAACAGTCATTTAAGAAGTGTTTTAGAAACTGTAGGAGTTGTTGTAGGTAGCTTTATTTTTGCAATTGTTGTTATAGTAGCAGCGACAAAAAAAGATAGCCCTGATCCTGCACCAAAGGTAGTTGAGAATACAGTGGTTGAGGAAAAGGTGGCTGAAGCTGATGTAAAACCAGTAGCAGAAGTAAAAGTAGCTGAGGCAGCAACAGAGAAAACTGGGGACAGCGGTAGCATCTCAGGAGAAAAAATTGCACAAAAAAATTGTGCATTGTGTCATTCAAGCGGTATGATGAATTCACCTAAGATTGGTGATAAAGAACAGTGGGCGCCAAGAATAGCTAAAGGTAAAGAAATGCTTGTAAACAATGCAATAAAGGGTATTGGAGTCATGCCTGCTAAAGGTGGTAATACATCACTTTCAGATGCAGAAGTTGCTGCAGCTGTTGTTTGGATGGCAAATTCATCAGGCGGTAACTTATAAAGCGCTAAGAATCTAAATGGCAACCTACGCTATTGGTGATGTTCAGGGTTGCTATTATTCTCTTCAAGATTTAATAAAAAAAATTCCATTTGATTCAACTAAGGACAAACTTTGGTTTGTGGGTGATATAGTAAATCGAGGTAAATTTTCATTAGAAACTCTTTCTTGGTGTTACGAAAATCAAAAAAATATCAAAATTGTCTTAGGTAATCATGATCTGCATTTTTTAGCAATTTCCTTTAATCAAAGAAGCCCTAATAAAACAGACACATTAAATTCATTGCTTAAATCTAAGGATAAAAATAAATTAGCTGAATGGGTTTTAACTTGGCCCTTAATATTTACAAACGATAAAGCTATTCTTGTTCATGCTGGTATACATCCATGCTGGTCAGTTGCTGATGCTTACAATATTTCTAATGATACGTGTTTGCATATGCAGTCCAATCCGGAGAGTTTTTTTAAAAAAATGTATGGAAATAATCCAAATATATGGAATGATAAGGTAAGTAGTGAAGAAAAAATGAGATTTTCGATAAATGCATTAACACGAATGCGTTGCCTAAATAAAGACCAATCACTAGATTTTAAATACAATGGATCTTTGAATGATCTTCCAACTCACTTAAAACCGTGGTTTAGTTTTAAGTCTAGTTTTAAAAGAGATAAGAGAATAATTTCAGGGCATTGGTCAGCGATAGAGCTTCATCATCATTCTTTAGGCGTATCAATTGATTCAGCCTGTATTTGGGGAAAAAAATTAACAGCTTTGTGTATAGAGGATAATAAAACTTTTTCTGTTGAAATTAATAAAAAAGATTTAAATTAGTTTTTTACCAAATAACTCTTCGATTTCAGAAAGTGAAGGGCTATGATTCTGCCCACCTTGTGTTTTAATTTTTATGCTTCCCATAACAGAGGCAAGCTTCCCTGTATCCTCCCAAGAAAGTTTGTTTGAAATACCATAAAGTAAACCTGCTCGATAAGCATCGCCACATCCAGTCGGATCTATTGGAGAATCTGCTTTTATTGGAGAAATGGTAATTTTATTATCACAATAAATCTCAGAGCCTTGCGCACCTTTTGTAATAATAAGAGCTCCAACTTTTTTTTGAATTTGGCTGATTGTCAACCCTGAAACTTTCATTAGAAGTTCTGCTTCATAATCATTGACCGCAATAAAGGTTGCCTGTTCTATAAAGGTATTCAATTCATTTTTATCAAACATTGGAAGGCCTTGGCCTGGATCAAAAATAAAAGGAATTTTCTTTTCAGAACATTCTTGAGCATGTTTTATCATCCCCTCTTTACCTGCTGGTGCAATAATTGCTAAATCAACTTTTTCTGTAATGCTTGAAATACTGTTTTGATGGGATTCCATCATTGCACCTGGGTGGAAGGCTGTAATTTGATTGTCGTCTAAATCGGTTGTGATGTAGGCTTGTGCAGTCAAACTATCGGTAACTTCTTTGACATAGTCTTGGACAATATCAAACTTACTCAATCGCTTTTCATAGGAACTAAAATCCTCCCCTACGGTTGCCATTAAAATGGAATTTGCATTCAGTAAAGATAAATTATAGGCAATATTACCCGCTGTTCCACCAAAATATCTTTTAAGTTCAGGAACAAAAAAAGAAACACTTAATTTATGGATTTGATCTGGCAGAATATGATTTTTAAAATAATCTTGAAAGACCATGATTGAGTCATAAGCTAATGATCCAGAAATTAAGATGTTTTTCATAAAGGTTTAAATACCACTAATAAAATAATAATAATAAGAAACACTACAGGGACTTCATTAAACCATCTAAAGAAAATATGACTATGTTTATTTTTATTTTCCTTAAAAGCAAAAAAATATTTAAAGCAAAAAAAGTGATAAACAATTAATATAAATACGCAGAGGATTTTAAGATACAACCATATCCCAGAATAATTATATTGAAACATTAGCCAGAAACCAAAAGCAATTGTAAGTATTCCACCTGGCGTCATAATCCCATATAAAAGCTTTCTTTCCATAATGATAAATCTATCGATACTTATTTTATCAACGGCCATTGAGTGGTAGACAAATAATCTTGGAAGATAAAATAAGCCTGCAAACCACGTAACCATAAAAATGATGTGAAAAGATTTAAGCCAAAGCATGAACTTTAATGAAACTGAATAATCATAAATATAATTCTCTCATAACTTATGACTGTTACTGTAATTAAATAACGCTTTGTATGGATAATCCTTGCATGGTATTCTTAGGACTTAATAATGATTGCAATAAATGAACGCACCTATATCTTCTGTATTAGCTAAGCTACCTTCCTCTTCATCAGATAGATTGAGAGAAATCCCCTATAATTACACCTCTTTTTCGGATAAAGAAATTGTTATACGTTTTCTTGGCCATGATATCTGGGATATCATTTTAGAGTTAAGATCTGAAAGAAAAACAGGGCGTTCTGCAAAAATGCTTTTTGAGGTTTTAGGTGATTTGTGGGTCGTGAAAAGAAATCCTTACCTCCAAGATGATCTACTAGAGAATAAAAAAAGACTAAACATGCTTCTAAAGGCAATGCGTCATAGGGTTCAGAGCATTGAAGATAGAAGTTTTGGTAACATGAAGGCAGCACAGTTAACGAAAGCTGCGAGAACTGCGATTGATGAATTTGAGCTAGAGTTCCAACAAGTAAAGAGGTTAAGAAAAAAAGTTTATTCTAGACTTAAGAAATACACTAAAAAACACAATATCCAATTTGATGGCTTAGCAAGAGTTTCTCATGTAACTGATGCCACTGATTGGCGTGTAGAATTACCTTTCGTAGTAGTAAACCCTGATACTGAATTGGAAGTGGCTTCTATTGTAAAAGCTTGTATAAAATTAGGCTTAACGATAATTCCTCGTGGGGGAGGGACTGGCTATACCGGAGGAGCAATTCCATTAGTTTCTCAGTCAGTTGTTATTAATACTGAAAAGTTAGACAGTGTAAGTCAAGTCGAATTTAAAAATTTACCTGGAATTACTCAAACAGTTCCAACAATTCATTGTGGCGCAGGCCTTGTCACAAGAAGAGCAATGGAAATAGCATCTAATGCAGGGTTAGAATTTGCGACAGATCCGACTTCTGCCGATGCTTCATGCATAGGTGGAAACGTTGCGATGAATGCGGGTGGAAAAAAAGCTGTTCTTTGGGGAACGGCTTTAGATAATCTTGCATCTTGGAAGATGGTTGATCCAAATGGAGATTGGGTTGAAATTGAAAGATTAGAACACAACTTGGGCAAGGTTCATGACACCGAAATAGTAAAATTTCAGATAACTAAATTTGATGAGAATGGTATTAATCCCAAACAAAACCCAGAAATCTTAGAAATTTCTGGAGCAAACTTTAGAAAAGCTGGTCTCGGAAAAGATGTTACTGATAAATTTTTAAGCGGTCTACCAGGTGTTCAGAAAGAAGGATGTGACGGCTTAATCACTTCGGCAAGATTTATTTTGCATAAAATGCCTCAACATATTAGAACTGTATGCTTAGAATTTTTTGGTAGTGTGAGTGATGCAGTTCCATCTATTGTTCAAATTACTGAATATTTAAAAGAATTTGATGGCGTATATTTAGCTGGTCTTGAACATCTAGATGAAAGATATATAAGGGCAGTTGGTTATTCTACAAAAGCAACCAGGTCAGACAGGCCTAAGATGATTTTAATTGCAGATATTGCTTCGGATGATGAGGACGAACTTGGTTCTGTTGCTTCAAAAGTTGTGCAAATTGCAAATATAAAAAATGGAGAGGGGTTTATAGCGGTATCGGCAGAAGCTAGAAAAAGATTTTGGCTTGATAGAGCAAGAACGGCAGCAATTGCAAAACATACAAATGCTTTCAAAATAAATGAGGATGTTGTTATCCCGTTACCGAATCTTGGAAGGTACGCCAATGAAATTGAGAAAATAAATATCCAACAATCTATTTTTAATAAATTGACATTAATTGGAGAGCTAGAGACTTTATTTAATTTTAATTTTTTAAGTAATTTTAAAAATGATTTGGATGAAGATTTGCTTGAAGAAAAGAAAAACATGGCACTCGGGCATCTAAGTTCTATTAAAAATAAATGGTCGGGCTATATAGATGGGTTTGATAGATCTGCTAAAGAATACCCACAATTAACTGAGAATTTTGGTGAAGATACAATCTTGGATTTAATAAAATCTCATAGATTAAGAGTCTCTTGGAAGAGTGAATTAAAAAAACCGTTAGAAGATATATTTACCGGAAGAGAGTACTTGGCTATAAGAGATCTTATCTATAAAAAGCATCAGGAGGTTTTGAAGTCTAGGCTATTTGTGGCACTCCATATGCATGCTGGTGATGGCAACATACATACAAACATTCCTGTAAATTCAGACAACTATGAAATGATGCAAGAAGCTCAGAAAATAGTTGCACGTGTCATGAACCTAGCTAAAAGCTTAGATGGCGTTATTTCTGGGGAGCATGGTATCGGAATAACAAAAATGGAATTTTTGGAACCATCAGCCATAAATACCTTCGCTGAATATAAAAATAAGGTCGATCCTAATGGAAACTTTAATAGGGGTAAGTTATTACCTGGCTCGGGACTAATGAATGCTTATACACCTAGTTTTGGATTATTAGAGCAGGAATCAATTATCATGAATCAATCGACTATTGGATCTATCGCAGATTCAGTGAGTGATTGTCTCAGATGTGGTAAATGTAAACCAGTCTGTGCAACCCATGTTCCAAGAGCAAATTTGCTTTATAGCCCCAGGAATAAGATATTGGCAACCTCGTTACTTGTTGAAGCATTTTTATATGAGGAGCAAACTAGAAGAGGCATTTCAATTAAACATTTTGATGAATTTAATGATGTTGCTGATCATTGCACAGTTTGCCATAAGTGTTTAGCTCCATGCCCAGTTGATATTGATTATGGCGAAGTCTCTATTACAATGAGAAATTTTTTAAGAGAGCAGGGTAAAAAACACTTTAATCTTGGAAACTCAGTTGCAATTGCCTATTTAAATTTAAAAGATCCATTAACAATCAAATTAATGAGAAAGGTAATGATTGATTATGGCTATAAAATGCAACGATGGGGACATAGTCTTTTTAAAAAACTAAAATTAACAAATTTTTCTAAAATGTCACCTGCTGCTAGCGTTAAAAAACCTGATGTAATTACACAAACTATACATTTTCTGAATAGGCCAATGCCTAAAAATATGCCAACAAAAACATCAAGAGGTTTATTGGGTATTGAAGACGATAAAGTTGTCCCAGTAATAAGAAATATAAGTAAAACGAACGATGAATCTGAAGCTGTGTTTTATTTTCCTGGTTGTGGATCTGAAAGATTATTTTCTCAAGTAGGCCTTGCAACCCAGGCCATGTTATTTGAAGTAGGTGCAATTACAGTATTACCACCTGGGTACTTGTGTTGTGGATATCCTCAGACTTCATCAGGAGATGAGGTTAAGGGGCAAGAGATTACGTCAGACAATCAAGTTCAGTTCCATAGAGTTGCGAATACTTTAAATTATTTAGACATTAAGACGGTAATTGTTTCTTGCGGCACCTGTATGGATCAGTTACAAAAATATGAATTTGAAAAAATATTTCCTGGATGTCGCCTTTTAGATATTCATGAGTATTTAATGGAAAAAAATATTAAGATGGATGGGGTTTCAGGTCAGCAATATATGTACCATGACCCATGTCATAGCCCAATGAAGACCTATGAACCCACAAAGGTGACAAGTTCACTAATGAATCAATCCGTTCCTTTGAATGACAAATGCTGTGGTGAGTCTGGAACATTTGCAGCAACCAGACCAGATATAGCTTCACAGGTAAAATTAAGGAAACAAGAAGAAATTCAAAAAGGAATTTCAGAGTTATCTATTAACTCAAGCAAGGAATCGAAACCAGTCAAGATTCTAACATCTTGTCCATCATGCCTTCAGGGACTTCAACGTTATGGAGATGACACTAATACAACTGCTGATTATATTGTTGTAGAATTAGCTAAACATAATCTTGGTGAAGATTGGCTTGAAGAGTATGTTAAAAAGGCAACAAAAGGGGGAATCGAAAAAATATTATTATAGAAACGGTAATAATATATTTAATGATGTTCCCTGAATAACTCTTGTTATGTAGCGTTCTTTTTTTTCAGATAATACATAAGCAAAATAATCTGTTCTCCCAATAATTTTCCCAAATTCTCTTTCAAATGATAGATTTTGAAGATCATCATTAATTTCGTTTGTAACAAGAAATAGCTCTCCATTTTTTTTCCTTTTGGTCGATAATCGCCAAACAATGACTTCAACATTCCGAGCTGCATTGTAAATTAACTGAGGGTCAAGTGAATCAAACATATCAAATTCTTTTTGATTATCATGGGCTATTATTAGCATGGTATATAAACCGGTAATAAGTGACAGTACTCTGTCACCCTTGAAATTTTCGTCAAAAACCTGATTAAGAGCTTCAATCCCTTGAGCATCATTAATTTCTTTGAATTTCCAATTATGTTGGCTTGTAAATAGCCAGTTGACTGTGACTTCAGGACTGTCTGATGTTGTTTTTCTCAACTCCTTAGGATTTCTTTTATAAAACTTTAGAGCAAGAATTTTTAAACTTTCAGTATTTTCTTTAATTTCATAATCAGCCATCCGATCAAAGTCAGTTTTTGTAAGCTGATTGAGAGAGCCTTTGTCATATTGTGTAGAATCCTTTCTTTCTAATGACGAATTACATCCAATTAAAAATAAAGATAGGATTACAAAAAATCTTCTCATGTAGATTTTATAATTCTATCTCTAGGGAATACTAGCTTAAAGGTACTTCCAATATTCAACTCACTTGATATTTCTAATTGGCCCTGATGTTGTAACATAATATTTTTAACGATTGATAAGCCAAGCCCTGTGCCCCCGGAAGACCTGCTTCTATCCTCGTCTACTCTATAAAAACGCTCAGTGATCCTGTTAATTTTATTTTTTGGTATACCTACTCCACTATCTGTTACTTCCATAATTGGTAAATTGTTTATAAGATGCCACGTTATGAGAATATTTCCTTTTTCAGGAGTATAGCGAACAGCATTAGTTATTAAATTTGTAAATGCACTTTGAACCTCACTCTTTGATCCATAAATATTTAATTCTTTATCAATATCAAATTTAATATTCTGTTTTTTTTTGTTAAGTTTAGTTGTAGATATCTTAATATTTTCAAACAACCTTTTAACAGAAATTTTTTCAGATCTATTTTTATTTAGACTTGCTTCAATATTTGATAGTAATAATAAATCATTTATTAGATCCTTCATTCTATTTGCTTGATCGCTCATAAGCGTAAATATTTCTTTTGTACCTTGAGTAAGATTATTTTTTGGCTGATCTAGTGTTTCAATAAATCCTGTAATTACTGTGAGAGGTGTTTTTAATTCATGGGTAAAATTAGATACAAATTCTTTTCTAACTAATTCATTTTTAAGTATTGATGATATATCCCTTGCTGTAAGTAGTTTTTGATATCCTCCAAAAGGAATTACTTTTACTTCGATATGTTTAATATAGTTTTCAGTATCAATTTGAAGGGGAGATTCATAATTTTCCTCATCTAGATATTTTTTAAATTCTGAGTTCCTAAAAATATGATGAATAGGTTTATTTAAATCTTTCCTTGGGTGGATACCAAACATTAATTGAGCTCTTTTGTTACACCAAATTATTTCATTTGAGTCATTTAATGAAACTACACCATCTAAGAGTGCATCTGCTGCCTGGACAAACTGCTCCATTGCGCTAGCAAGATCTTTTTTTGACTTGGTATCGAATCTGTAGTTTTTGTATATCTTTGAAAATATATCTTGCCAAATACCCTTTCCATCAGGAATTTCAGAAGCTTTAGGTTTATCGAGCCATTTCGATAATTCATTTATCCAAAAAATATGAGAAATGAGATAAATAATTAAACTAATAATAAAAAAAATAATTGCTATATTGAAGCTAAATAATTTTGAGACAATAAAGCTCAATGATAAAATTAGAGCAATAAATATGATGGTTCGAAGTCTGATATCTTGCAAGGCAATTATTCTCTAGTGTTTAAAAATTAAATTCATTATAGCTTTATATCTTTATGAGAGATGCTTTTCCGAAACACTATAACCTTCACCTCGTATTGTTCTGATAATTTTATCATAGCCATCATTTGCAAGGCATGCACGGATTCTTTTGATATGAACATCAACTGTTCTATCATCAATTTCAGACTTATTTCCCCAAACTTTATCCATAATTTGATTTCTACTAAAAACTTTATTTAAATTTTTTATAAACAAGTGAAGTATTTTAAATTCAGTTGGTCCAATTTGAATTAGTTTGCCTTTGATTGTTAATTGATGTTGGAGAGGGTCTAAAGTAAGGTCTAAAATATTCACTGGTTCATCAGTTAATTCAGGAGAACTTCTTCGAAGCAGAGCGTTGATTCTTGCGATAAGCTCCTTTGGGCTGAAGGGTTTAGTGAGATAATCATCAATTCCAGAATTCAAACCCAAAATTTTATTATCCTCCTCACTTTTGGCGGTTAACATGATAATAGGAATTTTTTTTGTATCAGAATTAGCACGTAGTCTTTTAGCAAAAGTAATGCCATCCATACCAGGTAACATCCAATCCAATACAATTAGATCTGGTAATGTATTTTTGACCAAGCTATCAGCAATTTCTGCGCTAATTGCTCTCAAGGGATTAAATCCTGACTGATGAAGATTTAGAGCAATTAATTCTAAAATTGCATTTTCATCTTCAACGATTAGTATATTGGCTGCCATTTAATTAATATTATGACATTAATATGTCATATTTATGACATTTATTTAGTATATTTTTTTTATTCTAGATAATTTTTTTTCATGTAGTATTGTCTAAATTGACCAATATTAATAAAAACTTTTAGGATATTTTTCATGTTTGATTCTCTTGCAAAAAATAAAATTGTCGCTGATAAATCTTTTAATAGATGGATGGTACCCCCTGCAGCATTAATGATTCACTTATCAATTGGAATGATTTATGGGTTTAGTATTTTTTGGCCTGAGCTTACGAAATTAGTAGGAACAGAATGTGGAGCTGATGTCAGTTTTATAGAACGTATATTTACTACCTCTTGTGATTGGTTGAGGAGTGATGTTGTCTGGACATTTGCGATTGCCATTGTTTTCTTGGGGCTAGCTGCCGCCTTATTTGGGCACTGGTTAGAAAAAGCTGGACCAAGAAAAGCGGGAGTTGCCGCTGCAATTTTTTGGGGCGGCGGTCTTATGGTGACCTCTTTGGGCGTATCTCTTCATCAGCTATGGTTAATTTGGTTAGGGGCTGGCGTAATAGGAGGCATAGGCTTGGGTCTGGGCTATATCTCTCCTGTCTCAACTTTAATTAAATGGTTTCCTGATAGAAGAGGCTTAGCGACCGGAATGGCAATCATGGGCTTTGGTGGAGGAGCAATGATTGGTATGCCTTTGGGAGATCTGTTGATCAGCAACTATGGGGTTGGGGAAACTTTTTTCATTATGGGTTTGATATATCTAATTGCAATGACTATTGGTGCCTTTGGTTACCGTGTCCCTGCTGAAGGTTGGAAACCGGAAGGATGGAATCCAGTAGCAAAAAAAACAAATAATATGATTTCTACCAGTCATGTTCATGTGAGTAATGCACATAAAACTCCTCAATTTTGGTTATTGTGGGGAGTTTTATGTCTGAATGTTTCTGCCGGTATAGGTGTTCTATCTGTTGCAAAACCAATGTTCCAAGAAATTGCAGCAAGTAGTTTTGACCCACTTATCATCGGAGCTATAGCGACTGGTTTTGGAGCATTACTCTCCCTAGCAAATATTATTGGAAGAATTTTTTGGGCATCATCATCTGATTTCTTAGGGAGAAAGTTAACTTATGCAATATTTTTTAGTTTAGGCACAGCACTCTACTTAGCTGCTCCATGGGCCGGAATTAATCAATATATAGCGACTTTTGTTCTTATTACATTAGTTATTCTTACAATGTATGGTGGTGGGTTTGCGACGATCCCTGCATATTTAGCAGATATTTTTGGAACACAACATGTTGGAGCAATTCACGGAAGGTTGTTAACTGCATGGTCATTGGCAGGAATTGTGGGGCCAATGCTTATATCTTATTTAAGAGAATATCAATTAAGTATGGGGATACCGACTGACCAAGCATATAACTCTAGTTTTAAAATTCTGGCATTACTTCTTGTAGGCGGCTTTATCTTAAATTTACTGGTTAGGCCTGTAAATAAGAAATTTGGTATGACTCAGGAAGAATTAAAAGCAGAGCAAGGGGCATTAAAAGGCGATCAAAGCAATTCTAAGATTGAAGCAACAGTCACGAATACCTCCATACAAAAATTTGTTCTACCGCTTGCTTGGATTGTGGTTGGAGTGCCAATTACTTTGGGAATTTTGAATGCCTTGCAAAAGGGTATAATCATTTTTCTATAAATAAGGATTTTAAATTGAGTCAGCAAGATCTAAAAAGCCTCAAAGTAGGCATAGTTTTTTCACGCTTTAATGAACCTGTCGTAAAAGAAATATTAGAGTCATGTATCAATCAATTGATATCTAAAGGTATCAGCGAGAATCATATTCTTAAAAAAGAAGTCCCAGGTGCACTTGAAATTCCTGCGCTAATAAATGCTTTTGCGACAACGAAAAAATATAATGTTTTAATTGGGGTTGGGGCAGTAATTCGTGGTGAAACATACCATTTTGAGGTGGTATCTGATCAATCAGCAAATGGATTAATGCAAGTTCAATTAAAACATAATATTCCAGTTATTAATGCAATTATCACTACAAATTCAGGTGAAGAAGCTTTTGCGAGAACTAAAATAAAAGGAAAGGAAGCTGCAGATGGAGCTATTGAAATGGCACTCATGATGGGCGAAGTATGACTCTTGATTCAAAAGTAAATCCAAGAAAAAAAAAGATCAGTAATAGACGTAAGTCACGAGAATTGGTAATGAAAAGTATTTACCGCGGCCTTGTTAATCAAATTGATATTAATCAAATAAAAAAAGATATTCAAGAAGACCCTGACTATATTAGAGCAGATCAAGATTTATATGAAGAAATGTTATTGGGAGTCTTTAAGAATATTGATTCTTTAAAGCAAGAAATAGAATCATATATTGATAGGAGTTATGAGGAACTTAGCCCAATTGAGTTATCAATTATATATTTCTCATTATATGAACTTAAGTATTCTGTGTCCGTGCCATACAAGGTGGTTATAAATGAAGCGGTTGAAATTGCAAAAACTTATGGTGGGGCGGATGGGTATAAATATATAAATGGAATACTCAATCAAGCTGCTATAGCAAATAGGTCTAATGAGGTAAAGAGAGCTTAAATTTTAATATTTTTTAATTTACCCTTTTCCCAAAGTAAAAAACTTCCTGATTCGTGCCAATCACTTAATACTACTCTCTTTGATTTAACTCCTTTAAAGTTATAGTTATGAATTTTTGGTCGATGTGTATGACCATGAATCATAATAGGAGGGTTATTATATTCGTTGAATAATTTTTCCACAGCAATTGCATTTACATCCATGATATCTTTATCTTTAAAGCTTTTATCATAGTTACTTTTTTTTCTAGCAAAGTGAAATATGAAATCCTTTAAATATTTTGGAAATAATAAAAATATTTTTTTACTAACCCAAGACCTTGAAAATTTTCTAAATCTTTGGTATTTCTTATCATCTGTACATAAGGTATCTCCGTGAAGGATAATTGCTTTTTCTTTTCCCAGCTTGATAAGTTGATGGTCTGGAAGAATTGTGATATCTGTTTCTTTAGCAAATTTTTTACCAATTAAGTAATCACGATTTCCACAAATAAAAAATATTTTTGATTTTTTAGATAGTTGTTTTAATAAAGTAATAACTTTTTTATATTGATTGCTATCATCACCTGGCCACCAATCAAACAAATCACCTAAAATGAAAATATTTGAATAATTTTTAGCATAGTTATTTATGAAAGAAACAAAGTAGGCTATATCTTTTTTTGACGAGTCATCAAGATGAATGTCTGAAAAAAATATAGCACTATCTTTTATATAAATCAGACGGAAGCTTCCTCTATTATGATATTTTCATTAGGAACGTCTTGATGTCCATTTGAAGAGCCTGTTGAAACTTTTACAATCTTATCAACAACATCTTGACCTTCGATGACTTTGCCAAAAACGCAGTATCCAGCACCATCTTGACCAGGAAAATCTAAGAAATTATTATCATTAACATTTATAAAAAATTGAGATGAGGCTGAGTCTGGATCCTGAGTTCTTGCCATTGCGATACTATACTTTTCGTTTTTAAGCCCATTATCAGCTTCATTTTTGATTGGCGCATCCGTCTTTTTTTGTGACATATCCTTTGTAAATCCGCCACCTTGAATCATAAAGCCATCTATGACGCGATGAAATATAGTGTCATTGAAAAAACCTTTATTAACATAGCTTTCAAAGTTTTTGACAGTGATAGGAGCAGCCTTTTCATTTAGCTCCAACACGAATGATCCGAAGTTTGTTTTTAAAGTTACGTTACTCATAAATTATTTAACCTTTATAGAATTAATTTTAACTGTTTTGATAGGAAAATCACCCATCCCATTTTTGACTCTTGTTTTTAATTTACCAATCTTATCAACAACATCTTGACCTTCGATGACTTTGCCAAAAACGCAGTAGCCAGGACCACTTTGTCCTGTGTAATCTAAAAAATCATTATTTTTAACATTTATAAAGAATTGAGAGGTTGCAGAATCCGGTATTGAAGTTCTTGCCATGGCAATACTATATTTAAGATTTTTAAGGCCATTATCAGCTTCGTTTTTGATTGGCGCATCCGTCTTTTTTTGTGACATATCCTTTGTAAATCCACCACCTTGAATCATAAAGCCATCTATGACGCGATGAAATATGGTGCCATTATAAAAACCTTTATTTACATAGCTTTCAAAGTTTTTGACAGTGATAGGAGCTTTCTCAGGATATGTTTCAATAACAATATTCCCTTTTGTAGTATTTATGACAAATTGAACATTTTTTTCTGCGAAAATGCTTGTGCTTAAAAAGGATAATAAAAAAATAAAAAAAAGTTTTAAAGTGTATTTCAAAATATAACTCCAATTGTATTTGTAGGTTAAGTAATTAGCATAAAATCTGCATGGTATAATTTTTGCATAATTTAATGCGAAATCTATCATATATTAATTTCGTTTACCAATAAAGGAGAGCCCTTCAAAGTTTATTTATTATGCTTTCAATCTACAATACCTTAAATAATAAAAAAGAGATTTTTAAATCTATTGAGCCTAATAAAGTCAAGATGTATGTCTGTGGAATGACTGTTTACGATTTATGCCATATTGGTCATGCGCGTGTCTTAATTGTTTTTGACATGATCACAAGATGGTTAAGAGAAAGCGGGTATGAAGTTAACTATGTCAGAAATATTACAGACATTGATGACAAAATCATAAAAAAAGCAATTATTGAGAAGGTTGACTATAAAGTTATAACAGAAAACTTTATCAAAGAGATGGATCATGATGCTGAGCAACTCGGTATTATTCCCCCGACACTTGAACCAAAAGCTACAGATCATATAGAGGAAATGATAAAAATGATCGAGGATTTAATTAGCAAAGGTTTCGCTTATAAAGCTGAAAATAACGATGTCTTTTATGCTGTTTCGAAATTTGAAGATTATGGAAAATTATCGGGAAAGTCACTTAAGGACCTGAGAGCAGGTTCTAGAGTAGAAGTGGATGAATTTAAAAAAGATAATAATGATTTTGTTTTATGGAAGTCTGCCAAACCAAATGAACCATCGTGGGATTCTCCATGGGGGGATGGAAGGCCTGGGTGGCATATAGAGTGTTCAACAATGAGTAATAATCTTTTAGGTCAAACCTTTGATATTCATGGTGGTGGGCAGGATCTGCAATTCCCTCATCATGAAAACGAAATTGCACAATCTGAAGCTGTAAATAGCTGTCAAATGGCCAACTATTGGATTCATAATGGATTTGTTAAGATAGATGATGAGAAAATGTCAAAGTCATTAGGTAATTTTTTTACTATTAGAAATGTTTTAGAAAAGTATCAGGCAGAGGTAGTGAGATTTTTTATTTTAAAAGCTCACTACAGAAGCCCTTTAAATTTTTCTCAAAAAAATCTTGATGAATCAAAGCAGGCAATTACAAAGCTTTACTTAAGTATTAGAAATTCAAAAGTGAATAAAGATTACAAGATTGATTGGGATTCAAAATATGCCAATGAATTTAAAAAAGCATTGAATGATGATTTTAATACACCAGTTGCGATAGCAGTAATGTTTGAGCTGGCTTTAAAAATAAATAAAAATCAAAATATCGAAGATATCAATTTATTAGTAAAACTAGGAAATATAATTGGCGTTTTAAATGATGATGCTGAAGTTTTTTTAAAAGATAGCTTTGATGAAGAAATTGATGTGGAAGAAATTATAAAGCAGAGAGATGAAGCAAAAGCCTCAAAAGATTATTCCACTGCAGATAAACTAAGAAATGATTTACTCGAAAAAAATATTTTAATTGAAGATACTCCTTTAGGAACTGTATGGAGAAGAAAATAATGGCTATTAATTTAAAAAAAACTGTAGAGAAAGATATTAATAATATTAAGGGGCTTAGACTGGGTGTTGCTAATGCTGGTATCAAGGATGGCACATCAGATTTACTAGTTATTTCACTCCCAGTAAATAGTTCTGTCGCTGGTGTATTTACTCAAAATCAATTTTGTGCAGCCCCAGTTCTAATATCCCAAGATCATTTGGCGAAAGAAGATAATATTAGAGCACTTATCATAAATAGTGGTTGTGCAAATGCTGGAATGGGCCAACAGGGTATGGATGATGCAAAGACAGTTTGTAAATCCTTAGCAAAACATCTTGATATAAACGAAAAACAAGTCCTACCGTTCTCAACAGGACTCATCATGTCAAAATTACCAGTCGAAAAAATTAATAAAGCAATCCCAAATGCTTTAAATGATTTAAATGAAAATAATTGGTTAGAGGCTGCGGAATCAATTATGACAACAGATACAATCCCCAAAGCATACTCAAAAATTATTAATTTGAAAGGTATAGATGTCACCATTACAGGAATAAGCAAGGGGTCTGGCATGATCTATCCTAATATGGCAACTATGTTAGCTTTTCTAGCGGTTGATATAAATATCCCAAATGATTTATTGAAAGAATTAATTTCTGAAGTATGTGAAAAAAGTTTTAATTGTATTTCCGTTGATGGCGATACATCTACAAATGACTCATTTATTTTGATGGGCATACCTTCAGATAAGGGTTTTATATTGAAAAAAAATACTGAGGATTATCAAAAAATTAAATCAGGTATTTTTGATGTGGCATCCTTTTTAGCCCAATCAATCATAAGGGATGGAGAGGGAGCAACAAAATTTTTAACAATATCTGTAACCAAAGCATTAAGTCATAAAGAGGCAAAGATGATTGGAATGGCTATAGCAAATTCACCTTTAGTAAAAACAGCTTTTTTCGCCTCAGATGCCAATCTTGGAAGAGTTCTATCTGCTATTGGTAATAGTCAAACCAATAATCTTGATTTAAATAAAATAGATATTTATATAAATGAAATTTTGTTTGCCAAAGCAGGGGCTATTTCAAATTCATTTGATGAAATAAAAATTACATCAGAAATGAAAAAAGATGAGGTAAACCTTCATATAAGCCTTGGAAGAGGCACAGAAGAAGCTACGATATGGACGACTGATTTATCACATAAGTATATAGAAATTAATTCTGAATATAGAACATAACATTAAAAATATCCATGTGGCTGTTGGAATTCTTAAGGATTCTGATGGTAAATATTTATTAGGGAAAAGATTAGATTCTCAAAGTTGGGCTGGTTGGTGGGAATTTCCTGGAGGCAAATTGGAGACCAATGAGAATCCATCTGAAGCACTTAAAAGAGAGATATATGAAGAGCTAGGTGTTACCATCAACAAATATAGACAATGGACAACAAGAAGAGTAATTGAAAAAAATAAAATAACAATTTTATATTTTTTCTTAATTACCTCATGGACTGGAATGGTCGAGGGTATGGAAGGCCAGAAGTTGCAATGGGTAGATTTTAAAACATATAATGCAACAAAAGTTCTACCCCCCAACCAAGTAATCCAGCATGCCTTAAAAAATGATTTACCTGATATATACGCAATCACTGATTTTCAAGAAACATCATCTGATAATTTTTTTCAAGCACTTAAGAGACAGGTTGATGATGGTCTAAGGCTTATACAGATAAGAGAAAAAAATCTTACAGCAACTGAGTTGGAAGCTTTAATCACTCGTATAAAAATAATACTTAAACATACCAATGTAAGAATTATAATAAATTCGAACATAAGTTTGGCTTATAAATATCAACTTGATGGTGTGCACTTAAATTCAAAACAACTCTACGAATTAAAATATTTTCCTAAAGATTTACTGGTAGGAGTTTCATGTCATTCGGCAAAAGATCTTGAGGTAGCTGAAGAAAAAAATGCAGATTTTGCTGTTCTCGGATCAGTTAAAGAAACCCTCACTCATGCTAACCTTAAACCTATCGGTTGGAAAAAATTTAATAAATTAGTTGATAATTCCAATATACCAATTTACTCAATCGGTGGCATGACGAATAATGATATTCCATCATCTTTTAATTTTGGTGCAATAGGGATTGCCTCTCAGCGAGGAATATGGACAAGATAGGTTCTTATTTAACAACGAATTTAAATACTTTTGTTATTTTATTGTCTTTGCTATCCTTAAAAACAAAAGTTAAATCTAAATTTTCTCCAGATTTTAATTTTTCATTAATACCAAATAACATCAAGTGGTCATTACCTGGAGATAAAACTAATGGCGAATTAGGACCTATTTTTGGCTCAACTAATTTTCGCATTTCCATTACGCCATAAGTCATCTTCATTGAATGTAATTCAATATTTTTGAAATTTTTATTAGAAACTTTCATAACTTTAAGATCTATATCAGCTTTAATTGTTGCAAAACCAGCCGTAACATCTACTCCAGGTCTTGGCATTTTTATAAATGCCTTTGAAATTGTGATTTCATCTGTAGCAAAAACAATTGATGAAATTAAAATTAATGTAAGAAAACTAAGTTTCATTTTCAGATGTCGTATCATTTTCTTTTCCTTTTATTATAAATTTTTCTGAAGCCCAGGCACCAAGATCTAGCAGCTTACATCTTTCAGAGCAGAATGGATTACTTGGATTATTTTGAATGTAGTTAAAAATTTTTGAGCATGTTGGACAAATTTTTTTCATAAGTAATTACAGTTCACTTACACCTATCTTAAATTTTATTTTTTTCGCATAATTTACATTTTTCGTGAGTGCTGAGAATTGTAAATTTATTGCGTATTTATTTGATGTTAAATTAGGATATAAATTCAATTTTTTTGGGGTTTGTAACTGAACTAGGTCATGTCTAGAGGAACCGTCTAGTTGATAGCTTACTAGGCCATTATCACTAGTATCTATTGACTCGAATCTTATTGAATCTCTCAAAGTATTTAAATAAATTTCGATGCTTTGAAATATAGGCATATAAGGTTCTATTTTACTTAAAAAATATTGTTTTTTGTTTTTAGGACTTAATTGCTTCAACCAGAGTTGCAGTTGAGGAAGGTCGCTACTCACAATGCCCGTCGGACTTAATGAAGAGGTCTTGATTTCTTGTAAAAACTTATCATTACTAAAAAAATTTCCTTGAGGTAAATCTACTTTATCCAATTTTTTTTTTGAATCTATTAATATTTTAATTTGATTTAAATTTTTTTTTGTTTTGGGTAACTGTTTTTTTTTAAGGAGGAGCTTTTCAAGTTCTTGTGTAATTTCTATTTTAATATCCGCTCTTGAGGCTGTCCCACGCATATTGAAATATGATTCAAAGCATCCAATTTCTGAAAAATCTGTTAGGCAAGAATCGATTTGATTATTAAGTCTTATAAAAATATTCTCAATAGACATAAGTCTTCGTGTTCTTTCATTAAGGGGTAATTCAAATTTGTGCATTATTTTTTATCCTTCAGTAAATTTTTATAATAACTTTCTAATTGTGCTTTAAGGTAGTTAATATTTCCATCATTTAAAATTACTTTATCTGCTAACAATACTTTCTCATCTCTACTCATTTGGTTTTTAATAATCCTACTGGCCAATTGTTCTGAAACGCCATCTCTATTGATTACTCGTTCAATCTGAGTTTTAAGATCACAATCAATCAATAATGACTCATCAATAAGACTTATGTAATTCTTTGTTTCAAAGAGCAATGGAATAACTAATACTAAATATTTTTCATGCTTTAATTTATTTAATTGCTCATTACATGTTTCAAAAATAATTGGATGTAAAATTGATTCAATTCTTTTTTTTAAATCTAATGATGAGAATATTTCATCTCGAAGAAGCTTTCTATCTATGGCATTTTTCGTATCTATATATTTTTCACCAAATTCTTTTTTAATTTCTATGTAACCAAGCTCTCCTATCTTCATAATGTCATGGGTGATTTGATCAAGGTCAATAATTTTTAATCCCAATTCTTTTAGTATTTTAGCTGCAGTACTTTTTCCTGAGCTTATGCCACCAGTTAATCCAATAATAAACATAGTTAACCTTTGATATTTATTAAACCATCCCCATATTAATGATACTAATTATATGATAACTTATAACAATAGATATGAAAGATAATGTAAAAAATAATAAGTTTGGTAATGATAATTTGCTTTTATTTGACGCAGTTGTTTGCAAAGTGGAGTTAGATCTTGGCAAGTGGCTTGAGCAACTGACTGGTGGAAATGGCTGGGAAATATGGTCAGAATCTGAGAATGAACATTATGTCTCTTATCATCTGAGGTTTAAAAAACAAAATGCAGAAATAACATTATATCACTCTGGTCATGCAGTCGTTTTTATAGACGATAAGTCAGTTTTTGATGGCGACCTAATTGAAAAAAGAAATCCAATTGCTAAACTAAGTTATTACAATATTGATGATGGTAAAAAAATTTCTCTCCACTGATTAAATTTTAAACTGACCTTAATAAAGAGAATCTAGCAAGCTTTAATAGGCTATCTTGGTATTTCTTATTATGATTTCCATCAAGAAGTGTTTCAATTTTATTAAGGTGCTGGTTTGCAATTTCTTTAATTTCATCAATTGCACCACTTTTTTTAATTAGCGAAACTATGCTTGGTAAATAATTAATGTCACCTGTTTTAATAGCATTAGTAAGAATTCCTCTATCTTTACTATTCGACATTTTTATTGTGAGGATCAAGGGAAGGGTTACTTTTCCTTCTCTGAGATCATCACCTATATTCTTTCCAATCTCATTTGAATTACCAGAATAATCAAGAATATCATCAGCTAATTGAAAAATGATACCGAAGTGCTTACCTATTGTTGAGTAAAGCTCAACTTGGTTTTGATCTTTTTTATTAATAATTGCTGCAATTTTTCCGCAAGCCTCAAATAGTTTTGCAGTTTTAAACTCAATAACTTCAAAATATTGTGATTCATTGATTTGGGGATTATGACTATTTATTAACTGTAGAACTTCACCTTCTGAAATTTTATTCGTAGCATCTGCAAGAACCTTCATTACATTCATGTTATCGATTTTGACCATCATTTGAAATGAACGAGAGTACAAAAAATCTCCAACCAAGATACTTGCTGAATTACCAAAAACTGCATTAGCAGTTTGAATATTTCTTCTTTTTGTTGATTGATCAACAACATCATCATGAAGCAAGGTAGCTGTATGAATAAATTCTATTATGGAAGCTACGTCATGGTTAGATTCAGTTATTTCACCATCTAGACCAGCTAGTAATAAGTGGAAAATGGGGCGCATTTTCTTCCCTCCACTATTCAAAATATAGGTTGATATTTGATTAATTACCGGTATATCTGAGCTTAAATGACTTTTAATTACTTTATCAACGCAATTAAGGTCACCATGAATAGGTTTTGTGATTTCTTTGAGATTCACTATGTTCTTAGTAGTCTTCTGAATATGCACAAATTCTAACATACGTAAAAAAAATGAGCAGATAAAATCAGTCAACATATTTGATGTTAAAAATTTGATCAGGCCAATGCTATTCATTGATAAATTATTATTTTTTCAGTATAATCGCGAATCTAATTAAAGATATAAAGGTCGTTCTGATGTACGCATTAATCAAGACAGGTGGTAAACAATTTAAAGTTACAGAAGGACAACTTCTGAAGGTTGAGAAATTAAGTGCTGAAGTTGGGAAGCCATACAGTATAGATAATGTTTTGTCTGTTATAGACGGAGAAAAAGTCACTATAGGGACCCCTTTAGTAAAAGGTGCAGTTGTTAATACAACAGTTGTATCTCATGGTAGAGGTGATAAAGTCAAAATATTTAAGATGAATAGAAGAAAGCATTATAAAAAATCTCAAGGCCACAGACAGAGCTTTACAGAGATTAAGATTGATAAAATAATAGTAAAATAAGGATTTTTATAAATGGCACATAAAAAAGCAGGCGGTAGTTCAAGAAACGGAAGAGATTCTGAGTCTAAAAGATTAGGTCTAAAAGTATTTGGCGATCAGTTTGTAAAAGCTGGAGGAATAATTCTAAGGCAACGAGGTACAAAAATGCACCCGGGAGAAAACGTTGGGCTTGGTAAAGATCATACCTTATTTGCAAAAGTAGCTGGAAAAGTCAGCTTTACAACTAAAGGTGCTTTAAAGAGAAGGTTGGTTCACGTTTCACCTTCTTAAAAGTTAAATAATTTTTAAATTAAGCCCTGTCAGAAGATAGGGCTTTTTTATTTGGTGGTATCTGATGAAGTTTATTGATGAAGCAACTATTAATATTTATGCTGGTGATGGGGGGAATGGAATTGCTACCTTCAGAAGAGAAAAGTATGAACCTATGGGTGGTCCTAATGGTGGAGATGGCGGAAGGGGTGGCAGCATATTCTTTGAAGCTGATGAAAATGTAAATACACTCATTGATTTTCGATATGTAAAGAATTATAGAGCTCAAAGGGGTGAAAATGGTAAAGGTTCAGACTGTTATGGTGCTGGTGGTTCAGACCTAATTATAAAAGTACCTGTAGGCACGCTCATAACAGAAAAACAATCAGGACAAATATTCGCTGATTTCAAACAACATGGTATTAAAGTGCTTTTAGCAAAAGGTGGAAAGGGAGGCCTTGGTAACATTCACTTTAAATCAAGTACAAATAGAGCACCAAGACAATTTACAGAGGGTGCACTTGGTCAAGAATTTGAATTATATCTAGAACTAAAGGTTTTGGCAGATGTAGGATTATTAGGGATGCCTAATGCTGGAAAATCCTCCTTAATACGACAAGTCTCAGCTGCAAAGCCTAAGATTGCGGATTATCCATTTACTACGTTACAGCCAAATCTTGGAGTAGTGAAAGTTTATGATCATAAGAGTTATGTAATGGCAGATATTCCTGGATTAATTGAAGGTGCCTCGGATGGGCACGGATTAGGCCATCAATTTTTAAGGCACTTATCTAGGACAAAAATATTACTTCATTTAGTTGACTCTGCACCATATGATGAAAAAATAGATCCGGTAGAAGATATAAAAAAAATTATTAGTGAATTAAAAAAATATGATGAGGCATTATTTAAAAAACCAAGATGGTTAATATTAAATAAAATTGATTTAGTCGATGATATTGATCATATAAAAGATAGAATTATTAAAGAATTAGAATGGGATGCACCTATTTTTGAAATATCAGCTATTAATGGTGAAGGGTGTAATAATTTATCAAGAAAAATTATGGAATATATAGACTCAATTTAAAATTATGAAAAAGCTTAAATTCTCTGACTCAAAAAAAATCGTAATCAAGGTTGGTACAAGTACAATTACCAATAATGATGGATTTGATAAAGAATTTTTAGATAAATTATCTTATGAAGTTTCTTCGTGGTTAGATAATGGAATCGGGGTGGTAATTGTTTCTAGTGGAGCAATTTTTGCGGGCCTAAAAAAACTTAATATTAATGCGAAGCCTAATATTTTGAGTGAACTTCAAGCAGCAGCAGCTATAGGACAAATGGATTTGGCGCAAGTATATAAAGATGTATTTACGCAAAATAATAAAATTGCAGCCCAAGTTTTACTAACCCATGAAGATTTGAGTGATAGAAAAAGGTATTTAAATGCTAGATCAACAATTAATAACTTAATCACTAGCGGTATAGTTCCAATTATCAATGAGAATGATACGGTTTCAACTGAGGAGATACAATTTGGTGATAATGATAACCTTGCGGCGATGGTAGCTAATTTAATTGAAGCAGACTACTTGGTTTTGTTTACCGACCAAGAAGGTCTATTTTCTGATGACCCAGCCGTTGATATAAATGCCTCTCTCATTGAAAAAGCTTTTACTGATGACAAGACACTGGATTTATTAGCAAAAAAAACCTCTTCAACATATGGTACAGGAGGTATGGTGACAAAAATTGAAGCTGCAAGAAGAGCATCTTTAAGTGGTACACATACGATCATTGCAAATGGGAAGATTGATGAAACATTTTTTAAGTTATTCAATAATCAGTCTGTCGGTACTTTTTTAGAGTCGAGACTTGAGAAAAAAATAGCAAAGAAAAAATGGCTTGCAGATAACTTAAGGAGTTGTGGAAGATTGATCCTGGACGAAGGTGCATCAATAGCAATATTAGATAAGGGCAAAAGCTTACTATCCATTGGTATATTGGAGGTGGAGGGAGAGTTTGATCGAGGTGAGGTTGTGTCTTGTGTCGATAGTAAGGGGATCGAGATAGCGAAAGGACTTGTTAACTATAATTCAATTGATTCAAAAAAGATTTGTGGTGTTTCAAGTGATGAAATTGAATCTATTTTAGGTTTTATGAATGAAGTGAATGTCATTCATAGAGATAATCTCGTAGTTCTTTAATGTTTTAAGGGGGATAAATGAATAAAGAAAAAATAGTTGTTGCCATTGTAATGGGATCAGAAAGCGACTGGCCCACGATGAAACATGCTGCAACAATCTTAGATGATTTCGGAATAAACTATAAAGCTGAGGTTGTTTCCGCTCATAGAACCCCTGATCTGATGTATTCATTTGCAAATGAGGCAGAAGCAAATGGCTTTAAAGTTATTATTGCAGGAGCAGGTGGTGCTGCACATTTACCAGGAATGATCGCCTCAAAAACAAATCTTCCTGTATTAGGAGTGCCTGTAAAAACAACTTATTTGGAGGGTAAGGATTCATTACTCTCAATTGTGCAAATGCCAAAAGGGGTTCCTGTAGCAACATTTGCAATTGGGGAGGCAGGAGCTTTTAATGCCGCTCTTTTTGTAGTGAGATTACTAGCGGAAAAGAATGACGACTTAAGAAATAAGCTTAAAAAGTTTACAAAGACTCAAGAGCAAAAAGTTTTGAATATGAAATTAGAAAGCTAATAACTATGGGTAAAGTGATAAAACCACCTTCAATGTTAGGAATGTTGGGAGGGGGCCAATTAGGAAAGTTTTTTGTTGAAGCAGCTCATCGCTTAGGATATGAAGTGACTGTACTAGATCCTGATCAAGAGAGTCCCGCTGGCAAAATAGCAAATAAACATATTTGTAGCTCATTTTCAGATAAATCTTCATTAGACCTAATGATCAATAATTGCGAAGCTATTTCAACTGAATTTGAAAACATCCCATCAGAAACAATAAAGTATTTAGAAGAAAAAGTAAGAACTCATCCAAATTCTGGAGCAATATCAATTGTTCAAAGACGTGTAAAAGAAAAGGAGTTTATTAAAAGTCTCGAGCTACCGATTGGACTTTATGAGCCGATTGAATCAGCTGAATTGTTATCAGATCTTGAAGATAAAAAAATTTTTCCAGCAATTCTTAAACAATCAAAATTTGGATATGATGGTAAAGGTCAACATCATGTAAATAACTTAACTGAAACTAAAGCAGTATTAAATGATTCAAATGAAGGTGAGTTTGTCTTAGAAAAAAAAATAAAATTAGATAAGGAAATTTCTGTGGTTTTGTCTAGATCCTCAGATGGGGTATCAAAAATATTTCCAGTCATTGAAAATCAACATAAAGAAGGCATTTTAGATTTATCTATAATTCCAGCAAGAGTTAATGATGTTTTAAAGATAGAGGCTGTCACTTACGCTTTAAAGATAGCAAAAAATTTAAACTATGTGGGAACAATCGCAGTAGAATTTTTTATTTCTAACAATAAACTATATATAAATGAGGTTGCACCAAGACCACATAATTCTGGTCATTTTACTCTAGACGCTTGCAATGTAAGTCAGTTTGATCAGCAAGTACTTTGTCTAACAAATGATAATTTACTAGATATTATTTTAGAAAAAAATGCTGTAATGTTAAATTTATTAGGTGACTTATGGCTAAAAAATGGAGAGGTTACGATACCTAATTTTACACAACTAGAGGGAAAAGGAATCAATATACATTTATATGGAAAGAATGAACCACGTGCTGGACGTAAAATGGGACATATCACAGTGGTTGGGGAAAACATTGAAGACTTGATTATTAAAGCTGAGGAAATTAGATCTAAACTATGGGAAATGTAAAAAATTACATTCCCTAATTTTACATAGATTTAATGGCAGAATTTAATCTTGATTTATGTCGAGCTGCTTTATTTTTGTGAATAATTTTTTTATCAGCGATGCTGTCAATAATGGAAACATTTTCTTCAAATGCTTTTTTTGCGGCTTTGCTGTTTCCACCTTCGATAGCTGATTTAATTTTCTTTATAGCCGTTCTGAGCGTTGAACGAAGACCTACATTATGAGCTCTTTGTTTCACCGTTTGTCTTGCTCTTTTTCTTGTCTGAGCCGTATTGGCCATGGGTTGAATCCTTACAACAATTTTTAAGTTGTGTATTTTATCCATTTTATGAATTAGATACAAGTTTATTTAAATAAATTTAGCTAAATAATTGATTAAACATTAAAAAATTGAATCTAGTACCGTGATAAAATCATACTAAAATTTTAAGCATTATAAATAATTGACTATGAACTTATTAAAAACATTCTTTGGTATTGGAGGTATGACAACATTATCAAGAATACTTGGTTTTATAAGGGATACAGTTATCGCTAGGATTTTTGGGGCAGGATTAGAAAGTGATGCATTTTTCGTCGCATTTAAAATTCCAAATTTATTGAGAAGAATATCAGCTGAGGGAGCATTTACTCAAGCATTTATACCCATATTGTCTGAGTATAAAACAAAAAATTCTTCTCTTGAATTAAAGTCATTTATTAATAAGATTTCAACCTTATTAGGACTTTTCCTCATACTAATTACTCTTTTAGGAGTTTTTGGTGCTCCTTGGATCATTTATATTACAGCACCTGGGTTTATAACAAATCCTGAAAAATATAATCTGACTGTAGATTTACTAAAAATTACATTTCCTTATATATTTTTTATTTCACTTGTATCTATGGCTGGAGGTATCTTAAATACATTTGGAAAATTTATTGTGCCTGCGTTTACACCTGTTTGGTTAAATATCTCATTTATTATTGGAGCATTATTTTTTACTGATTATTTTAATCAACCAGCATATGTTCTTGCATGGTCAGTTTTCATTGGGGGAATTCTTCAACTATTTTTTCAAATTCCATTTTTAAAGCAAATTGGATGTATACCAAAACTTGATTTTAACTTTAAAAATGCTGGTGTATGGAGAGTTTTAAAACTAATGGGGCCATCTATATTAGGTGTTTCAGTTGCTCAAATCTCACTTCTCATCAATACAATTTTTGCTTCATTCCTTTCTGTAGGAAGCATTTCATGGCTTTACTATGCAGATAGATTGCTTGAATTTCCAGCAGGAATATTAGGTGTTGCATTAAGTACTTTGCTTTTACCTAACCTATCAAAGAGCTTATCTAATAAGAATAAATCAGAATATTCAGAATTAATAAATTGGGCCCTTAAATTAGGTATTTTGTTGGCAGCGCCATCAGCAGTAGGGCTAGCGATGCTTGGAATCCCACTCATTACAACACTTTTTTATTACGGGGCTTTCAGTGAATATGATATTTTAATGACTCAAATAGCGCTGATTTCTTATAGTGTTGGCTTAGTCGGCTTAATTTTAATTAAAATATTAGCTCCGGCTTTTTATGCCCAACAAAATATTAAAACACCAGTCAAAATTGCAATTTTTACTTTATTTTGTACACAAGTAATGAATCTCTTATTTATTGGATATTTACAGCATGCAGGGCTTGCTCTTGCAATTGGTTTAGCTGCATGTATAAATGCAGGATTATTGTTTTATTTTTTAAAGAAAGAAAAAATATTTATATTGAACAAAGGTTGGGTTGGATTTTTAATTAAAATTTTAATATCTCTAAGTTTGATGGCTATTGGTTTATTTTTTCTTCGAGGCTCTATCGATCAGTGGGTTAATTATTCATTTTTACAAAGAGTAGCGAATTTACTACTTATCATCAGCCTTAGTGGCGCAATTTATTTTATTAGCTTAAAATTATTGGGCTTTGAGTTTAATTCGTTTATTAGAAAGACACATCACACATAGTGAAAATATTAAGGAACTTCAACTTAGAGCAATTGCCATGTGTTATGACTATTGGTAATTTTGATGGTGTGCATTTAGGGCATCAAGCTTTATTAACTGAAGTTAAGAAAAGAGCGCATGAGCTTGGACTAGAGAGCGCAGTTATAACTTTTGAACCCAACCCAAAAGATTACTTCTCACATGATAAGCCTCAAACTCGAATTTCAAGCCTAAGAGAAAAAATAGAACTCTTTAATAAATTAAAAATAGATCGAGTACATATCATTAAATTTAATCAGGAATTTTCAAAGGTAACAGGCGATCAATTTATAAGTACATTAATCGAAAAATTAAAGGTAAAAGAAATTGTTATAGGAGAAGATTTTTGTTTTGGAAGCGGAAGAGAAGGAGGAATAAAGCAGTTGTCAGCTAGCGGTATGGATATTAATATTCAAAAGAAAATCCTCATAGGAGATACAAGAATTTCTAGCACTTCCATAAGAAATCTTCTGGCTAATGATAATCTTGAGGAGGCTAATAAATTCATGGGAAGGCCTTATTCAATGTCTGGAAAAGTTGTTCATGGAGATAAACGTGGAAGGCAGATTGGTTTTCCTACTGCGAATATTCATATAAAGCATAATCGTCCTCCACTGAAGGGTGTCTTTGCTGTAAAATTTCAAAATCATTTTGGTGTTGCTAATCTCGGTATCAGGCCTTCAATTAAGGGAGAGAATAAATTGCAACTTGAAGTACACTTATTGAATTTTTCATCAGATCTATACGATCAACATGTAAGCGTTATTTTTTTAAAGAAATTAAGAGATGAAAAAAAGTTTAAGTCACTCGATGAGTTAAAAGAACAAATTAAATTAGATGTAACCAAGGCAAAATTTTTTTTTGAAAAGCAAAATCTATGACAGAAAAAAACAAATATAAACTTAATCTCCCAGAAACTAGCTTTCCGATGAGAGGCAACCTTGCGAAGAGAGAGCCTGAATGGTTAAAGAGCTTAGAACATAAAAAAATATATGACGCTATTAGGAAATCGCGTCTAGGAATGAAAAAATACATTCTTCATGATGGCCCACCTTATGCAAACGGAAATATTCATATTGGCCATGCTGTAAATAAAATTTTAAAAGATTTTATTATTAAATCAAAAACTTTTTCTGGTTTTGATGTTCCTTTTATTCCAGGATGGGATTGTCATGGCTTACCAATAGAATTGGTCATTGAAAAAGAACATGGGAAAAATTTAAAACCAAAAGAGTTTAGAAGTCTTTGCAGATCTTATGCGCATGAACAAGTAGAGAGTCAAAAAAAAGATTTTCAAAGATTAGGTGTTTTTGGAGAATGGGATACACCTTATCTCACAATGGATTATAAAATTGAAGCTAATATTATAAGGTCATTAGCAAATATTTACGAAAATGGCTACTTATATCAAGGTGGTAAACCAGTTAATTGGTGCACAGATTGTGGTTCTGCCCTTGCTGAAGCTGAGGTGGAATATGAGGATAAAAAATCAATAGCGATTGATGTAGCTTTTATTTGTCCTGATAAGGAAGCCATCGAAAGAATTTTTGATTATAAAATTAATAAAGATATTTTTGCTGTTATTTGGACAACTACCCCTTGGACGCTTCCAGCTAATGAAGCTATTTGTGTCAATCCAAAACTTGAGTATGGATTATATGAAATAGAGGATAAATTTTTGATACTTTCAACTGAATTATCAAATACAAAACTAAAGTCATATGAACTTGAGGGTAATATGGTTGGTTCTTGTGATGGAGAAGCACTTGAAAATATTCAATGTCGCCATCCTTTTAAAGAAAAAGAGGTGCCTATCATTTGTGGATCTCATGTTACAACTGAAACTGGAACGGGTTTGGTTCATACTGCACCTGCTCATGGGGTAGATGATTATGTAGTTGGAAGTCGTTATGACTTACCTGTTGAAAGCCCAGTGGATAAAGATGGAAAGTTTACAAAAGACACTGATATTGTTGGATCACTAAGTGTTTGGGATGCGAATAAAAAAATTATAGAGACTCTCAGAGAGAACGAAGCATTGGTCTCTATAGAAAATTTTACCCATAGCTATCCACATTGTTGGCGGCATAAAACTCCAATCATTTTTAGAGCGACGGAACAATGGTTTATTGGGATGGATGTAAAAAATAAGAAAAATATTTCTTTACGTAGTCAAGCTGAAGAAGTAATAAAAAACACAAGTTTTTTCCCAAATTGGGGAGAAGGAAGACTGAAGTCGATGATTGAGAAAAGGCCTGATTGGTGTATTTCTAGACAAAGGTCTTGGGGAGTGCCGATACCAATATTTCTCAATAAAGAAACAAATTTACCGCATCCAAAATCTATTTATTTTTTTGAGCAAATTGCAAAAAATATGGAAAAAGAAGGTATTGACGCCTGGTTCAATTTAGATATTGATTCTATGCTAGGTGATGATGCAAAAGCATATTTTAAATCAACGGATACATTAGACGTTTGGTTTGACTCTGGTACTACCCATCAATCTGTAATTCAAGATCGTGAAGAGTTAAATTATCCTGCAGATCTTTATCTTGAGGGTTCTGATCAGCATAGGGGCTGGTTTCAATCAAGCTTGCTTACCGGATGTGCAATTAATGATGCGGCTCCATTTAAGGCATTATTAACTCATGGCTTTGTAGTTGATGGCGATGGCCACAAGATGAGTAAATCAAAAGGTAATGTTATTTCTCCTCAGAAAATTATTAATCAATATGGGGCGGATATTTTAAGATTATGGGTTGCCTCCACTGATTACTCCGGAGAGCTTAATATTTCTGATGAGATTATGAAAAGAGTGGCGGATAGCTACAGAAGAATTAGGAATACCTTAAGATTTCTGATTTCTAATATCGAAGATATCGATTATGAAACACAACTTGTATCGCCAGAAAAAATGTTATCGATTGATAGGTTTGCTCTGCACCAATGCCAAAACTTGCAAGAATCAATAATTAAAGATTATGATGCATTTAATTTTTATTTAGGCATTCAAAAGTTCGTTTCCTTTTGCTCAGAGGATTTAGGAGGATTTTATTTGGATGTTATTAAAGATAGGCTTTATACAATGCAGGAAAACTCACATGGAAGAAGATCAGCTCAAAGTGCGTTATTTCATATAACGCAGTCATTAATTAGGATAATGACACCAATCCTAAGCTTTACTGCACATGAAGCGTCAGAAACTATTTTTAAAAATAATAAAAAAAGTATTTTTACCGAGACATGGTACCAATTCCCAAAAAATTTGTTGCAAGATAAAGACTTAAATGATTGGAAAAATGTCTTAGAAATTAGAAGTTTTGTAAATAAAAAAATAGAGGAACTCAGAGAAAAAGGTATTGTGGGATCTTCGCTACAGTCGGTTATTCAGATTAGTGCTCCAGAAGAAATTCATAATAGTTTAAAAGTATTTAATGATGACTTAAAGTTTATTTTTATCGCTTCTAAAGTCACAATTAAGAAAAATGAAAAGCTAGAAGTGAGTGTAAATAAAAGTGAGCATCAAAAATGTGAGAGATGTTGGCATTATTGTGATGATGTTGGTCTTAATGAAAAACATAAAGAGTTATGTGGAAGATGCATAAAGAATCTTTATGAGGATGGCGAAATAAGACTTTATGCTTAAATTATATCTGATTAGTTTATCTATTTTTTTGTTAGATATTCTTTCAAAAAATTATATTCAAGATAAAATTATATATGGTGAGCAAGTTGAAATTACATCGTTTTTAAGTCTTGTGCACTTCCAAAATCCAGGAGCTGCTTTTAGTTTTTTGAGTGATCAAGGTGGGTGGCAAAGATATTTTTTAATTGTTATCTCATTGCTTGCGGTTATATATATCCCATGGTTAATAAATCAATATAAAAAAAATATCCTAATTGTTTTAGGATTACTTCTGATACTTGGGGGAGCAATTGGAAATCTTTTTGACAGAATAAGCTATGGCTATGTAATTGATTTTATTTATTTTCATATCGATGAATTTTATTGGCCTGCATTTAACGTGGCTGATGGTGCAATATCTTTAGGTGTATTGCTATTTCTTTATGGATCAATTAGAAGTTATAAAAAAACATAGAGGCTAACATGATTCAAATTTTTGGAAATATTACTGAATTAACAAGTGGAAGAAAGCTTTATGATATTACGCCAAAGATAAAAGATTGGATCAATTACGAAAACGCTAATACAGGATTATTGACATTAAATATTAAGCATACGTCCGCTAGCCTTCTAGTAAATGAAAATTACGACTCAGATGTCTTGCTTGATCTTGAAAATTTCCTTAAAAAATTGGTTGTTGATGGTGATGAAGCATACAGCCATATTTTAGAAGGACCAGATGATATGTCAGCCCACATCAGAACTGCACTTACTCAAACCAATCTATCTTTCTCAATAAAAAATAAAGAAATAAATTTAGGAACATGGCAGGGAATTTTTTTGTATGAGCATCGATTTGGTAGTTTTGAAAGATGTATAGATTTACATTTTATTGGAGAGTAATTTTATTATTTGGTCCATTTAAGTGGATTGAAGGGTTTACCATTATGTCTAAGTTCATAATATAGTCCGTTATACTTATTACCACCACTGTTTCCAGATAGAGCAATAACCTCACCACCTTTTATAAATTCTCCTTTTTGTTTTAAGAGTGAATCATTATTTCCATAAAGGCTCATATAGCTTTTCCCATGATCGATAATGATTATATTTCCAAATCCTCTTAGCCAGTCAGAAAAAACAACTTGTCCAGAGGCGACAGATTTTACATTTGATCCTTCTTTGGCCTTTATAAATAAGCCCTTCCATCTTGTTCCTGTATCCGATCTTTTAGCATTATACTTATATATAACTTTACCTTTTACCGGAAGCTTTAGTTTCTTTTTAAGTTTGGCAAAATTTACCTTATAAGCTCTTTCATCAATAACTTTTTTCTCTTTTTTAATATCTTTTTTTTCTGTTTTTCTTCTTTTTTCTTGAGCCTTAAGTTTCAACATAAGATTCTTAACAAGTGAACTCAATTTTTTTTCATCTTGCTGCAGTTTTAGTTTTTTACTTTTTTGTGATTTAAGTTTTTTTGAAATTTTGTTTAAAGTTAATTTTTTCTCTTTCTTCTTCTTTTCTAACTTCTTTGCATTTTTCTCTTTCTTCTTTCTAAGTTGAGTAACATTTTTTAGAATTTTTTTTGTTGATTTTTTCGTTGCTCTGATATTTTTTCTTGTCTCATCAATTTTAAGGATATTGTCATTTTGTGCTTTAGTTAAATATCCAATATAGTTAATCTGCCTTGAAACTTCATTAGGATTTATCCCTTCTATGAACAATTGCAAGTAACCAGGCTTTGGTTTTATATAAGATTGATAGAGTATTTCATTTTGTAATTGCCTCCTTTTAAACAGTTCCTTCTCTAATTTTTTTAATTTTTTGTTTAAGGTAGCTAACTTCTTTTTGTTACTTTTTTGTTTCTTTTTTACTTTAAAAATTTCTTTTTTTGTAGCACTAATTTCCTTTTCGTGTTTTTTTAATGATCTATTTAAACCTTTTTTAACTTTTGAATTTTCTTTAATCTTTTTATCAATTAAATTAATTTGTTTTTGTATTTTGTTTAAATTACTTTTAGCATCATCGGTTTCTCCAGAAAGGAGATTCAAGGATGTCATACTAAATATAAGAATTAGGAGTGTATTCTTAATTTTTCTAATCAATTTCAATTAAATTTTTCCCAGTCATTTCTTTTGGTTTGTTTTCGCCCATTAACCCTAGGATAGTCGGGGCAATATCAGATAGCTTACCCCCTTGCTTAATTGATTTAATTTTTTTCCCTACATAAATAAATGGCACCTTATTTACTGTATGCTGGGTATGTTTTTGTTGATTTTTTGTATCCATCATCACCTCTGCGTTGCCATGGTCTGCTGTAATTATCATCTGACCGCCTATTTTTTTTATTGCTTTATATATTTCATGTATACATTCATCAAGTACCTCAATGGCTTTAATTGCTGCCTCTAAATTTCCAGTATGACCTACCATATCCCCATTAGCGTAATTACATACAATCAAATCATAGTTCTTGGAGATAATTGCTTCATGGAGTTTTTCTGTAATTTCATACGCACTCATTTCTGGCTTTAAGTCATATGTAGCAACGTTTTGTGATGGAATTAGTATTCTTTGCTCACCTTTATATTTTTCTTCAATACCTCCATTAAAGAAAAAGGTCACATGTGGATATTTTTCTGTCTCAGCTATACGAAGTTGAGTCTTATTAAGGTCTGAAATATATTTACCTAAAGAATTTTTGACATCAATAGGTTTAAATATACATTCAGCTTTTTTTTGTTTTTCATCATGACTCGTTAATGTTAAATAATTTATTTTGTTAGGTCGTGAAGAACGTTTAAATTTGTTAAATGATTCATTGAGGATGCTATTTGTTAACTGTCTAGCTCGATCAGATCTAAAATTCATGAACACGACCATGTCATTATCGCAAATTCCAGAATATGTTCCTGACTTTTTAATAAGTGTTGGAATTACGAATTCATCAGATTCTCCTCTAGTATATGACTCATTGAGGGCTTGTTGAGCTGAAGGCTCAGTATAAGATGAAGATCCACAAGCAATTGCATCGTATGCTAAATGCGTTCTATCCCATCTATTATCTCTATCCATAGCATAAAATCTTCCAGACACTGTTTTAATTTCACCAAGGTTTATTTCTTTACAAAAATTTTCTAGTTTTTTTATATATGCTGAAGCGGACTTAGGTGGAGTATCGCGACCATCGAGAATAACGTGAATAAATACATGCTGAACATTTTGTTCCTTTGCAAGTTTTATTAAAGCAAGTATATGATCTATATGGCTATGAACTCCTCCGTCAGATAGAAGTCCTAATAAGTGTAAGGCATTGTTGTTTTGAGAAATTTTTTCTAGTCTAGGAATTAAAATATCATTTGAAAAAAAACTTTTGTCTTTTATTGATTTATTAATTCTATCCAAGTCTTGATCTATTACTCTTCCAGCACCTATGCATAAATGTCCTACTTCTGAATTTCCCATTTGACCCTTAGGTAGTCCAACAAATGACTCAGATGCATTGATTAAACTATTAGGGTAGGTTTTGAGTAAATGATCCAAATTTGGTGTATTTGCAGAGGTAATTGCATTATATTCTTTGTTATTGCTGTGACCAAAACCATCAAGAATGAGCAGCAATAAAGTGTTTTTTTTCATTTAATTTTATTATTGGAATGAATTAATTTTAATTTGATACATCAATTATAATACCAATTCATTACTATTTAATTATCTATTATCAAGTGATTTTAATTTATGAAAAAAATTCTTATGTACAGTTCTCAGTTTTGCCCATACTGTGTGAATGCGGAAAAACTCCTCCTTAATAAAGGTTTTAAAAAAATTAAAAAAATTATGGTTGATGAAAACCCCTCTTATATGGATGAAATGATAAAAATCACGGGTGAAAAGACTGTGCCACAAATTTTTATTGGAGATAAGCATATTGGAGGCTTTGAGCAACTCAGGGCTATTAATAATGATGGAAATCTAGATAAATTAATCCTTGAGGATTAAATAAAGTAAAAGCAAATATTTATTATTCTATGTTTAGGAGATAGAATATGGTTTAAATAAATATTAATTAAATTAAATTAGGAAATAAACATGGCTGAAGATAAAAAAACTAAGAAAAAAGCTTCAACAAAAATAGATACATCTGAATCAAAAAACCAAGGGCCAGGCTTTGGCATTGAAAAACTATTTCTAAAAGATGTCTCAGTTGAGATACCTAATTCCCCTGAAATTTTCACTAATAGAGAGGCGCCTCAGATTTCTGTTGAGCTCAATAACGCTGCAAAACCCCTTTCAGACGGCTATTATGAAGTAAGTTTGCAGGTTACAGTAACGTCAAAACAATCTGATGAGACTGCATTTCTGGTCGAAGTAACTCAGTCAGGCATTTTTAAAATCTTAAATGTACCAGAGGATGGAATGGAGATGGTTTTAGCTATTACATGCCCCAATATACTTTTCCCTTATGCCAGAGAAGCTATATCAGATTTGGTTACTAAAGCTGGTTTCTCTCCTGTTGTTCTTAACCCGATTAATTTCGAAACGATGTATATGCAGCAAAAAGAGAAAGAAGCGGGAGCTGCCAAAAAGGCTAATTAGTTTGGTTGAAAAAGTTTATAATTTTGTAATATTTTTTCCCCTTATAGCAATTAGTTTTTTTGCTCAAGCAGACTTCATTTCGGTTAAGGCAAAGCAAGCTGTACTATTCGAGGGCCCATCTAATACAACAGAAAAAATGTTTATTGTGACAGAAGGTTATCCCTTAGAAGTTCTTGTCAGCCTAAAAGATTGGAAAAAAGTTAAAGATCATAATGGTAAGATAAGTTGGATAGAGTCAAAATTTACACATATTGAAAGAACTGTTTTAATTTTAAAAGATGACACAGTGATTTTTAATCAAGCAAATGATAAGAGCCATAAGCTTGCTAATGTTGATAAATTCGTTGTCTTAAAATTAAATTCTCCTATGCTTGTTGGTAATTGGGCAGAGGTCAAAACACAAATTGAGGGTTTAATTGGTTTCATAAATTCTAAAGAAGTATGGGGCTTATAGAATGAAGGTTGGTGTATTGGGAGCAGGTGCTTGGGGAACTGCGCTTGCTATTCACCTAGCAAGAAACACTTCGGTGACATTATGGTCAAGGGATGCTAGCCATATCTCTGGTATGAAAAAATCAAGATCAAATCCAAAATACTTAGGAGATTTTAAGTTTCCTGATTTATTGTCATTGAATGATAATTTTAAGGATTCGGTATTAAATTGCGATTTTATTCTATCCGCAATCCCAACCGCAGGGCTTAGGAAAGCATTAAAAGATTTAAAAAATATAGGCTCTGACGCCCCAATTTTATGGGCCAATAAGGGGCTAGAAGCGTCCTCAGCAAAACTTCCATTTGAAGTTATTAATGATGAATTTCCAAGTTCAAATAATGATTTAAGAAGTTGGGGTGTTTTATCTGGACCAAGTTTTGCAGCAGAGCTTATAAGAGGCCTTCCTACTGCAGTCACAATTGCGACGAATGATGAAGCATTTTCAAAAAAAATTGCACCTCTTTTTCATCATAATAATATGCGATCTTACATTAGCTCAGATATTGCAGGAGTTTGTGTTGGTGGAGCGCTAAAAAATGTAATTGCTATTGCCGCTGGAATTTCTGATGGAATGGGTTTTGGTAATAATGCACGTGCGGCTTTAATCACAAGAGGTCTAAGCGAGATAAAGAGATTTGGTTTAAAAATTGGCTCAAAGCCTGAAACATTTATAGGGTTATCTGGTATGGGTGATCTGGTTTTGACATGTACAGGTGAATATTCTCGCAATCGTGAAGTGGGTCTAAGACTTGCAAAGGGAGAATCACTACAATCTATTTTACATGGCTTAGGTCATGTTGCTGAGGGCGTCTATACAGCCAAAGAGGTCTCTATGCGCGCATCATTACTCAATATTGATATGCCCATCACTAATGAAGTTAATAATGTTCTTTTCTATGAAAAGTCAGCAAAAGAGGCTGTTTTAGATTTAATTCAACGACCAATTACGCAAGAGTAACAAGGCTTAACTTCCATTTTCAAAATTTAACTGTCGCCATGCTTCGTATACAACAATTCCTACACTATTAGATAGATTTAAACTTCTATTATTTTTGACCATTGGAATTCTAATTTTCTGTTCAATTTCATCAGAATTTAGTATCTCATGAGGTAGGCCTCTTGTTTCAGGTCCAAATATAAAAGAATCATTCTTCTGATAACTATAATTTGTATACAAAAACGAAGTTTTTGTAGTGACAGCAAAAAACCTTGTTTTATTTAAAGTTTTATAGCAGCTACCAATGGAATCGTGCTCTACGACATTATTGAGGTCTATGTAATCTAAACCAGCTCTTCGTAAATTCTTACTACTTAGGTCAAACGCGTATGGCTTTATCAGATGAAGCATTGAGTCTGTGTTAGCACAAAGACGTATTATATTTCCAGTGTTAGGAGGTATTTCTGGCTCAAAAAGAATTAAATTAAACATATGATTAAAATTTATACAGTTGTTAATAAATAAAATAAAAAGTCTTAACAATTCATCTATAATAGCTATATTAAAAGTATATAGGATTTATAATGGCTAAATTAGAATCAGCGATAAAAGAAAAAACTGTTTCATTTATAAATCCTAAAAAAACCAAACAAACAATTCAAAATGAAGTTTGGAAAAAAATAGCCATTCAAGGCTTATTTGATCAAGCATTTAACGATTTGCTATACCAAGCTCATCAAGTCCATAGAAATAATTTTGATCCCAATAAGGTTCAGCTTAGCACTTTATTATCAATTAAAACGGGCGGTTGTTCTGAAGATTGTGGCTATTGCCCCCAGTCGGTAAGGTACGATACAACCGTTGATAATGAGCCAATTATGAATATAAAGGACGTAATTTCGGCAGCAAAACAGGCTAAAGATGCAGGTGCTTCCAGATTTTGTATGGGAGCAGCATGGAGAGGACCTAAAGAAAAAGACATTGGTTTGGTTGAAGAGATGATTTCCGAGGTTAAGTCTCTTGGCTTAGAAACATGTGCAACGTTAGGTATGCTAAAAGACGGTCAAGCAGAAAGGCTAAAGGATGCTGGTTTAGATTACTATAATCATAATTTGGATACCTCCCCAGAATATTATGGAGAGATTATTACAACAAGGACATATCAAGATAGACTTGACACATTGAGCAGGGTAAGAGATGCAGACATTAATGTTTGCTGTGGAGGTATTGTAGGTATGGGCGAGTCAAGAGAAGACCGTGTCAATCTTATTTACCAACTTGCAAATATGAATGTTCCACCTGAGAGTGTTCCTATCAATTTATTAACTAAAGTAGAAGGGACCCCTTTGATAGATGCGTCCGAGCTTGACCACTTTGAGTTTATCAGAATGATAGCAATCGCGAGAATTTGTATGCCTAAAAGCTTTGTTAGGCTTTCTGCGGGAAGAGAGAGTATGAGTGATGGCATTCAAGCATTAGCTTTTTTTGCAGGAGCTAACTCAATTTTTTATGGCGAGGAGCTTCTAACGACAGGAAACCCAGATGTTGAAAAAGACCAGCAATTATTTAAGCGTTTAGATATAAAGCCTATATAAATGATTTTGCTGGACGAAATTGACTCCTCTCTAAAAGATTTAAAAAAAAGATCACTTCTCAGAAAAAGAGTCGTAGTTAGTGGTAGAAAAAAAAATCAAATTAAAATAAATGGACGTTGGTTAATTAATTTTTCTAGTAACGATTATTTAGGCTTATCTCAAAACAGCTCAATTAAAAAAGCTATCATCAGTGGAATTAATAAATATGGGAATGGCGGTAGTAGTTCTCATCTTGTTTCAGGGCATACAGAAGCCCATCAAAATATAGAAAAGATAACAAAAAATAATATAGGATTTGCATCATCAATATTATTTTCATCTGGCTATCTTGCAAATTTAGGAATAATTACAACTATTGTTGAAAAAGATTCTTTTATTTATGCGGATAAACTTAATCATGCCTCACTAAATGATGCCTGTATTCTAAGTAGGGGAAAATTTATTCGGTTTCCACACAGCGATATGGTTGCGCTAGAGAATCATCTTAAAAAAAATAAAACAAAAAAAAAGAAGTTGATTGTTACTGATGGTGTTTTTAGTATGGATGGTGATCTAGCAAACATTCCTGAATTGGTTAAATTAGCTAAAAAGTATGATGCATACTTATATATCGATGATGCTCACGGATATGGAATTCTTGGTAAAAGTGGTCAGGGAATATTGGAACATTTTGAAAAAAAAAATTCAATTAAGAAGATTTCAAAAGAGAGGATTATTTATACATTAACACTCAGTAAAGCTGTAGGTATTTCAGGAGCCTTGGTATGTGCCAATAAAAAAATTGTTGATCTCATAATAAATAAATCTAGAGCATATATTTATACAACGGCTGAGCAACCTGCACTTATGTATGGGATTAAAAGATCATTTGAAATAATTAAGAAAAATCACTCTCTTAGAAAGAAAGTAAATGACTATGTATATTTATTTAGAAGGTTAATCAATCAAAAAAATCTCTTAGTTGACTCAATTACTCCAATCCAACCACTAATGATTAAAGATGCTAAAAAGACAATAAAGATTTCCAAACTTCTTAACGAATTAGGGTTATATGTTCCTGCTATAAGGCCTCCAACTGTTCCAATAGATAGCTCACGCTTAAGAGTTTCAATTTCAGCCCTTCATTCCGAAGGGGACATAAAAAAATTAGCTCAAGCAATAAATGAAATAGTTAAAAATGAAAATTAAGTCCTTAGGGGGAAGGGGAGAGCCTCTTTTGATGATCCATGGGTGGGGTGTAAATAGCGAAATATGGACTTCTTTAGTAGACGAACTGAAGTTATTTGTTACAGTCTATGTGGTTGATCTTCCTGGTATGGGAGGCAGCAAATCAATTTCACCATATACTCTAGATAATATAGCAAAAGAGATAAAAGCAAATATGCGACTAAAGAGGTGCAATATTTTAGGATGGTCCTTAGGGGGGCAAGTCGCTATGTACTTGGCAATTAAAATGCCTGAATTCGTCAAAAAATTAATTTTAATGTCTACAACCCCATGTTTTGTTGAAAAAATGGATTGGCCTTACGGTGTAAAAAAACAATTTTTTTCAAATTTTGAAATGGAAGCAAAGAAAAACTTAAACAATACCCTTATGAAATTTTTTCTAATTCAAACAATGAGTATTAATGATTCAAAAAAAGTAATGAGTTTTTTAAGAAAAACATTTATTGAATTTAGAGATATAAATAAGAGTGGTATGGAGTCCGCACTTAATGTTTTAAAGAAAACTGATCTAAGAAATGAAGTGAAAAAAATTGATAAGCTTACATTAATAATTACAGGGGATAAGGATAGGCTTACCAATATAAAAGCATCCGTATGGCTAAACGCGAAAATTAAGGAATCTAGTTTAAAAGAGGTAAAAGGAGCAAACCATATGCCATTTATTAGCCATAGGGAAACAGTAACTGCATCAGTTAAAGAATTCTTACAAAATGATCAATAAAAAAATAAAAAGAATAGCATTTAATCGAGCTGCAATGACATATGATGAATATTCAGTTCTGCAAAAACAAATCTCACTAGATTTATTCGACCGCCTGTCACTTATTAAGTTAGCACCAAATTTTATTTTAGATTTAGGTTCAGGAACTGGAGAAAATAATTCAGTTTTTAAAAATATTTATAAGAATAAAAATATTATCAATTATGATTTTTCAGAAAGAATGTTGATGCGTGCTAAATCTAAAGAGAAAAATTTTTTAGGTTTAAACAAAATACTAGGAAAAAAGAACATTTCATATATTTGTGGAGATATGGAGAATTTACCAATTAAAAAAAATTTAATAGACTTGGTCTGGACTTCAAGCTCTCTTCAATGGTGCACAGATTTAAATAAAACATTCCAAGGTATTAAAGAGATTTTAAACTATGGTGGCCTATTCATTTTTAGTACATTTGGACCTAAAACATTAACTGAATTATCAGCAATCAATAAAAAACTATCTCAAGATGATACCGTGAATAGCTTTACCGATATGCACGAAATTGGTGATATGTTAGTGGCAAACGGTTTTTCTGACCCCGTTTTAGATTCAGATGAATATACACTTACTTATAGTAATGTAGAAAAATTATTTATAGATATTAAAAATATAGGTGCAACAAGTTCACATAGTCAGAAAAAAAATGGCCTTAGAGGCAAAAATTACTTTAAAAAAATTGTTGCAGAATATGAAAAATATAAGAAATCTGGACTACTTCCTGCAACATATGAGGTTATTTATGGACATGCGTGGAATATGAATAAAAATCAAAACTTTAAAACATTTGAGATAAAACATGAATAATACTTTTTTTGTTACAGGAACAGACACAGGTATAGGTAAAACTTTTGTTACTTGTATTTTAATGCAATTCATTAAATTCCATCATAAAAAAGTCATAGGCATGAAACCAATTGCTGCAGGTGTTGATATTAAAAATGGCGAAACTTCCAATGAGGACGTTAACTTACTAAAATATGAATCAACCCTGCAATTAGAATTAGGTGAAGTTAATACGTATTCATTTGATGAGCCTATGGCTCCACATATTGCTGCTCAAAAACATAATATTGAGATAGATTTTAAAAAAATTAAAATGCATGCTGAAACCTTAAAAAACAGGGCAGATTACCTTTTAATCGAAGGGGCAGGCGGTTATTTAGTTCCATTAGGCGAGAGCACTTCCATAGCTGACTTAGTCGAAGAACTTAATATTCCAATCATTATTGTTATAGGTGTTAAATTAGGCTGTATAAATCATAGCCTTTTAACAATTGAAGCAATATTAAAAAGAGGACAAAAAATTTTTGGGTGGGTAGCTAATATTTTAGATAATAATATGCTTGAGGTTAATGCAAATATTTCCTCATTAAAACAAAGAATAAAGCAGCCTCTTATTGGTATTATTCCATACAGCCCAGACCAAAAACCCGAAAATTTAAAAAATTATATAACTTGGCCAAATGATTTATAGAGGTTATTAGTAGCTATATATCTTTTAATTTTTTCCGGTATTACATCACTCACTTCTTTATCTTGATGGAGTCTTTCTCTTATTTCTGAAGAGGCTATATCAATATAATCTATTTGGTGTTTATATATATAACCACTTCTTTTTAACTTTAAATTGTTAAAATTTTCTTCTAAATGCTGCTCATAAAATTTTTTTATTTCATAGTCTTCAATAGAAGAGAGATTCGAAACTTGCCTATCAACTAAAATAATATGAGCATATTTAAGTAGTTTATCCCAGTCTTTCCATGTATTAATTTTTAAGAAATTATCACTTCCCATGATAAAAAAATTAATAGCATTGTTTTTTTTAAAGAAGTGTTTAACCGTATCAAAAGTAAACGATTTTTTGGCATTAAGGCTATTATCTATTTCATAAGTGGACACATTTATCTTGCTATTTGTTAGAGCAAGCTTGATCATATTTAACCTGTGATCTGCAGATGTTAAATTTTTATCTGTTGCTGATATTCCAGTCGGAATAAAAAATAATTGATCAAGTTTTAATTTATTAGTCAAGCTATCGGCAATCATTAAATGACCATTATGAATAGGATCATATGCCCCACCAAACAACCCAACAAGAGGCATCGATTTTAAATTATGATCTAATTTCACCTTGACCAAATACAATATATTTTAGAGATGTTAACCCCTCAAGCCCGACTGGGCCTCTAGCATGAATCTTATCTGTTGAAATACCAATTTCTGCTCCTAGGCCATATTCGAAACCATCAGCAAATCTTGTTGACGCGTTAATCATGACACTTGATGAGTCAATTGTCCTTATAAATTCAAGCCCATTAGCTTCGTTATCTGTAATTATTGCTTCAGTATGCTTAGATGAATATCTATTAATATGATTTATTGCTTCTTCCAGAGAGTTGACAACAATACATGAAATATATGGACCAAGATATTCTTCAAAATAATCCTGATCGGTGGCAATTTTTATTTGACTAATGATATCTTTTGTTTTTTTACATCCACGAATTTCGATATTTTTTTGTTTAAATATTTCATAAATTCTAGGAAGAAACTCTTTAGCAATTTTTGATGATACAACAAGTGACTCAAGCGTATTGCATGTTCCTAGCCTTTGAGTTTTTGAATTGTCTACGATAGAAACTGCTTTATCAATATCTGCAAATTCATCCACATATATGTGACAATTTCCATCTAAATGTTTAATAACAGGAATTGTTGCACTATCAGTAATTTTTTGGATAAGACTTTTACCCCCTCTTGGAATAATGACATCAACAAATTCATCCATCTTAATAAGACTGTCAACAAGCATTCTGTCGGTAGATTCAATAATTTGTACAGCTTTTTCGGGTAATCCTGATTTAATAAGCGCTTCAGCAATTAATTTTCCTAGATACTTATTAGAATTTATTGTTTCACTACCACCCCTTAAAATAATAGCATTGCTTGCTTTTATAGATAAAGCAGCTGAATCAACTGTGACGTTTGGTCTTGATTCATAAATCATTCCGATCACGCCTATTGGAACCCTCATCTGACAGACTTCTATTCCACTAGGCCTTTTTTTTCTATTGATTACCTTACCAATTAAGTCTTCAAGGTTTTTTACTTGTAATATTCCACTGCACATACTTTCTATATTAGATTCTGATAACGTCATCCTATCAATAAAGGCGTCATCAAAATTACCCATATTGGCTTCTAAAAGATCTAAAGAATTAGCTTTAATAATATTTTTGTGATTTTCTTTAATAGACTTTGCTAAAATTTCAAGAAAATCATTCTTTTGATTGGTTGTTACACTAGAAAGTTTATGGCTTGCTTTTCTTGCATTAGCTCCAATATTTTGAATATATTCATCCATTTTTTAAATTTATTCCTCTATTCATCATTTTTGCTATTCCCATTGAAAACCTATTTATTTCTAACCAAGGGTCTCCTATTTTAATTCCCTTACTTATTTGATCTATCTCTTGAATTTTACTTAAGCAAGCTTCTACTTGTTTTGTACTTAATGATCTAATTGTTTGCGAGGCTAGATTCTGAGAAGGACCGAATATTCTTAATTTCATTAAGATATTTGAGTTAATAGATTGATTATTTGATAACTTAATCCTAGAAACGGCTTTGAAAAACCAAGCGAATAAGCCATTAATCATTAAAGGCTGCATACCTTCTTCTTTAAGATAGAGGGCGGCTTCATTTGTTTTTTTTATGTCTCCATTGATGCAATATTTAATAAAATTAAAGCCATCATATTTTGAGCCATTAGTTATAAAACTTGATAGCAATGATTCATCAATTTCTTGCTTACCATAGATTAATTTTATTTTTTTTATATCATTCTCAGCTTGCATTAGATTGCCCATTGAGTAATTGAAAAGAAGTTTTTTGGCTTCATTTGTAAGTTTCACTTGATGAAAGTGAGTTCTATCGTTTATTGCTTGAGAGATTTTTTCAATATCAGGTTCCTCTGCAACTATTACCAGACTTAAATTTTTAAGTAGCTCAAACCAATTTTGCTTTTTGTATTCTTTAAAATCTTTTTTAAAATAGAAAATAAAAATATCTTCTACATTTTCATCTATTTTCTTTAGAATATATCCCTTAATTTCTTTTTTGATAACCCCATCAGATACTTCAAATTCATATATTATTTGTGAGCTAAAAAGTGATTGATTATTAAACGTGTGATCAAGCTGATTTAGGTCAATGCTGTTTTCAACTTTTATTTTAATTTTATCTATAGAATTATTTCGACATGACTTATTGATGTCGTCTTTTACAGCACAAATTTGTACTGGTTCTTTTCCAACAACGACTAAACAATTTTTTTTATTTTCTTCAAGATTTTTAAGTATATTGGTGGGTGCAAATTTTAATAGCATTTTATTTTGAGAGTGAGATTTGTGTAGCCATTGTTTTAATTAACTGATTTTCCATACCCGATACAAGCCTCTTTTCCTCTTCATCTTTAGCAAGAATATCTGAATCATCATATGTATAAGTTCTTGAAGCTTCAATAGATAAAGGTTGGTTCCATTGACCATCTTTACTTTTGAATCTATAAGTAACCACATAATCTAATTGATATTCACTAACGAGACCTGTGCCTGTTAATGTCAATATTGTTTTAGTAAAGTTATTTGTTATTATTTCTACAATTTTTTCTGCTTCGGAGACACTTTTTATAGAGATTCCACCTTGTCTAAATTTCCTTTGTAGAGTTTTATTGAAGCTAGGCGTTCCTCCTGAAATTGAAATTGAATCAAAATTTGCTTGTATATTACCCCTTAACTGGAAGCCACATGCGCTTATCATTAAGATAAGCACTAAAATAGATAATTCTTTTAGAAAAATTTGCATCATTTAATTTTTAACCACAATATTCACTAATTTATTTTTAACATAGATAGTTTTTAATACTTCTTTGTTATCCGTATATTTCTTTATATTTTCTTGAGAAAGTGCTTTATTTTTAATTTCACTTTCAGAATCTTCAATTGATATTAGCATATTTGCTCTCAACTTACCGTTCACTTGAAGTACGATTGAAATTTCATCTTTGATTAGAGCATTTTTGTCTACTTTTGGCCATTGTGAATTTTCAATTGAATTTTTAGGATTCATAATCTCCCACAATACTTTTGAAATATGAGGTACAAATGGGTTCAACATTAATATGACATTTTCAAACATTTCTTGCCTTAATTTAAATGATATCGTTCTCATATCATGAGACTTTGTATAAGAATTAATGAGCTCCATAATTGAGGATATGGCCGTATTAAAACTATTACGCCTATTTAAGTCATCGGTTACCTTTTCTATCGTAGAGTGAAGTTTGTAACGTAAGTTATTTCTCTCCTTTTCGCTTATACTACCTAAATCTTTACTGTTATTCTGGTGAATGAAAGTTAATGACCAAAGTTTTTTAAGGAATCGGTGAGAGCCCTCAATACCCTTGTCTGACCACTCTAAGCTTTGTTCTGCCGGGGCAGCAAACATAATAAAAAGTCTGGCGGTATCAGCACCATATTTTTTTATCAATTCATTAGGGTCAACAGTGTTACCTTTAGATTTTGACATCTTGGTTCCGTCTTTAAGGACCATCCCCTGTGTTAATAATTTTTTAAATGGCTCCGCTGTGTCAACTAATTTCATATCATATAAAATTCTGCTGAAAAAGCGTGCGTATAGTAGGTGTAATATTGCGTGCTCAATACCACCAACATAGTAATCAACAGGCAGCCAATATTTTGCTCTCTTATCAAGCATTGCATCAGATTGATTAAAACTCGCATACCTTGCAAAATACCAAGAGGACTCAAAAAAAGTATCAAGCGTATCAGTTTCTCTTTTCGCCTTTCCACCGCAGGTTGGACAATTACACTCTGTAAAATCTTTTAGTTTTTTTAGAGGCGATCCTTGTGCATCAATTTTAATATTTTCTGGTAATTCAATAGGAAGGTCTTTTTCGTCAGCTGGAACATCTCCACATTTTTCACAATAAACCATAGGAATTGGGCAGCCCCAATATCGTTGTCTAGAAATACCCCAATCTCTTATGCGGTATTGAATTTTCCCCTTACCTTGATTTATGGACTCAATTTTTTTAGTAATAATTTTTTGAGCACTTGAGCTCTCAAGTCCATTAAATTCATCTGAATTAATCAATTTCCCATTGCCTGTATGGGGTAATTCATCAAGCCCTGGATCGTTTTTTATTACCTGTATGACACTTAATTTATATTTTTTGGCAAACTCAAAGTCTCTTTCATCGTGTGCAGGAACCGCCATAATTGCACCTTCACCGTATCCAGCTAATACATAATTTGCAATCCAAATAGGTATTTTTTTGTTTGAAATGGGATGTAAGGCGAATAGGCCAGTGAAAATCCCTACTTTTTCTGCTGTAGCTATATCAGCTTCTGAAACACTATTACTAAGCCTCTTTATAAATGATTGTATGTTAACGTCATCAATCATTTGACATAATTTATGTTCTGGAGCAATTGCTAGATATGTTGCTCCCATCAAAGTATCAGGTCTTGTGGTATAAACTTTTATGCTGTTAGTCTTATTTTTTAAAGAGTCTTCTGATGAATCAGCATTATGTATGAGTTTAAAATCAATCTCACAACCTTCACTTCTCCCAATCCAATTTTTTTGCATTGTTTTGACTTGCTCTGGCCAATCATTCAAATCTTTAAGGCCGTCAAGAAGATCGTCGGCGTATTTTGTAATTCTCATGAAATATTGTGGGATCTCTTTTCTTTCAATCAGCGCGCCTGATCTCCATCCTCTTCCATCAACTACCTGTTCATTGGCCAAAACCGTTTGGTCAACTGGGTCCCAATTTACAGTTGATGTTTTTTTATAAATCATATCCTGTTTATAAAGTTTTAAGAAAAGCCACTGCTCCCATTTATAATATTCAACAGAGCATGTTGCAATTTCTCTTTGCCAATCAACGGCAAGCCCGAGATCTTTAAGTTGCTCTCTCATATGTTCGATATTTTGATATGTCCATTTTGCTGGTGCTGTATTATTTTGAATCGCAGCATTTTCAGCAGGCAGGCCAAAGGCATCCCAACCCATAGGTTGCATAACATTAAACCCATTCATTAATTTAAATCTTGAAATTACGTCACCAATTGTATAATTTCTGACATGACCCATATGAAGTTTTCCACTTGGATAGGGGAACATGGATAAAACATAATATTTTTTATCACTTGAATTTTCTGCTGATTCAAATGTTTGATTGGAATCCCAAAAACTTTGAATATTTTTTTCTATTTCTTTAAAAGGATAGTCTTCTTGCATATTTATTTTAATTTATTTGCAATCTTTGCATTTATATTATCAGGCTTATCCACTCCATCAATTGAAATAAATTTAAGTGTTTTTGATGAATCCTTTTCTGCTAAATCTGAATAAAAATTTACAAGTGGTTCTGTTTGCTCATGATAAGTTTTGAGCCTCTTGATAATTGTACTTTCTTTATCATCATCACGGATAATGAGTGGTTCACCTGTAACATCGTCGATTCCATCTTTTACTGGAGCGTTGTGAGTTATATGGTAAATTCTCCCTGAAGCAGGGTGAATTCTTCTCCCTGTGAGTCTATTAATAATTTCATTGTCTGGAACTGCGACTTCAATAACATACTCAATAGAGATTTCAGCATCTATCATTGCTTGAGCTTGCGTAATTGTTCTTGGAAAGCCATCGAGAAGAAAACCATCTTTGCAGTCATCCTCATTTATTCTTAGTTTAACTAAATCAATTATTAGATTGTCAGGAACCAACTGGCCTTGATTCATAAAATCTTCAGCCCTCAACCCTAAATCTGTTTTACCTTTTACTGCTGCTCGTAGCATATCACCTGTGGATATTTGAGGGATCTTATATTTTTCTTTTAAGAAGGAAGCTTGTGTTCCCTTCCCAGCTCCTGGGGCACCAATTAATATTATTTTCATTTTTTACTCCTAAAAAAACAGTTGAATTATATCAGCAATCAAAATTTATATTATTTTGCGTGACATAATTTTCTAATTTTATAAATTGATCTATGGTTAGTGCTTCAGATCGAATTTTTGGTGATATTTCAAGATTTAAAAAATCTTTATCAAGTAAGATATTTTTAAAGTTGTTTTTAATTGTTTTTCTTTTTTGGGAAAAAGCTATTTTAACAATTTGTTCAAAGCTATCTTTATCAATGACTTTAGGGCTAATCCTTTTTTTTCTTATCAACCTAATAAATGCAGAGGTAATTTTTGGTTGTGGGAAAAATGCTACTGGTGGTAACTCAAATAAAAGTTCAGTGTCAAAATAATACTGAAGGATAACCGATAACCGCCCAAAAGATTTGTTTGATGGTTTAGCAGTTATTCTCTCAGCAACTTCTTTTTGAACCATAAAGTATAATTCAGAAGGGGAACTATATATTTTTGTAAGTTTTAATATTATTTCAGTTGCTATGTAATAGGGTAAATTCCCAATAATTTTATTAAATTTTTTAAAAAATTCATCATTTATACCGAGTACATCTTCAGCTAATATCGATATTTTTTTTGGGGTAATTTTATGTTTTAAAATTTTTATCATATCAGGGTCAATTTCAACAACTGAGATATGATTAATTTTTTTTAATACTGGTTCCGTGATTGCGCCTTTGCCCGGTCCAATTTCGAGTATATTGTTTCCTTCTTTTGGATTAATTTCCTTTATGATTTTAGATATGAAGTAACGATCAACTAAAAAATTTTGCCCAAATTTTTTTTTTGCTCTCAATATTGATTTTTAGCAATACTAATCGCTAATTTTATTGATTCAAAAAAACTACTAGGGTCAATGTTATTTGATCCCACAATGTCAAGTCCAGTACCGTGATCTACTGATGTTCTTATAATCGGTAATCCCAGTGTCACATTCACACCTTTTCCAAAGGTGAGAGCTTTAAAGGGAGCTAATCCTTGATCATGATACATCGCGAGATAACAATCTGTTTTACTCATAATTTTTGGTGTAAAGGCGGTATCTGAAGGAATAGGTCCATTTACTGAAATTCCTAACTCCTGCATTTCACTAACAACTGGCTTTATTATTTTTATCTCCTCATCACCAAACTCACCATCTTCACCACTATGCGGATTTAAACCAGTTACTGTGATTTTTGGACAGGAAATTTTAAATTTTTTTCTTAGATCATTGTGAAGGGTGGAAATAGTAGTACGCAAGCCTTTTTGAGTAATTTTTCTTGGAACATCCTTCAGAGAAATATGAGTTGTAGCAAGAGCTACATTTAACTTTTTATTTGATAATAGCATCACCTCTTTGCCTTTATGATTACAAATATCAGCAATGTATTCTGTGTGACCAGAAAATTTATTCCCTTTTGACGAAAGAATTTTTTTATGGATCGGAAGCGTAATTAAGGCGTCAAATTTTTTACTTAAACATAACTCGATTGAATTTTTTAATCCCTCCAATTGCTTTAGGGAATTATTTTTATCAAGTTGTCCGGGAACAACTGGATTTCTATATTCTAGATTGATTATTTTTAATTCCCCATTTCCTAAATGTGAGCCTAATCTCTTTGAAAAAATAATGTTTTTTTTCTGTTGTTTAGCTCTTGAAAGAATGGCATCTTTATTTCCAATAATTGTGATATTTGCCAGAAATTTTTTAAATGCAAGCATCACACAAAGATCTAGTCCAATTCCAGCTGGATCGCCAGAAGTAATAATAAGATTAGGTATTTTTTTCATTAGTTTTCATAAAGCCATATTTCTACATGAGCTTCCTCTCTTAATGTTTTAATCCAATCATTGAATTTAATATTAGTCTTTTGCATAAGTAAATTTTCTTTAACTCTTTGCCTTAATGACTCTGATGATAGATCTTTTTCTCGTCTATCATTTACTTGGATTAAATGCCAACCAAGCGGTGTTTTAACTGGCTGGCTAACCTCATCTAATTTTAAAGCATCCATCTCTTTTTCAAATTCAGGGATAGTATCTCCTGGATTTAGCCATCCTAAATCTCCTTTATTTATAGCGGAACCATCCTCAGAATATTTTTCCGCAGCTTCGGAAAAACTCATACCTTCAATTATTAAATTTCTAATGTGTGCTAGTTTTTTCTTGATTTCGTCTTCTGATGTAATTTGATTCTTCTTAAGTAAGATTTGTTTAACTTTTGATTGCCTAACAATAACGGTTTCCATTTCAAATTCTTCAATTTGATTTAACTTTATTAAATGATAGCCACCTGAACTTTTAATTGGTTTACTTACCTCTCCAATTTTCATTGATTTTAAGCTATCTATAAATGCATCTGGAATATCTTCCATTAGCTTTGATCCCATTAGTCCACCTTTCTCTGCCATGGGGCCATCTGAGTAATCTATTGCTACTTCATTAAAATTTTTTTCTTCAAGCTCATTTATTACTTCTTTTAATTTTATTTTTGTTTTTTCAGGATCATCATCATCATTATTTTTAATATATTCTATAAAAATATGAGAATAATTATACTTAGTGGGAGTAATTTCTTTTTGAAGCTCAATATAGTTATTAATTTCAAATTCAGATATTTTCACATTTGCACTAATGGTTCTTTTTTTTACTTGATCAAAAATTAATTGAATACGAATATCCTCTCTAAAATCAGGATAACTTGAACCTTCTTCTTCGAGTTGTTTAATTAAGTCTTCGGTTGTTATGTTGTTAGATTTAGCGATATTGTCGATCACATTATTGAGTCGTTCCTCATCCATGCTTATGCCCTTCATTGATGCATATTCAATCACTAATTTTTCGGTAATCAGCTGATCAAGAGATAACTTTGTAATTTCCTTGTCAGTAGGTATAGCTTCCCTTTTTTGTGAGAATGCTCTTTTAATTTCCTCTTTTTTTTTATTCAGCTCTAATTTTGTAATTGTTCTTGTTTCTACAATAGCAATGATATTGTCAATTTCAATATACTTTTCAGCAGAATAAACTGGATGTATTAAAAAAATATTTTTTAAGATTATAAGTGCAAAAATAAAAATAACTTTAGTGATCATTTAATCTAAATTTTTCTCACGGTATTCATCAGGCAAGTCGCTTGCAAATTTACTACCTTCAACTGTTCTATTCATTTTTTCAAATAACCCCGCCTTACTTCCTTGACCAAATGACCCAAGATCACCAATTTCAAGCATCAAAAAATATGTATTTGTAGAATTTTTATCTGTCGCTAGCTGAAGTCTATGGAACATAAATTGTGCCGACCAACAACCCGCATCATATTCAGTCCCGAGCATTGATTCAATATCATGGTTTTCAACAATGTCGTAATTATAACTTGCCAGCGCTGACCAACCGGAGCTTATTGGCCATTGACCAGATAATAAGTATTGTTTTACATTATATGTGCTTGAAGATGGATTTCTAACTAGGCGATAGGAAGCATTAAAGACTTTGCCTGGTTCTGGTGAAAATTTTGCTGCTGAAGTAAACTGATTAGTTACATCTTCAGAAAAATTATATTCATAGTCAGTTGTAAATTTAAGTGATTTTGTTAAATTTGCTTGTGCGCTAACTAAAAAATCTGATTTATCTCCTTTGTATGATGAGCCATCAAATTGTGGTTCATTTAGTACTTTTCTTTCAGATAAGTAAAATCTCTGTGCCATAGTTAACGACATCCAACTGTAACCAAAATCATCTATAACTCTTGAAGTCAACGCCGTTGTAATTGCATTGGTGTCCATAACCCTATCTTGTCCAGAAAACTGATTTTCTTCGAAAATTGTTGTTGAATTTAATTCATTCAAAGAGGTGTCAAACATCGGAAGTTTAGTTTGATCTTCATAAGGGGTATATGTATAAAAAACTCTTGGTTCAAGTGTCTGGGTAAAATTGTAGCCACTTAGTTTAAAAGGACGATCAAGATATAAGCCAGAATCGATTGATACGGTTGGAATGGCTATGCTCTTCTGTGAGGTTTTAGCATCATCAAGCTCATAGTGTCTTAGATTTGCAATGAATTTTGGTTCTAAGTATCCAAAACTAGCTTCTATTGGAAATGAAATACTAGGAGTCGAAGCAACTCTTGAGCCGGTAGCAATATTATTTGCTGCATTATCACCTTTATCGAATTGGTCATACATAAAATTTAAGTCTGTTTTTAAAAACAGTGATTGATCAACTTTATCTTCCCAATCTTTTTTGAAACTTGCATAAAAACTCGGTTTAAGTTCATATGGAGTTGCGGACGTTAGGTTTTGAAACTGTTGAACTTTCAAGTTAGCTTTGATATCTGATAAATTATCAGTCTTTTCATAATCTAGGTATGCTGTTTGTCTTAAACTTACCTGGCTAGTAACTGCTATGATTGTTGACATATCTGCAAAATAATTATTGTCATTATTTTTGACTTGTTCATATTCAATCGTACCAGTAAACCCATGACCAAAATCGTGTTTATGATTAATGTTTAGTAGATATCGGTTATCGATATCAGATTCCCTATCATCATTAAGATATTGAATTTGGGAAGTTCCTTGAAAATTTTCATTCAGATATCTAAATTCACCATCAAATTGTAATCCACGTTTTGCCATATTTCTTGTTGTAATCGTCGCATCATACGTAGGAGATAAATTGAAGTAATATGGGATTGAAATTTCAAACCCGCTAGTAGTTGTGCTTCCAGCAGTTGGAAGTAGCCAGCCTGATTTTCTTTGTGAGGTAAGGGAGAAATCAACATAAGGTGAGTACATGATCGGGATACCTTTAAGAGAAAGTACGGAATCTTTTGCTGTAATTTTTCCTGATGATTGATCCATAACAGTCTCTTCACTTGTAATAAACCATTCATTTTGGCCTGCTTCACAAGTTGTAACCTTAGCGAATTCTAATTTCGTTTTATCTTCTCCCTCTAAAAATATTTTTGTAGCAGTGCCTCGAAGTTTACTATTAAACTTTGAAGCTTTAATTTTAGTAATTGTTGAGCCATCATCTGCTTTTTCTAGACTTATAGATTCGTTGATATTCGCAATAAAAGATCCGTTTGCTATAGTTCCTGTATTTTCAGCTAACGACATTTCTAACTCTGAGCCCTTTAGCTCAAGGTTAGGTGTAGTAATTGTAATTTCACCTTTTGCATAAAGTTGTTCAGATATTTGATCATACTCAATAAAATCAGCTGTTATTGATTGTTTGCCCTTAGAAATCAAAGCATTTCCTGAAGCTCTAAGCTTTCTGTCAAGAATACTTTCTAGAGAGTCGCCTTCAATAACTATGCTACTTTCGGTTATTTTTTTAACAGGTGAAGAGGCATCTTGATTTTTCTCATCAGCAAAAAGATTTGTGTTTTTTAAAGAAAAAAACACAAACAAAAAAATCCATATTTTTTTTGTTCTTAAATTCAAATTATACTAAACCTGATATAGTCATTTTAAGCATTTAAATTTTTAATTAACCTTAGTCTTTATTTTAAAAACTAATATATAAATCAGTGAGTTGTGGATTATAACTCAAGTAAATTAAAAAAGAACTTATTTATTAATCAAAGAGAAATTAATTTGGATAGTTCAAAAAGAATAGATTTATTAAAAGATTGGCTCTATAAAAAATTGGAAATAGATTTTTCTATTTCTACTGCTTCAAGTGATGCAAGCTTTAGAAGTTATTTTAGGATAAAAACACTGGAAGATAGCTTCATAGTAATGGATGCCCCTCCACAAAATGAATCAATCGAATCTTTCTTAAAAATTGGCAAAATGTTAAATTCAATTGAAGTAAATGTCCCTCATATATATCAAGAAGATAGGGCGCTTGGATTTATCTTGATGCAGGATTTCGGAAATAATACCTATCTAGATGTCTTAAATGATGATAATCAACAGCGTTTGTATGATGATTCAATTAAGTCACTTATTCATATGCAAAAATTTGTAAAAAAAGATTTTTGTCCAAGTTATACAAATAAAATACTTTTTGATGAGATGGTTCTATTTATTGAGTGGTACTTAAAAAAATATAAAAAAATTGAGCTAAGCAATAAAGAATATGAAGAATTAATAACTTGGATTGAGGAGGTTAGTAAGAAAGTCTCAAGCCAAGAAAAATTTTTTGTTCATCGCGATTATCATAGTAGAAACTTGATGATTCAAAAATCAATTAATCCAGGTATTTTAGATTTTCAAGACGCTTTAGTAGGTCCCATTACTTATGATCTTGTTTCACTTCTTAAGGATGCTTATATTGAATGGGATGAGGAAATTGTCATAGACCATGCAGTAAGGTATTGGGAAAAAGCTAAGAGTAATAATCTCATCACTAATTTAGAATTTTCAACCTTTTACAAAGATTTTGAATGTATGGGTATTCAGAGGCATCTAAAAATTTTAGGTATCTTCGCAAGACTTTCTATTAGAGACAAAAAAAATCAGTACCTTGAGAATATTCCACTAATTGAGAAGTATTTAATGGATGCGACAGAGAGATATCGAGATTTTCATAAGATAAGAAATTTTTTGGATAAAGTAATTAAATGAAAGCAATGATCTTAGCAGCAGGGAGAGGAAAGAGAATGGGTAATTTAACTCAAACCTGTCCTAAACCTTTATTAAAGGTCAAGGGGAGGTGTTTGTTAGACTGGCATTTAAGTAAATTATCTGCAGCTGGTTTTAAAGATGTTGTTATCAATGTGTCATATTTATCAAAACAAATCATTGAATTTGTCGGCGACGGCTTGATTTGGGGATTAAATATAGCCGTTTCTGAAGAAGCGGAAGCATTGGAAACTGCGGGTGGAATAAAGAAAGCAATTAAATACCTAGGCGATGACCCTTTTTTAGTTATCAATGCGGATATTTTTTCAAATTATGATTACAAAAATCTTATAATTAGATCCTTAGACAAAAGGTGTATGGGTTATCTAGTTTTAGTCAAAAACCCAGAACATAACCTTAAAGGTGATTTTGGCCTGTTAGATGATGCTACTTTGACAATGAATTCTGATAGGCTTTTGACTTTTTCTGGCATTGCTATTTATGACCCCAAATTTTTTTCTAAATTAATAGTTGGGAGTAAAATTAAACTGTCACCAATATTAGAAATTGCAATAAATAAAAATTGTATTAAAGGTGAATTATTTGAAGGGGTTTGGTCAGATGTAGGAACGCCTGAGCGTTTGAATATGATTAATTTAGATGAGTAAAGGCATGAAAGTTTATAAAGAATTTAAAAAAAGAAGAGATAGGCTTGCATCTATACTAGATGACAGTGTTGCAATCATCGTAAATTCAAAGGAATCTATAAGAAATAAAGATTGTCACTACCCATTTAGATCTGAAAGTAATTTTCATTACATATCAGGGTTCCCAGAACCAGAGACAATCGTAATGATTTTCGGAGGCAAAAATCCAAAATCAATCATTTTTTGTCAGCCTAAAGATGAAGTAAAAGAGGTTTGGAATGGAGTTATAATTGGTCCAGAGAAAGCATCCAAAGATTTCTTATTTGATGAGGGGTACCCTTTATCCGCGGCTCATAAGCTTATTCCTAAATTTATAAAGAGTAAAAAAATATTCTTATTACCATCTTCTAGGATTGATCGTATTTTAACTCCTAAGTGGTTTGAAATAAATAATAAATTGAGAGAAGATTTATCCGAAATCCTTGATGATATGAGAGTTGTTAAAAACGATTTTGAAATTAATTTAATGAGAAGGTCGGCAAATATTTCAGCTAATGCACATATACAGGCTATGAAACTAACTAAACCTAATAAATATGAGTATGAAATTGAAGGAGAAATTTTAAATCAATTCTTTAGGAAGGGTGCACGCAACCCAGCCTATTCATCTATTGTCGCATCTGGGATTAATGGATGTACCCTTCATTATGTAGAAAATGATTCCCAAATGAAGGATGGTGATCTATTATTAATAGATGCTGGATGTGAAGTAGGGAGCTATGCTTCGGACATTACAAGAACCTTTCCTGTAAATGGTAAATTTTCTTTTGCTCAAAAAGAAATTTATCAATTAGTTCTATCGGCACAAAAAGCTGCCATTGAAAAAGTTAAAGTAGGACATTTTTTTGATGATCCACACAGGGAAGCGCTTAAAATTATTATTGATGGTTTAATAGATTTAGGTATTTTAATTGGCTCAAGAGATGAAGTTTATGAAAAAGAATTATATAAAAAGTTCTTTATGCATAGAACAAGCCATTGGCTTGGTTTAGACGTTCATGATGTAGGAAAATATTTATCTAAAAACAATAAGTCACAGGCTGTGAAATTTACTGAAGGAAACGTTTTGACTATCGAGCCAGGCTGCTATATCAGACCATCTGACCATGTTTCACAAGAATTTTGGGGAATAGGGGTAAGGATAGAAGATGATGTTTTAGTCACTCCTGATGGCCATGATGTTTTAAGTAAGAATGCACCAAAAGAAATAAAAGAACTTGAAGAAATTATTGGGATTTCAAATGCCTGATTGTGCAATTATTGGTGGTGGGCCAGTTGGTTTGATATTTGCAATATTAAACCATGCTAATAAAGGTAAAATTCAAATTTTTGAATCTAAAATTCGTGGCTCGAGTAACCAAGACAATAAAGCACTCGCACTTTCAAATGGAAGCCGACTTATTTTGGAGGAAATTGGAATTTGGGATCGATTAGAGAAAGACACAACTAAGATAGAGAAAATACATACAAGTCAGGTTGGTTCTTTTGGTAGGACTTTATTGGATGCTGGAGAATTCAATGAAGAATCATTAGGATATATTGTTTCCTACGGTCATCTAATGGCGGTCCTGCAACAAGAGATAGAATGCATAAGCAACGTTAAGACATTTTATGAAACAAAGGTTACTAAATGTATGGGTGAAAAATCTATGCTCAATCTTTCATTGGAAACTAACAACAAAATAAAAAATTTGAAAAGTGAATTTGTTATCTTGGCTGATGGGGCTGCCGAAAAAATTGAAGGGCTGGAGCTAAATAAAAAAATAAAACACTTCGATCATACTGCGATTGTAACTAAAGTCTTGACTGAAATGCCCCATCGTAATATCGCCTACGAAAGATTCACCTCTAATGGACCTATTGCCTTGCTACCTAATAAAGACGATAAATTCTCATTAGTTTGGACTGGGCCAAGCAAATTTATTGAAAAGCTTGAAAAATTGAATCAAGAAAGTTTTTTATCACAGCTTCATGAAAGCTTTGGCGACAGAGTTGGTAACTTTTTAGAGTGTGATAAAAGAATCTCATTTGGCTTAAAACAAACATGTGTGGAAGTAATGCATTCAAATATTGTCGCTCTCGGGAATGCATCACAGACTATGCATCCCGTTGCTGGGCAGGGTTTAAATACTGGTTTAAGGGATGCTTACAAGCTTAATCAGTCTTTAATAGATCACTCAAAGATAAAAAACTTAGAAGCTCTGCTTGATGAATATAAACACTCAAGAGCAAGTGAGCGGAAAAAAATACTTAACTTCACTGAAATGCTCGTAAAAAGCTTTTCGAATGACCTAGTAGGGCTAAAAAAAATTAGAGGTTATGCACTTTCTTTATTAGATATTGCAAGACCTATCAAGCAATCATTTGTTAAAAAGATGAGTTATGGTGAATGATATTCAAAATAAAATTATTATCATAGGAGGTGGTTTAATCGGAGAGCTTCTGCATCTTATGTTGAAATCAAAAGGTTTTGAAATCAACCATTTTGCAAAAGCACTTAAAATAAAAAACAGAACTTTTGCGTTATCTCCTTCCTCTGTCGACTGGCTAAGGTCACTTGGCTTTCCCTCATCATTTTTTGAGGCACTTAGCGAAATTAAAAGTATGAAAATTTTTGATAGCTCTATTAAAAACTCTGTCACCCTGGATGCAGAAGATGTTCACAAGCCGGCACTTGCTTATATGGTAAATGAAAAAGATTTTAATGTAGCGATAAAGAAAACATTTAATAATGAAAAAAATTTCAAAAAATTATCTACTGATTTTGAGATTAAAACAGAACAAGAGCAAGTAATTTTAAAGTTCCACAATGAAGAACACAAAGCATCAATCATAATTGCATGTGATGGTGCTAATTCGATGGTAAGGGAAAAAATAGCAATCAATCCATTAAAGCACGATTTTAAGCAGACAGCTCTATCATTTGAGCTTAAAGTTAAGTCTGAAATACAAAAGCAAGCATTTCAATTTTTTTTAAAAGAAAGTATTTTAGCAGTTCTACCGATTAGAAAAGGATTGGTTTCAATTGTTTGGTCATGCGATTACCAATTTTTTGAAAAACTTAATAACCTTGATGATAAATCTATTGAAAACGAATTAAATTTGATTATCGGCAATTATTACAAAGACATAAAAATTGCTTCAAAGAAAGAATATTTTCCACTTTTCATGAACAGTGTTGAGAGTATTTTTAAGGATCGTGTTTTGCTTGTTGGAGATGCTGCGCACTTTATTCATCCTATGGCAGGACAAGGTTTAAATCTAGGCATAAGGGATATTATTTTCCTAGAAAAAAATATAGATAAAAAAGATTATATGGATATTGGTTTGAAAGGTTTTTTACGTAAATACGAGAGAGTGAGAAAGGAAGATGTAAGCCAGATGGGGTTTTTAACTTTTGGCCTTAATTGGATTTTCTCAAAAAAATCAACTATTGTAATTGGTATGATTGAAAAAGGAATGAGTATGCTCAACAAATCAAAATTTTTAAAACAACAACTTATTAAAAAGGCTATTTAATGATAAAAATCGCGCTAATATTTTTTTTAACTTTTATCAATCTAAATGTTATGTCGGGCGAGAAAGAATTGAGAGAGATTATTAAAAAAACTTATCCTGAGTTATCAATTAAAAGTATCCAAAAAACAAATTATAACGACCTTTATGAAATTTTTATTGGAGGACAAATAATTTATAGTGATGAAGATTTTAACTTTTTAATTGTTGAGGGTAGGTTAGTTGATCCAAAAACTAAAATAGATCTAACCTCTGCAAGACTGGAAGAATTAAATAAAGTAGATTTTGACAGCTTACCTTTCAAAAATGCAATCAAAGAACAAAGAGGTGATGGAAGTCGTCGAATTGCTGTTTTTTCTGACGTAGATTGCCCATTTTGTAGAAAGCTTGAGAAAGAAACTATATCTAAATTAAAAGATGTAACCATTTATACATTTTTATACCCTTTAGCTATTCATCCCGAGGCAATGAATAAGTCAAAAAAAATATGGTGTTCAGATAATAAAATAATTGCTTGGAATAATTACATGCTCAAAAATACACTTCCTAAAAATGATGGTAATTGCGACACTCCAATTGAAGCAAATTTAAAGCTTGCCAAGAAACTTGGTATATCTTCAACCCCTACTATCATCGTATCCAGCGGTAAAAGAATTGAAGGAGCTTTACCTTATGAGGATATTAAAAAATATATAGAATAATTTTTTTGTAAAATGGCTTGACTTTTATTCTACACAGGAGTTAAATTCGGTTCAGGTGTTTGGTTTATTCGTATCAGTCGTTCTTCTAGGTTTTCAATCTATCGACAAATATATACAGTAAGCGATTCTTTAGGGACCTCCCAAATTTGTAAAGGATGTATCGTAATGGCAACAGGAACAGTAAAATGGTTTAATGATTCAAAAGGTTTTGGTTTTATCACTCCAGATGATGGTGGTGATGATTTATTTGCTCACTTTTCAGCAATCGTTGAAGAAGGGTACAAAAGTTTGAAAGAAGGTGCTCGTGTGACTTTTGAAGTAACTGAAGGTCCAAAGGGTAAGCAAGCTTCAAATATCCAAAAAGCTGACTAGTAAACAAAGGGTTCCTCGGAACCTTTTTTTACATATTTGCAATAATTTCTGTTGCAAAGTCAGAAGTTGATAATGCCTCACACCCCTTAATTTGGGATGCCAGGTCTATGGTAAATTTGTTTTCTTTTAAAGTTTTCTCAAAGGCTCCAGATATTACGTAGGAAGCTTCTGTCCATCCAATATATTCGAGCATCATTTGTGCTGATAGTATTAATGAGCTTGGGTTTGCTATATTTTTGCCTGCAATATTTGGTGCGGTTCCATGCGTAGCCTCAAATATACTTGCTCGGTCAGAAATGTTTGCCCCAGGTGAAATGCCTATTCCCCCTACCTGTGCTGCTAATGCATCAGAAGCATAATCACCATTAAGATTCAAAGTAGCCACTACATCATGATCTTTGGGGTTAAGTAAAACCTCTTGAAGAAAAGCATCTGTAATCATATCTTTAATAATAATTTTTTTGTTGATAGCGTCTATTTTTTGATTAGTTGGTATTTCGTAAAAACCAAGATCATTTACTTTTGCATTGAATTCGTTTTTTGCTACCTCATAACCCCATTCTTTAAATCCACCCTCAGTAAATTTCATGATATTGCCTTTATGAACGAGTGTGACAGATTTACGATTATTATTAATTGCGTATTCAATAGCTTTACGAATTAGTCTTTGACTTCCTTCTTTCGAAACTGGCTTTATTCCAATAGCAGCTGAATCAGGGAAGCGTATTTTGTGTTTATCGCCAAACGCACCGAGTAATTCTATAATTTTTTTTGCTTTATCTGAGGAGTTTTTATATTCAATTCCAGCATAAATATCTTCAGTATTCTCTCTAAAAATTACCATGTTCACATTCTGAGGATTTTTAACTGGGCTTGGAACGCCTTGATAATATCTTATAGGTCTTAGGCATACGTATAAATCAAGTGACTGCCTTAGCGTAACATTTAACGAGCGAATACCACCTCCTACAGGTGTAGCTAATGGACCCTTTATAGAGACAACAAATGATTTCAATGCATCAATAGTCTCATCGGGCAGGTATATACCTTCTCCATAGATGGTAGTGGCTTTTTCTCCAGCAAACACCTCCATCCAAGCAATTTTTTTGTTATTTCCATATGCCTTTAAGATGGCTCTATCGACGATGGTGTGCATTGCAGGTGTTATATCACTTCCAATTCCATCTCCACATATAAACGGAATAATTGGATTATTAGGAACATTCAATTTTAGGTTAGAATTGATACTTATTTTTTCCCCATCAAGAGGAATATTAATTTTGCTCTCCATTCTTTTTCCTTATTACTCTAAATTTTATGTTGATCTTATTTAATAAGCCTTATGGTGTTATCAGTCAGTTTTCAAAACATGAAAAGTATTCAACACTTAAGGACTTCATACCTCATCAAAATGTTTACCCTGCTGGACGTTTAGATACTGATAGTGAAGGTCTTCTTATTTTAACTGACAATGGAGCTTTTCAGAATAAAATATCGAGTCCTACCAATAATGTTTTTAAAACGTATTTAGTTCAGGTTGAAAATATTCCAAATAACAATGACATAGACAAATTAAGCAAAGGGGTATTAATTAAGGGAATGTTAACAAAGCCTGCAAGAGTAAAAAAAATTGACGATCCAAATATATGGTCGAGAAACCCACCAATCAGGAAAAGAAAACTTATACCTACTTCATGGCTAGAAATTAAAATTTCAGAAGGAAAAAATAGACAGGTGAGGCGAATGACGGCAACTATTGCTCACCCAACACTTCGTCTAATTAGGACGGAAATTGGTGAATTTAATATCAACGATATGAAGCCAGGGGAATTTTCCATTGTCGAAAGGTAATTTTTTTTTAAGTACGATGCAAATGATATAATCATTAAATAATAAACTAGGTTAATTTTAATTATGTCAGGAAATACATTTGGACAAATCTTCACTCTAACTTCCTTTGGTGAGTCACACGGGCCAGCTATTGGTGGTGTGATTGATGGCTGTCCTCCGGGAATGGAGCTCAGTGAGTTAGATATTCAAATTGATCTAGATAGAAGAAAGCCCGGAACTTCTAAGTTCGTTACCCAAAGAAAAGAAGACGATGTTGTTGAAATTTTATCAGGAGTATTTGAGGGAGTTACAACTGGAGCTCCTATTGGACTGATTATAAGAAATAAGGACCAAAGAAGTCAAGATTACTCAAAGATACAAGATGTTTTTCGACCGGGACATGCTGATATTACCTATCTCAATAAGTACGGTATTCGTGATTTTAGAGGTGGAGGAAGGTCAAGTGCTAGAGAGACTGCAATTAGAGTTGCAGGAGGTGCTATCGCTAAGAAGTGGTTAAAAGAAAATAGAGGTATAGAAGTTATGGGCCACCTTAAACAATTAGGTGAAATTGATATTCCATTTGAAAATTGGGAATTAGTTAATAAAAACCCTTTTTTTTCGCCAAGTGAATCAATCTTAAAAGATCTTGAAGTTTATCTTAACAATATTCGAGCAGATAAAAATTCTGTTGGAGCGAATATCTTTGTATGTGCTAAAAATATGCCTATAGGCCTAGGTGAACCAGTTTTTTCAAGACTTGATGCAGATATTGCATCAGCGATGATGAGTATTAATGCAACAAAGGGAGTTGAAATTGGAGCTGGCTTTGGAAGTATCAAACAAAAAGGTACTCATCATAGCGATGAAATGAGCTCAAAGGGTTTTAAATCAAATAATGCTGGAGGTGTATTGGGAGGTATATCAACAGGGCAGGATATTGAGGTTAATGTTGCCTTTAAACCTACCTCAAGCATTCCCCAAGATAGACAATCCATTGATACTGAGGGTAATGAGGTTGATATGAAAACGACTGGGCGTCATGATCCATGTGTCGCAATTAGAGCTGTACCAATCGTAGAAGCAATGCTTTCTTTAGTAATTATTGATCATGTTTTAAGGGATAGAGCTCAAAATGCTGATGTAGAAAGAAACAATCCTTTTTCAGTGTGACCCCTTTTTTTTATAGTCGTCTTTCAAGCTTTTATTTTTGCTATTATTTTTTTGTGGGCCTTTTTGTTCCTTACTGGGGAATTTATCTAAAGTCACTCTCATTTAACGCATTACAAATTGGTGCTTTACTTTCATTATTTCAGATCAGTAGAATTTTTGCTCCTAATATCTTAGGATGGGTTGCAGATCGATCTGGTGAGTATATAAAGTGGATTAAGATATCATCCTTTTTTGGGTTTATTGTTTTCATGGGTATTTTTTGGTCAAATACCTTTATAAATATTTTTATTGTTATGATGGCAATGAGTATTTTTACAAGCTCAACGTTACCACTTGCTGAGTCACTTACATTGGCTCACTTAAAAGCGAATAAAGCTGATTCAAAATATAGCCATATAAGATTATGGGGTTCGATTGGATTTATTGTTGCGGCGCTATTATTAGGCGTCATGATTGACTCTTATGGAGAGCGATCATTGATATATGCTTTATTAACAACGCAATTAGTGATTTTCTTTTTAGCCTTTATTCTTCCTGAAAAAAAAATAAATTTTATTAAAGGAAATAAAAGGTCTATATGGCCAATATTAAAGCAGAGAGAGGTAATTGTGTTGCTTTTAAGTTGTGCTTTGATGGTTTCATCACATGGGTTACTTTATAACTTTTACTCAATATTTTTAGAAGAGCAAGGTTACTCTGGAGCTATCATTGGCGTCCTTTGGTCTGTGGGTGTTGTATTTGAAATATTAATTTTTTTACTGATGCCAAAGATATTGAGTAAATTTACTCTAAAGGCGGTACTTTTAATAAGTCTAGGTTTTGCAGTTATTAGGTTTTTTTTAATAGGTGCATACGTAGATTCAATAATAATTCTTGTAGTTGCTCAAATAATGCATGCAGCCACTTTTGGTAGTTTTCATGTTGCATCTATTCAACTTATCGCTCACTTCTTTTACAATGAGCATCAGGCCCGAGGGCAATCTTTATACAATAGCATTACTTACGGAGTTGGGGGTGCAATTGGAGGGCTGGGTGGTGGCTATATGATTGAGTATAGCGGAATGGCAAATACATTTATGCTTTCATCTATACTTCCATTTATTGGTTTTTTTGTTCTTATATTGGGGTTAAAAACCAAATTTAAAGCTGAGTTAAAATAAATTAGCTTTTAATGAGAGCGTATGCAGAGTGGTTGTGTATTGACTCAAAATTTTCAGATTCGACAACAAACGAATTAATTCTTTTATCATTTTTTAACTTAGTAGCAATATCTCGAACCATGTCCTCAACAAATTTTGGATTGTCATAAGCTTTTTCTGTAACAAATTTTTCATCTGGTCTTTTAAGAAGGCCATACAATTCACATGACGCTTGTTTTTCAACAATTTCGATAATTTCTTCTATCCAAACAAATTCATTTGCTTGAATAGTTACGGTCACATGCGATCTTTGATTGTGTGCCCCGTATTCCGAAATACTTTTTGAACATGGACAAAGACTTGTTACAGGTACTACCACTTTTGTAGAGTTTTTATATTCGCCATCACTAATTTCACCTATGAAGGTTACCTCATAATCCAATAAGCTCTCAACTTTCGATACAGGTGCAGACTTATTAATAAAATATGGGAAATTCATATATAGATTGCAGGATTTTGACTCTAATCTATCGAGCATAGCTCTTAAGATACCTTCAAAAGATTCAACGGATATTTCCTTTTCATTTTCATTAAGAATTTCAACGAATCGAGACATATGAGTCCCTTTGAAATTATGAGGTAGTTGCACGTACATATCAAAGTTTGCGATTGTATGTTGTGCACCACTGGATTTATCTTTTACAACAATAGGATGTTTTATCGCCTTAATGCCAACTTGATCGATATCAAGATGTCTTTTGTCAGTTATATTTTGAACATCTTCGATTAATTCTGGTGTTGTAGGTCTATTCATGGGTTCTAGGTAAAATAATTATTAATACTCTGATATGTTAGCACTACTTAAAGTTCATAACAATTTTCTTCTTGATACTATTCTTATCCAAACCACATTGCATATATATTTCATCTTGTGTTCCGTGATTGACAAATTTATCAGGAATGCCTATCGTTAAAGTAGAGATTGATATTTTATGCTTGCTTAGAATCTCTAGAGTGGCAGAGCCTGCCCCTCCATGGATTGTATTATCCTCAACTGTAACAATAAGTTTATGAGTTTTGGTAAGTTTAATAATTGCTTTTTCATCAATAGGCTTGACAAATCTCATGTCAACTAGCGTCGCATTTAAATCATTTGCAATATCAATACACGTATTAAGAGTAGGGCCAAAAGCTAATATAGCAATTTTTTTACCTGAAATAATAGTCTTACTTTTTCCTAGTTTAATATCGCTTAAGCCTTTATTAATTTTTTTACCTACCCCGTTCCCTCGTGGATATCTCACAGCACACACTCCGTTGTATTTATATCCAAATTCAAGCATGGCATAACATTCATTTTCATTGCTTGGTGCCATTAGTATGATATTAGGAATACATCTTAAAAAAGATATATCAAAGTTTCCTGAATGAGTTGGGCCATCAGCTCCAACAATTCCTGCTCGGTCAATGGCAAATAGCATTGGAATATTTTGAAGAGCAACATCGTGAATAAATTGATCATAACCTCTTTGCAAAAAAGAAGAATAAATTGCAACTACCGGTTTAATATTATTAGATGCTAAGCCAGCAGCGAAGGTCAGTGCATGTTGTTCAGCAATTCCTACATCAAAAAACCTCTTTGGATATTTTTTAGCAAATTTAGTTAAGCCTGAACCATCTGCCATTGCTGGTGTAATGGCACATAGTTGTTTATTATTTTTCCCAGCATCTAGAAGCCAATTTGAAAAAACTTCGGTATAAGTAATATTTTTTGTAGCGGTACTTTTTTTACTAATACCATGGAATTTATTCGGATCAGATTCAGCTGGTGAAAATCCAAATCCTTTTTTTGTGGCTATATGTAGAAACTGAGGACCACTTAGAGATTTAATATTTGAAAGTGTATCAATCAATATATCGATATCATGCCCATCAATAGGACCAATATAATTGAAACCAAATTCTTCAAATAGGGTTCCGGGAATCATCATTCCTTTTACGTGCTCCTCTGTTTTTCTTGCTAATTCAAGCACAGGTGGAAGGGCTGAAAAAACTGCCTTACCAGATTTCTTGACACTGCCATAAATTTTTCCAGAAAGTAGTTTGGAAAGATAATTATTGAGCGCCCCTACATTTTTTGAAATTGACATGTCGTTATCATTAAGGATGACAAGAAAATCGTTATCTGAGGCTCCAGCATTATTTAAACCTTCGAAAGCCATGCCTCCCGTCATACCTCCATCGCCAATGACGGCAATGGCTTTATTTGAAGACTTACTAATTTTAAATGCTTCACTCATACCAAACGCGGCAGAAATTGATGTACTTGAATGACCCGTACCAAAATTATCATAAACACTCTCTTTAAGATTTGGAAAACCAGAGAGCCCTCCCTTTTTTCGTAAGGAACTCATCATGTCTTTTCGGCCAGTAATAATTTTATGTGTATATGTTTGATGACCAACATCCCAAACAATTTTATCTTTTGGTGCATCAAAAACATAGTGAATAGCTAGTGTCAGTTCTATAGCTCCTAAATTTGATGAAAGATGACCACCCGTCTCAAAAACACTTTCAATGAGAAATTCACGAATTTCTTTTGCTAAATCTTTGAGATCATCTCTCGAAAGCTTTTTTAAATCTTTAGGACTTTTAATTTTATCTATTAACATTAATATCTAGTAATCTCTTGTATAAATTTTATCAATTAAATGATTAAGTGTTTGAGTGTTTCCAGGAATTTTTTTTAAAAGTTTTTTTATTTCGGAATAAAGTTTTTCTTTAATTTTTTTTGCTTTTGTAATCCCCTCGATAGTAACATATGTAGCCTTATTATCTTTTTTGTCCTTTCCACTTGTTTTTCCAAGATGTTCAGAAGAGGATGTACTATCTAAAATATCATCAATGATTTGATATAACTGACCAAGAAGATAAGCTAGTTTTGAAATACTATCCCGTACAGATGAATCAAAAAAATTTGATATTGAATATGGCATTATGCAGGCTGCATGTATGAGCTCTCCAGTTTTTTTACTTTGAATTTTTTCTAGCAATTTAATATCAATTTCCTTATTGGAGCATTCCATATCTAATGATTGACCAAAAACCATTCCATTAATGCCTATAGCTTTGGTAAGATGAGAAATTAAATTAATTTTTTTTGCATCATCAATATTAAAATCTGGAACAACTAAAAATTCAAAAGCTAATGATTGGAGTCCATCCCCAGCAAGGATTGCTTGAGATGCTCCATATTTAATATGGCAGGAGGGCACTCCTCTTCGCATTGGGTCGTCATCCATATCAGGTAAGTCGTCATGAGTGAGAGAGTATGCATGAATAATTTCAATTGAAGCTGCAATATAATCAAGTTTATTTTGGTTGGTAGCATTGATTTCACCTATTGCATAGACAAGTAACGCTCTAAATCGTTTACCACCATTTAGCAGCGCATAAGTTGTGGCATTATTAATTGTGTTCTTGGAATTGTTTTTATCTAATTTTTTTTTTAAAAATTTATTAATTCTATCTTGGTGCAAATTTTGCCAAGAATTAAATGCATTATTCATCGGTATTAAAATTTTCTAAGGAACCTTCTTTTGAAAGAATTTCTACCTTTTGCTCAATTTTTTTAAGTTTACTTTGAGCATTTTTAATTAAACTAATGCCTCTTTCATATGATTTCAGTGAATCCTCTACATTTAGGTCATCACTTTCCATTTTATTTACAATTGATTCAAGTTCGTTAAGTAGCTTTTCTAGATTTATATTTTCTTCAGTCATTGCCTTAATCTCTTAATAAAAATTCACGTACATCAAAAATCTCTTCATTAATAACTTCGTGCCCCATTTTATATTCTTTTAAAATAAAATTCCCGTTAATTTTAAATTTTTCATAAGAAGCCTTGGCTAAATTGATATTGATAACATTATCACTAACACCATGAATCGCTTGAATTTTGATATCTAATTTATTGTCTGATATTTCTATTTTAGGGCAGTAACCTGATAGTGAAACTATTTTAGTAAAATTTAATTTTGAAGTAAATCCAATATATTGTGCTAATGCGGCTCCTTGAGAAAAACCACCAATAAATAATTCTCCATTAAAGTTAGTGAGTTTTATTTCTATAATTGACTCAATATAGCGCATTGATGCTTGCAATCCTAATTCATCTTGCTTTTCAAAATTAAGTGATTCGATATCATACCAACCACGCATTTCAACGCCTTGATTCATTGTAATTTTTCTATAGGGAGCATTTGGAAGGATGAAGGTAAATTGTTTTAGATTAAGTAGATTAATAAAATCTACGAAATCATTTTGATCAGCACCGAGGCCATGAAGCCATAAAACAATAGCTTTTGGTGATGGTTGTGGATTGATTGTGAGCATAAAAAAAGCGGAGTAAGTTATCCGCTTTTAATTAAATTTTAAAAAAATTATTGTGACTCAACAGATTTTTTAAACCCAGCTAACCCAGGTCCAACAATTTCTTTTACAGCGGCCACAGCAGTAGCATCATCCTGTCCTTCTGGGATGGGAGGGTTTAATTTATATGTTCTATAAAACCTTGCTGTCCATTGAACAACCGACTCATTATCATTTTCACCTTTTTTAACTCTAATCTGTGCATTGTAATCAGAAAAAGGGACATCTGTTTTTATAAGTTCGTACTTAGCTTTCATTAATTTATCTTTAAAGGATCTTACCTTCATAATTTTTTCGAATGCAGAATAATTTTTTAATGCTTCCCATGTTTTTTCTGGAGAGGCTGCAATCGTCACTGATTCTTGAACCTTTTGCGGAGTTGGACCATGAGAAAAAGCTAGAGTAGAGAATAAGATAGCTAGTAGAGTAAAAATTATTTTTTTCATTCTTTATAAATCCTTTTTATTGTTTTTTAATAATTTCATATACTACTATAAAAACTTTACTGAAGTATAAAATCTCCAAAAGACCTGCTCTGCGCACCTGTCTTTATTTCCTTTAAAAGTTGAAGGGTTTGAATATCAAAAATTGAAATTGAATCGCTACCCCAATTAGTCACAACGACTAGGTTTAGCTTAATATTAAGATCTAAGTTTTCAGGTGTCTCACCTGTATCTAATGTTTTTATTGTTTTTTTTGAATCAAGGTCATAAATAGTAATAGTGTCATCAACAGTATTTGTTACATATGCCACTTTATTATGAACTCGAACATTATAGGGGTGGGCTCCAACCAAGAATTCATATGTTGACCAATCTACTAAATTTATAATACTGACTGAATCATCATAAACATTTGCTACATATACAAAATCACCTTCTGTGTAAATACCAAAAGGATGATTTCCGGTTTCTATTTTTTTTACTAAATTATGATCTTTGGTATAAATTTCGAGAGTATTGGCGTCTCGATTAGAGATTACTTGATACTGATGTTTTTTGTTATATGCTATTCCTGATGGTGTAATCCCAACATTTAACGAATTAGTTACTCTCATTTGCTCAATTGATATTGTTAGGACATTATTTTTAAACCAGTCAGTAACATAAACCTCAGTTTCTTCAGAGTTAGAAGTCAGACTTAGGGGTGCAGTGCCGAGCTTGATAGTTTTAATTAGCCTGTCGTTAACTGCATCGATGACTGAGATATCATCTGAACCCACATTACCAATAAAAACTAATTTCTTTTTTTGTAAAATCGTTATGCCAAGCGGAGCAACTCCGACTTCCAATGTATCTAATGTGTTTAATGTTTCTAAATCAATAATAGAAACCGTATTATCACCTTGGTTTGTTATGTATGCTTTTGATATGTGATCTTTTTTAACATTAGATGAAAAATAAAGATAAAGAATAATGAGAAAAAAAGTTAAAATGATTAAATTAGAAGTTTTTAAATTAAATATTGATAATTTTTTTTGCTTAACCATGTTGAAAATTTTAATGTATAAAAAAGATTATTTGAATTAAAAGGATAATACCAATGATTGATAAAGAAGGATATCGCGAAAATGTCGCGATAGTCATAATCAATAATGATCATAAGGTACTTTGGGCCAAAAGAACAAATGAAAATGCATGGCAATTTCCTCAAGGAGGAATTAAGTCAAATGAGACAATTGAAGAAGCAATGTTTCGAGAATTAAAGGAAGAGGTAGGTATTGATGAAGGTAAGATAGAAATTCTGGGAAGAACAAGTGATTGGTTATATTATGATGTTCCAAAAAATTGGATTAGAAAAGACAATAATTTGTATAAAGGACAAAAACAAATTTGGTATTTATTAAAATTTTTGGGTAATGAAAATGATATATATCTTAAAAATTCACCAAAACCTGAATTTGATAATTGGTCCTGGGTTGATTATTGGACACCAAATGATGAGGTAATTGATTTTAAAAAAGATGTTTATTCAAAGGCATTAAAACAACTAGCAGCCTTAATAAATACTAATTAAGTAAATTCAGCAATGATTGATTCGCCATTCTTAACTTTTTCACCAAGTTGGACTTTTACATTAGTATCTAGGGGTAAATAAAGATCGACTCTTGATCCAAATTTAATAAACCCATACCTTTCACCTCTTTTTAGATCGTCCCCTTTGTCTTTGTAGCAAAGTATTCTTCTTGCAATAAGGCCTGCAATTTGAACGCAGGTAATAATTTTTTTTGGGTTATTCTTTGCTTGAATAATAATTGCACACCGCTCATTCTCAACAGAAGCTTTTGATAAAGCAGCATTTAAAAACTTTCCGGGATAGTATATTTTGTTTAGAATTTTTCCATCAATAGGTGCTTTATTGGAGTGAACATTAAAGACGTTCATAAAGACGCTCACCTTTATGGATTTCTTTTTTTGATAGGGATCAATCGTCTCATCTATTGCTATCACTTTTCCATCTGCACCAGAGACCACAACATTTTTAGCGCTACTTATTTTTCTTTGCGGATCCCTAAAAAATTGAACAATAAAAATACTTATTATCCAAAATGAGATTGAGATTGAAAAACTAACTGAGGTTACGTAAGCACTAAAAAGAAGGCTAATAGCTATATAAAACCAACCCTCTTTAGCTATAATTGGATAGTTATTTGTTTTCAATTAACTGATTTATCAACAATTTTTTTAATCCAAGGCATCATATTTCTAAGTGATTCTCCAACCTGTTCTATTTTATGTTTACGCTGTATCTCTCTTCTTGAAGGCAGATCTCCAACATTTTTAACAAATTCTTTTGCGAATGTCCCATCTTGAATTTCTTTTAGTATTTCTTTCATTCGAAGCTTTGTTTCTGGAGTAATTATTCTAGGACCTCTAGTTACATCACCGTATTCTGCTGTATTTGAAATTGAATATCTCATATTAGCAATTCCCCCTTCATACATTAAATCTACTATTAGTTTTAACTCGTGAAGGCATTCAAAATAAGCCATTTCAGGTTCGTAGCCAGCTTCAACTAATGTTTCAAATCCAGCCTGAACAAGTGCAGTTGTTCCTCCACAAAGAACCACTTGCTCACCAAATAGATCTGTTTCTGTTTCATCTTTGAAAGTTGTTTCTATAATTCCTGTTCTACCACCCCCAATCGCTGATGCATAAGATAAGGCAATTTCTTTTGCATTCCCAGTCGCATCCTGCTTTATAGCAATTAGATCGGGAATTCCTCCACCTCTAACAAATTCAGATCGAACTGTATGCCCAGGCGCTTTTGGCGCTATCATAATTACATTAAGATCATCTCTTGGATTGATTTGCCCAAAATGAATATTGAAACCGTGAGCAAAAGCCAAAGTCGAGCCTTGTTTGAGGTTTGGCTCAATATTTTCAGAATAAATTTTAGGTTGAAATTCATCTGGAGCTAAAATCATAACTAAATCTGCTGAAGCAGTAGCTTCTTCAATGGATTTTACATTTAGATTTGCTTTTGATGCTTTTTCAGACGATGAGGAGCCTTCCCTTAACCCAACAACAACATCAACTCCAGAATCACTTAGGTTATTTGCATGGGCATGACCTTGAGAACCATATCCAATAATTGCTACTTTCATACCTTTTATAATATTTATATTTGCATCTTTATCGTAATAAACTTTCATACCATTCCTTTAAAAATTATATTTTTAAGATCCTATCACCTCGACCTATTCCCGAAGCACCTGTTCGAACAATTTCAACCACAAAAGAATTATTTAAACTTTTTAAGTAATTATCTAATTCTGTAGATGTACCTGTAAATTCAATTGTGAGAATATTTTCTGAAGAATCAATTATCCGTCCTCCATAGCTACTACTGAGTTGTTGCACCTCATCTCGATATTGCTTATTCGCTTTTACTTTAACCAAAACTAACTCTCGTTCAATATGATCACCATCATGCAAATCAAGAACTTTTACTACATCAATAAGTTTATTTAATTGCTTTATGATCTGTTCGATTATTTCATCAGAACCTCTAGTTACAATTGTCATTCTAGATAGTGACTGGTCTTCAGTAGGCGCAACTGATAAAGATTCTATATTATAGCCTCTAGCTGAAAAAAGTCCCGATACCCTTGAAAGAGCACCTGCTTCGTTTTCCATAAGTAATGAAATAATATGCCTCATTTATAGATCTTCTGCATCATCAGCTAAGATCATTTCGGATAAACCTTTGCCGTTTGGCACCATAGGGAAAACATTTTCTGTCTGATCTGTTATAAAATCTAAAAACACTAACCTCTCTTTTAGTTTTGGCGAAAACGCCTCTTTTAATGCACCTTCAATATCTGACGAATTTTCTATCTTCATACCAACATGCCCATAAGATTCAGCAAGTTTTACAAAATCTGGTAAGGCATCCATATAAGACTCGGCATAACGGTTTCCATAAAAAAACTCTTGCCATTGTCTTACCATACCCATGTAACGATTGTTTAAATTAACAATTTTTACAGGTAAGTTGAATTGTTTACATGTTGAAAGCTCTTGTATACACATTTGAATTGATGCTTCCCCAGTTACACAAGCTACTTGTGAGTCGGGAAAAGCGAGTTGACATCCCATTGCATATGGAAGACCAACACCCATTGTTCCTAATCCACCTGAATTAATCCATCTTCTCGGTTTATCAAATGGATAGTACTGAGCAGCCCACATTTGATGCTGACCTACATCTGAAGTAATAAAGGCTTCACCATTTGTAACTTCATGAAGTTTTTGTATAACTTTCTGAGGTTTGATTTGCGTGCCATCATCCTCAAAGCTCATACAATCTTTTTGTTTCCATAGATCTATAGTCTTTAGCCAATCAGTGCGTAAATTATTAGAACTACTACTTTTTAGGGCTTTGAATGCAGAAATAAGATCTTCAAGGACAAGTTTTACGTCACCTACAATTGGAATATCAATTTTAACCCTTTTAGAAATAGATGCTGGATCAATATCTATATGAATGATCTTTTTTGGTTTTGCTAAAAAATGATCAGGATTTCCGATCACTCTATCATCAAATCTTGCTCCAACAGCTAATAAAACATCGCATTCTTGCATTGCCATATTAGCCTGATATGTTCCATGCATTCCAAGCATACCTAAAAAATTCTCATGCGAGGCAGGAAAGCCACCTAGCCCCATTAAAGTATTAGTTATAGGAAAACCTAAAAGCTTGATAAACTCTGTTAAAGCTTCAGATGCATTTCCAAGTACCACGCCTCCACCTGAATATACCATTGGCTTTTGGGCATTTACAAGCAAATCTAATGCTTTATTAATTTGGCCACTATGTCCCTGATTAATTGGATTATAAGATCTAAGTGAAACATTTTCAGGATATATAAATTCTGTAGTTTCAGCTGTAATATCTTTCGGTATATCTACAAGAACAGGACCTGGTCGCCCTGTTGCAGCCAAATAAAATGCCTTTTTAATTGTGCTTGCAATATCTTTAATATCTTTGACTAGAAAGTTATGTTTAACGCATGGCCTTGTAATACCAACGGTATCGCACTCTTGAAAAGCATCTTGGCCTATTGCGTGTGTTGGAACTTGACCGCTGATAATGACCATTGGAATCGAATCCATGTGAGCAGTTGCTATTCCGGTTACTGCGTTTGTAGCTCCAGGACCTGATGTAACTAAAGCAACACCAACATCACCAGTTGCTCTTGAGTATGCATCTGCCGCATGAACGGCTGCTTGCTCGTGTCGCACAAGAACGTGTTTGAAAGATTTTTGTTGGAAAATTGCGTCGTATATATTTAATACCGCACCACCAGGGTAACCAAAAACAAATTTAACATTCTCTTTCTGGAGACACCGGATAGCAATTTCTGCACCAGTAATAATTTCAGCTGTCATGGAATACTATATCGATAAAAAGATATGATAACCTTTTGCTATATCTTCCTCAAGCTTATAACTGCTTTTGAGGTGAAAAAAGCATAGAAAAGTCAATTGATCTTATATTTTTAGTAATTGCACCTATGGATATTCTGTCAACGCCGGTTCTTGCAAAATGTAAAATATTTTTTTCGTTTATATTTCCAGAAGCTTCTAGTATAGCTTTACCATTATTTAGATTTACTGACTTTTTACAATCCTCAATTGAAAAGTTATCTAAAAGTATATTTTTTACGCCAAGGGAGAGTACTTCTTTTAGTTCTTTAATATTTTCAACCTCAACCTGAATTTGTTCTATATGCTCAATGTTTTTTAGCATATTTGTAATAGAGTCATAAGTATTTTTGTGATTTTCTTTTAACAAAATTTGATCAAACAAGCCTATTCTTTGATTATTCCCTCCACCCATTAAAACAGCATATTTTTGGGCAATCCTAAGGCCAGGAATTGTCTTGCGTGTATCAAAAATTTTAGCAGAAGTACTTCTTACTAAATTTTTAAAATGTGCAGTTGATGTTGCTGTACCAGAAAGTAGCTGCAAGAAATTTAATGAAACCCTTTCACCCATTAGAATATGGGCTATAAAGCCCTCCACGACACAAATCAATTGATTTTTTCTTATGCTCTCTCCATCATCAACCAACCATGTAATTTTAATATTTTTATCTATTTGGTTAAAGCACTCCTCAACCCATGCTTTTCCGCATAATATTCCTTTTTCCTTCGTTTTAATCTGAACCTGACCCTTGATATCATTTTTTAATAAATTTGATGTGAGATCAGTTTTGCCTAAGTCTTCTTTTAATGCATATGTTATGTTCGCTTTTATGGCATCAGCCAACATAGCTTGTGAAAAAATATTTCCTCCCCCCATTTAGCTAATTGCCTTTTTGATATAACCACCGCCAAGACAAACATTACTCTCATAAATAACCACAGATTGCCCAGGAGTAATAGCCCATTGTTTCTGGCCAAACATAATTGAACAATTGTCTTTCACGTAACTATCAATTTCACATGGCGCATCCATTTGTCTATATCTTGTTTTAGCTGAGTAAACCCAGTTAAGCCTGGGAGGTTTTCCTGAAATCCAGTGCATATCATTTGCTGACAAACCATCACTTTGAAGAAGAGGGTGGTCGTGCCCTTGTCCCACTAAAAGAGTATTATTTTTATTATTTTTATCTAAAACAAACCAAGGCAAACCATTTCCAGTTTTTGTTCCCCCAATGTTGAGCCCTTGTCTTTGCCCAATTGTATAAAAATTAACTCCGTTATGCTTTCCAATCTCTTTACCATCTTCATTAATAATTGAGCCTGGAGTTTTCTTTATATACTGACTAATAAAATCTGCAAATGGACGCTCTCCAATAAAACAAATACCTGTTGAGTCTTTTCTATCATGATTATGCAAAGAATGTTTTTTAGCTAAATCTCTCACATCGGATTTTAATAAACCACCTAGAGGAAATACAGATTTAGCTAACTGCGATTGGTTAAGGCGATGCAAGAAATAGCTTTGATCTTTTGTTCCATCAAATCCTTTGGATAGAAAGTGAAGGCCATTTTTTTCAAAGACGTTTGCGTAATGACCGGTAGCTATTTTTGATGCTCCCATCTTGATTGCATGGTTGAGGAAAGCTTCAAATTTGATTTCTGAATTACATAATATATCTGGATTCGGCGTAATACCTTTTTCTAGGCCTGAGATAAACAAAGAAAACACTTTTTCTTTATATTCCTTTGCAAAATTCACGACTTCTATATCAATACCTATCTTTTCTGAAACTGAAACTGCATCAATTAAATCTTGTTTGCTTGTACAAAACTCATCATCATCTTCATCCTCCCAGTTTTTCATGAAAAGGCCAGTAACCTTGAACCCTTTATCTTTTAAAAGCCAGGCAGTGACTGCAGAATCAACGCCTCCTGATAGACCTACAACTATATGTTTATTCATTACTTTGACTAATTTCTTTGGACCTAGCGTGAGCAGCTTCGATTGCTTGATTAAATATTAAACTAAGGTTTTCTTTATCAAAAACCTTTAACGCTGCCTCAGTCGTGCCTCCTTTAGATGAAACCTTAGAAATCTGTTCTTTTAAGTTTTGGATGCTCAACCCCATTTTCCCAGAACCAATAAGTGTCATGGCGACTAGTTTTTTGGCATCTTTCTTAGAAAGACCAAGCTCTAATGCTGAATTAATCATTACCTCCATGATATAAAATATATACGCAGGCCCACTTCCTGATATCGCAGTTACTATATTCAAATCAGATTCTTTCTTTACCCATAAGATTTCACCAACAGAATTAAAAATTTCTGAAACAGTATTTTTTGAATTTAATTTATCATGGACAGAGCTTCCAAATAATCCTGTTATGCTATCTCCGTTGATAGCGCATAAGTTTGGCATCGCTCTAAAAATATTCAGAGAGTTTTGAAGATGTGAGAGGTTTTCTTGAATAATATAATCTTTAATTGTAGTTGTTGATACTCCAGCTGCAATAGAAATCAATTCGGGCAAATCTTTTTTTTCAATTATTAATGAATTAATTTTATTACATATTGATTTAATTTGATTCGGTTTAACAGCTAAAATAACAATATCTGAATTACAAAATTTAATACCATCAAGGCTTTTAAGTAATTGGGTTTTACCGTGTTTTTTTTTATCTATATAAATACGTCTATCGTCATCTTTTTCGATTAAAAATATGTTCTCGTATATGGTTTTATCAAGCCTTTGATAAATTGCTTCCGCCATGTGTCCACAACCAATAAAATAAAGTTTATTTTTTGCCATATCTATCTTGCACCAAAAATTTTTGTTCCTATTCTTACAAGGTTAGCCCCATTCTCAATTGCTAACAAGTAGTCATTGGACATACCTATTGATAAAGTATCCACAGAGCTATAACTAATTTTTAAGTCTTCATACAGATTTTTTAATAATTTATATTGTGATACCAAATTTTGGTTTTCATTTGTTTTTGATGGAATTGCCATAACCCCTCGTAACTTTAAGTTTTTAAGGTTACTAATAAGTTTTGCAAATTGCTTCACATCATTAAGGCTTATACCACTCTTGGTATTCTCCTCACTGATATTAACTTGAATACAAATATTTAATGGTTTTTTTGGGTACCTATATTGATTTAATTTATTTACTATTTTAATTCTATCTACAGTCTGCACCCAAGAAAAATTTTCTGATATAAGTTTACATTTGTTACTCTGAATAGGGCCTATGAAATGCCATTCAATCGCAAGGTTTTCAAGCAATTTCTTTTTCTCCAGTGCTTCCTGGAGGTAGTTTTCACCGAAGATTTTTTGTCCTGCGTCAAATGCACTTTTAATCGCAGAATAGCTTTGGCCTTTGCTTACTGCAACTAATCGAATATCTTTTTCTGTTTTGTGAGAATTTTGTTTAATTTCATCACAAACAAATTTTATATTTTCTTTAATTTTATGCATATAAATAAAAAAACCAAGCAAT
>JAOMTQ010000019.1 GCA_028355955.1 Methylophilaceae bacterium | reverse complement strand
AAAGTTTCTTCTTTATGAAATAAACCTCCGCTTGGACCATCCTTGTCTAGTGTGGCCAAATACAATGAAGTTTCATAACTATCTTTTACTTCCATGGGAGCATTTGGACCACCCAATTCTGTTTTTACCCATCCGGGATGTCCCGAATTAACTTTTATATTTGTATCTTTTAATTCTAAGGCAAGATGAATTGTAAATGCATTAAGTGCTGTTTTCGAGGCGTTATATGCAAATTCTTTTGCCGGTGCAATCGGAGAATCCTTAGCTGAATGAAGTGTTAAGGAGCTCAAAATTGTTGAAACATTTACTATTCTTCCCGCTTTAGATTTTTTTATGAGCGGAAGTAAAGCTTGTGTAAGAGAGATGACAGAAAAAAGATTCGTTTGAAATGTTTCTTTTACATCTTTATCGGAAACAGTTGTACTGTTAGTAACGAATAGATTTCCTGTTAAAAGGACTCCTGCATTATTTACTAAAATATCTAACTTGTTATATTTATCTGAAATATAATCATAAACTTTTTGAGGCGCTTCAAGATCTGCGGCATCATATTGAATTATGTCAGCCTCAATCCCCTGGGCTGCTAATTCTTCTAAAGCCTTTTTACCCTTATCTATATCTCTTGAACCTAATATAACTTTTATACCTTGTTCAGCTAATTTTTTTGATGTCTCAAAACCAATCCCTCGATTAGCTCCACTTATAAATGCGACTTTTTCCATGGATATTCCTTATTGATAGTTAACTTAAAATAATCTCAGATACTTCTTTGGGTGATTCTAAAAAAGAAAAATGACCTGTGCTTTTCATTGTATGAAAGGAATTGAGTCCTAATGCCTTCATTGTATTTAATTTTTCATCTTGTTTAGACCAATCACTTTCTCCATAGATAAGATTCACAGGTGTCTTCAGACCTTGGTATAAAGATTCATCGTTTAACCAAGATTTATGATTCTGAAATACATTCCTCTCATGATAAATAAACCCAGGTTTCTTTGTTGATGCGCATAAAAGCTTTATATATTCTGTTGTAATGGCAGATTTCTTATGAACCCCTCCTCGGAAGATCATCCATAACGTAGGAAAGGATTCTAATTTGGCAAAAAATATACCCAACCCAAGGGGAAGACTGACATGGAATAGTAAAAAAGTAGCTGCAAAGTTTCCTCTCATCACACCTTGCGCAAACCTTTTGTCATAGTCATAAGCATTGAAACAAAATATTTTTTTAATTCGGCTAGGTATTTTTTTAGCAATAGTTGCAGCTAAAACAGCTCCAATCGATTCACCCGCAATAGTTAGATTATTTAAATTTAAATCTTCAATAAATGACACAACGGAGTCAGTAAGAAAACCTTGGTCATAGTTTGTTTTTTTATTGATAGGGGAGTCTCCGTGACCGGGTAGGTCGATAACATAGACTTTAAATTTTTTAGCCAGATAAGGTATTAATAGATCTGAGTACTCTAATCTATTTCTAATGGTATGCAGCAAAAGTAAAGGTTGACCTGATCCTTGTACGGTATATCTAATGAATGTTCCATCATCTAAATTAAATTTTTTTATTGATTTCAATTTTTAATCCTCTAAATAAGTGTATATACACGTAATATTATAATGTATAATAATTATTAAAATTTGTAAACAAGTTATATGGATATAGAGAGTAAAAAAAGGTTAGAGCTCACAAATTGCTTATGCGCTAGCATGAGACAATCATCAAGAAATATTTCACAAATATATAACAAGCACCTCAAAGCATCTGGTGAAAAAATTAATGCAAATCAAGTATCCATTTTAGTCACAATATCTCAAGTTGATGATGGATCAATTAATAAGATATCAACTCTATTAAAGATGGAGAGAACTACATTAACTAGAAACCTTAATGTTCTCAAAAAAGTAGGATGGGTAAAATCAAATACGGGTTCGGATGGAAGGTTTACATATATTAATTTAACTACAAAAGGCAATAAGGTTTTGAGTAAAGTATTTCCTCATTGGAGCAAAGCTCAAGAACAAGTGAAAAAAATATTAGGTGAGGAGTTAGATTCATTCCAAAAAAATTTAAAGAATATAAACACAAATCTGA
>JAOMTQ010000002.1 GCA_028355955.1 Methylophilaceae bacterium | reverse complement strand
AGTAGTTTTTCAAGAACATTGATGCGTGAAAATAATGTTTCTATAAGTAATCTAATTTATCCCATGTTCATAATTGAAGGAACTGGTATTCGACAAGATATAGAGTCGATGCCAGGCATACAAAGATTAAGTATTGATGAATTAATAAAAGATGCCTCTGAATGTGATCAATTAGGCATTCCAGCCATTGCTATTTTCCCTTACATTGAAAAAAAATTAAAAACAGATGATGCAAGTGAAGCATTTAACGATGATGGTCTCGTTCAAAGGGCAATAAAAAGATTAAAAAAAGAAATACCTAGATTAGGCATCATTTCAGATGTAGCACTCGACCCATTTACGTTGCATGGACAAGATGGAGTCACTGATAAAAAAGGCAACATATTAAATGATGAAACGGTCAGTATTTTAACTAAACAAGCGATAAGTCATGCTAAAGCAGGAGCTGATATTGTGGCACCCTCAGACATGATGGACGGTAGGGTAGGGAGAATTAGAGAGTCTCTTGAAGAAAATAAATTTATAAACACAAAAATTTTAGCTTACTCTGCAAAATATGCTTCTTCATTTTATGGGCCATTTAGAGATGCTGTTGGTTCTTCAGAACTATTAGGTAAATCTTCAAAGAAAACTTATCAAATGGATCCAGCTAATAGTGATGAGGCTTTAAATGAGGTGAAATTAGATATTCAAGAAGGAGCTGATATGGTCATGATAAAGCCTGGTATTGCTTATCTTGACATAGTTTTTAGAGTTAAACAGACTTTTAACAAACCAACTTTTGTGTACCAGGTTAGTGGTGAGTACGCAATGATTAAGGCAGCATCATTGAGAGGCTGGATAAATCAAGATGATGTTATTTTAGAGTCACTCATTTCATTTAGAAGGGCAGGAGCCGATGCAATCATTACTTATTTTGCATTAGAGGTAGCGCGGTTGATGAATTCAAAGCATTAACATCTAAAGATAGAACTTTATTAATATTCAGCCCTCTGTTTTGTAGATAATTTTTTTTAAAATCAAAAAAGTCATTTTCAAAATACACTTTTATTTCAGCTGGTATTGATAAATTATCCAAATATATTGTTGGAATAGATTTAATTGAATTCTTACCTTCTTTGCTATTCATTTTAACTTCTTTAAAATCATAAGACATTTCACTATTTAGAAGAACGTATTCTACGTCTTTCAAATTATCAGCAAATAAATTTATCTTGATTTCGGGAAATTTTGGAATTATGCCTTCATAAAGCTGATTCATTAGATGTGGCTTAAAATTTTTAAAGATGTCCATAATCTCGAGTGCTTGTATCTTAAATTGTTGTAAAAACTCAATATCTATATTTGAGTTAAAAATTTTATTGAAATCATCTATGGCTTTGTCAATTTGTGAATTTGTAGGTAGGTTGGCATTTTCATTAAGGCCTAATGACTTCGCAGCTTTCTTTTTTGCAAATAAATAATCTTTAATTCCCTCCTCCATAATCATTTGAGCAGCAAGGTTGGCAATTGATACCTTCATGTTTTTAGATGACATAATTTTAAATATATTAGTTAATCACAAAGTATGAATTATCATAGGGTGGATATTCTTCATAAAAATACTCATATAAACCGTTTTTATCAGCATTATTCGTCATACCTGTTTTTTTATTGATCTTAAATGGAATAATGCCTTCAGGTTTAACTAAATTTTTAATTGGATAATCCTTTAGTAAAGGTCTCATATAATCAATCCAAATGGGTAAGGCAGCCCTTGAACCTGTCTCTTTTTTGCCTAATGATTTTGGTTGATCGTATCCCATCCAAGTAACAGTCACTATGTCGGAATTAAACCCAGCAAACCATGCATCCATTAAATCGTTTGTGGTACCTGTTTTACCTGCAATATCAGGTCGCTTTAAAGTTTTAGCTTTTCTCGCAGTTCCATTTTTGATGACTTCTTTCAATAAGTCATACATAATAAATGCATTCCTAGGATCAATAATTCTTGGAGTCTCTTCATTTATTAATCCAGCCTGAAGTTTAATATTTCTCCCCTTAGAATCAATAATTCTATCAATATAATAAGGTGTTTTAAGATAGCCACCATTAGCAAAAACACTATAGGCTCTCACCATTTCCCAAGCTGTTGCTTCCCCCACTCCAAGTGCCATAGACAAGTATGGTTTATATTTTTTTGGATTAAAGCCAAAGCGTGCAATATAATCGAGCGAATATTCAGGACTAATATGTTTTAAAATCCTTATCGAAATCAGATTTTTTGATTTTGCTAATCCCTCTCTGAGTCTGATTGGGCCTGAAAATTTTTCATTATAGTTTTGAGGTACCCAATTTTCATTAGTGCCAAGATCTTTAGCTAGAATTTCTAAAGGCCCATCATTGATGATCGTAGAAGGAGTAATTCCTTTTTCGAGTGCACTAGAAATAATAAAAGGTTTAAAAATAGATCCGGGTTGGCGATGTGCTTGGGTGACATGATTAAACTTATTCTTTTTAAAGCTAAACCCCCCTACTAGTGCAACAATTGCACCAGTATTTGGATCCATTGAAATTAATGCACTCTCAACTTCGGGGAGTTGTGTGACAACCCAATCTCTTTTCTTTTTAAAAAACCTCATTACGGAGCCAGGTTTAATTAATCTTTCGTCAGGGCTTTCCTTCGCTAAATCTTTCTTCAATAATCCTAAATTTTTTTTATAAATAGTGACATATTGATTATTTTTTAAAAAAACTTCGATTTTGTAAGGCTGGGTAGATAAGACAATACCAGGAATAAAATTGTTATAAGTTTTAAAAGGTCTTAAAGCTTTTCTTAAAAATTGTTTTTTTGTTTTTTTATCAAAATAATCTTTAGAGTCTAAATTAATAAACCCTTCAGGTGATTTTAGAGGTTGTCGATTCAAATAATTAATAATGCCGTTTTCGATTGCTTGATTTGCAACTTTTTGATTCTTTTTTTTAATGGTCGTAATAACTTTTAAACCACTGGTATATATACTGTTGCCATATTCATCGTATAAAACTTTTCTTACCATTTCTGCAACGTAGTCAGCCTGAATTTCGTAACGAATATTTTTTTCAACAAGATCAAGATGTTCCTCGAGGGCTAATATATATGATGATCTATCAATAAAGCCATATTTATACATATTATTTAATACGGTATGTTGTCTTGCTACAGCTAAATCGGGGTTAGATAAAGGATTATATCTACTAGGTGCTTTTGGTAAGCCAGCCAGTAGTGAAATTTCAGCTAGATTTAAATTTTCTAGTGACTTATTAAAATAAGTATTAGCCGCTGCAGAAAACCCAAAAGATCTTTGCCCAAGGTAGATTTGGTTTATATAAAGCTCGAGAATTTCCTCCTTTGACAACTTATTTTCAATTTTAAGCGAAAGTAAAATTTCATTAATTTTTCTTTTAAATGTTTTTTCTGACGATAAAAAGAAGTTTCTAGCAACTTGCATCGTAATTGTGCTGGCACCTTCTCTACTTTGCCCCGTAAAATTTTTTATAGCCGCTCTTACGATTCCAATAAAATCGATACCAGGGTGTTCAAAGAAGCGCCTGTCCTCAATCGCCAATATAGCATTTATCATTTTTTGTGGAACATTCTCTATGGCGATAAAATCTCTCCGTTCCTCTCCAAATTCTTGAATCAGGTAATTATCTTTTGTGAAAATTTGTAATGGTTCCTTGGGACGATATTTTGATAGACTTTCAACATCAGGCAGCATTGGGTATATTAGGGCCGCTATAAAAATTACAGCAGCTAAGCTTGCCATACCAATCAAGAAAGAGAGGAGCAAAAAATTTTTTATCTTTGAAATCATGAGATTGATTTTTAAAATTTGTAATCGATATAAGTATATTATAGAGCTGAACAGTATCATTAAAAGTTTTAATTGATTTATAATTTTGTTTTGGCTTGGTTTAAATATGAAAAGATATAAAAATATTTACCTAATAGGCCTGATGGGTTCAGGTAAAACTACTTTAGGTAAAATTTTGTCTAAAAAATTGGACAAAATTTTTTTACGACAGTGATCAGGTGATCGAAGAAAAATTGGGCGTTGATGTATCGATGATATTTGAATATGAAGGTGAAGAGGGTTTTCGTGAGAGAGAAAAAGATATTTTACAGGAGCTTGTGAGCAAAAAAAATATTGTTTTGGCTACAGGTGGTGGCATTATCCTTTCAAAATCTAACCGTGATCTTTTGTCAGAAAATGGGATAGTGATATATTTAAAATCTAATCAAAAAGATTTGATTCTAAGAACGAAAAATGACAAAACTAGGCCATTATTAAAAAATGGGAACATTGAATTAATTATTAAAAAACTATGTAAAGAACGAGAGCCTCTTTATGAAGAGATTGCAGACTTCGAGATAATGACAAAAAATAAAAGAGTTCATGAAGTCGTTAATGAAATTATTAGAATAATTAAATTAAATTAAATTAAATTTATGAAAACTATTAACATTCAATTTGATGATAGAAGTTACCCTATATATATTGGTCAGAATCTAATTTCAGATTTTTCTTTAATTAACCAGCATTTGCCACATAAAAAAATTGCAGTCGTTACAAACAATCTTGTTGCTGATATCTATTTAGATACTCTAATAAATTCTTTATCACCTCATAAGGATGTCATTTCTATTATTTTGACTGATGGAGAAAAACATAAAAATACGGATTCATTAAATATCATTTATTCTGAGCTTCTTAAAAATAAGGCTGACCGTAATATTACCCTCATTGCTTTAGGTGGAGGAGTAATAGGGGATATCACTGGTTTTGCAGCAGCAACCTATATGAGAGGGGTTAATTTTATACAGATACCTACTACATTGCTTTCACAAGTTGACTCATCAGTGGGTGGAAAAACAGGCATCAATCATCCTTTAGGTAAAAATATGATAGGCGCTTTTTATCAACCAAAGTGTGTCATAACGGATGTGAATGTCTTGACCACATTGCCAAGGCGAGAGCTATCCGCAGGTTTAGCGGAGGTTATTAAGTATGGCTTAATTAGAGATATAAGATTTTTTGAATGGCTGGAAGATAATATGCAATCACTAGTAGGAATGAAACAAGATTATTTAATGGAGGCAATATTGCGATCTTGTCAAAATAAAGCAGATGTTGTTGAGGCAGATGAATTTGAATCAGGTATACGGGCAATATTAAATTTAGGACACACTTTCGGGCATGCGATTGAAGTGGCACAAGGCTATGGAAACTGGTTGCATGGGGAGGCGGTTGGTGCAGGTATAGTGATGGCAGCAAAGCTATCACAGAGTATGAATTGGCTTTCAGATAAAGATCTAAAGCGAATCACTAAGCTGATAAAAAATGCTGGGTTACCAACAATACCCCCAAATATTTCTGTTGAAAAATATTTAGAGCTAATGATGCTAGATAAAAAAACAAAGGATGGACAAATTAATTTAGTGCTTCAAAAATCAATGGGAGAAGCAGTTTTAACAAATGCTTACGATTCTTCAAAGCTTCGACAAATACTGGACCAATCATCACATTAAAGCCCTTTTCTTATGAATTTAAAACCTTTCGCTGCTGATCCTCAAAAAAGTTTAGGTAGGCAATTTAAAGAAGCTCCCTCAAAACTTCGAAATGACTTTCAAAGAGACCGTGACCGCATTATCCACTCAGGCGCCTTTAGGAGATTGGAATATAAGACACAAGTCTTTGTCAATCATGAAGGTGATATGTATAGGACAAGACTTACTCACTCTTTAGAAGTTTCTCAAATTTCACGGGGTATTGCAAGAACTCTTGGTCTCCACGAAGATTTAGCAGAAGCCATTGCGCTCGCACATGACTTGGGGCATACCCCCTTTGGACATGCAGGGCAAAGCTCATTAAATCAATGTATGAAGGAATATGGTGGGTTTGAACACAACCTTCAATCTTTAAGGATTGTTGATGTATTAGAAAATGATTACGTTGATTTTAATGGTCTTAACCTGACATTTGAGACAAGAGAGGGGATATTAAAACATTGTTCAAATAAAAATGCTTTAAAATTGGGACTTATTGGGGAGCGTTTTATTCAAAAAAAACAACCCTCACTGGAAGCACAATTAGTTAATTTTGCTGATGAAATTGCTTATAATCATCATGATATAGATGACGGCTTTCGCTCAGGTCTACTGATTTTTGATCAATTACAAGATGTGCCATTTTTCAAGGAAATAGCATTAAAAGTAAAATCTGAATCACCATCAATTAATAATAGGCAGTGTATGAGAGTTACCATACGCCGGATGATGAATATTTTTGTCATGGATCTGTGTCATGAGTCTCAAGCAAGAATAGATAAAAAAAATCTTAATACTATTAATGATGTCAGAAATGAAGTCCCAATTATTGCTTTATCAGAAGATTTAACAAAAAAACAACAATCGCTAAAACAATTATTAAGAGAAGCGCTTTATTTACATCCACGAGTTCAGGTTATGACAGATAATGCCCATGAGGTCATTAATTCGTTATTTAAAAAATTTATGCAAAAACCCGATTTAATAAACATCGATGAAAAGCATAACCAACATGATTTGGCTAAGCTTGTGTCAGATTACATCGCGGGCATGACAGATCGTTTTGCCCTTCAAACCTTTGAAAAACTATGCCAACACTAAGGTAGTATTCAAGAAAAACAATCTTATTACATGTTTTTACATTAGATTTGTTGCATTTATACAACATAAATAACAAAAATGTACCAAAAAAAAGACAAAAAACTTGCGATGTATTATTGAACTGGTAGATAATATATCTAATTTCTTAAAGTTTTTTATTTTAAGAAAGTGAAAAGCTTTAAAAATTTTTAAATCAAGGAGAAACATATGAATAACAAAATTAAATTAGCAGTAGCAGGTGCGGTATTAGCATCAGCTTCAGTTGCTAATGCAGGTATTACATGGGACGCCGGTGAGTGGACTGTGGATATGAACGGTAACGTTAATGCATTCGCAATCTTAGCTGACAATGGAGATACTGCAACAATACAAGGTAAAATGACTAACAGCGAAAGTAATGATGATACAGCAGCATCTATCAACACTGGTCTATTACCATCATGGTTAGGCTTCACAGCAACTACACGTCAGAATGATCTTGATACATCTGTAACTATTTCATTCCAGCCTGGTGCATCTACTACTGGTGCTCTTGCAGGTGGTGGTGGTTCTGAAAATCGTCAAGCGTTCTTAACATTTGGTGATAAATCATGGGGTTCTGTGAAAGTGGGTAAAGATCTCGGTATCTTTGGCTCAACAGCTATTCTTAATGATATGACTTTATTAGGTGTGGGTTCACAGGGTGTAGTAGGTTCATCTGGTGGTACAACAACTACTTTAGGTCGTATCGGTACTGGTTATATTTATGCTGACTGGAATGGTCAAATTGCATATACAACACCTAACATGAACGGCTTTTCAGCTACAGTGGGTGTAATGCAGCCATGGAATGTTACACAATCTGGTGTATTATCAGCAACATCTGCTGGTAACACAGATGAGTTTGGTTTCCAAGGTCAAGCATCTTACTCATGGACAGGCGACTTCGCTGGTAAAGTTTGGGCTGGTTTCTTCACACAAGAAGTTACAGGTATGACTGACGGAGCAGCAACTCCAGCAGCATTGACTTCAAACCAGTCTGATACTGCAACTGCATATGAAGCTGGTGTTTCAGCAACTGTTATGAACATCAACTTAGTAGCTTATGGTTACTCTGGTGATGGTGTTGGTACAACAGGTCTATTACGTGATGGTTATGCTACAGATGGTGAGTCACGTGATTCAGACGGTTACTATGCACAAGCAACATATGTAATTCCAATGGGTACTAAACTTGGTGTTTCATATGGTGAATCTAAATTAGATCTTGCTAGTGGTGAAGCTGCTAGTGCTCTTGTTAAAGAAAATGAAATGTTAACAATTGGTGCATACCATCCGTTAACTAAGCACTTAAACTTAGTTGCTGAGTATTCAGATGTTGAGTCTAAGGCTCATGATGGCGCAAGTGAAACTTCAGATATTTTCACTGTTGGTGCGATCTTATTCTTCTAGAATTTAATTCTAAGAGAACGTAACATTAAAAAAGGCTCCTTAGGGAGCCTTTTTTTTATTCAGTTAATTTAATCTCTAGTTCCTTTATTTTACGAGTAATTGTATTTCTGCCGATCCCTAATAATTTTGCCGCCTCCACCTTCCTACCTTTTGTATACTTTAAGGCCTGGACAATTAATTCTTTTTCAAAAATATTTGTGTAATCCTTAAAAATATCCACTTCTCCTGTAAGTAATATTTTAGAAACCTCTCTGCCTAAGTTTTCCTTCCAGTTAGATGATTCTGTTCCTGCAGATACGGGTTCACTATTCAATTCAGCAGGTAGATCACTGACATTGATTACATTCCCTGGAGCCATTACCGTTAGCCAATGACAAATATTTTCAAGTTGTCTGACATTACCCTGCCAGAACAAATTTTTAAAATATTCTATTACTTCTGGTGAGAGAGATTTTAATTTCACATTTAATTGCTTCGCACTTTTATTTAAGAAATATTGGGAAAGAAGCGGAATATCTTCAACCCTACCTCGAAGCGGAGGTACTTTAATACGAATGACATTCAGTCTATGAAATAAGTCCTCCCTAAATTGACCTGATTTAACCAACACTTCAAGATCTTGATGGGTTGCGGCAATTACCCTTACATCAACAGTAATTAAATCCTGACCTCCCACTCGATAAAATTGTCCTTCGCTAAGTACACGTAACAGCCGTGTCTGAAGATCGATTGGCATATCACCAATCTCATCTAAGAATAATGTACCTTGATTAGCCTGTTCAAATTTACCCTTTCGTTGAGAATTTGCGCCGGTAAATGCACCTTTTTCAAAACCAAAAAGTTCTGCTTCTAAAAGATCATTAGGGATAGCGGCAGTATTAATCGCAATAAACTCATTATTTTTCCGATGGCTATTTTTATGAATCGCTTTAGCCACCAACTCTTTTCCAGAGCCAGATTCACCATTGAGCAAAACCATCGCATTGGATTGACTTAAACGGCCAATCGCTCTAAAAACTTCCTGCATAGATTTCGCTTGGCCAATTATTTCAGGCAGGTCACCTAATATTTCGTCATCAATATTTTTTTTACTAATAGATTCGAGGGCTTGTTCAATAATATTAACAACTTTATTAATATCAAAAGGCTTTGCAATATACTCAAAGGCTCCCTTTTGGAAAGCTGTGACAGCAGTATCTAAATCTGAGTAGGCTGTCATGATGATGATAGGAATTTCAGGAAATTTATTTTTTACTTTTGTTAAGAAATCAATTCCAGATTCACCAGGCATTCTTATATCACTTATAATCGCTTGTGGTTTCTCTTGATTAAATTTATTGATGGCTTCGTTGGTGTTACTAAAGCACTCAAAAGTTATATTAGCTTTTGCTAGTGCTTTTTCAAAAACCCATCGGATTGATTTATCATCATCTAAAACCCAGACCTGACTCATTTTTTCTCCTTAGTCGAAGTTAAATTATTTTCGATAGGCAAAATGATAGAAAATACAGTTTTTCCAGGGACGCTATGACAGTCAATCATACCTTGATGAAGAGAGATTAAATTTTGAGCTAGTGATAAACCTAAGCCTGACCCGTTTTCATTGCCAGTCACTAGTGGAAAAAATATTTTATCTATTAACTCATTTTTAATCCCCGGACCATTATCAATAATGTCGATTCGAATAGCGGTGGCATGTTTCTTTTTTCGGAAAACAATTTGCCTTTCTGCCCGAGTAATAAATGATAGCTGCATACTGTCTTGATTGTTCAATTTCATTGCTTGCGCACCATTTCTCGCAATATTTAAAATGGCTTGGATAAGTTTTTCCCGATCCACAATAAATTCCGGAAGACTGACATCGTAATCTCTGATGAATGACATATCACTTGAGAACTCAGATAAAATTAAACTTCTTACCCGCTCTAAAATTTCATGAATATTGGTTTTTTTGTAAACAGGCATCTGATGCGGAGTAAGCATTCGATTCATCAGGTTTTGAAGTCTATCTGCCTCATTGATAATAATTTGTGTGTATTCTTTTAATGATTCTTCACCTAACTCTTGTTCAAGTAGTTGGGCTGCACCTCTGAGTCCACCCAGAGGGTTTCTAACTTCATGAGCAAGATTTCTAAGTAATTCTGTATTTGCTTGCTGTTGAATGAACATTCTCTCTTCTCTAGCTACTTTTAATTGTTGATCCATTTGTATGAATTCAATAATAAATTCATCACTGGAATCAATCAAAGCTGTTACGGTTAAGCTAACGCAGATTGTTTTTTTCTGATGCGTTTGAAGAAAATACTCATGTTCCTTGTAGCTATTTTTTTGCTCATCAACTTTTTGGAGTATCTTTTTGAAAAAATTATTAGTATCTTCGAAAAATACACTTATATTATTATTGACGGCTTGTTTAGCACTAACCTCAAAGAGCGTTTCAGTACTAGGATTGATATAGTTAATAATTAAATCTTTATCACAAACAATAACGGCTGTGACTAATGACTCCATACCTTCATGTTTTATTTTTTTGACTTTATTACTCATTTTTTTCATTCCCAGCTTTTTCAGCTTTCATTGGGTATAGTAAAAATTTAATGCACAATAAAAGTGCAAGATAATTTTATTTAAAAAAAAAGCGAGGCTTGGCCTCGCTTTTATCTGTTTCTTAAAGGCTATAGTACATATCAAACTCTACAGGATGTGGTGTCATTCTCATGCGTGTGACATCCTCCATTTTAAGTCCGATGTAACTATCGATAAAGTCATTACTAAAGACGCCACCTCGTGTTAGGAACTCACGGTCTTTGTCTAATTCAGCTAGGGCTTCTTCAAGAGATGCTGCAACCTGTGGAATTTTTGCTTCCTCTTGAGATGTTAAGTCATATAAATCTCTTGTTTCGCCATCACCGGGATGAATTTTATTTTGAATACCATCAAGACCTGCCATCATCATTGCACTAAATGCAAGATACGGATTAGCCATAGGGTCTGGAAATCTTACTTCAATTCTTCTTGCATTATCTGAAGAAACATGAGGAATTCTGATTGCTGCGGATCTATTTTTTGCGGAATAAGCCAACATCACTGGAGCTTCAAACCCTGGTACAAGACGTTTATATGAATTAGTTGATGGATTCGTGATGGCATTGAGTGCTTTACCGTGTTTGATAATTCCACCAATATAAAAAAGAGCTTCATCACTTAGGTTAGCGTATTTCTTTCCTGCAAAAAGGTTTTTACCTTTTTTCCAAATAGATTGATGGACATGCATCCCGGTTCCATTGTCATTAAGAACGGGTTTTGGCATAAATGTTGCTGTCTTTCCATAGTGATGGGCTGTGTTCATGACAACGTATTTAAGTATTTGCGTCCAATCTGCCCTTTCTGTTAACGATGAAAATTTAGTACCTATCTCATTTTGACCTGAGCCAGCCACCTCATGGTGATGGACTTCAACTGGAACACCCATTTCTTCTAACGTGAGACACATTTGAGAGCGAAGATCTTGAAGTGAGTCAACAGGTGGTACTGGAAAATACCCACCTTTAACTCTGGGTCTATGTCCCACGTTACCGCCTTCATGTTCTGTTTTGGAGTCCCACTCGGCTTCCTCAGAACTAATTTTTACTGAAGATCCGCTCATACCAGAATCCCAGGTAATAGAATCAAAAACAAAAAATTCAGGCTCAGGACCAAAATAGACTGTATCTCCAATACCAGTTTTTTTAAGATATTGTTCAGCACGATTTGCAATTGTTCGTGGATCTCTGTCATAGCCTTTGCCATCTTCAGGATCAACTACGTTACAAGTTAGAATGAGCGTTGATTCTTCCATAAATGGATCAATATTGGCAGTATTAGGATCTGGGAAAAGTAACATATCAGACGCGTTAATACCTTTCCAACCTGCAACCGAAGAACCATCAAAAGCATGCCCATCTGTGAACTTACTCTTGTCAAATGCAGAGATTGGTACAGTCACATGTTGTTCCTTACCTCTGGTATCTGAAAATCTTAAATCAACGAATTTAACGTTATTACTTTTAATTTTTTTCATTACATTAGCTACAGACATACTATTTACTCCTTAATTGATGTTCTATTTTTTTAATTATTACGCATTAAATATACTTATTGGTGCAATTTTACTTGTTTTTATATAAAAATAAACATATTAAGTATAAATTGCACTATTTCAGTGCAATAATGAAAAAAAAATGCACCAATATAATTCAAAAATATTAATTTATATACATCAAGTTATACGATTTATAATAATTGTATGACCAAGTTAAATAAAAAATTTGCTGTGCTAGGCCATCCAATATCACACTCTTTATCGCCAAAGATCCACCAATATTTTGCAAGCCAATTTGGTATAAATCTTGACTATCAACGAATAGATGTGGAAAGCACGAATTTTAAAAAAACACTTTCTGATTTAAAGCAGGAGGGTTATGAGGGCCTGAATATCACATTACCATTAAAGAATTTAGCGTATGAGATTTGCGATGAATTATCCTTAAGGGCTGAACAGGCTAAGTCTGTGAATACAATTTCTATAAAAAACGATAAATTATTAGGAGATACAACCGACGGCTTAGGTCTTATTACCGATCTGTTAATAAAAAATATAAGTCTAGCAAATAAAAAAATATTAGTTATTGGTGCAGGTGGCGCATCCAATGGAGTGATGTTTGATTTGATTTCGCAACATCCTCAAGCTATTTTCTTAACCAATAGAACTATAACTAAATCTCATGATATGGCAGAGTATTGGGCTTCATTAGCTAAAGATAACGATGTTTTATTAAATATCTTGAGTCTCAAAGAAGACATTACTTTTGATTTAATTATAAATGCAACCTCATCATCTTTAGGAAACGGTAGTGTCATATTTCCAGAAAATTTAAAGGGATATTTTTGGTACGACATGATGTATGGAAAGCAAACACCTTTTTTATTAAAGGCTGAACAAAATAAAGCAAAATTTTCTGATGGATTAGGGATGCTGGTTGAACAAGCCGCAGCAGCGTTTAATATCTGGCATCATCAAAAACCAGATACCAAGTCAATTTATGAAATCCTATAAGTAGTCTTTTAAAAACTTACCTGTGTAGCTATTTTTATTTATGCAAATCTCGTTAGGTGTTCCTTGAGCAATAATTTGACCACCTCCTTCACCCCCTTCTGGCCCTAAATCAATAATCCAGTCAGCAGTTTTAATCACATCTAAATTATGTTCAATAATTGCTAAGGTATTACCATTTTTTTTCAACTGGTGAAGAACATTTAAAAGAAGTTGAATATCAGCAAAATGAAGTCCTGTTGTAGGCTCATCTAGAATATATAATGTTTTTCCAGTATCTCTCTTCGATAACTCTAAGGCAAGCTTGACTCTTTGTGCTTCACCACCTGAGAGTGTGGTAGCATTTTGACCAAGTTTTATATAACTTAAGCCTACATCCAATAGAGTCTTTAGTTTCCTTTCAATAACAGGGATAGCACTAAAAAAATCGTACGCTTGTTCGACTGTCATAGAAAGCACATCGTGTATGTTTTTATTTTTATATTTAATTTCTAGAGTTTCTCGATTATAACGTTGACCCTCGCAGAAATCACACTTGACATAAACATCTGGTAAAAAATGCATCTCTACCTTCACAACACCATCACCTTCGCATGACTCACATCTTCCTCCTTTTACATTAAAGGAGAATCGTCCGGGAGCATATCCTCTAAGTTTACTCTCGGGGACTTTTGAAAAAATATCACGAATAGGAGTAAAAAGGCCAGTATATGTAGCTGGGTTTGATCTGGGTGTTCTGCCAATTGGACTCTGATTGACGTCAACAACCTTATCAAAAAATTCATAGCCTTTGATTTCTTCATGCGGCCCAATCTCTAAATTGCTTTTATAAAGATGCTTTGCGAGTGAGTGATAAAGAGTATTGTTAATTAGAGTAGATTTTCCACTTCCTGAGACACCCGTAATGCATGTCATCAAACCAATAGGCAATTTAAGGTCTACATTTTTTAAATTGTTTCCACTAGCCTTTAAAATTTGAAAGAAGTCTTTAAGTGGTTTCGATTTTTCTTTTGATAACTCAATTACTTTTTTACCAGACAAATATTGTCCGGTCAGTGAATCTTGATTATTTAGGACTTCTTGGGGAGTTCCTTCAGCAATAACTTGACCTCCATGGACTCCAGCGCCCGGCCCGATATCCACAACATAATCTGCTGCCATAATAGCGTCATAGTCGTGCTCTACTACGATGACTGTGTTCCCTAAGTCACGAAGATTTTTAAGTGTTTTTAATAATTTCGCGTTATCTCTTTGATGCAGACCGATGGATGGCTCATCCAAAACATACATCACGCCTGTTAATCCACTCCCAATTTGTGAGGCTAATCTAATACGCTGTGCTTCACCACCTGATAAGGTTTCGGCCGTTCTTGAAAGGGACAAATAATCTAGCCCGACGTTAATAAGAAAAAAAATTCTATTTTTAATTTCTTGAATAATTTTTTCAGCTACCTTAGCCTTAGCTCCCTTTAATGAAAGATTTTCAAAAAAATCAAAGGCTTTTCTTAAGGCAAGCTCACAAATAAAATTAATATTTTTATCTCCAACTAAAACATGCCTAGCTTCCTCTCTCAATCTAGCTCCCTCACAAGTGGGGCAGGTATGTACATTTAGATATTTAGCAATTTCATCTCTGACAATGCCAGATTCTGTTTCCTGATAACGCCTTGTAAGGTTATTCAAAATCCCCTCAAAAGTATGCGATTTTGAATAAATCTTTCCTTGTTCGCTAAGGTATGAAAAATTTATAACTTCTTTTTTACTACCATACAAAACAACTGACTGTATTTCTGGAGGTAAATTTTCATATGGGGTCTCTAAATCGAAATTATAATGCTTAGCTAAACTTGAAAGTATTTGAAAATAAAATTGATTTCTTTTGTCCCAACCTTTTATTGCACCCGCAGCTAATGAAAGTTGCGGTAAAGCAACAACTTTTTGAGGATCAAAAAAACTTTTATGGCCTAACCCATCACAATCTGGGCATGCTCCCATGGGATTATTAAAGGAAAAAAGTCGAGGCTCTAATTCTGGAATTGCATAGTCGCAATGGGGGCATGCAAATTTTGACGAAAAAAGACGCGTTTCTTCTGTTTCCATATCAAGGGCTAAAATTTTACCATCAGTTAATTTAAGTCCAGTTTCAATGGATTCTGTAATACGTTGTTTTATCTCCTGATTTATTTTTAGCCGATCGATGACAACATCGATTTGGTGATTTATTTTTTTTTCTATTTCAGGCAAATTGTCTATTTCATAGATTGTGCCATCCAAACGTACCCTGATAAACCCTTGAGCTCTAAGTTCGTTGATTAAGTCTGCATGGCTCCCTTTCCTATTATTTACAACAGGAGCAAGTATTATTACTTTTGTATTTTCTGGAAGTGTTAATAATTGATCAACAATTTGTGAAATTGTTTGAGCTTCTAATTTAATGTTATGTTCTGGGCATACTGGATCTCCTGCTCTTGCAAATAAAAGTCTTAAATAATCATGAATTTCTGTGACCGTTCCCACAGTAGATCTCGGATTATGAGAGGTTGATTTCTGCTCAATTGATATTGCTGGGGAAAGACCCTCAATAAGGTCTACATCAGGTTTATTTAAACGGTCAAGAAACTGTCTGGCGTAGGCAGATAGAGATTCAACGTATCTTCTTTGACCTTCAGCATAGAGTGTGTCAAAAGCTAATGAAGACTTTCCTGATCCTGATAAACCGGTTATAACAATAAGCTTGTTTCGAGGAAGGCTAAGTGAGATATTTTTTAAGTTATGGGTTCTCGCCCCCTTAATATTTATATAATCCATTAATTTTTTTTTAATTAAGCGCAACCTGATAATATAACGGATTATTTATATTTAATGTAACTTGTATTCAACTCTTATGGTTCAGAAAGACAGAATGTCTCCCAATGAAATAAAAGTAAGTTCAATATTAGCCTCTATCTATGCGTTAAGAATGCTAGGTATTTTTTTAATATTACCTATTTTTTCTATTTATGCTGCTGAACTCCCTAGTCAACCATCGATCTTTCAAATAGGATTGGCACTGGGAATCTATGGCCTTACCCAGGCAATTTTTCAAATACCTTTTGGGATGGTATCTGATGTTATAGGGCGTAAAAAGGTCATTTATTTTGGCTTGATATTATTCATTATAGGTTCATTATGTGCAGGTCTAACAAATGATATTGAATTAATAATTTTTGGAAGGGCTATTCAGGGCGCAGGCGCAATTTCAGCAGTTTTAAGTGCATTGTTAGCAGACTTAACCTCTGATCAAAGTCGAACAAAAGCAATGGGTATTGTGGGTGTATCCATTGGCTTAACCTTTGCCTTATCACTCGTACTAAGCCCCTTAATTAATGAATTGATAGGAGTATCAGGAATTTTTATTTTGATGGGAGTTTTGTCGATTATTGCGATACTTGTAATTAAATTTTTTATTACTGAATCTTCTAATAAAAAGAAAATTTCATACAACCTTAGTGATTTTTTATTTATTCTGAAAAGATGGGATTTAAATCGACTAAACCTAGGCATATTTGTTTTGCACGCGACCCAGATCTCCTTGTTTATTTCAATTCCTTATTATTTAATCACAAAAGGAGGTTTGCCACTTGAAGAGCATTGGAGCATTTATCTCCCTATATTATTTTTGTCATTTGTCTTTATGGTTCCTATGATTATTTTTTCACAAAAGTGGGGATTGTCTAAACAAACCTTTTTATTTTCAATAATTCTTTTATTTTTGTCTCAATTTTTGTTCGTCAATTATTCTAATGAAATACTTAATATAAGTTTAGCCTTATTGATTTATTTTATAGGCTTTAACTTTTTAGAGGCTTCACTTCCCAGCTTAGTTAGTAGGATTGCACCAATTGATAGAAAAGGATTTTCTTTAGGGGTGTATAATACTTGTCAGTCATTAGGAATGTTTTTCGGGGGTGTTCTTGGAGGTTTCGCAGCCAAGAACTTTGGTTATATAGGTGTTTTTTATTTTTGTGGAATTATAATATCCATCTGGTTTATTTTTTCTCTATCAATAAAAATGCCTAAATAAAAAAAAGGGTTTAAAAAATACTTAAGGGGATTATTTATTATGTCAGTTAATAAAGCAATTTTAGTGGGAAGATTAGGGCAAGATCCGGATTATAGAGTTAATCCAGAAACTCAAGCACCTAGGTGTAATATAAGTGTAGCCACGGATAGTTCATATAAAAATAAATCAGGTGAGAAAGTTGATAAGACGGAATGGCATAGAGTAGTATTTTTTGGAAATCTAGCTGAAATTGCAAATCAATATCTAAAAAAAGGAAGCCAAGTATTTGTCGAGGGCAGAATTGAAACCACAAAATATGAGAAAGATGGACAAGATAAATACTCGACAAGCATTGTGGCTTCTGAAATGAGAATGTTAGGCTCCAAAAACGATACCTCTAGCGGAAGTGATTCTGATGATAGTTTTAATCAACAAAAAAGCCAGTCATCTAATGAGCCTACTAAGGCCCCATCTCCTGCAGTTGAATCTTTTGAGCAGTTGGAAGACGATATTCCATTTTAAAAATACTTGAAAAATTTTTATGCCAATTTATGAATTTATATGTAAGGACTGCCACTACCAAGAAGATCTAATCAGAAAAATTAGTGAACCAACAACAATTTTATGTCCGAAATGTAATGGTAAAAATTTTGTTAAGCAAGTCTCAGCTCCAAATTTTAAGCTTAAAGGTTCAGGGTGGTATGAGACGGATTTTAAGAATAAAAATAATGCAAAAGAAATAAAAAAAAATGATGAGAAAAAAAAACCAATAACAAAAAAAACTGAGAAGGAAAATGTTTAAAAAAAATATATTAACGGGTCTTTTAGTTCTAATTCCTATTGTTTTAACTTTATGGGTATTAATCACGCTTACCCAATTTTTAGATAAAATATTAGTATTCATTCCTGATGAGTTCCAGCCTGACATTTTTTTTGGTGGTGCTATACCTGGATATGGCGTTATTATAACTTTTGCTATTGTTTTTCTTACAGGAATAATCGCTAATAATTTTTTTGGGAAAAGAATTATTTCCATATATGAGTATGTACTAAATAAAGTACCAGTAATAAACTCTATATATAAAGGTATCAAGCAAGTGTCTGATACGCTTTTATCTAATTCTGGAAAAGCATTCTCTAAAGCAGTTTTAATTGAGTTTCCAAATGCAGGCACTTATACATTTGCTTTTGTTACGGGGGTCCCAAATGATCAAATTGCCAAATATTTGAAAGGTAAGTACGTTAATGTATATGTCCCAACAACACCTAATCCAACTTCTGGATACACATTGATAGTGCCCACGAAAAAAATTATTGAAGTAGATCTGAGTGTTGATCAAGTTTTAAAGTATGTAATTTCAATGGGTGTTTCAACATCAGATAAAGAATTTATTAAAAATAATAAAAAGAAAAGAAAGTAGAGAATAAATGAGAACACATTTTTGCGGCGACTTAAATAAATCCCATGTAGATAAAGAAGTTAAATTATGTGGTTGGGCACATAGACGGAGAGATCATGGCGGGGTTATATTTATTGACCTAAGAGACAAGAGGGGGCTAGCTCAGATTGTTATAGATCCTGATACCCCCGACGCTTTTAAAGCTGGTGAATCAATTCGTAATGAGTTTGTTTTACAAGTTACCTGCAAAGTAAGGTTGAGGCCTGAAGGCACTATTAATAAAAATCTACCTTCAGGGGAGGTTGAAATGTTAGCATCGGAAGTGTTGATTCTTAATTCCTCGTTAACCCCCCCTTTTATGCTAGATGATGAAACAATTTCAGAGTCAGTTAGGTTAGAAAGCCGCTTTATTGATCTTCGAAGAGATGTTATGCAAAAGAATCTTCGCCTGAGATATGATATTTCCAAAAATTTTCGAAATTATCTTGATAAAAATGACTTTATAGAAATTGAAACACCAATATTAACGAGAAGCACCCCAGAGGGGGCTAGAGATTATTTAGTCCCGTCAAGAGTGCACCAAGGTGAATTTTTTGCATTGCCTCAATCGCCTCAATTGTTTAAGCAAATGTTAATGATTTCTGGTTTTGATAGATATTTTCAAATTGCTAAATGCTTTCGTGACGAGGATTTAAGAGCTGATAGACAGCCAGAATTTACACAGTTAGATATTGAGCTTTCTTTTTCGAACGAAAATGAAATTATGCAGATTAATGAAGGAATGATTCGACAAATGTTTTCGGATACTATGGATATAAAGCTTCCAAATACTTTCCCTCAGCTAACTTATGCTGAAGCAATGAATAAGTATGGCTCTGATAAGCCTGACTTAAGAGTCACTCTTGAGCTTGTTGATTTAACTGAAGAGCTTAAAAAGGTTGAGTTTAAAGTATTCTCTTCGGCAGCAAATATGACAAACGGACGAGTGGCCGCCCTTAAAGTACCTGGTGGATCAGATTTATCAAGATCTGAGATAGATGCATATACTGAATTTGTAAAAATCTATGGCGCTAAAGGTTTAGCATATATTAAAGTCAATGATGTTTCACAGCTTGATGAAAAAGGCCTTCAAAGTCCTATTGTAAAAAATATCGATGTCAATGCATTAAAAGCAATTATGGATAAAACAGATGCATCTAATGGAGATTTGATTTTCTTTGGCGCCGATAAAGAGAAAATTGTAAATGAGGCTTTGGGTGCGTTGAGAGAAAAAATTGGTCATGATAAAGGCCTTGTAAATGATCTAGTATGGGCTCCTTTATGGATAGTTGATTTCCCTATGTTTGATTTTGATGAAGAGAATAAAAGATGGAATGCTTTGCATCATCCTTTCACCGCCCCAAAAGATGGGCATGAGGACCTTCTTGATTCAGATCCAGGTAAATGCTTATCAAAAGCATATGATATGGTTATCAACGGCTCTGAGGTTGGAGGCGGTTCTATACGTATCCATAAAAGCGATGTTCAATCAAAGGTATTCAAGGCTTTAAATATTTCTAAAGATGAATCAGAAGAAAAATTTGGTTTTCTATTAGAAGCTCTGCAATATGGGGCTCCGCCTCATGGAGGAATAGCCTTCGGATTAGATAGAATAGTGACTCTATTGGCAGGTGCTGAATCAATTAGAGATGTGATTGCTTTCCCAAAAACTCAAAAAGCACAGTGTTTATTAACAAATGCACCAAATGAAGTTGATGATAAACAGTTAAGAGAGCTTCATATTAAGACAAGGTTAACAGCTTCTCAAAAAAATGATTAACGGTATTGATCATTACAATCTTCGTTCAGATGAAAGGATGATTGAGACACTTAAAGACTTCTATATTAATATCGTAGGATTAAAGCTAGGCCATCGACCCCCTTTCAAAAGTAAAGGTTATTGGCTTTATGCAAAAGATAAAGATGTGCTTCATCTCAGTTCTTCAAAAGATGATATAAAAAACCTAATTAATGTAAATTCAACACTTGATCATGTTTCATTTTCAGCTGCAGATAAGAAGAATTTTATGGAAACTCTTGAAAGAAATAATATTTTTTTTAAAGAGAGATACATACCTGAAATTAATATTGAGCAGTTATTTTTCAAAGACCCTGCTGGTAACGGAATTGAATTAATTTTTTTAGATGAATCTTTAAAAGGAGGTTGATATGAAAAGTTATAAAAAAGAATTATGGTTTAATGCACCAGAAAGAATGCACTTTACTAATATTACCCCAGAGGTAAATTCATGTTTAGCCGAAAGTGGAATTCAAGAGGGGCTTGTCTTAGTTAACGCGATGCATATTACGGCGAGTGTTTTTATTAACGACGACGAGTCAGGCTTACATCATGACTATAAAAAATGGCTTGAAGAATTAGCCCCTCATGAGCCTTTGAACCATTATAGACATAATGATACCGGTGAAGATAATGCGGATGCACATATTAAAAGACAGGTAATGGGCAGAGAGGTAGTTGTTGCCATTACAGAAGGAAAGCTTGATTTTGGTCCATGGGAACAAATCTTCTATGGTGAATTTGACGGAAGAAGAAAGAAAAGAGCCTTAGTTAAAATAATCGGTGAGTAGTTTAATTTTGAATAAAAATTTCTAGTTGACTGATTAAATCTTTTTGGTGACTAATCATTTCTTTCACAAGATCTCCTTGAGAAACCATCCCAATAATTTTATTTCCTTTAAGGACTGGAATATGACGAACTTTTTTTTCTGTCATAATTTCTAGGCCTTTTTCAAATGAGTCCGATGGGTCTAAGAATAAAACTTTTTTGGTCATAATGTCTTTAACTAGCGTTTCTTTTGACGATTTTTTGTGGAGAATGATTTCACGAGCATAATCTCTTTCAGAAACGATTCCTACCATCTTTTCTTTGTCTGTCACTAACAAGGCACCAATTTTATATTCCGCCATAACTATTAGTGCATCTAAGACCGTTTGATTCGGAGATATTGTCAGTAGCTCTTTAATATTTTTTGTATCAATTACTTGCTTTAATGTTTTCATTAAAATGTATTTCAACAAGTTAAAAAATTAGCATAACTAAATTTTTAACTTTAAGCAAAACGGCTTAACTTATTTAATTAGAATAAATCTACTACCAATGAGCACTATGTTTACTGATAAACTATATCTAATAAAATATTTAGTTAGGATTAAGTATGGCAGGGCATTCAAAGTGGGCAAATATTCAACATCGTAAAGGAAGGCAAGATGCTAAGAGAGGGAAAATTTTTACTAAATTAGTAAAGGAGATTACTGTTGCTGCAAGAATGAGTGGAGGAGATATAAATTTTAATCCGAGATTAAGGTCTGCAGTAACGGCGGCTAAAGAACAAAGTATGCCTGCTGAAAATATTACAAGGGCAATAAAAAGAGGAACTGGAGAATTAGAAGGTGTTAATTACGAAGAGATAAGATATGAAGGTTATGGTATCAGTGGTGTAGCAATTATTATTGATTGCCTATCAGATAATAAAGTTCGTGCGGTAGCTGATGTGAGACATGCTTTATCAAAAAATGGAGGTAACTTAGGTACTGATGGATGTGTTTCATTTTTATTTAAGCATTGTGGCAGCATCTTCTTTGCTCCTATAGAGGATAGTGAAGCACTGATGGATGAAGCAATTAATTTAGGTGCTGATGATGTGATTATTAATGATGACAAAAGTGTAGAAATTATTACCGCTCCCAATGATTTTACTAAAATAAATGAAGGGCTTGAAAAATTAGGCTTTAAAAAAGAATTGGCTGAGCTAACAATGAAAGCAGAAAATGAAATAAATTTAAAAGGCGAGGACGCTTTGAAGATGCAAAAAATATTGGATATTTTAGAGGATTTAGATGATGTTCAGGAAGTTTATACTAATGCAAATTTTGAAGACTAACTAATCCTTGAGTAAGATTTTAGGAATTGATCCAGGTTTAAGAGTCACTGGTTATGGTGTTATACATCAGGATAAACAAAAATTTACCTATGAATCAAGCGGAACAATAAAAACCACTAAACAAGATCTTGATTTAGCAGCAAGAATCAAAATTATCGTTACAGGAATTGATGAGGTGATTGAGAAGTTCAGCCCGAATATTGTTGCAATAGAAAAAGTATTCGTAAATACTAACCCTCAGTCTACACTTCTGCTTGGTCAGGCTAGGGGGGCAGCAATTGCAGCAATCGTATCTAAGGAAATTAATATTTACGAGTATACAGCCCTTCAAATTAAAAAATCTGTCGTGGGGAATGGCCATGCAGACAAACTGCAAGTTCAAACTATGGTTCAAAGATTACTAAAATTACCTTCATTGCCTGGTTCAGACTCAGGAGATGCACTAGCTTGTGCTATATGTCATGCTAATATTAGTGATTCACTTGGAAGGCTTGGGGTAGGTAACCGAATGAAGTCAGGCAGAATAATATGATTGGACGTATTCAGGGTAAAATTTTAGAAAAAATACCTCCACATATCTTAATTGACTGCAATGGTGTTGGTTATGAAATAGAAGTCCCAATGACAACCTTTTATGATTTGCCAGAAGTTGGAAGTGAAGTAGTGCTACTGACACATTTTCTTGTCAGAGAGGATGCTCAACTATTGTTTGGTTTCGCAACAGACCAAGAAAGGACAATCTTTAGGAAATTACTTAAAGTGAATGGCATCGGTGCTAAAGCGTCATTATCAATTTTAGGTGGAATGACAGTCAATGAGCTTACTCATTCAATTCAAACCCAAGATATAAATTCATTAACTAAGATACCTGGTATCGGAAAAAAAACAGCGGAAAGATTGATTTTGGAACTAAAAGATAAATTCTCAGATACGGAGTTCGCAGCTTCTAAAAATCAAGGATCATCTGAGTTGGGCGACATTCAAAATGCATTATTGGCGCTAGGATATAATCAAAAAGATATATTAATTGTGACAAAAGATTTGGATGAAAATGTCTCGGTAAATGATGGAATCAAAAAAGCTTTAAAATTATTATCAAATTAAATTACAAATAGGTAAAAAATGATTGAACCTGATCAATTTAAAAATAGCGAAGCTGTAAGTAGTGAGGAAGAAAATTTTGAGCGAGCATTAAGACCTAAAGAATTAGTAGATTACGTTGGCCAAGAAAAAATAAGAGAACAATTAGATATTTTCATAGGAGCTGCAAAAAAAAGAAAAGAGCCACTAGACCATCTCCTTTTGTTTGGACCCCCTGGTCTGGGTAAAACTACGCTAGCACATATTATTGCGAATGAAATGGGTGTAAATCTAAAACAAACGTCGGGCCCTGTTCTAGAAAAAACTGGTGACTTAGCTGCGTTATTATCAAATTTAGAAGCTAACGATGTTTTATTTATAGACGAGATACATCGTATTTCCCCTGTTATAGAAGAAATTCTTTATCCAGCAATGGAGGACTATCGATTAGATATCATGATTGGTGAGGGTCCTTCAGCAAGATCTGTCAAGTTAGAATTACCCCCATTTACCTTAATTGGGGCGACAACAAGAGCTGGAATGTTAACTAATCCTCTTCGCGATAGATTTGGAATTGTTTCTCGTCTTGAATTTTATACCAATGACGAACTAGCTAAAATTGTTCTAAGAAGTGCTGGACTACTTGAAACAACTATTGATAATAATGGCTCTTCAGAGTTAGCAAAGCGCTCCCGAGGAACTCCAAGAATTGCTAATAGGCTGCTAAGAAGAGTTAGAGATTATGCAGACATAAAAGCAGAGGGAGAAATTGATGAAACAATCGCTAATCAGGCATTAAAAATGTTAGATGTTGATTTGATTGGATTAGATTTAATGGACCGTACTTTTTTAAAGGCCATTATTGAAAAATTTTCAGGAGGGCCTGTAGGCTTAGATAATTTAGCTGCTGCTATTGGAGAAGAAAAAGAGACAATAGAGGACGTGATAGAACCTTATCTTATTCAGCAGGGTTTTTTGATGAGGACTCCAAGAGGTAGAGTGGCGACACCACAAACATATAAACATTTTGGGATTACGATGCCTAAAAATAAAAATAGTGAGAACTTATGGTAAACCATTTACCATTTAAATGGACCGTAAGAATTTACTTTGAAGATACGGACAGTGGGGGTGTTGTTTATCACTCAAATTATTTAAAGTTTATGGAACGTGCAAGGACAGAATGGCTCAGAAGTCTTCATTTAAATCAAGCAGACTTAAAAAAAGAGGATAAAATAATGTTCGTGGTGGCAAACGTTAATATAGATTATAAAAAAGCTGCACACTTTAACGATGAACTTGACATTGAAACTTCTGTAGATAATATTGGCGCATCTAAGGTAAATTTAACTCAAAATATAATGAAGAATTTAGAGCTTTATACTTCAGCAAAAGTAAGCATTGCGTGTATACATTCTGAGACCTTTAAACCCCAAAGAATCCCAAAATTAATAAAACAACGAATGGAGACATTATGACTATTGGCAGTGACTTATCCTTTTTTTCATTAATCTGGGATGCAAGTCTCCCGGTTCAAGCTGTCATGCTTATTTTAGTAATTGCATCTATGGCCTCATGGAAAATTATATATCTTAAAATTAAGACGTTAAAAATGGCAGAACAAAATACGGATGATTTTGAGAAAATTTTTTGGTCAGGCGGTAGCTTAAGCAACCTATATGAGTCAGTTAGTGTTAAGCCTCCGAAAGATATACTTGGACTACCTGTAATATTTAAAGCAGGTTATAAGGAGTATATGTCAAATAAAAATACAGGTGCTCTTGATAAAAAGAGCGTTGAAAGTGTCAGGAGGGCAATGAGTGCGACATACAACAGAGAGGTTGATACACTTGATAGGCATTTACCCTTTTTGGCATCGGTTGGATCAGTCAGTCCTTACATTGGTCTTTTTGGAACAGTTTGGGGAATTATGAATGCATTTATTGGGTTAGCAAATGTTGCGCAAGCCTCTTTGGCTCAAGTTGCTCCTGGGATTGCAGAAGCATTGATTGCCACAGCCATTGGATTATTTGCAGCAATACCTGCAGTTATCGCATACAATAAGTTTGCCTCTAAAGTTGATAGAATTTCAATTAGGTATGAAAGTTTTATGGAGGAATTTATCAACATCATGGATCGTAAAGGATAGCTTCATGAGAAAAAGAAGGATGATGGATCAAATCAATGTGGTGCCATACATTGATGTAATGTTAGTTTTATTAGTAATCTTTATGGTTACGGCACCAATGACAAATCCAGGTGTTGTTGAGTTACCTAAGGTGGGGCAGTCTTTGAAGCAGAAAAGTAATCCAATCGTAATTTCAGTTAAAAAAAATTCAAAAATTGAAGTAAATGGTAAGACATACAAAAAAGATTCTTTATTAGTTCTTTTGAAACAGAAATTAGAAAAAAATCCAGCCCAATCTATTGTTATCGCTGCAGATGAGAAAGTTAAATATGGTGCAGTAATCTCACTAATGGATTTATTGAAGCAAAATGAATTTAACAAAGTAGGCTTACTACTTAAACCTGAATAATTAAATGAAATTTTTTAAGTTGGAAAATAATGATGAATTGCAGGCTAATTTATTTTCATTCGCAATTCACTTAGCCCTTTTTTTGGTTATGATTTTTTCTGTAGGTTGGCAAACAAAAACACCATACTATGGAGAAGTTGAACTCTGGGATAGTGTTCCTGTACAAAAAAAAATAAACAAAACTCAAGCAACTCCAAAGAAAAAAATTAAAAAACAAAAAAAAACTACTAAAGTTCAGAAATCTGCTGAAGCAAAAGCAAAGATTCAAAAGGAAGCAGATATTAAATTAAAGAAAAAGAAAGCTGCAGAAAAGAAAGCAAAAAAATTAAAAAAACAAAAGGCAATTAAAGATCTTAAAAAAAAGGTATTAAAACAAGAAAAAATAGATAAATTAAAAAAAGAAATGTTGGAAAAAGAAAAAGTAGAGCGCTTGCAGCAACAGGTAATTGAACAACAAAAGATAGAAAAGATGCAGGCTGAATTAAGAGAAAATGAACTAAAACAACAACAAAAGCCTGCTCTTGAAGGGGAAAATGAAGTGAAGGGAGGAGTAAACACTGGAGAATTGAATAAGTATAAACTTCTTATTCAACAAAAAATTCAGCAAAATGTAAACCAACAACTATGCGGGTTAGATTATATTAGTTTGGAATTTAGAATAAGCTTAATGCCTACAGGTGAGTTACTTGGACAACCTAAAATGACAAAATCGAGTAAAATTAAGAGTTGTGATGATGCTGTTGAAAGGGCAATAATCCAGTCACAACCACTTCCTCTTCCAAAAGATAGTGGTTTATTTAGTAAATTGAAAAATTTAGAGTTGAAATTTCATCCAAACGGAGTTGAATAGTTAAATGAATAAGTTTTTATACATTATTTTTGCTGGATTTATATTTTTTTCTTCAAGTATTCTGAATGCACTTGAAGTAATTGAAATTTTAGGAGGTAAGGCTAGTCAAATTCCTATTGCAGTAATGCCTTTTAAAAGTTTTGGTAGTCAAAAGAATATTGGCAAAATCAACTCAGTTATCAAAAGTGATTTAGGAAGATCGGGTTTATTTTATCCTCTTGATACACGTGGAGTAGCAGCATCACCAAATAGTGATAAAGAGGTAAATTTTTCACAGTGGAAGAGTTTAGAGGCACAGTTTTTAATCATTGGTAGAATTGATTTTGTTCAAAAAGAAAAAGTTAAAGTTAGTTGGAGCCTTATAGATATTTATAAACAGCAAACAATATTAAGTGGTGAGTATGTTGGTAAAAATAATCAAATTCGTGCCATTGGTCATAAAGTATCAGATAAGGTTTATGAGAGATTGACAGGTAGCAAGGGTGTTTTTCATACAAAAATTGCTTTTGTTGAAAAATATAATAATCAAAAATATAAACTCAATATTGCTGATTATGATGGCTACAACATTACAAGTTTATTAGATTCAAAAATGCCAATTATTTCACCAAGGTGGTCTCCCGATGGAAAAAAGATTGCTTATGTTTCTTTTGAAAAAGAAAAGCCAGTTATTTATATTCAGGAAATTGCAACGGGTAAAAGAAAGCTTCTCGCAAATTTTAAAGGCAATAATAGCGCACCTGCATGGTCACCTGATGGAAAAAGATTAGCCATTGTTTTGACATACAACGCAAATTCACAAATTTATTTGATTAATTCAGACGGCTCTGATGTAAAAAGGCTCGTTCGGTCAAGGTCAATTACTACCGAACCATCATGGTCACCTGATGGAAAAGAAATTTATTACACCTCAAATCAGGGGGGTGGACCTCAAATATATAAGTTTAATCTTGAGTTATCTGAAGTAAGTCGAGTAACATTTGAAGGGAAATATAATTTATACCCCAGTTTATCTTATGATGGAAAACTACTTTTGTACTTAACTCAGGATCAGGGTAAATTTAAAGTAGCTCTGCAAAACCTGCAATCTAACCAAGTGCTAAAGTTAACAAAAGGTCCATTAGATGAAGCACCAGTTTTCGCTCCAAATGGACATATGGTATTATTTGTTTATAAAGACTATGGAAATACTACAAAAATTGGTACAGTATCAATAAATGGTTTAAAAATAGACCCCTTGCCATTAGGCAATAGACAAGTTCAAGAGCCTGCATGGGGACCACTTAAAAATTAAATATTAAAAAAAAAGGGGAATATGGTGAAAAAATCAATATTATTAACAGCACTTCTAGGTATTTTAGTTGCTGGCTGTAGCTCGACAGAGCTTCAAGAGTCACAACCTTTAAATCCACCACAACCTGAATTACAGTCAATGCAAGCTGATGACAATACGGGAACAGCTTATACATCACCAGATTTAAATCTTCTAGAATTAAGAGGTAATCCTCTTCTTGCTAAAGATAAAAGAGGTATTTACTTTGACTTTAATAAGTACGTAGTTAAGCAAGAGTATATGGAAGTTATTCAAGCACATGCTAAATACTTGAATGAGACACCTGCAGCTAATATGAAAATTCAAGGGTATACAGATTACCGTGGTTCTCATGAATATAATTTATCCTTAGGGCAAAAAAGATCAGTGGCTGTTAAAGAAGCACTAAATTCATTTGGAGTTGATGATTCTCAAATCGAAACAGTGAGCTATGGTAAAGAATATGCCAACTTGGATTGTGTTGAACAAAACTCATGTGGAGAAGATAGACGAGCAGACATTGTCTACACAGTAGAGTAAAAGTACTGAATGAAACGCTATTTATGGGTTGGTCTTTTATTGCTCTCAAATTCTGTTTATGCATTATTTGAGGATGAGGGAGCAAGAAAAAAGTTAAATGATATACAAGACCAACTCAATGCGCTTCAAAGTTCAATTGAGTTTGAGATAAAAGAAAAATTTAATAGCTTCGAGAAAAGTAACAAGATAGACCCTAAGTTAATTAATAGCCTTTCTGAACGATTAAACACACTTTTTGATGACCTAGCTAAGTTAAGGGGTGAAGTTGAGGTTTTAACCTATTCAGTTCAGACATCAGAAGAGCGACAAAAAGTTTTATATAAAGAATTAAATGATCGTTTACTACAGATTGAAAATAGTGCGCTGAAAATAGAAAACAATGTAAACTCAGCAGAATCTTCCCCAAAAAACCAACCCTTAACTCAAAATAATTTAATTATTCAAGAAGATGAAGAGCTTCCTGAAATCGATCCTCAGCCAATTCCGCAGGCAGCTGATCTTCCACCATTAGTAGATAAAAATATAGAATATCAGGAATTTGAAGATGCCAAAAAGCTTATAACAGCAACTAAATACAAAGAAGCCTTTGAAGCACTTGATAAATTTGTTGTTAACTATCCAAGTTCAGAATTACTACCTGAGGCTAAGTATAATTTAGGGTATACGCAATTTGCATTAAGAAACTATAAAGCAGCAATCAATACATTTAATAAAATAGTTTTGGAGTATCCTGATAATCCTATAGCGCCTAATAGCTTATACCAAGTTTCAAATTCTCAAATCCAATTAACAAGAATAACAAAAGCTAAACAAACTCTTAGAACCTTGATAAAAAAATATCCAAATGCTGACATTGTTACAAGTGCCAAAAAGAGACTTAAGGATTTAGAATCAATTAAATTATAAATTCTAAGTTTTAATTAAGTGACCTCTCTCAAAATAAACGAAATATTTTTTTCACTTCAAGGCGAAAGCTCGCGTGTCGGTTTCCCTACTATATTTATTCGTTTAACTGGGTGTCCAATGAGGTGTAAATATTGTGATACTGCTTATGCTTTTTATGGTGGAAGAAATATGTCAGTCGATGAAATTCTCGAAGAGATTTCTCAATATAAAACCAAATATGTAACAGTGACGGGTGGCGAGCCCCTAGCCCAAAAGCCTTGTTGGGAACTTTTAAAAAACCTCAGTGATAACGATTATAATGTTTCTCTTGAGACTGGAGGTGCCATAAGCATTGAAGGCATTGACGAGAGAACAAAAATTATTCTTGATATCAAAACGCCAGACTCTGGAGAACATTTAAAAAATGACAAAAAAAATCTTGCTTTAATAAAAAAAAAGGATGAGTTAAAATTCGTACTTTCTAGCAGATTTGACTATGAGTGGGCAAAAAAATTTATAAAAGAAGAAAATTTGATTGATAAAGCACCAATAATTTTTTCACCTGTTTACAAAGATTTATCCTATGTGAATTTATCAGAGTGGATTTTAGAGGATAATCTAGCTGTTAGATTTCAGGTACAACTGCATAAAATAATTTGGGGAGAAAAGAAGGGTGTCTAAGAAGGCGATAATACTGTTATCTGGAGGCCTCGATTCAGCGACAACTTTAGCAATCGCAAAAAAAGATAATTATGATTGTTATGCACTAAGTGTAAATTATCATCAACGTCATAACTATGAATTAACTGCAGCAAAAAAAATTGCAAAAAATTTTTCAGTCAAAGATTTAAAAGAAGTTGAGATTGATTTAAGTTGGTTAAATAATTCGGCATTAACTAATAATTCTCTTAGTATCCCTGAAAATTTATCAACCGGAATACCCATTACATATGTTCCTGCAAGAAATACGATAATGATGTCTCTCGCAATGGCGTGGGCAGAATCAATAGACTGCACAGATATATTTATTGGTGTGAATGCTGTAGATTACTCAGGCTATCCTGACTGTAGAGAAGAGTACATAAGAAGTTTTCAGAAAATGGCGAATTTAGCAACAAAAAAGGCTGTAGAGGGAGAGTTGTTAAAAATACATACACCGCTAATTAAACTTTCAAAAAAAGAAATTATTCTTAAAGGAATTGAATTAGGTGTTGATTATTCTTTTACGATATCATGTTATCAAGTAAGTCCTGATGGTTTGGCATGTGGTAAATGTGATTCTTGTCGTTTGAGAAAGGCTGGATTTGAAAATGCAGGTCTGCCTGACCCAACGAAATATTTATAAAAAATCAATAATTTAATTTGCCAAATGTAGTTAAAATAGCGTAAAATTTCCGCCTTTCTGTAAATAAATAAAAGAGATTTTGATTATGGTAGTTATTAGACTTTCAAGAGGTGGCTCTAAAAAAAGACCTTATTTTAATGTTGTTGTTGCTGAGTCAAGCAAAAAAAGAGATGGAAGATTTATTGAGCGCGTAGGTTTTTATAATCCTAGTGCAAGAGAAGGGTCTGAAACACTTAGGCTAGAGTCTGAAAGAATCGAATATTGGCAATCAAACGGCGCTCAACTTTCCGAGACCGTTAATAGAATAGTTAAGCTTAATGCAAAAGGTCCTGATGGGCTTGTTGCCATGAAAAAGAAAGATGAAGCCAAAGCATTGGCAAGAAAAAATAAAAAAGCCGCTGATAAAGCAACCAAAGTAGAAGAAGCGGTATCAGCTGAGGAAGAAGCCGCAGCTCCAAAAGAAGAAGCCGCAGCTCCTAAGGAAGAGGCTCCTAAGGAAGAAGCCGCAGCTCCAAAAGAAGAAGCCGCAGCTCCTAAGGAAGAGGCTCCTAAGGAAGAAGCCGCAGCTCCAAAAGAAGAAGCCGCAGCTCCTAAGGAAGAGGCTCCTAAGGAAGAAGCCGCAGCTCCAAAAGAAGAAGCCGCAGCTCCTAAGGAAGAGGCTCCTAAGGAAGAAGCCGCAGCTCCAAAAGAAGAAGCCGCAGCTCCTAAGGAAGAGGCTCCTAAGGAAGAAGCCGCAGCTCCAAAAGAAGAAGCCGCAGCTCCAAAAGAAGAAGCTCCTAAGGAAGAAGCCGCAGCTCCAAAAGAAGAAGCTCCTAAGGAAGAGGCCGCAGCTCCAAAAGAGGCTGATGATAAATAATTAAATTGATGTAATCTTTTTATGAAAGAAGATTATTTAGTAATGGGACAGTTGGTAGGATCATTTGGAATAAAAGGGTGGATTAAAGTAAAAGTTTTTACAGAAGTAGTTGAAACATTAGAAAATTATGAAAAATGGTTCATATCATCTGATGAGAAAAATTGGTCTAATTTTTCCGTTGAAAGTGTCAAAATAAATCAAAATAGAATGATGGTAAAGTTTGAAGGAATTAATGATAGAACAGCTGCAGATAAATATCGAAGATATTGGGTAGGCGTCCTAAAGAAATCGCTACCAAAGTTAACCAATAATGAATTTTATTGGAATGATTTAATTGGCTGCGAAGTCTATAATACTGATGGGTTCTTTTTTGGAAAATTATCAGGATTCATTGAAACAGGTGCAAATGATGTATTTGTTGTTGAGGGTGAAAAAAAAAGATTAATTCCCTACACAAAAATGACAGTTAAAAAAATAGAATTGAAGCAACAACAAATAATTGTTGATTGGGATGAAAGCTTCTAAAAAAATGTTTTTAATAGATTTAGTAACATTAATGCCTGAATTATTTGAGGCTTTTACTAAGTTTGGTGTTGTTGGCAGAGGGTTTAAAAAAAATTTTGTTGATATCAACTTTATAAATCCTAGAAGTTTTGCAACAGATTCCCATAAGACTGTAGATGATAGAGCTTATGGCGGTGGTCCAGGAATGGTAATGATGGCTGAGCCTTTGATTGAATCAATTGAGTCAGCAAGAATAAGAGAAAAAAGATTAGGTATAAAAAAGCGTAAAGTAATTCATTTAACGCCTAAAGGACCTAAATTAAAGCATGAAAAAGTAAAAGAGTTATCATGTGAAGAAGGCTTAATTTTGATAGCTAGTAGATATGAAGGCGTTGATGAACGACTAAATAAATGGATTGATGAAGAGTTATCGATTGGAGATTTTGTAACAAGTGGGGGAGAATTGCCGGCAATGTTGTTGATGGATGCATTGATTAGACAAATCCCTGGTGTTTTGAATGATATTGAATCAGTTAATCAGGACTCATTTGTAAATGGATTATTAGACCATCCCAGCTTTACAAGGCCTGAGTCACTAAGAGGATTAAAAGTACCGGATATTTTATTATCTGGCGACCATGAAAAAATTAGAATTTGGAGATTAAAAGAGTCACTTAAAGAAACGAAGTTAAAAAGACCCGATTTATTAATTAATAAATCACTTACAAAAGAAGAGTCTCGGCTGCTCAATGAAATCGAACAAGAGCAGGAACAAGACTAAATAATAAAAAGGAAAAAGGTTATGGTAGATATAATTAAGACACTTGAAAATGAAGAGATTGCAAAGCTTGGAAAATCAATTCCAAAGTTTGACGTAGGTGATACAGTAGCCGTTGGTGTTAAGGTCGTAGAAGGAAATCGAAAACGTATACAGATATTTGAAGGCGTTGTAATCGCAAGAAGAAATAGAGGTTTAAATTCCTCATTTATCGTTAGAAAAATTTCTTCTGGTGAAGGGATTGAAAGAACTTTTCAACTGCATTCTCCCTTGATCGATAATATGAAAGTTATAAGAAGGGGTGATGTAAGAAGAGCAAAATTATTTTATCTTAGAGATCGCTCAGGCAAGTCAGCAAGAATTAGCGAACGTCTAAAGGCACGTGAGAGTGATAATGAGTTTGAGGCTATCCCTGAAGTAGATCTTCCTCAAGAAGATAAAGTTGAAACTGAAGCAAAAGTAGATGATAGTGCTCCGTCAGAAGATAAAGTTGAAACTGAAGCAAAAGTAGATGATAGTGCTCCGTCAGAAGATAAAGCATAGTTTACAAGGCTTCTTCCTTAAAAAGCCCCATAGGGGCTTTTTTTTATTCTGTAATAAAAGTATTCTAATTAGGTAGATATAAACAAATATTGACATTAAGAGTACAAGGAAGAAATTCATTGGCTGATAAACTAGATAAGAAAAAGAATGTAATAATTGACGAATTTATTGATCATTTATGGCTTGAGGATGGGTTATCAAAAAATACACTTAATAGTTATAGATTTGATTTATATAATTTTACTAATTGGCTTAACAAAACTGACACACTAAATTTAGAAAATGTTACAAGGTCAGATATTCAACAATATCTATCATTTAAGTTCCCATCCTCAAAGGCCCGAAGTATTTCAAGGATGCTTTCAACTCTCAGAAGGTTTTATAGGTTCTTATATCGGGAAAAAAAGATAACCAAAGACCCTACCTTACAAATACAAAAACCAAAAATTCCAAAGTCATTACCTAAAAGCTTAAGTGAAGATGAGGTGGAAAGTTTATTGGGAGCTCCTGATATTAATAATGATATTGGGTTGAGAGACAAGGCTATGATTGAACTTTTATATGCTTGTGGACTTCGGGTTACTGAACTGGTTAATATTCAATTAACAGAATTAAATCTTAATGATGGTGTCATTCGAGTAACTGGTAAAGGAGATAAAACCCGACTAGTTCCTATAGGCGAAGAAGCAATGGATCATATACAGAAATATCTTTTATCAGCAAGGGAAGATATTTTGAAAAATAAAAAGTCAAAATATTTATTTGTAACGCACCATGGGAAGTCTATGACGCGACAAACTTTTTGGCACTCAATAAAAAAATATTCCATTATTGCTAATATTAAACAATCTATTTCTCCACATATCCTTCGACACGCGTTTGCCACTCACTTAATAAATCATGGGGCAGATTTAAGAGTAGTTCAAATGTTATTGGGGCATAGCGATATTTCTACAACACAAATATATACACATGTAGCTCGAGAGAGATTGAAAAAAATTCATAAGTCTCATCATCCAAGAGGGTGATTAGCGCTCAAGAATAATACCAACTTGATCTGTATCAGGAAGTATTTTCTGTTTTGCTATTCTAAGTTTGATCTTTTTAAATAGAAAATTATGTTTGAGTTTCTTAATAATTTCTTCTCCAAATGGTTCTAAAAGATGAAATTTATGGTTATTTGCGATTAGAACTATAGATTCTCTAACTTGCGCATAATCAACAGTTTTCGATATATCATCTGAATCAAAAATTTGATTTCCACTTAGCTCTATATCAATATCAATAATTAATTCTTGTTCAGTTGCTCTTTCCCATTCAAAGTAACCTATTTTGGTGTTTACTTTTAGTTTTTGAAGAAAAATATGGTTAGTCATTAATGGTTTATGATTTTTGAAATATAATAGTTTATATGATAAATCAGTTATTAATAATCTTGTTTGCTTATTTAGTGGGCTCTATTTCCTCTGGAATTATTGTAAGTCGTTTTTTTAACTTACCTGATCCAAGAACAATAGGATCAAAAAATCCTGGCGCTACTAATGTGATGAGAAGCGGAAATAAAAAAGCAGCGATTTTTACATTATTGGGAGACTTACTAAAAGCCATATTTGTCTTGGCCATTGCAGAATATTTAGGCTTTGATGATTTAATAATTGTATGCGTCGCACTTGCAGTTTTAATAGGGCATATCTATCCTATTTTTTATAAATTTCGAGGTGGGAAGGGAGTTGCAACTGCAATAGGAATTCTTATTGCATTAAATTTTAAACTAGCTTTAATCGTGCTTAGTATTTGGCTTATAGTTTTTGGTATTTGGCGTTATTCCTCATTAGCAGCAATTGTGGCTGCAATTTCAGCACCTTTTTTTGGAATCTTTATTTTTGGGGATCAAGCTTTATATTGTATGGCCTACTCATTAATCACAATAATAATTCTTTTCAAGCATCAGGCAAATATAAAAAAATTGCTATCTGGAACGGAATTAAAATTTAAAAAATAGTTAAATTTCAGTGAGCTTCCATCTTGGTTTTACAGAAAATGAATAATTTTCTTTATAGGGTATATTTAATCTTAGTGCCCCAGCAAGCGCAATCATTGCACCATTATCTGTACAAAAACTTAAATCAGGAAAATAGTACGCAAATTCATTTTGTTCACATTCAGCTATAATTTTTTTCCTTAAAGCTGTATTGGCCCCAACCCCTCCGGAAATAATTACTCTTTTTAAGCCTTCCTGTTTTAATGCTTGGATTGTCTTTTTTACTAAAACATCAGTAATCGACTCCTGAAATGCGTATGCAATATCAGCTTTTATTTCTTCAGTTAAATTAGCTTGTTTTTTTACTAAATATAAAACCGCTGTTTTGAGGCCACTAAAACTAAAATCAAGCCCATTAGAATGTAAGAGCGGCCTTGGTAAGTCATAACGTTTTTTTCCTTTTTCAGCCAGTTTAGATAAAGAAGCCCCACCAGGATATCCTAACCCTAATAGTTGAGCTGTTTTATCAAAGGCCTCCCCAGCAGCATCATCAAGGGTATCACCTATAATTTCATATCTACCTAGCTCTTTAACATGTATTAATTGTGAATGGCCGCCAGAAACAAGCAAGGCTATAAAGGGAAATTTAGGTTTTTTTTCTTCGAGCATAGGTGCAAGTAAATGGCCTTCGAGATGATGAATAGGAATAGACCTTATTCCTAATGCACATGCGAGAGATTCAGCTACACTACTTCCAACTAATAGTGCACCAGACAGCCCTGGCCCAGATGTGTAAGCGATTGCCTCAATATTTTGAATATTAATTTTACAATCTTTAAGCAAATCCTGAATCAGGGGGATTATATAATTTATATGATCACGCGAGGCAAGTTCAGGAACTACGCCTCCATACTTTGCATGTAGTTTAATTTGAGAATAAAGTTTATGACCTAACAATCCTTTTTCAGAATGATAAATTGCAACACCAGTTTCATCACATGATGTTTCAATACCTAAGATGAGCATAATTCAGTTATCATTTTTTAGTTATATTGGTTGAAAAAAAAGCATATTAGCATTAAAATAACGCCTTCCAGTTTTACTAAGCTTAAAAGCCTTAATAATTCTGTTCAAACTACAACTTTATATTTAAGAGATAATTAATGTCAACAATAAAAGTAAAAGAAAATGAGCCATTTGATGTAGCTTTAAGAAGATTCAAAAGACTGATTGAAAAAACTGGTCTGTTGAATGACTTGAGGGCAAGAGAATTTTACGAGAAGCCCACATGGGTAAGAAAGCGTAAATCTGCTGCAGCTGTAAAAAGGCAATACCGCAGACTCAGAAATCAAATGCTACCTCCTAAATTATTCTAATCTAGTACTTCATGGTATTAAAAGAAAAAATTACTGTGGATATGCAAAACGCTATGCGCAGTAAAGATTCAGAAAAATTAAATGCAATCAGACTCCTCCAATCCTCAATTAAACAAAAAGAAGTTGATGATCGTGTTGAAATAGACGATTCGATGATACTTGTTATTATCGAAAAAATGTTGAAGCAACGCCGTGATTCGATTGAGGCTTTCAAAAAAGCGAATAGAAATGATTTGGTTGCAAAAGAAGAATTCGAAGTAAAAATTTTACAAGCTTATATGCCCGAGCCACTTTCATCAGAGGATGTAGAAAAAGAAATTGATAGTGCAATTAAAGCTACAGATGCAAAAAGTATGAAAGATATGGGTTCAGTAATGAACTCAGTCAAATTAAAGGTATCAGGCAGAGCAAATATGGCAGAAGTATCTCAAAAAATTAAAGAAAAATTAACAAACGCCTAATTATCTCCATTTCATCATTATTAAGATAATATTCTATAATGATCCCAGAATCTTTCATCAATGAATTATTAAATAGAGTCGACGTTGTCGATATTATTGATAAGAGGGTGCCCTTAAAAAAAGCGGGGGCGAATTTTGTTGCTTGCTGCCCTTTTCACCAAGAAAAAACACCCTCTTTTTCTGTGAGCCCATCTAAACAGTTTTATCATTGCTTTGGTTGCGGTGCACATGGCTCTGCTATAAGTTTTCTGATAGATCATGATGGCCTTAATTTTATTGATGCGGTTCACGAGTTAGCAAAAGCTGTTGGACTGACTGTACCAAATCAGGTTGATGAAAAACCAGAAAAAAAGAAAGAAAACCTTGTCTTAGAAGATGCATTAATTTTAGCTAAAAAATATTACCAAACAAAGCTTAAGGGCTCACCACAAGCAATCAAGTATTTAAAATCGAGAGGGTTAACTGGTGAAATTGCAAAAGAATTCTCTATCGGGTTTGCCCCTGAAGGATGGAATAATTTAAATGAGGCCTTTAAAGATTATGATAACGATGCACTAATAAAATCAGGCCTAATCGTAAAAAATGACAAAGGGAAAAGATATGATCGTTTTAGAAATAGAATTATGTTTCCTATTTATAATGCGAAAGGCCAATTAGTTGGCTTTGGAGGTCGCGTTATAGATAAAGATGATACTCCGAAGTACTACAACTCCCCAGAGACACCATTGTTTCAGAAAAGTTATGAACTTTATGGTTTGCTTGCCGCAAGGAAGGCTATAAGAGAAAAAGGATATGTACTTGTAGTTGAGGGTTATATGGATGTGGTTAGTTTAGCGCAAAATAATATTCGTAATGTCGTAGCAACATTAGGAACTGCTACAACAAATTTTCATATCAAAAAATTAATGCGATATACGCCTGAAATAATCTTTTGCTTTGATGGCGATAACGCTGGAAAATCTGCTGCCTGGAGAGCAATGAATAATTCATTGACATCTGTGACAGATGAAGTGCAATTAAAATTTTTATTTCTTAGTGATAAACATGATCCAGATTCTTATGTAAGAGAAAACTCGAAAGAGCAATTTGAAGATTTAGCAAAACATGCAACACCTCTAACAGAATATGTAATTCAATATTTAACTCAAAATAATGATTTAACTAGCCAAGAGAGCCGAGTCAAATTTTTAAATGAAGTAGAACCCATAATAGATGAAATAGCTTCATCAAAATTAGCTTTTTTGTTTAAGAAAAGGATAAGTGAGTTACTGAATTTAACAATAGATGAGGTAGATAAGGTCATAAAAGTAAAAAATAAAAGAACTACCAAGGCACCGGTAAAGCAATTAAAAAGACAAACAAACTCTGTGGTAAAAAAATTTGTAATATTATTAATTTTAGATCCTAATTTAGTAGAAAAATCTGATAAAGACATTGCTTGGGGAGAGTCATTAGACGAACAACTTGCTCAAGCATGCATTTCTAAAATTTTAGTTGATGAGGACCATAACACAGCATCTATATTTCACTATTTAAGTAATCGATTCGACAATGATTTTATTGATGAAATTAAATCACAAGTGTTGAACTTTGACGAAGAAATGAGTCACATTGAAGAATTTATTGGTTTAAGAAAAAAAATTAAACAAATAAAATTACAAGACTTTAATAAATCAAAATTAGATGCGATTAAACACAAAAGTTTTGATACATTATCTCCTGAAGAAAAAGAGTTTTTAAAAGAGGTTACCAAGAGGTAAGTGATTAATTTTAATAAATTTTTAAAATTATAGAAGTAATGAGTAATTGATTTAAATAGGATATTTTGATAAAATCCATCACTCAAATTTATTTGCAATATCATTCCTAAATATACTTAGAGGTAACCATGGCAAGACCTAGAAAGAACCCCACTGATAAAAAAACTAAAAGTGTTACCCGAGTAAAAAAATTAAAAGACCTCCTATCAGGTCAAACTACACCTCAAGAAGCTGAAAACCGCAGAATGCAGCTAAAAGCTCTTATTATAATGGGTAAGGAAAGAGGCTATCTTACACATTCCGAAATCAATGACCATCTTCCTGATGAAGTGTCTGAAAGCGAACAAGTTGAAGGAATTATTGGCATTATTAATGATATGGGAATCATGGTTTATGATGAAGCTCCTGATGCGGAAGCTTTGTTAATGTCAGATGCCCCTGCACCGGTTACGGATGAAGAAGCTGCAGAAGAGGCAGAGCAAGCACTTACTACAGTTGACTCTGATTTTGGAAGAACAACAGATCCAGTTCGAATGTATATGAGAGAAATGGGAACTGTTGATTTATTGACACGTGATGGTGAAATTGAAATTGCCAAAAGAATAGAAGAGGGACTAAGATTGATGGTTCAAGCAATCTCTGCTTCTCCTGGAATTATTAATGATCTGATGAAAATGGCTGATAAAGTCCGCAAAAATGAATTAGGTGTCGATGAGTTTGTTGATGGATTGATTGATGTCGAAGCTGAAAAGGAATTAGCAAAAGTCGCAGCGGCTCTAGAAACTGTAGCAGACGAGGAATTAGAAGAAGAAGATGATCAAGATGACACAGGCAAGGCTAGTGGAATGTCAGAGGAAGACCTTAAAATTTTTACTAAAGAAGTGTTAAAGCGTTTTAGTTCAATTAAGAGATCACACAACAAATTAGAAGCTTTAAGAAAACAAAAAAAGTGGATGGATGATCCTGAATATAAAAAACATCAAGATTCTATAGTTAAGGTGCTTGTAAATTTTAGATTTTCATCCAAATTTGTCGAAGTTTTGTGTGACAAGATTAGAATCTATATTAAAAACATTAGGAATCACGAAAAAGAAATTATGGAATTCTGTGTTTTTGAATCAAAAATGCCAAGAGGCCATTTTATAAAAAGCTTTTCAGCCAACTCCACCAACCTTAAATGGTTAAAGACTGAGCTAAAAGTTGATAAGCCTTATGTGAAAAGAATGAAAGAGCTCAGACATTCAATTACTGATCAGCAAAACAAATTAATTGAAATTGAAGAAGAAACTGGCTTAGTGATTAAGAATTTTAAAGAAATAAATAAACAGATGACTAAAGGTGAGTTCAAGGCAAAAGTTGCTAAGAGAGAGATGATTGAAGCAAACTTAAGACTAGTTATTTCAATAGCAAAAAAATATACCAATAGAGGTCTTCAGTTTTTAGATTTAATTCAAGAGGGGAATATTGGCCTTATGAAAGCGGTCGATAAATTTGAGTATAGACGAGGTTATAAGTTTTCAACTTATGCGACATGGTGGATTAGGCAAGCAATTACAAGATCAATTGCTGACCAAGCAAGAACAATTAGAATTCCAGTACATATGATTGAAACAATAAATAAAATGAATCGTATTTCTAGACAAATCTTACAGGAAACTGGAGAAGAGCCAGAACCGTCAGAGTTGGCAGAAAAAATGGAAATGCCTGAAGAAAAGATACGTAAAATTTTAAAAATTTCAAAAGAACCAATCTCAATGGAAACTCCAATTGGAGATGATGAAGATTCACACTTGGGAGATTTTATTGAAGACCAAGGTACATTAACTCCAGCTGATTCAGCGATATATGGGAATTTAAGACATGTAACTTCCGATATTTTAGAAAGTCTAACCCCTCGTGAAGCAAAAGTACTTAGAATGAGATTTGGTATTGAGATGAATACAGACCATACATTAGAAGAGGTTGGTAAACAGTTTGATGTAACGAGAGAGCGTATTAGACAAATTGAGGCCAAGGCGCTTCGCAAACTGAGACATCCAACTCGATCTGAAAGACTCAAAACCTTTTTAGATAAAGATTAAAAATATCGGGCTCATAGCTCAGTTGGTTAGAGCAGAGGACTCATAATCCTTTGGTCCCAGGTTCGAGTCCTGGTGGGCCCACCAATAAATACAAAGATTTTTTATTTTTGTTATAGGCTATAAAATATTTACAGGTTTTTTTGAGATTTGAAGAAATTGAAAACCCAATATATTGGTGTAATGTCTTTACCACCTGATTTTTTAAAGAAAAAAAACAAGTAACGCAACCAAATCCAATTTTGCATTTTCTTATTTGTTCTAGTCCATACTTTGTCACCACCGTTTTGTTGATAGGTTTTGATTATATTTTTAATAGATTCATTTTTAACACCAAAAAAACGATAGAGACTATGAATAAAAATTAATAAATCTCGTGTTTGTTGTTTATTAATATTTTTGTCTAATTTATTTTCCTCAAAATCAATAAAATAAATTTTATTATTTTTCATACAAATATCTTTGATTGAAGGCCTACCATGGGCATATCCCATTTTATGAAGTTTAGCTAACGCAATAGAAGCTTTAGTTAAAATTTTCTCTTTTGAGGGAGCTCCGTTTATATGGAATTTTGGATGGCTATTTGAGTAATATGAGTGTCTTCTCTCAATTATATTGATAATGGCATCTCCAACATCAGACAAAACTAAATAATCTTCTCCAAAATTAATAACATCAGGAACTGGAATCCCTTGTTTTGATAATTTTTCTAAAACTATTCTCTCTTTTATAAGGTTTTTTGAAGAGTTCCTCATTAAAAAGCGCTTAATAAGGGAATTTGATTCTTTTTGTTTTAGCCAATAGATTTGGCCTTCATGTTCAAAAATAGAGGTTCGTATATTTTGATTTTTTTGTATTTGATCTCGAATAATTTTCTCAGGGATTAGTTTACTCATTTAACATGATTTTAACTTATATTTCCAAAGGTACCATGCAGCAATTGATCTAAAGGGTTTCCATTCTTCGGAAATTTTTGATAAATCTTTCATGTTAATAGGTGAAGAAATATTTTTAAAAAGAGAATAATTTTTTTTTAATGCGAAATCCCCCACAGGGAATATATCAAGTTTTCCTAAGTTAAATATCATTAACATTTGTGCAGTCCACTCTCCAATACCTTTAATTTTTGTTAATTTTTGTATTATTTGAATATCGCTCATTATCTCAAAACCTTTACGATTTTCTAATCCTTCATTTTCTTCTTGGTTTGCTATTTCAATAATTGTTGCAAGTTTATTGGTCGAAAGCCCACATTCTTTTAATTTATTTTTAGGAGTAACTAAAATTTGTTTTGCTATTGGGAAATTATCATCAAAGCATTGCGTAAATCTGTTAAAAATAGCAGAAGCAGAGGCTGGTCGTAATTGTTGAAAGATCACAGACTTAATTAAAGCTTGATAAGGTTCCAATTCCATACTTAAAATAAGTTTACAAGGACCGACTGAAGATACTAATGAATTCCAATCTTGATCTAGAGAGGATAAGAATTTAGTGCCTTCAATACAATTCTTCTCGTGATCACCACTTAATTGGTTTGCCGGCATAATCAATATATCGCCCTGTATTTTGTAGTGATAAATTTGAAATTTGATTAATCATTCCAGAAACGCTTTCTTTAACATCAATCCATCCACCAGGACCACCCATATCCGTCCTCACCCAACCAGGATGCAGTGTCACAGTTGAGATATCATGGATTTTTAAGTCTTGAGTAAGACTTTTCATCATACTATTTAAAGCCGTTTTACTTGATCTATAAATGTAAGAACCGCCAGTAGAATTATCATCAATACTTCCCATCTTGCTAGTTATAGAAACAATTTTTTTTTCGAGACCCTGTAAAACATTCGGCAAAAAGTTTTCAATTACCTCATAAGGGCCAATAGTATTTGTAACAAAACTTTCTACCCAGCTATCTTTATTAACTGAGCTAAAACTTCCAGAACGATAAATGCCTGCGTTATTGATTAAAATATCTATTGGCTCATTTTTTAAATGATTCGACAAGTCTTGGATATTTTTTGTATTACTAACATCTAGCTGATGCATTTGAATTGTTAAATGTGATTTAGCAAGGTTACTTAAATCACTAGATGAATTTAGGTCTCTGCAGGTCGCAATGACTTTATAATTTTTTTCTGTAAATTCTTTAACAAATTCTAATCCAAGACCTCTATTGGCTCCTGTAATAAAGACTGTACCCATCTATACAATAACTCCTAAAATTAAATATAAAACTAAATATAACTTATTAAGTCTATAATTTATATAATAATTGGAGGGTTATAGTATGAAAATAAATTTTTTTTTATTTCTATTAGTATTTGTTTTTCCCCCGCTTCATTCTGCTGAACTTGAACAATATTGCACAACTAGTTTAGCCGAGGGTAACTTTCATAAAACAAATTGTGATATCAATAGTATGTTCGAGGGTAAAAAGTATTGTTTTGGTAATAAAAAATCAAAATCTATATTTTTAGAAAGTCCTCAAGAAACTCTTTCAAGCGCGGTTGCTTTTTATAAAAAAAATAATGTAGAAAGAGTAGAAATTTCCCAAGCTGAAGCTAATGAAATTTTAGATGACCCGGATTGTGATTTTTCTAATAAGGATTTGGGGTACTTAAACTTCAAAGGCCAAGATTTAACTCACTGCGTAATGATTAATACTAGTTTTTTTGGCGCTGATTTAAGAGATGCAAATCTTTCTGGAGCTAATTTACAAAGAGCTTATTTGAACCTTGCCAGATTAGAAAAAGCAAACTTTGCTGGGGCTATTTTAATTGAAGCTACTATCTTTCAACCTATTTTCGGTGATACTAACTTCATGGGCGCAAACTTAACTAACGCACGTATGATTGGGACTCTTGGGAAGGTAAATATGTCGAAAGCACTGGTGAAAAATGGACGTTTTGGTTTAGATGTAGGAAATCAGCCAATGGGGCAAATGAAATTTGATTCTGCCGGAGGTAATTTTAAAGACACTGACTTTGAAGATGCTGATCTTAATATTGCTAGTTTTATTTTTGGTGATTTAAGGGGTGCTAATTTAAGGAATACAAATTTGTATAGAGCTGAGTTAATCCAAGCGGATTTAACGGGTGCAGATTTAACGGGTGCAGATTTAACGGGTGCCAATGTCGAAGATGCGAATTTTAAGGATGTTATAGGTTTAAGTAAAACCATAGGCTTTGATAAAGTCTTGGGAAAATGTCGGAATTGCGGTATGTAAAAAAAATGCCCATTTAAGGGCATTTTTTTTAACCTAAATAGTTCTTAATTGACTGCGCTTTTCAGTGCTGCTCCAGCTTTGAAAGAAGGTACTGTTCTTGCTGGAATTTGTAATTCTGCTCCAGTTTGAGGGTTACGCCCTGTTCTAGCTGCTCTTTTAGCTGTTTTAAAGGTACCAAAGCCAATTAGGGTAACAGTGTCACCTTTTTTTAATGCTCCAGTGATAGATTCGATTACTGCGTCAACGGCACGTCCTGCGCCTGCTTTTGTGTCGTCTGTTGCTGCTGCTACTGCGTCGATTAGTTCACCTTTATTCATAAAACCTCCGTTTGTTTATAAATTTTTTTTTGTCACTATCTTCTACCATCCCTACGCTTACTGCTGTACAGGCAAAGGTTAAAACTACTTTGCCCTCTTTGAACTTTGTTGTCAATAAAAAAAGTAAATAATTTTAACCGATAATATATTTGATTAATGTTACAATATTCAAATGAAAATCGTCAAGAATAAAAATAATCGAGGAGGTGTTAGATTAGGAGCTGGAAGAAAAACTGGTAGTGGACTGTATGGAGAAGAAACTAAAGTAATACGAGTTCCACGTAGCTCTTTAGGCAATATTAAAAAATATCTCAACTTATCTAGGATGAATAATATTGATGAAATTAGCCTGGCTTATAAAGAGACTACCTATAACCCTCTTGTTCTATTTGAGCATAAAGTACCTGCTGGATTCCCCTCGCCTGCAGACGATCACGTTGAGAAGCGTTTGGATTTAAATGAATATTTAATTAAAAAAAGTGATGCTACTTTTTTTGTGAAAATCAAAGGAGACTCCATGATTGATGCAAGCATCAATGATGGGGATATTGTAATCATTGACCGCTCTATGCAGGCGAAAATAGGAGATATAGTTTTAGCTTCTATTGATGGAAATTTTACGATTAAAACACTTTCTAAATATAAATTGAGACCTCGTTTGTTGCCAGCTAATGAAAAATATAAGCCGATTGAGATTGATGATAATACACAGTTTGAATTATGGGGGGTGGTCACGGGCGCTGTTAGAAAATTTAAATAATGATAGCGTTAATTGATATCAATAATTTCTATGTTAGTTGCGAACGATTATTCAATCCACATCTTATAAATCAGCCTGTTGTTGTCTTAAGTAATAATGATGGGTGTATTATTTCTCGAAGTAACGAAGCTAAAAAATTAGGTATTAAGATGGGTATACCTTTATTTAAAATTAAAAAACTCTTAAATGAGAATAAAGTAAATATCCTTTCATCAAATTATCCGCTCTATGCTGATATGAGCTTTCGTACTATGCAAATACTTTCAAGTTTTGCTGATCTTCAAGAAATCTATTCTATTGATGAATGCTTCTTAGACTTAAGTGGTCAGAATAATCTGAATGCAGTTGGTAGGCTGATAAGGAAAAGATTATCGCGGTGGCTGGGTATGCCTGTATGTGTCGGAATAGCCCCTACAAAAACATTAGCTAAATTTGCTAATCACTGTGCAAAGACTCAAGGTAATTGGCATGGTGTTTGTGACTTTAGCAAGATGAAAGAAAATGAGATAAATAAAATAATGGCTAATATCGATGTAAGCAAGGTATGGGGAGTGGGAGCTAAGACATCTGCTAAATTAAAAAAGATGGGTATCAATTCCGTACTGGATTTAAAATTGACTAACCCAGCCAAGATTAACTTTTACTTTAATGTGAATATAGAACGAATTGTGGTGGAATTGAATCAATCTATTTGCTTTCCAATTATCACAGAAGCCCCCAAAAAAAATGAAATTTTATCGTCAAGAAGTTTTGGTAGACCAGTAAATACTATAGAAATGCTTTCAGAGGCAATTACCACTTTCTTGTCTAGGGCTACATATAAAGCAAGGCAGCAAGAAATGCTTGCTACCAGTATTACGTTATTTATTAGAAGTAGCCCCCATAGATGCAAGGATAATTACTATGCAAGGGCGATTAGGATTCCCTTAGACTTTCCAACAAATCATCATAATTTAATGTTGCCTAGAGCTCTAGAAGGACTTAGGGCTATATTTAAACCAAATATTAAATATACAAAGTGCGGAGTTTTGTTATCAGGCCTTATTAGCAAATCAATACAACAAAAAGATCTTTGGCCGACCCTTGATAATAGCTCTATGGAAGTAGTTGATAAAATTAATAATAAGTTTAATAAGAAAAGTGTTCGCCTAGGAACAGAGCCATTGAATCCAGAATGGCAGATGAGACAATTAAATAAAAGTCGTTCGTTTACGACTTCTTGGGATGAATTATTGATTGCTCAATAAATTAAAACTAGGGAGTTAGTGCAGGGTTGAGTTGTATGAAATAATCATTATCTTGAAGATTGACTTTCCATCCTTCAAAATAAACCTCACTAACATTCGGGTTAAGCTGGATTTTAAAAGGCGGCGAACCATGATGACTAAGCTTGGCCCCTTTTTTAAAATCATACTCTTTAAGAGCACCTAAGGAATCCACTACACATATTTTTTGAGAGTCATGAGAAATGATATAAAAATAATATGAGGATTTTTCAGGGTTTTGCGTTGAAAAAGATTTCAATTGTGCGGTGCCGACCTTGCATACAAAATTCTCGCTAGAATTGAAAGCTATAACTTCAGAGGGGCTATCTAGTTCAGTTGAAGCGACTACATCATCTGCAATGGTAAGAGGCTCTTCATTAAGCTGTGAATCTAATTGATTATATTCACCGTTGTTATCAGAAATTTGTTCTGGGCTACCTAAACTTTTAGACAAATCATCTGCTCCTTCAACATGTTCTTCTTCGAGAGCTTCAATAGAAATAGTTTTAGGAGTGACTTCATTTAAGTCTGGTATTTGATTCTTTGATTTAGATAAATCTGTATTAAATAAATAAATGATAAATCCAAAAAGAATAATGACTAAAACAGAATAATTTACTTTATTGTGAAGAATTGAATTAGTCTTTTGAGCTGGGGATTTATTTTCTTTTTCTAGATTTGATATATCTTTATTTTTGATAAGGTCTTCGAGCTTGATATCCAACAGCTGTGCATAGCGTTTTAAAAGAATTAATTTATATTTAGGTGACGCAAAACCGATATCTAAATTATTTTCTAATGATTTGATTTGGGTTGTACTTAAAGTTAATGTTTTGGCGACATCACTCATGGTGAGACGCAGCTTTTTTCTTTTATTGATTAGTTTTTTATTGTGGTAGATATATGTTTCCATCTAACTATAAAAACCTAAAGGCAATGATTGCAACAAGTGTTGGTGGAATAGCAGCTACCAATAAACCAAGGGGGCTAATATTTTTTTCAGAAAAATGTTTTCTTAAAATAGAGATCCCAGCAGGATTTGGAGCATTCGCTATCACAGTCAACCCACCACCAGTTACAGCACCGCTTACCAAGGCAAGCTTGAATTCATCTGAGAGCCCATCTACAAGAGATCCTAAATAGGTGAGGGCTGCATTATCTGTAAGTGCAGTAAGAGCAGTTGCACCATAATAAACAGCGCTAGAATCCATAGATAAGAGAACAGGCGTTATCCACCACCCTTGGATTCCTCCTAAAACAACTAAACCTGCCAGAAAAAATGCTACAAGTAATGCTTCTTTAATGATAAGTGGGTTTTGATAATGTTTGTAGGCTGAGGTAAACCCAATAAAAAACAAGAAGATGCCCATAAATATTGATGGATGGTGCGCAAAATAAACAACATTAACTAAAAAGAATAAGTGAATCAGGATAACTAAGGGGGGTACATTTGATTTGGTGTCATCTTTAAATACTATTTTCGCTAGGTCCTCTTTAAATAAAAAAGTAATAATAAGTGCATTTGCTAGAACACCAATACCTGCTCTCCAGCCAAAATTTGCCAACATGTACCAAATATCCCAATTCCAAGTATTACTGACCATTAAAATTGGAGGGGCTGCGTAGGGGGTTAAAGTACCGCCTATTGAAATATTGACGAATAACACACCTAAGGTGGCATATTTAAAGCGGCTACTTACCTTGCTCCTAAAGTAATTTTGGCTAAGTAAAAGTGCAGCCAAAGTCATTGCTGCAGGTTCTGTAATGAACGAACCTAATAAAGGAACAAAGCTTAGAAGTAGAAAATATATGACTAATTCTTTATTTAAAGGAATGAAGTTTGAAAATAGTAAAACAATTTTTTTTGATAACTCAAGAATAGGTCGAGTTCCAGCAATTACCATGATCACAAAAACAAACATCGGCTCAGTAAAATTTCGAGTATCCACATAATTGACAGCTATATCGCCACCTTCGATACCAAAAATAAACAATACAAGCACCATAGCCCAAAAGCCAAAAACAACCTCAATCTCACCTAGTAAGTGAAGGATTCCTGAAAATCGTTTGTGTATATGCGCTAGATGTTCAAAGTATTTAGTTGAAAAGGTGTGAATAATTGCGATAAGAAATAAAGTAGCACCAATTAATTCGATTGTTGTGTATGGGACCATTCTATTTCCTAGCTATAATTTATTAAGAAACATATTTTAACATTGACATAACATTACTGATATTAAATTTATTAAGATTTACTATTTTAAGATTTAATATTTGTATAAAGATTTGATAAGAGCTGTTTTATAATATTGAAGGGTATGAAAATTATCATGTGCTCCAAAAAATTTTATTAGATATGAAAAAAATTTCGCAAACAGAGATACAAGATTTAATGGCTTTGCATCAAAGGGGCTTAGACGATGATGTAATCAGTAAGGCATCTTCTTTAGTTAAGGAGCACCCAGAAGAAATTATTTTATTTAATTTATTGGGTGTTAGTTATGAAAGAAAAGGCTCGCTTAAAAATGCAGCAGAGGCATATAAGAATGCTTTAAATATTAATCCAAATATTCCCGAAATGAATTTTAATTTAGGTGCAATTCTTTTTTCTGAAAATAAAGTTGAAGAAGCTATTCAGTTTTATGAAAAATCAATCCAACTAAATAATAATTTTCCAGAAGCATATTTCAATTTAGGTATCGCTTTGCAAAGTATGGGAAGGTTTGATGAGGCGATCCAATGCTATCAAAAAGCAATTCAAATACAACCTGGGTTTTTTGAAGCGATTACAAACATGGGAACGATAAAGCAGCTCCAAGGACACCTTGATGAGGCAGCAGAATTTTTTAAAAAGTCCTTAAGTATAAGAGAGGATGGTAGGGGTCATTATAATCTAGCAAATGTTTTGAGAAATCAAGGCAATTTATCTATATCAATAAATCATTACCGAAAAGCGATTGAGCTTGGTTCAGGGGAGGCAGAGTTCTATTCTGATCTTGGAGATGCGCTATGGCATGATGGAAATATTTCGGAGGCTAATCGATTTTTAAGAATGGCTGTTGAAGTTGATTCTCAAAATCCAAGAGCTAATTATCAGTTAGCGGTTTTCTTATATGATAATAATTCTCTTAAAGAGGCTATCAATTACTTTAAAGTTTCTGGGTTCGAGGATTGGCAAGAGAGAATTCTTTATTGTCTTTATAAATCAAAGCAATTTGATTTGTTCAATGAAGAGTTTGCTAATGTCGTGCATTCAAAACATAATTCTCCTTTTTTGGCGACACTCTCTGGACACTATGCGAAAAACTTTAATGAAGAAAACACATATAAGTTTTGTCCTCAACCTTTAAATTTTGTATCACACCAATCCATACCTTGTTTATTAGAAGATAATGAAGCGCTCAGGTTTCAATTATTGGAAGATATTAATAATGCAGATATTAATGATCGCAAACAAAGCCGATTATATTATGGAACGCAATCTGCTGGAAACTTATTTAAAAGGAATGAGAGCTCTTTTAAAGCTTTAGAATTAGGTCTAAAAGATGCAATTAAAAAATATTATAATCTTTATAAAAATGAGGACTGTGAGTTTATAAAATTATTTCCTAAGCAAATTGAATTTAGCAGTTCATGGTTTGTGAAAATGCAATCGGGGGGTCATTTAACGTCTCATATACATGAGGATGGATGGATTAGCGGGGCAATTTATTTATCTATTCCTAAAAATACCAAAACTCAAGATGAAGGTGCAATTGAACTTAGTACTCATGGCGATGACTATCCAGTTATTAATGATGATTTTCCTAAAAAAGTTATTAAACCTAAAGAAGGTGATGTTATCTTCTTTCCATCATCTGTGTTTCACCGAACAATTCCTTTTGAGTCTGATGAGGAAAGAATTTGTATTGCATTTGATTTAAAACCCTCATAGGAACTTCTGTAATTTTTCTGCCATATTGAACATAAATATTTCAGCAATCTTTGGATCTTCAGCTAATATAGCTCTGACCTTGTTATCCTTTATCCTGATTAGTCTTGCCCAATCAGAACAGACACTAGCTGACATAGAGCGTGTAGTTTTCTGTAATAAAGCGTGTTCACCAAAGTATTCACCAGGATTGACGGTAAAGATGAGTTTTTCATTTCTTTTTATTGCGACTTCTCCTTCAATGACAAAATATAAATCGTTGTCCTGAGATCCCTCATCATAAATAACTTTATTTTTTTTATATTTTTTTCCGTACAACAACATTAATCTATTAATTATAGGATGTCTGTGAATGTTCTTAATGAGAAATAATTGTTTTAATACTAATAAATCTTGTTTGTGCAGTGCAGCAATAAATTCAGCACCAATAAGTATTGCCCCCGTATTGAGATAGAGCCATATTAAAGATATAAATATACTCCTCAAACTGCCGTAGAATTGTCCTATTGGCTGACTCAAGCCGATAAAAAATCCAAAGACATCATTTAGTGCAAACCAGAGTAAGCTGGTAATCAACCCCCCGACTATTAAATGCATTTTCTTAATTTTAGTTGGCATAAAAAATTTAAAAAATACACTCATAATTAATGTCATCAATATAAGCGATAATAAAAACGTAACGATGCTATATTGAAATATTGGAAGATATTCGTTTGCTATGAGCGTTGTTTTTTGAAGGTATAAATCTATAAAAATATCGGCAAAGAAAAAAAACATTATGGCAACTACAGCAAAAATATCTTTAAGCTTATTTTTAAAATATGTATTTTTTTTATCTAAGCCTAGTATTTGTATAAAGCTTAATCGCAGTGCTTGGGTGAGAGGTGTGGTTGCAAGAAATAAACTACCGAACAAAACTAAACCCCAAGATAATTGTTGGGTTGCAATATTGACTACTTCAGTGAGAAGTTGATCGCTAATCTGAGGCAAAAGCCTTGATGTGACAATTTTAATTTGAGATAAAGCAAAATTTGAACTCGCAAGCCACTGACTTAGTGTAAATAATATTAGCAAAATCAAAGGTACTATGGCTAACAAGGTAAAGAAAGCGATTGAAGCATTTAGTGCTATAAAGTTATGCCTCTTGCAACCATCAAGGACCTCTTTAAGGGTAAAGTACTTCGCCCCCCTTTTATCCCTTAACAAAACTAAAATTTTTTGCAGCATCTTTTTATAAAATTTTCAGCTTAAAAATTAAGAATTAATTTTTTTAAATTCATCGGTTGTATCTAAAAGTGCACTTAATGTACCAGCTTCTGATGCAGAGTGCCCTGCATCCGGAACGATAATAAGTTTACTATGAGGTATTGCTTGATGGAGCTCATAAGCTGTCTTTGGGGGGCACACCATGTCGTAACGTCCTTGAATTATGGTGATAGGCTTATCCTTTAGTATTTTTGATTTCTCTAATATATCCTCACCATCAACAAAACAATTGTTATTTATGTAATGGAGCTGGACTTTAGCTCGAGCAAGTTCAAATTCATTGTCTACTTCATTGGCTTCAATACTAGTTGAGGGGGGTAATAATTTTAATATACTACCCTCAAATTTATTCCAAGCAATTGCTGCCTGATAGGCTTGATCTTTATTATTTGAAAACACTAGTTCAGTATATTTTTCTAAAAGATTATTTTTGCTCGTATTTGGAATATGATTTAAAAGATTATGATGAAGTTCAGGAAAAAATATATCAACATCTTTTAGGAACCACTCGAGTTCATGTTTCCTGCTTAAGAAAATACCTCTTAAAACTAATCCTTGAACAAATTTTGGGTGTTTAATTGCATATGCTAGCGCGAGCGTACTTCCCCAAGAGCCACCAAAAATTATCCATTTGTTGATATTTAATTCTTTTCTTATTAATTCAATATCATTAACAAGATTATCAGTTGTATTTTTTAATGTCCCACCTAAGGGTTTGCTTTTTCCGCAACCTCTCTGATCGAATAATATAATTCGATAATAGCTTGGATCAAAAAATCTTCTTTGTTTAGCTCCAGTACCACCACCCGGCCCCCCGTGTAAGAAAAGAATAGGCTGCCCCTCAGGATTTCCTGATTCTTCTACAAAAATCTCATGTGTATCATCTCCTTTTATAAAGGACTCTTTATATGGATTTATTTCTGGGTAAAGTTCTCTGCTGTTTAAACTCGACATGATTTTTTATTCACTCTTTGAAATTTACATTTAGTATATTAATTTCTTATTATTTTGTTAGTTAGCCTATTTAATAATTAATAGCTATTAAAATTACTCGATAAGTTTAACAAACTTTTAGAGCCAAAAAGGCTGTTTTTTTGATAAGTAAAACAAATCATTAAATGTAAAGAAATTGTAACAAAATTGTTGCAAATAGAAATTTAGGGGTATAAAATCCATTTCAAGTACTAGAAACATCAGTACTAAAAGTAAGTAAATTTCTTATTTTATTAAACAGTTTTTAAACTACGAAATAAGGTAGGGGAAGTACTTGCTTCTTTTTTAAACCCTTAGTTAAAACTATGGAGATTTATAATGAAATTAAATAAAATCAAATTAGCTCTTGGCTTTGTAACTGCTGCTGCAATGGCTATGCCTATTGTTGCTTCAGCTGCTGCTGACCAAGAAAAAGCTATGAAAAACTCAGCTAACTGGGCTCATCCTCGTGGTCAACATGACAACCAGGCTTACTCAAAGCTGACACAAATCAACAAAGGTAATGTAAAAAACCTTAAAGCAGCTTGGACACTTTCTACTGGTGTAAACCGTGGTCATGAAGGTTCTCCTCTAGTTATTGGTAACATGCTATATGTACATACAGCATTTCCAAATAACGTATATGCTTTAGACTTAAACAACAACCAAAAAGTTGTATGGTCTTACTTCCCTAAACAAGATCCTAGCGTTCAAGCAGTTCTATGTTGCGATAACGTTAACCGTGGTCTTGGTTTTGGTAACGGTAAAATCTTCCTACAACAAAACGACGGTAACCTAGTTGCTTTAAACGCAAAAACAGGTGCTAAAGTTTGGTCTACTTTAAACACAGATCCTAAAGTTGGCGCTACTAATACTAACGCTCCTCACGTGATCAACGATAAAGTATTGACTGGTTGTTCTGGTGCTGAATTTGGTGTTCGTTGCTTTATTGCAGCATATAACATCGAAGACGGTTCACTAGCATGGAAAGCTATGTCTACTGGACCTGATTCAGAAGTATTAATCGGTGCGGACTTCAACAAAGAAAACCCACTATATTCAGCTCTATCAGTTTACGAAGATGTAAACGGTGGTAATGTTGAAGGTGGTTCTTTCAAAAGAATTCCTAACGATCAATTACAAGGCGGTGTTGCAGACCTAGGTCTTAAAACATGGCTAAAACCACAAGCAGTTAAAGATGGTTGGCAACATGGTGGTGGCTCTGTATGGGGCTGGTGGCCGTATGATGCAAAAACAAACCTAGTGTACTACGGTACAGGTAACCCATCAGTTTGGAACCCAGACGTACGTCCAGGTGACAACAAATGGTCTATGACTGTTTTTGCTCGTGATTTAGATACAGGTATGGCACGTTGGGGCATGCAAATGACTCCACATGACGAATGGGATTATGACGGTATTAACGAAGTTATCCTTTTTGACAAAGGTGGAAAAACTTACGCATGGCACCATGACAGAAACGGTTTTGCATACACTTGGGTAGCTAGTAACGGTACTTTAGTTTCAGCTGAAAAAGTGCATCCATTCGTTAACTGGTCAACTGGTATCGATCTTAAATCTGGTGTGCCACAAAAAGAAGCTGCACATTCAACACACCAAGATTACAACACTAAAGGTACATGTCCAGCTGCTCTTGGTACTAAAGACCAACAGCCTGCTGCATACTCACCTAAAACTGGCTTAATATACTCACCACTTAACCACGTATGTATGACATACGAACCAGTTGAGTCTAAGTATGTTGCAGGTCAGCCTTGGGTTGGTGCGACACTTACTATGTTTGCTGGTCCTGATGGCGTAATGGGCGGTTTTGCTGCTTATGATCCAATGACTAACAAAAAAGTATGGTACAACAAAGAGAAATTCTCTGCTTGGGGTGGTGCTTTAACTACTGCTTCAGACTTAGTTTTCTACGGTACTTTAGATCGTTGGTTTAAAGCTCTTGACGCGAAAAGCGGTAAAGAACTTTGGAAATTCCAAGTTGGTTCAGGTGTGATTGGTAATGCATTCACATACTCACACAAAGGTAAACAACACGTTGGTGTCCTATCAGGCATCGGTGGTTGGGCTGGCGTGGCTATGAACCTTGGTCTTACAAATGACACAGACGCACTTGGTGCTGCTGGTGGTTATAAAGAACTAACAAAATACAACGCGGCTCCTGGCGGCGGTGCATTAACAGTATTTGCTCTATAATTTTTTATAGAACTTAGTACTAGTTAGTTAGTCATAAAAACACCCTACTTCGGTAGGGTGTTTTTTTTTATATGAATAATTTTTAAGTGTGTAAAAAAATAGAGATTATCATTAGGGAATAAAGCATTCTTTGAAGGTATAATTGCAAAAAATTAATTAAAGGGATTATTTAAAATGTTTAAAAATTTATCACGAAGTCTAATTATATTATTAATAAGCTTCTCAGTTCATGCGGCAGATACAATTGCTGTGAACCCAGATATGGGAAAACCTGGTGAACCAACAAGAGTTCCAAAGGATGATGAATTTAAAGTTTGTGCTGACCAAGATAATCTGCCTTATTCAAATGATAAGGGTGAAGGTTTTGAAAATAAAATTGCTGAAGTCTTAGCAGCAGACTTAGGTAAGGAGTTAAGTTATCAATTTTGGCATGATCGGTTCGGGTTTTTGAGAAATACATTAAATGCGAAGCGATGTGATGTGATTATTGGAACGAATACGACTTATGATGCCCTAGACACAACAAAACCCTACTATCGAGCTGGGCATGTTTGGATTTACCGTGAAGATAGTGGATATGACATAAGCAGCTGGGACTCACCTGACTTAAAAAAAGGGGTCATTGGTTTAGTAGATAAAAGCCCTGTCACACAGGCACTTAACGCCAATGGTCTGATGGCAAATGCGAGGCCATATAGAATCCAACGAGATTTAACAAGATCACCTGGTGAACCAGTAGAAGATGTGATTAGTGGAAAAATTGATGTTGCGATAATGTGGGGACCATTAGGTGGCTATTACGCAAAGCAATCAGATGTGGATTTAGTTGTCGTTGAGATTCCAGAATACTCTACTGGGAATAAAAAACTTCAAGGAAAAACTTATTGGAATATTTCGGCAGGTGTTAGGAAAAGAGAAGTTGAAAGAAGAGAGATGGTTGAAGGCGCAATATTTAGAAATCTAGATAAAATTTATGCGATCATGGATGAGTATGGAATTCCACATACAGAACCAATCTTTGTTGATAGATTAGATGGTTATAAAAGGCATAAAAAATAAGTAATTTTAATCAAAATATGACACATAATAAATAAGAACTGGTAAAATTAGGGGTATGGGAGTTAATTTAATTAAAGATAGGAGCAGTAAATGTCAATTAACAAAATAGTCGCTTCTGCACTAGTTGGAGCAGCAATAGGTTTTGCAGGTTTTGTGCAAGCGGATGTTGTATTTACGAAAACAACAGATGGTACAAAATTTGAGATTACAAATCCAAAAGCATTCGGTGATACAAAGAAGAAAGATAATGTAAAGACAGCCGCTGAAATAGAGTTCCTTAAGACAGGTAAAAATATCTATGTTGGTGATGCTAAAGCTGAAAAAAGAGGTAAGAAAAGATTTGGTTACTGGTCATGTACTCAATGTCATGGACCAACAGCAAAGGGACAAGTTGGACCGGGTTTAGTAGGACCGACTTTCAAGTACCCAAAAGATGCTACCAACGTAGGTATGTTTGAAACAATATGGTATGGAACAAACGGTGGTATGGGCGGTAAAGGATTTGGTGTTATGGCTCCTGATGATGGTATGACGGTTGATGAGTTATTAAAAACAATTGCTTGGGTTAGAACAAATGGTAAAGGTTTAACTGGTAACGAGGAAGTTAAATAACAGTTACAACTCTGAAATAAAAAATCTAAACGACTAAGATATAATGTTTTAGTCGTTTTTTTTGTCCGAATAAAGTCAATAATGAAATCCCAAAGAATAATTTGAAAGAATCTAAATATGGAAAATAATCAATTGCATAAAATTTTAATTGTTGGTGGTGGAGCTGGAGGTCTGGAGCTCGCTACTAAACTAGGTAATTCACTTGGCAAAAAGAAAAAAGCGGAAATTACACTTATTGATGCAAAAAAAACTCATATATGGAAGCCACTTTTACATGAAATTGCAGCAGGGAGTATTAATCCCCATAAAGATGAATTAGATTATTTAGCTCAAGGGTTTTGGCATGGATTTAAATTTCGCTTAGGTAGAATGGATAATTTAGATCGTGAGAAAAAAGAAGTATCACTTGAACCCTATTTTGACAATCAAGGTAATGAAATCATATCCAGAAGAACTTTCAAGTATGACACTTTAGTAATGTCAATCGGAAGCACCGTCAATGATTTTTCTGTTAGCGGAGCAGCTGAATTTTCAATTGCACTTGATAACCAGAACCAAGCAGAGCTCTTTCATAATCGTTTGCACAATGCCATTGTTAAAGCACAAACACAAAATTCAGAAATTCAACCTGGTCAACTTGAAGTAGTTATAGTAGGAGCAGGCGCTACAGGTGTAGAGCTTGCTGCAGAGTTACATAAAGCCACAAGAGAAATGACTGCTTATGGATTAGAGAATATTGATCCAGATAAGGATATTAATATTAACTTAATTGAGGCCAGTTCTAGGCTTTTACCTGCACTTCCACTAAGAATAAGCCAAGCTGTTGCTGATGAATTAAAAAAATTAAAAGTTAATTTATTTTTAGGAGAGCGAGTAACTGAGGTAACAGCTGACGGAATTAAAACACACAAAGACCGGAAAATTTTATCCCAACTTGTTGTATGGGCGGCTGGAATAAAAGCACCCGATTTCTTAGTGAACATTGCGGGACTTGAAACGAATAACATTAATCAGCTAAAAGTAAAATCTACATTACGAACTACATTAGATGAAAATATTTTCGCATTTGGTGATTGTGCTGCTTGCCCAATTTCACCAGGAGCAACTGAAAATGTTCCACCGAGAGCACAAGCCGCTCATCAACAGGCATCACTATTATATAAAACAATCAAGAAAGTCGTCAGTGGTAAAGATAAACTACCTAATTATGTCTACAAAGATTACGGATCACTTGTGAATCTTGGAAGATATTCTACAGTTGGAAATTTAATGGGTTCAATTTTGGGTGGAAGTATGTTTATTGAAGGATTGATAGCAAAACTGATGTATCTCTCACTTTATCAAATGCATCTAGTTGCACTTCATGGGTTTGCTAGTACATTATTTAGATTTTTAGGAAAATTATTTAGCCAAAGAACAGAAACTAGAGTGAAGTTGCATTAAAAAATTATTTATTATCTTGTGAGTAATAAATGCTTGCAATCACCATAGTCATTAAAACAAATAAGCCAAATATAAAGACAATCCCATTTATAGGAAGTCCATATTTAACCATGAGAGTATAAGTACCGCTAAGAATTAAGATACCTAGATTTTCACTAAAATTTTGAGCTGCAATTGAGTGACCAGACCCAATTAAAATATGACCTCTGTGTTGGAGAAGCGCATTAAGTGGAACGATGAGCATGCCACTAAAAATACCAATAAATAGAAGTAAAAGGGCTGCATACTCCCAGCTTGAAACAAATACCATGGAGCAAACAAACGCGCCCATCAGCACTCCAAGAGGTAAAACTTTAACTGAATTTTTCATTGATATATAACGAGCAGCAATAACAGAACCGATTGCAACACCAAATGCAACAACAGCCGAAAGTTGTGTCGCTTTATCAATCTGGAAGTTGAGAGCATAGGCTGCCCATGCAATAATGACTAATCTTAAGGTTGCGCCAGCACCCCAAAAGAGTGTTGTTACTGCAAGTGAGAGTTGCCCTAAGCGATCTTGGGCAAGCTTAGTAAAAGAAAAATAAAAATCTTTAAATAAAAACCAAGGATTTTTTGAATTTATTTTATGGTTAATCGGAAGAGTGGGAATATATCGATTGAAAATTGCCGCTAAAAGATATAAAACGGCAATGATTAAGATGGCCATTTGTACGTCAAACTTTGCTAACAATCCTCCGACAATTGCTCCCAAAATAATTGCGGCAACAGTTAAACCCTCAACCCATCCATTAGCAGCAACCAAGTACTCTTTAGGTAGCAACTCTGTCAATATGCCATATTTAGCAGGAGAGTAGGTTGCAGCACCAACTCCGACAATGCCATAAGCATACAAAGGCTCCATACCAAAAAACATCGCTAAACAACCAAAAAGCTTTATTCCATTTGACATAAACATGACCTGACCTTTGGGTCTAGAATCTGCAAAAGCTCCAACAAAAGGCGCAAGTACTATATAAGCTAAAACAAAAAATTGAAGTAAAAGCGGTTGATGCCATGTGGGTGCGTTCATTTCAGCTAATAAGGCAATTGCTGCAAAAAGCAATGCATTATCTGCCAAAGCTGATAGAAATTGGGCGGAAAGATAAGGATAAAATCCTTTCTTAAAATCTTTATTAGAGTGTGTCTGCTGCATAATCTGCTAACCTCGATCTTTCTCCTCTCATTAAAGTTACATGACCGTTATGTTCCCAACCTTTAAAGCGATCAACAACATAGGTTAACCCAGAGCTTCCTTCAGTCAGATAAGGTGTATCTATTTGTGCGATGTTTCCACAACAAACTATTTTAGTCCCCGGACCAGCTCGTGTAACCAACGTTTTCATTTGTTTGGGAGTTAGATTCTGAGCCTCGTCAATAATCAAATATTTATTTAAAAATGTCCTACCTCTCATAAAGTTTAATGATTTTACTTTGATTCTAGATTTAATTAAATCTTGTGTAGCCGCTCTTCCCCAATCACCTGAGCTGTCGTCAGATTCGTTTAATACATCTAAGTTATCTTCTAAGGCTCCCATCCAAGGAGTCATTTTTTCTTCCTCAGTCCCAGGCAGAAAGCCAATATCATCACCAACAGAAACTGTAGCTCTTGTCATAATGATTTCTGAGTATATTTTTTTATCTAATGTTTGAACAAGCCCTGCAGCTAGAGCTAATAAAGTCTTCCCTGTCCCCGCCTGACCTAATAGGGATATAAAATCAATAGTTGGATCCATTAAAAGATTTAGAGCAAAATTTTGTTCTTTATTTTTTGCTTTGATGCCCCAGATATTAAATTTAGGTAAAGTGTAATCTTGAACAATCTGAAGGGTAGCAGAATTCCCATTAATTGTTTTAACTATGGCATAAAAAGGTTTATCAAAATCATAGAAAACAAACGCATTAATAAAAAAACTCTTACATAATGGACCTGTTATCTTATAAAACATTTTTCCTTCTTCTTGCCAGGACTCCATATCTTTGCTATGTTTTTCCCAAAAATTTTCTGGTAGTTCATATATTCCCGTATGAAGTAACTCTGCATCAGCCATGACCTTGTCATTAAAATAATCTTGAGCAGAAATATCTAAAGCACGCGCTTTAATTCTTATATTAAAATCTTTTGATACCAAAATGACATCAGTTTTTTTAAGTTTATTTTTGAGGTTAACAACAACACTTAGTATTTGATTGTCTGCTTTAACCCCAGCTAAAATAGGAAGGTCGTAACTAATAGTTTCTGTCTGTAAAAAAAGTTTTCCATCTATGTGAGGATTTGTTTCAGATTTTAGTGCACAGCCATTCTTTAAATCTGAAGCAGGGCCGATGATTTCTTCTAAGTATCTATGGGTTTGCCTCGCATTTCTGGCAACTTCTGAACTACCTTTTTTATTATTATCTAATTCTTCAATTGTAACCATAGGCAGATAAATATCATGCTCTTCAAATCTAAATAAACTTGAAGGATCATGAAGCAGAACATTTGTATCAAGGACAAAAACTTTCTTATTATTTTTTTTAACCATAAAGTAATTTATTTATGAAATTGAATTTAATACTTCTTCAGCATGGCCAGGTACTTTTAAGCCCCTCCATTCATTAAGGAGCTTACCTTGTGTATCAATTAGGAAGGTACTTCTCTCTATCCCTTGAACTTGTTTACCATACATATTTTTCATTTTAATGACATCGAATAGTTCGCATGCAATTTCTTCAGAGTCACTTAATAACTCAAAAGGAAAATTGTATTTTTCTTTAAATTTTTCATGTGATTTGATGGTATCTCTGGATATACCAAATATTTCTACATTTTTGATTTTAAAATCTTGATAAAGGTTTGTAAAATCGATTCCTTCATTTGTACAACCTGGCGTTGCGTCTCTTGGATAAAAATATAAAACAACCAATTTTCCGAGAAAGTTATTTAAGGAGAAGTCTGTCTCACTTGTCCCTGGTAAGCTAAAATTTGGTACAACATGGTTTATTTCTAATTTACTCATATTTGATCAGACCTTTTGTTTTTTTTGAAGTTTAAAAAAAAGACTAAAGCATAGTTGTTAATTATAGCCTAGAGATTAACTAATTATACCAAGCCTTCCATTAACTGGATATTGACATAATCATCAACTTTAATTGATTTTTGGTCTATATCTAACACAATCAAACAATTTGCTTTACTCATTGAGCTGAGAATCGCAGAGCCTTGATGAGGAGTTGGTTTCACAGATAATTCCCCATTTTTGCTTGTGAAAAAACCTCTTTGAAACTCCATTCGTCCAGGCCGTTTTGATATAGGTGCAACGCACTTCGCTTTTAACAACATAGGAAGTTTATAGTTATCTTGACCCATAAGGTATTTAAGCGCCGGTTGTACTAATTGATAAAATGTAATCATTGCAGCCACTGGATTACCAGGTAATCCAAAATAGGGAGTTGCCTTAAAAGCACCGTAAGCCATTGGCCTTCCGGGTTTAATTGATAACTTCCAAAATAAAACCTTACCTAATTTTTTTAAGACATCTTTCATGAAATCAGCTTTTCCAACTGAAACACCTCCTGTTGTAATGATTGCATCAGATACTTTTGCAGCATTCTTAAATGTTTTTTCAATTAATTTTTTATCATCAGGAATAATGCCTAGATCAACACATTCAACATTTATCCTTTTTAACATGGATTGGATTGTAAAATGATTACTATCATAAACTTGTCCAGATTTGATAGGGTGACCTGCTTTAACAACCTCATCACCTGTTGAAAAAAAAGAGACTTTTATTTTTTTAAAAACTTTTATTTTGCTTATCCCAATCGATGCAATTAATCCTACTTCTGCAGGCCTCAAAAAAACGCCTTTTTTAAGCACATCCCCATTTTTTTTTATGTCTTCTCCTAACTTTCTAATATTAGCGCCTTTTGTTGGAAGTTTACTAACGACAATAGAATCATTTTCTTGTTTGACTAACTCAAATGGTAAAACAGTATCAGTGCCATTTGGAATTTTTGAACCTGTCATTACCTGAGCAGCAAAGCCAGGTTTAATTTTATGTTTAGAGAGGTTTCCAGCTAGAATTGTTGTAGCGATTTCAAGTGTATTTTTTTCTTTTAAGGAATCTAAATTAAAAGCAAAACCATCCATTGCGGAATTATTATAATTGGGTACATTAATTTTTGAAATTATTGTTTCACCTAAAATTCGATTAAGGGCATCCTCAGTATTAACATATTCAGTTTTTGTATTTGCCTTTAAAAAATTATGTATATATTTCCTCGCGACCTCAATTTTCATCGCATTAGGATCGTATTCTGATAAGCAACCCGGGTCATTAACTAAGTTTTCAAGTGATATTGTTTTTTTCATTTTCTATAAGTGTAATTATAAATTCAGTAATTTTATCCATTTTAATAAAATCAAAACATGGAATGTCACATTTAATACCTACATCTGATATAACACCAATTATATTCTTGTCTCTAATATAAAGTGACTCATTAGATATTTTTTTACGATAAATCTCAATTTTAGGAATGGGCATTGTTTTTAATCCCTCTACTAAAATTATATCTGTAGGTTGATTAATTTGCTCAAGTGCCTTATCTAAGTCAAAATCTTTTTTTTCGTTTTCAGTAATTAATGCGGACCGGCTAGCATTAAAAATTAATGTCTGCTTTGCTCCAGACTCTCTGATTTTAAAACTATCTTTTCCTGGCTTATCAATATCAAAATTATGATGAGCGTGTTTAATGGCCGAAACTGAGTAACCCCTTTTTTTTAATTCAGGTATTAGTCTTTCAATAAAAAGTGTCTTACCAGATCCACTATTTGCTGCACAAATCCCTAAAATATATGGTTTTTTATTCATCTTTAAGGCTTATATTTTTTCTAAATCAGAGATACTGTTGATATTAAAAAAAACATCTTTTTCTTTAAAATCGACTGTTTGAAAATTATTAGACTTGATCCATTCTTCAAGCTTCCTCTCTCCAGAAGATAGAAAATCTTTTAAGTTACTTGCCAAATGTTTAGGGCAAAGTAAAAAAACGGGTTCTAGTTTATTGTTTGATGTTGGTAGAATTATTTTTGGATTTTCTTCATCTATGTGTGCGCTTAATCGCTCAACTAAATTTGTTGGAAAAAAAGGAGTATCATTCGGACAAAATTGCACCCAATCGGATTTTGCTTTAACCAAACCTGAAAATATCCCTGATAAAGGACCCAATTGCCCAGGTAACTCATCTTCGAACTGTATAGATTTTGGAAAAATGCTCAAAAATTCGTTTGAATTAATACTGAGCTTGTTTACCTGTTTTTTCATTCTATTAAAAATATGTTCGATCAAAGGTTTTTTATCCAACAAAACCAGTGATTTATTTGTCCCCATTCTTGAGGATTGACCACCAGCCAATATAATACCCTCTACTTCGCTCTTCAATTACCCACCCGTATGAGACATAAATCTGACGACAGAAGGTTTTTCGTCTGCCAAATTAAAATTATGAGATTTTGGTTTAATTGCCATGCTGTTTAGTATCGCCTCTTTGAGAGGCAGGTCATTATTGGGATTTTCTCTAATCAGAGGCATTAATTCAATTTTTGTATCATGGCCTAAACATAAAAAAAGTTCACCTTTGCATGAGATTCGAACTCGGTTGCAATCTTCACAAAAATTATGGCTGTGTGGAGAGATCAATCCAACTTTTGTTTTTGTATTTTTGATACGAAAATATTCAGCAGGGCCACTTGTCGATATATCTGTTTTTGATAATAAATATTTTTCTTTTAATTGCAATAAAATATCATCATTACTCACTGAGGTAGATTGTCTGTCATAAGCAGTATTGCCCAATGGCATCTCTTCAATAAAAGAAATATCAAGATAATATTTGATTGCGTAATCAACTAAATCGTAAAGCTCTTTTTCATTTATTTGTTTCATTAAAACTGTGTTTATTTTAATTTTTTTAAATCCAACATCAATCGCAGTATGGATACCATCCAAAACTTTATTCAAATCACCTATTCTAGTCATTTTTTTGAATGTAGAAGGATCTAGACTATCTAAACTTATGTTAATTCTCTCAACACCTGCGTCCTTCAACATTTGTGCTTTACTTTGAAGTTGGCTCCCATTTGTTGTTAAGGTAATTTCATCAAGTGCTTTAATTTTTCCAATTGACATAAATAAGCTATCAATTCCTCTTCGAACAAGAGGCTCCCCTCCAGTTAGTCTGACCTTTTTTACGCCTAATTCAGAAAAAACCCGAATTATCCTTTCTATTTCTTCAAGCGAAAGTACTGTAGGTTTTGGTAGAAAGGTCATTTTTTCTGACATACAATAAACGCATCTGAAATCACATCTGTCTGTCACGGATACTCTTATATAGTCTACTTTTCTATTGAACTGATCTATAAGCTTCATTGTCATAATATATATTAAAATTATACAAAAATTAATTATTTTAGATAAAAAAAAATCAAGTACTTAAAGTATAATATGTTGATAAATATATGTTTTTTAAAGAAACGATGTAGACAAAATGCTAACTGATAATAAATTACTAAAAATTGAAGAGCATCTAACAGTGCTGAAAGATAAACCCGGCGCACTTTTACCTATAATGCATGCAATTCAAGATGATTTAGGATATATCCCAGAAGAGTCATATGAACCTATATCTAAAGCTCTAAGTCTCTCAGTTGCAGAGATTCATGGATTTGTTACTTTTTATCATCATTTTAGGACAAAACCATCTGGCAAGCACATCTTGCAAATTTGTAGAGCTGAATCATGCCAATCAATGGGTAGTGAAAATATCGAATCTTATTGCAAAGAAAAGTTAGGTATCGATTATCACCAAACCACAGAAGATAATTCGATAACCTTGGAACCCGTCTACTGTCTAGGTAACTGTGCTTGCTCACCTGCTGTAATGATTGATGACGAAGTTATAGGAAGGGTGACCGAAGATAAGATTGATGAATTAATTCAAGAAGCTAAAAAAAATGACAACTTATAAAATTTATATACCTAGAGACTCAAGTGCACTTTCATTGGGCGCAGATAAAGTATTTAAAGCAATTAAAGTTGAGGCAGCTAACCGTAAGATCGAATTAGAAATTATTCGAAATGGTTCGCGAGGCCTTTTTTGGCTTGAAACAATGGTAGAAGTAGAAACCGATCAAGGAAGAGTGGCATATGGACCTATCAATCCAAGTGACATTCCTTCGATGTTTGATAGAGAGTTTTTCCTAGGCAAAGAACATTCCTTATCCCTTGGAATTACAAGTGAAATTGAATGGCTCAAGAATCAAGAAAGATTAACCTACGCTAGAGTAGGCATTACAGACCCTGTTTCCTTAAATGATTATGAGGCTCATGATGGATTCAAAGGTTTGCGTAAAGCCTTAAAGTTAACAAATCAAGAGATTGTGGATGAGGTTACAGACTCTGGTTTGAGAGGCCGTGGAGGCGCTGCGTTCCCAACTGGAATCAAATGGCAAACCGTCTTAAATGCCCCCTCTGAAAAAAAATATATTGTATGCAACGCAGATGAAGGAGATTCAGGTACTTTTTCAGACAGAATGATTATGGAAAATGATCCCTTTGTTTTAATAGAAGGCATGATTATTGCCGGGTTAGCTGTTGGTGCTGATCAAGGTTATATATATCTAAGGTCAGAATATCCTCATGCTCAAGCTATTCTTAATGAAGCAATTGATATTGCAGAAAAAAATGGATTCCTTGGCAAAAATATCTTGAATAGTAAATTTTCGTTCAAACTTGAAGTTACCAGAGCAGCTGGCGCATACATTTGTGGTGAAGAAACTTCATTGCTTGAAAGTTTAGAGGGTAAAAGAGGGCTTGTAAGGTACAAACCCCCACTACCTGCGATTGAAGGTTTATATGGAAAACCAACTGTGGTGAATAATGTTATTTCACTGGCAACAATTCCGATCATTTTAGATAAAGGATCAAAATTTTATGCAGATTTTGGTATGGGGCGTTCAAAAGGAACACTTCCTATTCAGCTAGCTGGTAATCTTAAACAAACTGGTTTGATAGAAAAAGCTTTTGGAATTACATTAAGAGAATTACTATATGACTTTGGTGGTGGATCAGCAACAGGTAAAAATATAAAAGCTGTGCAAGTTGGAGGCCCTCTTGGTGCGTTTCTCCCAGAGCATCAATTTGATACACCGCTAGATTATGAGAAGTTTTCTGAAATTAATGCGGTCGTCGGTCATGGGGGTATCGTTGCATTTGATGATTCGATTGATATGTCAAAATTAGCAAGGTATTCATTTGAATTCTGTGCAATTGAGTCATGTGGTAAATGTACCCCTTGCAGAATAGGCTCAACAAGGGGCATGGAAGTGATTGATAAAATTAAAGATGGTATTGATCAAGAAAAAAATGTTGAAGTACTTAAGGACTTAGGAGAGACAATGGTTCATGGGTCATTATGTGCTATGGGTGGGATGACTCCATTTCCAGTGATTAGTGCTTTAAATTTTTTTCCAAAAGACTTTGGACTTGAAAAATCAGAAACTTAAGCATAAAATTACTGCTAAAATTAGTAACTTAAGAAAATTTCGAATGATTAGGACAAAATCCTAATCTTAATTATGCCAAAAGCAAAAAATTATGGATGACACAAAAGACTTCGGTACACCTTCAGTAAATTCTGAAAAACTTGTAACCCTCAATATTGACGGCGTAGATGTAACTGTTCCTGAGGGGACATCTTTGATGAGAGCAGCCTCAGTTGCAGGATTTAGTGTGCCTAAATTATGCGCAACTGATAGCCTGGAACCATTTGGCTCATGCCGTCTTTGTTTGGTAGAGATTGAAGGTAAAAGAGGATATCCGGCATCCTGCACCACACCAGCTGCTGAAGGTTTAGTGGTTTCTACTCAATCACCTAAGTTAGCTGAATTGAGAAAAGGTGTAATGGAATTATATATCTCTGACCACCCACTTGATTGCTTAACATGTTCAACGAATGGTGATTGTGAATTACAGGATATGGCAGGGGCAGTTGGCTTAAGAGACGTTCGTTACGGCTATGAGGGCGAAAATCATTTAGATTCTAAAAAAGATGAATCAAATCCATACTTTACTTTTGATCCATCAAAATGCATTGTTTGTTCAAGATGTGTAAGAGCTTGTGAAGAAACGCAAGGCACATTTGCCTTAACGATAGATGGAAGAGGTTTTGAGTCAAAAGTTTCAGCTGGAAATAAAGATTTTATAGATTCAGAATGTGTTTCATGTGGTGCATGTGTTCAGGCCTGTCCTACAGCTACATTAATTGAAAAAAGCATCGAAGAGCATGGAACACCTGAAAAACAAGTAACAACAACTTGTGCATATTGTGGAGTGGGTTGTTCCTTTAATGCTGAGCTACAAGGTGATAAGGTTGTTCGAATGACACCTAATAAAGATGGTGGAGCAAATCACGGCCATTCTTGTGTGAAAGGAAGGTTTGCTTGGGGATACACAACACATAAAGATAGAATTACCACTCCAATGATAAGGAAAAGCATTAAAGATCCTTGGCAAAAAGTGTCATGGGAAGAAGCAATCAGCTATGCTGCTTCAGAAATAAAAAGAATACAAAAGAAATATGGTAACAATTCTGTAGGTGCTATTTCATCTTCAAGGTGTACAAATGAAGAAGTTTATTTGATGCAAAAAATTGTTAGAGCAAGTTTTGGTAATAATAATATCGATACTTGTGCAAGAGTTTGCCATTCACCTACGGGGTATGGACTCAAGCAAACAATTGGTGAGTCAGCGGGGACACAAAATTTCGATTCAGTGATGAAGTCAGATGTAATTATGGTTATTGGAGCAAATCCTACGGACGGTCATCCAGTATTTGCATCTCAGATGAAGAGAAGACTGAGAGAAGGTGCTAAATTAATAATTGTTGATCCAAGAGAAATTGACCTTGTTGATAATACGCCTCATGTTAAAGCTGATTATCACCTTAAACTTCAACCGAGTACCAATGTTGCAACAATTAACTCAATTGCACACGTGATTGTCGAAGAAGGTTTGGGCGATCAAGATTTTGTAAAAGAACGTTGCGAAGATGAATCATTCAAAATTTGGTTAAATTTTATTAAAGATTCAAAAAATTCTCCAGAGTCTATGGAATCCGAAACTGGTATTCCTGCAGACTTACTCAGAAAAGCAGCTAGATTATTTGCAAATGAAAAAAATGGATCTATTTATTATGGACTCGGTGTAACAGAGCATAGCCAGGGCTCAACTATGGTTATGGGTATCGCTAACTTAGCAATGATTACTGGAAATGTTGGGAGAGAAGGTGTTGGTATCAATCCATTAAGAGGCCAAAATAATGTTCAGGGTGCATGTGATATGGGATCATTCCCCCATGAACTTCCTGGCTATAGGCATGTTTCAGATAAAGCTACTCGAGCATTATTTGAGTCAGCATGGAACGCAAAAATTTATGATGAGCCGGGTCTTAGAATTCCAAACATGCTTGATGAAGCTATATCAGGTAAATTTAAATCTCTTTACTGTGAAGGAGAGGATATAGCTCAGTCAGATCCAGATACACAACATGTGACTCATGCACTTGAATCTATGGAATGTGTCATTGTTCAAGATTTATTTTTAAATGAAACAGCTATGTATGCACATGTTTTCTTACCGGGATCTTCATTTTTAGAAAAGAATGGTACTTTTACGAATGCAGAAAGAAGAATTTCAAGGGTAAGGAAGGTGATGGCACCAAAAAATGGTTATGAAGATTGGGAAATTACTCAAATGTTGTCTAATGCATTAGGATATCCAATGAATTACAAGCATGCTAGTGAAATTATGGATGAGGTTGCTCAGTTAACTCCAACCTTTAAAGGGGTTAGTTACGAAAAATTAGATAAGCTTGGAAGTATCCAATGGCCATGTAATGATGAATATCCAGAAGGAACTCCTACTATGCATGTAGATGAGTTTGTTAGAGGTAAAGGAAAATTCTTTATTACGGAGTATGTACCAACAGTTGAGAAAGTGAATGGTAAATTTCCTTTAATAATGACAACTGGAAGAATTTTGGCTCATTATAATGTTGGGGCTCAAACAAGAAGAACAAAAAATATCGAATGGCATGATGAAGATTTAATTGAAATACATCCGCATGATGCAGAGGAAAGAGGAATAAATGAGCAAGATTGGGTAGGTATAAATAGTCGCTCAGGTGATACAGTCCTTCGTGCAAAAATAACAAAAAAAGTTCAACCTGGTGTTGTATATACAACCTTCCACCACCCTGTTTCAGGTGCAAATGTTATCACAACTGATAATTCTGATTGGGCTACAAATTGCCCAGAGTTTAAAGTGACGGCGGTTCAAGTAACTAAAGTAACTCAACCATCAAACTGGCAATCAAAATATCAAAAATTTAGCGAAAAACAAATTGATTTCGTAAAAAATGGTGAGGAAAAAGTAAATTAATTCAAAGTGACTAAAGAAAAATTAATTCAAACAAGTCACTCCTGCAAAGAAGTATCCATTCAAAAAAATATCAACTCCGAAGAGACAACTAAAGAAATTTTAGCTGAAGAGACACCTATAGCCATAATTTATAATGGGGTTTCTCACGTAGTCATGATGGCAAGCCCATGTGATTTGGAAGATTTTGCGAGAGGGTTTTCAATTACTGAAGGTGTTATAACAAGTTTATCGGATATATATTCAATTGAAGTTCTAAAAAAAGATAATGGAATTGAAATTAACTTGGAAATATCCACTGAAAAATTTATACGTCTAAAAGAAATAAGAAGAAATTTAACTGGTAGAACAGGTTGCGGATTATGTGGAGCTGAGTCTCTTGATCAGGTCCTTAAGATTCCTGAAAATAAAAAAAATGAAACAAAGTTTTTTTCGAAAAGTATATTGAAAGCATTAAAGAACTTTTCAGGCCAACAAGAAATACAAAAAAAAACAGGGGCAACTCATGCTTGTGGGTTATTTAATTCTAAAGGAGATTTAATAATCCTCAAAGAAGACGTAGGAAGACATAATGCACTTGATAAACTAATTGGAGCCTCCTTGAATACAAAAATATTAAATGATTTCTTCGTAATTACTTCTAGTAGGGCAAGTTATGAAATGGTGCAAAAATTAGCATATCTTAATCTTAAGCTATTGGTAGCTATTTCTGCCCCAACTGCTTTAGCAACTAGACTTGCAGACCAAATTGAGATGACTCTAGTAGGGTTTGCTCGAAATAATCGATATAATTGCTATACACATCCTACGCAAATAATCGGGTAAAATTACGAGATGGAAACAAAAAATCTTATCAGAATGGCAAACGATATCGGTAATTTTTTTATAAGCTACCCAGATGAAGAGCAAGCAAAAAAAGAAACAGCTTCGCATATACAAAAGTTCTGGGGCCGAGATATGAGAAATCAAATAAAAGAACATGTTAGTGATACATCAGAAAAAAATAGCCAATTAAACCCTTTTGTTTTTAATGCAATTAGTAAATACTTAAAAGATTAAAAAATACTATTTTGTAAGTAAGATATAGTAAGTTTTATCTCTATCAATTCTTTTCCCAGACCATATCTGATTCCAGGATTCATATTCAGAAGGCATTTTAGATTCATTATTAAGTGATAATAATATTATTCTACATTGGATGTCTTTATTAGAATCAACAGCTTTTATACCAGAATAGTAATGAAGTAAATTTGTTTCATGTGAGCTAAAGTTGTATGTGTATAAGCAACTAGAACTTTGAGATAAATGTTGTTTAACATCTTGAAAAACAGGCGCATAACTTTTTCTATTATCAATTAATGGGCTTACAAGCATTATAAAAGTAACCCATACCATTGTGATACCAATTGCCCAATTTGAAATTGCTGACCGATTTGAAATCTTTAAATTAAAGATAATATAAAGCCATAAACCACTTATTAAAAATGCAAAAATGAAATTTAAGAATTCAAATTTAGCTTCATAGTTTCCAGATAGAAAATAAATTCGATCATAAATAATTTCAGGAAAACCTGAAATAACTGCAAACCAAAAAAACCAAATCATAAAACCAAAAAAACCAAAAATTAATATACCAAACCAATTGAGAGCACTTGCAGAACCTCTTCTGAGTAAATCAATTCCACCTGCAGCAGCAACTGAAAACGGTAATAGTAGAGGCATGAGATTTATTTGATCTATGTTGGCATTGAGAGAAAGTGTGAATAAGATTGATATTGAAAAAAATAAAGGTAAATGAATTTTTTTAAGTTGGATAATATTTTTAAAATTATTAATTAAAACAAAGATAAAAAGAGGAAGTGAAGGCCATGTAAACCATAACATATTCTTAATATAAAAAAAGAATTCTCCACCATTTGGCGCATTGACTTTATTTAGCCAGGAAAAAAATATTTCAGGATTAGAATTGTATAAAAGATATATCCATGGAGTAATGATAACTAAGGCAATTATCGATGAAATTAAACAGAATAAATAATAACGCTTATTTCTCCATTGCTTTATAAGTAACAAGCTAAATGCGGTTATTAAAATACTTAAAAGCGATAAGATTCCATTAGATAAGAAGATTATGGATATACCAAAACCTAATACTAAGCTAGCCCTGAAAGGTCTTCGTTGATATAGTGCAAAACCATAAAGTACTAGAGCGAAACCTAATAGTGCAGCAACTTCCGGTCTAATACTATGAACATTGAAAATAAGCCCAATAGAAGCAATAAAGATTAAACCTGCTTGTCTACCAAAACCAGTTCCCCATAACTCTCTTGTCATTAGACCTATACTTACTAAAGTTAAACTTATCCATATAAAATTTGATAATCTAATTGCATCAAGTGGTTCAAGTATTGATGAAAAAATTTTAACAAAAGTAGCACCTATGAATGGATACAAGGGTGGATTGTTAATTGAATCTTGACTAGCAGCTAAGGGGGCTATTATAGAATTATTTGAAACAATATCCATTACCATGCTTACATTTTCTGATTCTGCAGGAATCCAAGGTGAGTTTCCAACCAAGCCGGTAAAAATCCATATAATTGCAAGTATAAGGAATAAATGAATTTTTGTTTTGTCACCAAGTGTTGAGCGAGGTGATGACATGTTTCCTTGCCAATCATGATTTAATTCAAATTTCATATTTACAAATTATGACATAAAAAAAAAGGCAGATAACCGCCTTTTTTTTAATCAAATGTAAAAACATTACATACCATATTTTTGTTTAAATTTTTCAACACGTCCAGCAGTATCCAATATTTTTTGCTTACCTGTATAGAAAGGGTGACACTTAGAACAAACCTCAATATTCGTATCTTTTGCCATAGTTGATTTAGTTTTGAAAGAATTGCCGCAACTACAAGTTACAGTAATTTCTGGATAGTTTGGGTGTAAGTCTTTTTTCATAATTTGTTATTACTTATAAATCTTGATAATTGTCGTATTTTATAGAAAGTTTGATAAAAATCAATGTTTAATTAATTCCTCAACTTCTTCGCATGCTATCAAAAAAATCCGAGTTATTTTTTGTAGATCGAACTTTATCTAAGAGAAACTCCATCGCCTCTAGGTCATCCATAGGGTAGAGTAATTTTCTTAATACCCATATTTTTTGCAGAACGTCAGAAGGGATAAGTAGCTCTTCTCTTCTGGTACTTGACTTATTCACATTGATCGCAGGATAAATTCTTTTTTCAGCCATTTTTCTCTCAAGGTGAATTTCCATATTACCTGTACCTTTAAATTCTTCATAAATCACATCATCCATTCGTGAGCCAGTTTCAACAAGTGCAGTGGCAAGAATTGTAAGTGAACCACCTTCTTCAACATTTCTTGCTGCACCAAAAAAGCGTTTTGGTCTTTGAAGTGCATTTGCATCAACACCGCCAGTTAAAACCTTCCCAGATGATGGAATAACAGTGTTGTAAGCTCTTGCAAGTCTTGTGATTGAATCTAAAAGAATAACAACATCTTTTTTATGCTCAACCAATCTTTTAGCTTTTTCTAGAACCATATCTGCCACTTGAACATGTCTTGTAGCTGGCTCGTCAAAAGTCGATGCAACAACCTCACCTTTAACAGATCTAGACATTTCTGTAACCTCTTCTGGCCTTTCATCTATTAGTAAAACAATAAGGGAGACGTCTGTATGGTTAGCAGTTATTGCATGAGCAATATTCTGTAACATAACTGTTTTGCCACTTTTGGGGCTTGCTACTATTAAACCCCTTTGGCCTTTTCCGATAGGAGCAACCATATCAATAACTCGACTTGTATTATTTTCCTCAACATTTGAATCTCTTTCTAAAGTGAGAGGTTTTGTTGGGTGAATAGGAGTAAGGTTTTCAAATAGAATCTTATTTTTTGTATTTTCAGGCGCGTCATTATTTACTTTATCAACCTTGACTAACGCAAAGTAACGTTCGCTATCTTTTGGTGTTCTAATTTCACCAGCAATCGTATCTCCAGTGTGTAGATTAAATCTTCGAATTTGTGAAGGTGAAACGTATATATCTGCTGGTCCTGCTAAATATGAAGAATCTGAAGATCTTAAAAAGCCAAATCCATCTTGCAATACCTCTAAAGTACCATCACCAATTAACTTATCACCATTTTTAGCTTTATTTTTTAGTATTGCAAAAATTAAATCTTGCTTACGCATTCTTCCCGCATTTTCAATTTTGTCAGAATTTGCTAGGTCAACTAGTTCAGTTACAGGAAGGTGTTTTAGATCAGATAAATGCATATTCTTTTAAATTGTACTGTCAATAAATGCTATTAATTGTGATTTAGATAAAGCCCCTTTTTTATCAGCCTCAAAGTTACCATCTTTAAAGATGATTAGAGTAGGTATAGCTCGAACTGCGAATTGGGCAGCAATCTTTTGATTCTCATCTATATTTATTTTTGCAACAATTAACTTACCATTATAGTCTTTAGAAATATCATCGAGTATAGGTGCAATTGCTTTACAGGGACCACACCACTCAGCCCAAAAATCTACTAAAACGGGTATTTTTGCTTGAAGAACTTTTTCTTCAAATTGGTCGTCTGTAACGTGAATAATATTGCTCATATATTTATTGAATTTTGTTACTAAGATTTGGTTTAAAATTAAGAAATGTTCTTCAGAATATCGATATGATAATTGAAACTATAAGGTTTATCAATAACTAATTTATTTCTTCAGTTTCTTGTGTTTCATTTTCATAGTTTGATTTGTAAGAGTTATCAATTTCAAATAAAGGAACAACCTTTTTAACACCCCTTGAAGATTGCGCAATTGATACAGCTTTATCTGCTTCCTGTTGGTTTAAAATACCCATCAAGTAAGCAACTCTCTCCTCTGTGAATACTTTCAAATGAAATATTGAAAGTTGAATTTGATCCTTACCATCTTCAGCAAATACTCTCGATACAACATTACTTGTAATGGCGATATCGTTTGCAATTCCCTTCACTGTATTTTCAGGACCTACAGTCATATAGTTATCTACTTTTTTTACATTTTCCATATTGTTAACAATGCTAAATATTTTATTGATAATTTCTTGATTTGGTGATTGCCCAGTAATAAGGACCACTTGATTGTAACTAACAAAATTTACCCTAAATTCACCTTCAATATCTTGTATTTTTAATACTGTTTGCCATTCTAGTTTTTCGTCAGTAATTTGGGACTCAGTTGTTCTTCTATCTGAATATGAAGTTGGTACACCAAGAATTCCAGCAGCACAGCCAGGTAATAATATTGTGATTGATAAAATAAAAGAAATTAAAAAATAATTTGATTTAGCTTGCATAGAATAAATTATATACTTATCTGATAAATTTTATATTTATTTAATTAACAAATTATACATAGATTGTTTAAATGAGCTCAACCCTTTATATTGTTGGTACACCTATAGGAAATCTAGATGATATTTCTTCTAGAGCTATTAAAATTCTAAATTGTGTTGATTTAATTGCCTGTGAAGATACAAGACATTCCAAGCATTTGCTATCTAAATTTTCAATAAATAAAAAACTTGTCTCTTTACATCAGCATAATGAGGAAAAAAAAAGTAGTTTTTTAATAAAAGAAATACAGAGTGGTAAGACAGTTGCCTATATTTCTGATGCAGGTACCCCAGGCATAAGTGATCCAGGAGCTTATCTGGTTAATAAAGCTTTAGAAGCCAAAATTAAAGTTATTCCAATACCTGGAGCTTCCTCAATCACCACGGCATTTTCAGTTGCTGGTGTTATTTCAACACAATTTAATTTCTATGGCTTTTTACCAAATACAGATAGTAAAAGTAGAAATGTAATTAAACAATTTTATGAGAGTCAATACACCTCTGTTTTTTTTGTTTCTCCTCATCGCGTTTTAAAAACATTAGAAATACTTGAGGAAATTTATGGATTGGAGCAGAGAATATTTGTAGGCCGTGAATTAACAAAGTTGTATGAAACTATTTATAAAGAAAATTTGAATGATTTATTAATAAAATTCAGAAAAGAAAAACATAACCTTAAGGGTGAATTTGTGATTATTATAGAGGGTGTAGAGCTTGAACAAAAAAACTCAAACATTATTGAGGCAGAAAATGCTCTAAGAATTATGCTTAATGAATTAAGTTTGAACCAGTCTGTAAAACTTGTATCACAAATTTTTAAAATGAAGAAAAATGAAATATATAATTTAGCTTTAGGAATAAAAAATAATGATAAATGAATTAATTATTCCAAGACCTGATGATATGCATCTTCACCTTAGGGAAGGAAAGATGTTAAAGGTAGTAAGCCAACACTCAGCAAGCCAGTTTGGAAGAGCTATTATTATGCCCAACCTAAAAAACCCAATTATAAATACTGAGTTAGCACACATATATTATGATGAAATTAAAAAACATACTAAAAGTCATCAATTTGAACCGTTAATGACTATTTATTTTAATGAAGGGCTAACTTTAGCAGAATTAAAAAAAATCAAAGTATCTTCAAAAATCATTGGTATTAAGCTTTATCCTAAAGGCGTTACGACAAACTCAAGTAAAGGCATGGATTCTTTCGAGTCAGGCTACAAAATTTTTGAAATCATGCAAGAATTGGACATTCCTCTGCTAATTCATGGGGAAGTTAATGACGTAAGTGTAGATATATTTGATCGAGAAAAAATATTTATTGAAAAACATTTATCAAGAGTCCATAAAGAATTTCCAAAGCTTAGAATAGTTTTGGAACATATTTCAACAAAAGATTCTACAGAGTTTGTGAAAGAATCAAGCAATAAAATTGCCGCGACCATTACTCCACAACATCTTCTTTATAATCGAAATGAATTATTTTTAGGTGGGTTAAGACCACACGCATTTTGTTTACCAGTATTGAAAAGAGAAGAACATAGAGTTGCAGTTCTAGATGCAGCTATATCAGGGAACCCAAAGTTTTTTCTAGGTACAGACAGTGCCCCTCATAAAAGAGCTGAAAAAGAGAGTAGCTGTGGGTGCGCAGGAATATATTCCGCATTAAATGCAATGGAGATTTACGCTGAAATATTTGATCAAAATAATGCTATTGAAAAATTAGAAAATTTTTGTAGTAAATTTGGTGCTTATTTTTATAAGCTTAATCAAAGCAAAGAGAAATTAAAATTAACTAGATCCAGAAATAAAGTTCCAACCGTTATAAAAATTGATAATGACGATATTGTTCCCCTGATGGCAGGTCAAGAAATTGGTTGGAATTGTTCTAATATTTAATAAACTTCGGTGATAAAATACGAATTAAGTTGACCAGACAGTCGCTACATTTTTGTGTAGAGGAAAGTCCGGGCTCCCAGAGCAGGGTGATGGCTAACAGCCATACATTGTGAGATGAGGAATAGGGCCACAGAGACGAGCGTATTTAGTTACGGTGAAACGCGGTAACCTCCACCCGGAGCAAGGCCAAATAGGGTGACATTAGCACGGCTCGTGTTGTCATCGGGTAGGCTGCTTGAGCATATGAGCAATTATATGCCTAGATGAATGACTGTCCAAGACAGAACCCGGCTTATAGGTCAACTTACCTTCTACCTATAAATCATTGTTATATATACATTTAAAACTAAAAAGCGCTTGCATTGCGCTTTTTTTTTACCTATAGTGTCTATGTTAGGGAAAAAGTGGTAATTTGTGGGAAATTGCTTAGTAAGACTAAGGGTATTAAGTAATTTCCCATTTTTTTCCCAGGTAAAGAGGTATTATTTATGTATAGAGGTGCAACACGAATTAACTTAGATGGAAAAAATAGGATTGCGATCCCTACAAAGTATCGTGAAAAAATTCTTATAGAGTCATCAGGCTTGTTAGTCCTAACAGCGCATATTTACAAATGTTTACTTTTATACCCCCAGTTTGCATGGGAGCCGATTCAAGAAAAAATAATGAATTTATCAAGCTTTGAAAAAAAATCTAGTGGGCTTCAGAGATTACTAGTAGGGTTCGCTGAGGACATTACTCTTGATAAAGCAAATAGATTGTTAATCCCCTCGGAATTAAAAAATTACGCTGAAATAGATAAAAATGCAATTTTCATTGGTCAGGGAAGTCATTTTGAAATTTGGAATTGCGATTACTATTATGAACATTTAGCCCAAATAAATATTACTGAAGAAAATGATTTTCCTGATGAACTTAAAGGTTTTTCATTATGAGCAAACATATTCCTGTGATGCTTCATGAGGCTATAAATGCATTAGATATTATCCCAGATGGTTTTTATATAGATTGTACCTTTGGAAGAGGTGGCCACTCAAAAGAAATACTTAAGAAATTGAATGATGATGGTAGATTGCTAGCGCTAGATAAAGATTTAGAGGCTGTCACAGAAGGTAAAATAATTAAAGATAAGCGCTTTGAGATAGTTCACGCTTCCTTTAAAAACTTGAAAGATATTCTAAAAAAAAAAATTTTCAAAGACCAAATGGAATTCTTATGGACTTAGGAATCTCATCACCACAAATTGATCAAGCAGAACGTGGGTTTAGTTTTCAATTAGATTCAAATCTAGATATGAGGATGAATCAAAATCAAAAATTAACTGCTTCAGAAATTATTAATAATTTTGAATATGATGAATTAGTAAAGCTTTTATATGACTATGGCGAGGAAAAATTTGCCAAAAAAATTGTCAGAGCGATCATTAAACATCGAGAAGAAAAAGGAAAAATATCAAGAACTACCGAATTAGCAGATCTGGTGAATAAAGCTATCCCAAAATTTGATTCAAATAAAAATCCAGCAACAAAAACATTTCAAGCATTAAGAATAAAGGTAAATGAAGAACTGTTAGAAATAGAGGAGGTTTTACCTGCAGCATTAGAAGCTTTAAAGACAAATGGGAGGCTGGCTGTTATAAGTTTTCATTCACTTGAAGATAGAATTATTAAAAATTTCATTAAAGATAAATTGAATACTGACACAGTCCCAAAAAAAATTCCAATTTATCAAAAACAAATTAAATCTGCTCCTATTAAGGTTGTTCAAAAACTCCAAACTCCCTCAAAGAGTGAAATATTAAAAAATAAGAGATCAAGAAGTGCAAAGTTACGAGTGATAGAAAAAATTTCGGAGGAAAGGTGAAGTTGAATCTAATACTTTTTTCTTTATTAATTATATTCGCATTAGTAAAAATTAATGCCCATCATTTATATCGTGTAAATCACCATGCCCTAGAAATAGAAAAAAGAAAAACTATTGAGTTAAAAGATGAACAGAATCAACTCTTGATTCAAGAATCTTCAAAATCTGGTAACGGAAGAATATCAGAATATGCGAAAGGCAAATTAAAAATGAATCCACCAGAGAAAAAACAGAAAAGAATAATTAAATGAGATCAAAAATCAAAAAAAATCATGAGTTTTTTGAGCTTTCAAAATTTAGAAGGCGGTTCATGCTTCTTGTTCTATTAACACTATTTTGCATATTATTTTCTCGTGCTTTTTTTCTCCAAGGAATGCAAAAGGACTTCTTACAACAAGAGGGTTTTGATAGAAGCAATCGTAAAATAGATCTTTATGCATATAGAGGGAAAATCTATGATAGAAATAATCAAATATTAGCTGCGAGTGAGACTGTAAGAAGTATAACTATGGAGCCGAATAGAGTTGAATTTAAAATAGGAGATAAAAGGAAATTAGCTAATCTTTTAGATATAAAAATAAAATTTCTAAATAAAAAATTAACGTCCAAGAAAAATCATATTTATTTAAAAAGAAAGGTTGATCCAAAAATTGCTTCTAAAATTTTAGCCTTACAAATTCCAGGAATTGGTACCGAAAAAGACTATAGACGATCTTATCCAGACCAAGAAATATCTGCACATGTGGTAGGCTTTGCTGGAAATGATGGGAATGGTCTCGAAGGAGTTGAATATAAGAAAAATGATTATTTATCGGGCACACATGGCTGGAAAAAGGTTTTAATTGATGCAAAAAGAAGGGTGGTTGATAATCTGAGTGAAGTTAGGGTTCCAGTTGACGGGAAAGATGTCCATTTAACAATTGATAAACGCCTTCAACACATAGCTTTTCAATCCCTTAAAAAAACAATTAATGATTCCGAAGCAATTTCTGGCTCTGCCATTCTTATTGATTCAAAAACAGGTGAAATTTTAACAATGGTAAATTATCCATCATTTAACCCGAATGAAAGAATGAAAAAGAGAAGTTCTTTTGTGAAGAATAGAGTTATCACTGATGCTTTTGAACCAGGTTCAACAATAAAACCAATTAGCATTGCAGCTGCTTTAGAAAAAAAGGTAGTAAGCGTGAATACAAAAATAGATACAGGCAACGGGTTTTATAGAGTTGGACGAACCCAGATAACTGATACAAAGCCACATGGCATCATATCTGTCAAAGAAATACTTCAAACTTCATCAAATATTGGTGTTACTAAAATTGCTGAAAAATTGAGTAAAAAATATTTATGGCAAACTTACTCTAACTTTGGTATCGGTAATTTAACTGGGGCTAACTTACCAGGAGAATCGAAAGGAGTTATGCGTGACCATGGCTCATGGAAGAAGCGAGATCATTTTAGTGCTAGTTATGGTTATTCAGTAAGCACAACAGTTGCCCAACTTGCCAGAGCTTATACACCTTTTGCTAATAAAGGGGAGATAAAGAACTTAAGGTTATTTAAAAATGATCCTATAAAAATTGGGCAACGTGTTTTGTCTATAAAGACTTCGGAGGCTGTTTTAAAAATTATGGAGTCAGTTACAGAAGAAGGAGGCACTGCAATTCAAGCTTCAATTCCAGGTTATCGAGTTGCAGGAAAAACAGGAACTGCTAGACAGTTTGTTAAGGGAGTGGGTTATGGAAAGCCAGGGGAAATGAAATATAATGCTTCATTTGTTGGACTTGCACCTGCCTCAAATCCTAAGTTTATTATGGCAATAACAATCGAAGATCCATCAAAAGGGTCGAATTATGGTGGAGTTGTAGCAGGTCCTATCTTCAGGAGAGTAGTTTCAGAGGCTCTAAAAATATACTCAATTCCGCAAGATGAAATAGAAATAAAAATAAAAACCGAGTCCGATGATGATAAAAAAGAGATATGAAAAATGAATTAGAGATTTTTTTGGAGCAATTTGATAAATTGACTCTAGATTCAACACAAATTTCTAAAAATACAGTTTTTATTGCTTATCCTGGTAAAAAATTTGATGGAAGAGACTTTATTGAGCAGGCAATTAATAATGGGGCAAAGGGAGTTATTTTTGAATCGGCAAATTTTAAAAAAAACTTAAATGTAAATGTTCCGTCAATCTCAATCAATGACCTTAAAAGCAAACTTGCATCAATTGGGGAAAAATTTTATGACTATCCATCAAAAAAATTATCAATCATTGGAATTACCGGAACTAATGGTAAAACAACAACTGCTTATTGGTTAACCCAATGTCTAAATTATCTAGGGAGCAAAACAGCATTCATAGGGACTCTTGGATATGGAGATGCAAAGAATTATAAAAAAACACAAAATACCACACCAAGCGCAATAGATATTCAGTATGTAATAAAAGATATATGCAAAAAAAAATATAAAAATATAGCAATGGAAGTTTCATCCCACGGAATAAAAGAGAAAAGAATAAATAATATTGATTTTAATGAAAGGCTTTTTACAAATCTTACTAGGGATCATCTGGATTATCATAAGACAATGAAGGCCTACTCAGATATAAAAAGAAAATTTATGTTGGATGGAAAGAATGCAAGCATCATAGTTAATGTTGATGATAAAGTTGGGGAGTCAATTTTTAAAAAGTCTACTTTACCAATTGAAAAAAAAATAAGTTTTTCAATTCATAAGAAATCGAATATACAAGCTACTAATATAAGTCAAAATAATAATAATTTGAAATTTGATCTTAATTACTACGGAGAGTTCTTTCCAATTAAATTAAAATTTAGTGGTTATTTTAATATTTATAATATATTGGGTGTCGTAGGTTGTTTGAGTTCAAAGGGGTTTGAAATAAAAAAAATAATTGATAGCCTAAAAAGTATTAAAGCAGTTCCAGGTAGATCTGAATATATAAGAAGTGGTGATAGCTTTCCATCAGTTATGATTGACTATGCTCATACAGGCGATGCGTTAGAAAATATTTTAAAGAGCGTAAAAAATAATGCATTCAAAAAAATACTATTAGTTTTTGGTGCTGGTGGAGGTCGAGATAAGGGGAAGAGAAAAGCAATGGCTAAAATTGCTGAAAAGTTAGCTGACCAATGCATCATAACAACCGACAATCCAAGACATGAAAATCCAATAGATATTATTAAAGATATTAGTAGACACTTTAATAAAAAGCCGATAGAAATTGTTGATAGAAAAGAAGCTATATGTAAGGCAATCGAAATGGCAAATAATGATGAGCTTGTTATCGTCGCGGGAAAAGGAAACGAGGAATTTCAAGAAATAGGAAATCAAAAAAATTATTTTTCTGACAGAGAAGTGATTGAAAAATTTTTAAAAGAAAGGAAATCAAAAAATTAATTTATCTATTCAAGATATTTATGAAGCAGTTTTGGATAAAAACCCTAAGTCTATGGAATTTCTTAAAAGAAAAATTCATGCAATTAGTATCAATTCAAAAAAAATAAAGAAAGATGACATATTTATTGCAATAAAAGGTTTAAATTTTGATGGGCATGATTATATCAATGAAGCATTTAAAAAATGGAGCAATAGCAGCAATAATTTCTGATGAGGGAAAAAACTCTAGTAAAACAATATTAGTAAATGATTCAAGGAAATCATTAGCAGACATTGCCTCTTTGATTTTAAAGAAATTTAATCCATTTGTTATTGGGGTAACTGGTAGCAATGGAAAGACAACCACGAAGGAGATAATTAAGTCGATATTAGATTCAAACTATGGCCAAAATAAGATTCTAGCAACTCGAGGAAATTATAATAATGATATTGGACTTCCACTAACTATCTTTAATTTAAATTCATCTTATACCCATATAGTTCTTGAAATGGGTATGAATCACCCTAATGAAATTAGTTATTTAGCAAATATTGCCCCACCAAATTTAGCTGTAATAACTAATATTGGAGAAGCTCATATTGAAAATTTTAAAAATAGAGAAGCGATAGCAAACGAAAAAAAAGATATTTTGAGAAACCTTCAAGCTGATGGCGTAGCAATTCTTCCTAAAGATAGTGAATTTTTTAGTTTTTTAGTAAAGGATTTAAAAAATGTAAAAGTATTATCCTTCGGAATGGGAAATGATGCTGATATCTCATGTGAATTTTTAAATAACAAAACAATTCTTATCAAAACTCCTAAATATGAACTTGAGATTAAACCTAAATTATTAGGACAAAACAATATTTCAAATATTTTAGCCGCTGCAACATGTGCTTATCAGTTAAAAATTAATCCGACAAAAATTAAGGAAGGTATAGAAAATGTAAATTCTATCCCTCGTCGATTGGAGTTAAAGGAAGGAAAACAAAGGACAGCAATAATAGATGATACATACAATGCAAACCCATCATCCTTTCAATCAGCTATAGAAGTTCTTGATGGGTTTCAAGGAAAAAAAATTTTAGTAATTGGAGATATGGCTGAACTAGGGGAAAATTCAAGAATATATCATCAAGAACTTTCCAGATTCATTAAAGAGACTAAAATAGATATAACATTAGGCGTAGGGAAATATGTAAAAGAGGTAATTTCATTACTTGATGGAAACAATGTTTGGTTTAATAGTAAGGACGAGTTAGTTAAGTATTTATATTCTTGTATGAAAGATTCAACTATTCTAGTCAAAGGATCAAGGTCAATGAAGATGGAAGAGATTGTAGAAAAATTAATTAAATAGTTGAGAAAATAAATTATGTTATATGAATTTCTAAAATGGCTATCAAATGATTACTCAATGTTGAATATATTCAATTATCTATCTTTACGAGCTGTTTTATCTGTAATTACAGCGCTTACAATTTCATTTATATTTGGCGGTTGGTATATTAAAAAATTAGGTGACTATAGTTTTGGGCAGTATGTTCGAGCGAATGGCCCCACAACACATATAGAAAAAATGGGTACACCCACAATGGGTGGAGGATTAATTTTAATATCAATTTTAATTTCAACATTGCTATGGGCAGATCTTTCGAATACTTATATATGGCTTATGATTTTTGTTACGACATCATTTGGTGCGATTGGTCTGGTTGATGATTATGGTAAAATAAAATATAAAAGTTCTGATGGTATGTCGGCATTAACTAAATATTTTTTACAGTCGTTTGTTGCTATCGTTGTTGCCTTGTACCTTTTTTTAAATGCAAATTCTTCGCAAGAAACTTCTCTGTTGATTCCATTTGTTAAAGATTTGAGTATACCGTTAGGCTTTATTGGATTTACAATTTTTACCTATTTAGTCGTGGTAGGAAGTAGTAATGCCGTTAACCTAACAGATGGGCTGGATGGGTTAGCAATCATGCCAGCAGTAATGATCATAAGTGCTCTAGGTATTTTTGCTTATTTAGGGGGAAATGTTATTTTCTCTAATTATCTAGACATACCATATATTAAAGGTGCTGGTGAACTAGTTATTTATTGTGCAGCCCTTGCAGGTGCAGGGCTTGGTTTTCTTTGGTTTAATGCATATCCAGCAGAGGTATTTATGGGGGATCTTGGTTCTCTATCTATCGGCGCTGCAATGGGGACAATTGCAGTTATTGTAAGACAAGAAATTATCTTACTAATTATGGCAGGTATTTTTGTAGTTGAGACAATTTCGGTCATACTTCAAGTTTCATACTTTAGATATTCAAAGAAAAAATATGGAAAAGGAAGAAGAATTTTTTTGATGGCACCGTTGCATCATCATTTTGAGAAAAAAGGGTGGAAAGAAACGCAAGTTGTCGTAAGATTTTGGATAATAACAATGATGCTCGTTCTTATTGGTCTAGCAAGTCTTAAAATCCGTTAATGGATATAAAAAAAACCTCACAAAGCTCAACACTTAGAGAAATTGAGCATATTTTAATTGTAGGTTTAGGAAAATCAGGCTTATCCTGTGTCAATTATTTAACTAAACAAATAGAATTTAAAAAAAAATTATTTGAAATCAGTGTCTACGACAAAAATAAAATAGTCAAAGAACAAAAGAACCTATTAAAAAATCACGATATAAAAGAATTTTTTACAGGTGATATAAAATTTGAATTTATAGATAAAAAGTCCCATATATTTTTAAGTCCTGGAGTCAGCCCAGCCGAGGTAAATAAATTTAATCAAAAATTTAGTATCATCAATGATATTTCTTTATTTTTAGAACATTTGTCAAATAATTCAAATAATTTAAAAGTTATTGGTATTACAGGAACAAATGGAAAGACAACCACCTGCTTATTTTTAGAACATTTATTAATAAAGTCTGGATATAAGGCAAAAGCATCTGGAAACCTTGGTAATTCTCCTTTAGATTTAATCGGCAAGCTAAGGGATTTAGAGGTTGTAGTTCTTGAAATTTCAAGTTTTCAATTAAATCCCTTTAAGAAAAATGGGTTTCCAGGGAAGGAAATTGATGTAGGAGTTTTTCTGAATTTTACTGAAGATCATTTAGATGTGCACGTCAGTATGGATGATTACTTACAATCAAAATTAGCTTTATTAAAATCAAGTAAAAGACAAGTTATTAATGCCAGCTTATTAAAGAAAATACCTAAGAGGTTTAATGATATTACATTCATGCATAAAGATGAAAAATATACTGAGAATCAGATTTTGGAGAAAATATCAAAAGAAAAATATATTATTTGTTCCATTGAAAATAGTAAATTCATTATTAATAATAATGATTTTGAGGTGTGTATTAAAGAATCTAAATTATCGGGTGATCATAATGAATTAAATATTGCTGCAGCTTTCGCTGCATTTAGGTGTTTGGATACAACTTTTTCAAATTATCATGATGTAATAACAAGCTTTAATATGGCTCCTTACCGCATTGAATGTATAAGGAATGTTAATGGCATCAAATTCTATAATGATTCTAAAGCTACGAATGCAGCGTCAACAATTGCAGCATTACAATTTTTTAAGGATAAAAATATCTTTTTAATTGCTGGGGGTGATAGCAAGCAATTATCTATGGAACCATTAAAAAAATATTTAAATAAAAATGTGCTCCATCTGTTTTTAATTGGAAAAGACGCTTTAGTAATTAAAAAAATATTTGATAAACTAAATAATCTTAAAATTTCTATATGTAATGATCTAGCTGTTGCTGTAAATGAGGCATTTGATCAAGCTGCTGCTGGAGATATTATTCTGCTATCTCCATCTTGCTCAAGTCATGATATGTACCGAAATTATATTGAACGGGGTGAGCATTTTAATAAAATAGTCCACTCATTAAAAAATTGAAAATTTTTTCTGCACAAACTAATTACAATTTGCCAATTTACGATTATCACCTGGTATGGGCCACACTTCTTCTTTTAGGTGTTGGACTTGTAATGGTTTATTCTTCATCGGTTGATATGGCAGCAAGTAGTAAGGCACTTAATTTTAATAGCTATTATTACTTGATAAGGCAGTCGATATATATATTGATTGGTTTTATTCTTGGTTATATTGCTTTTTTAATTCCAACGTATTTTTGGCAAAAAATTGCTCCCATTTTATTTATATTTGGATTAATTTTATTAGTTTTAGTGCTTTTACCTGGGATAGGTGTTGAGGCTAATGGAAGTAAAAGATGGATATCATTAATTGTTATTAATTTTCAACCATCAGAGCTTGTTAAACTTTTTACTGTAATGTATGCCTCAGATTATGTCTTAAGAAAATCTAAACAAATGAGAACCATAGTAAAAGGTTTTTTACCTATGTTGGGAATCATTGTTTTAACGGGATTCTTACTTATTTTAGAGCCTGATTTAGGAGCACTTGCAGTAATATCAGTTATAGCAATGGGGCTATTATTCTTAGGCGGTCTTACATATAAAATATTCTTTAGTTTATTATTTTTTGGACCTATTGCTGTTTATTTTCTGATAAAAATGTCGCCATATAGAGTAGATAGAGTTATTGGGTTTTTAGATCCTTGGAAAGATCCTTTCGGGATAAGCTACCAACTCACTAATTCATTAATGGCGTTTGGAAGGGGTGAATTTTTTGGCTCTGGTCTTGGGTCAAGTGTTGTAAAATTACAATATCTGTTTGGAGCGCATACAGACTTTATATTGGCGGTTATAGGCGAAGAATTTGGTTTATTTGGAGTCTCAATAATAATAATTTTATTTGCATTTTTAGTTGTTAGGTTATTTGGAATTTCTAAAGAGTCAATACAAAATAAGAAACCTTTTTCAGCACTAATGGCACAAGGAATCGGTTTGTGGTTCGGAATACAGGGCATAATTAATATGGGAGTAAATTTAGGAGTTTTCCCTACAAAGGGGCTGACTCTTCCTCTTTTGTCATATGGAGGAACGGGTATTTTGGTAAATATGATTGCAATTGCAATTGTTTTGAGAATTGACTTTGATAATAGAAGAAATATGCGAGGACAATTTTATTAAAAAGGTAAATATTACAATTGCTGCAGCTGGAACTGGGGGACACATAAATCCAGGAATTGCTATTGCAGAGATTCTACAAATGGAAGGGTATAATATTTCATGGCTTGGAACCCCAAAAGGGATGGAAAATAAGTTAATAGATAAAATAAAATTTCAATTTTTTGCATTATCAATTTCCGGAGGACGAAATATAGGTTTATTAAAATTAATACGCCTACCATTTATAGTAATAATTTCAACAATTCAAGCAATAAAGGCACTTAAGGTTTCACAGACAAAATTATTGATTGTAATGGGGGGGTATGTTTCCATGCCAGCTGCATTGGCGGCTAAAATTTTAAATATAAAACTTATTGTGCATGAACAAAATTCAATACCTGGATTAACAAATAAAATATTATCCTTTATCTCTAATCAAAACTTTTCAGCTTTTCCAAATGGCTTAAGAAAATCAAAAATCATAGGTAATCCTATAAGGAAAGAGATAAAGCAAGTAAGAAACCCAAAAAAAAGATTTTTAAATAGAAAGGGTCCTTTAAGAGTCCTAGTTTTTGGCGGAAGCCTGGGGTCAAAATCATTCAATCAGCTTTTGCCATTCATTTTTAAAAAAATAAATAACAAGAATAAACTATCGATTATTCATCAATCTGGTGAAAATATGTTTGAATTATTAAAAGAAAACTATAAGGGTGTCAGCTTCAAAGCTGAAATCAGAAAGTATATTTTTGATATGGAAAAAAAGTATAATTGGGCAGACATTGTGATTGCAAGGTCAGGCGCATTAACAGTTTCAGAGTTGATTGAATCAGGAAGCGCTAGCATATTGATTCCCTATCCATTTGCCGTTGATGACCACCAATTTTTTAATGCAAAAATTCTTAAGGATGCGGGTGCTGCAAAAATCATAAGAGAAAAAGATCTGGAAGAAAAATTAGTATTTAAATTGACTAAGTTAGATAGAAAAAAATGTGAAAATATGGCACTAAAAGCAAAAAAACTCCACAATTATGATGCATGCAACGAGGTTCTAAAGGCATGTAACTCTTTACTGAAATGAAGAATAAAATAAAAAGAATACACTTTATAGGAATTGGTGGATCAGGTATGAGTGGTATCGCAGAAGTTATGCAAACGCTTGGCTTTATTGTAAGTGGATCAGATCTAGCAATCTCAGATTCAATAAAATCACTTAAGAAATTGGGTATCAAAGTTTACTCTCAACACACCAAAGCCAATATAAAAAAAGTTGATACGATAGTATTCTCAAATGCAATTTCAAGAAATAACCCTGAATTAATAGAAGCAAAAAAAAATAAAATACCAATAATCTCAAGAGCTGAAATGTTATCTGAACTTATGCGCTTTAAAAGGGGTATTGCAGTTGCAGGAACGCATGGAAAAACTACAACTACAAGTTTAATAGCCTCAATATTAACTGAAGCTAAAATGGACCCTACTTATGTTATTGGTGGAAGATTAAATTCGATGTTAAAGAATGCAAGGCTTGGTAAGGGCGATGTAATCATTGTTGAAGCTGATGAATCAGATGCATCATTTCTTCACTTAAACCCAATTAATACCGTCGTTACAAATATAGATAAAGATCACCTTGAGAACTATCAGGGTGACTTTGAAATGCTGAAACAGACATATATAGATTTTATTCACCAAGCACCATTTTATGAAAATATATTTTTATGTATTGACGATAAATATTTAAAATCAGTAATACCTAAAATTTTAAGACCTATTGTGACTTATGGAACATCTGAAGAAGCACAAATAAGAGCAATAGATATTAACCATGAAGGTAGAAAAGTAAAATTCAAGGTAATTGATAAAAAATATACTAAAAAAAGATTTATAGTCTCAATAAATTTTCCTGGAGATCACTTTGTTAGAAATAGTCTTGCTGCAATCGCAGTAGCACTTGAGTATCAAGTATCCATAAAAGATATAAAAAATGCATTAATTAAATTCGATGGCGTGGGGAGAAGGTATGACGTGTATAAAAATATTAATAAAAATAAAAAAAATTTAATCGTTATAGATGACTATGGACATCACCCCACAGAAATTGAAGCAGTAATTAAAGCAACAAAAAAAGCATTTCCTAGGCGTGAAATAAATTTGGTTTTCCAGCCACATCGATATACTCGTACAAGAGATTGTTTTGATGATTTAATTAGAGTCCTTCAGCTACCCAATAAAACATTTTTATTTGATATTTATTCTGCGGGAGAGTCAAAAATAAACCAAATTTCATCCCAAAATATAATTAAAAAAATAAAACTTAAAAAAGTAATATACCTCAATAATTTTTCTGATGCTGAAAAGACTATTTTAAAAAAAATTAATACAAATTCAATTGTCCTTATCATGGGGGCGGGAAATATTTCTGAATTCGTTAGGTCCTTTTTAAAAGATTAAGATGGAAAGAAATAAGGTGTATAAGAATGTGAGTCTAACAAAATTCAATAGCTGGAAGGTGGGGGGGAAGGCAGAAAACTTTGTAATCTGTTCTGATATTAATTTCTTATGTCAATTAATTAAGAGTAAAAAGGTACAAAGACCGATAAAATTTATTGGGTTAGGATCAAATATTCTTGTCAGAGATAATGGAGTTAAGGGAACAACTATCGTAATGCATAAAGGTTTGAATAACTTTCTTAAGGTGGAGGAACTATTTTATTCAGAGGCTGGGTTAAGTTGCTCTAAATTTTCAAAATTGATAGCTAAAGAGGGATATATCGATTCAGCTTTTTTATCAGGTATTCCAGGCACAATTGGTGGGGCATTAGCAATGAATGCGGGTTGTTATGGATCTGAAATATGGAGTTATGTTAAAAAAGTAAAGATGATAAATGCTGATGGGGATCTAATTGAAAGAGATCCAAATGATTTTAAAGTAGGATATAGGAAAATTCAAAAGAAAAACGAAGCAGAGAATTTTGTAGGGGCTTGGTTTTCTTTCCCAAAAGGAAAAAAAGTTGAAGCTGAAGAGAGTATAAGGAAGTTACTGTCTCATAGAAAAAGTACTCAACCATTAAGCTGGCCTTCAGCTGGATCAACCTTTAAAAACCCCGATAATAACTATGCTGCAAAACTTATTGAGGATTGCGGTCTAAAGGGCTTTAAAATTGGTGATGCTAAAATTTCAGAAAAACATGCAAATTTTATTATTAATCTTGGTGCTGCAAGAGCAAAAGACATTGAAGATTTAATTAAACATATAAAAAAAATTGTTTTAAAAGAGACGAATATTAAATTGATACCAGAAGTAGAAATTATTGGAGATGTTTAATGAATAAAAAAGCTTTTGGTAAGGTTGCTGTGCTCTTAGGGGGCACATCAAATGAAAGGGAAATTTCAATTAATAGTGGGCAATCTGTTCTGAAGGCACTTAGGCGAAATGGTATTGATGTGACTGGGATTGATCCAAAAACTGATAATTTAGAACATTTAAAATTGTTCGATCGAATTTTCATTTGCCTTCATGGAAAAGATGGTGAGGATGGAAAAATACAAAAACATCTAGATATCTTAAAAATTCCATATACAGGAAATGGTGCAGCGGCTTCGTCGCTTTGTATGAACAAATATTTAGCAAAAAAACAATGGGCAAAAGATAATGTGCCAACCCCATTGTTTATGTTAGCTAATTCCTCAGATGACTACACAATTCTAAAAAAATATTTTGGTGATGTATTTATTCTGAAACCAGCTTCATCAGGGTCGAGTTTAGGGGTGAGTATTGTAAAAAATAATAATGATTTTATGGAAGCTTTTGATAGTGCATCAAGAATAGATTCAACTATAATTGCTGAAACTTATATTAGCGGTAATGAATACGCTATTCCAATTTTAAATAATGCTGCACTTCCAATTATAGAAATTAAACCTAAAACAAATTTTTATAATTTTGATGCAAAATATAATCGTCAGGATACTGAGTTTATTTGCCCGGCTAATTTATCTAAGGAATTTGTTGAAAAAATTAATGAAAAATCACTTGATGCCTTTTTTTCGTTAGGGTGCACTGGTTATGGCAGAGTAGATTTTATGGTCGACGATAAGAAAAATTTATTTTTTATTGAGGTTAACACTATACCTGGGTTTACTGACCATAGTTTGATGCCGATGTCTGCAAAAGTTATAGGAAAAAATTTTGATGATTTAGTATTTGATATATTGGGTGAGACAATTGATTAATTCTTTATCAATGATAAAAAGAACAACGTATTTAGTTTTTGTCCTAATTTTTTTATGCATTATTTTTTTAGTGAATCATATCTTTAACCACGCAAATCTTCCCATTAATGAAATCTTAATTAAAGGGCAATATCAACATATTGATAGAGAACAAATTAATTTAATTACAGAAGAATACGTTCAAGGTAATTTTTTTAATGTGAGTTTATATGAGGCTAGATTAGCTTTTAAACAGTTGCCTTGGGTAAGGGATGTCGATTTAAGAAGAAAATGGCCAGATCAATTAGTGATTACTATTGAAGAACATAAACCAATTGCTAGATGGGAGGGGATTGGGCTTGTAAACGACAAAGGAGAAATATTTATTGCCTCTACAGAAGATAATTTACCCATCTTTGTAGGTCCAGAGAATTTTGTAAAAGAAATGACGATTAAATTTAGAGAAATTAATAAAATTTTAGATAAAGAATTAATACATATCAGTATAATTAAACTTTCCAATAGACTTTCATGGGAAATTAAAACAAATAACTTTATAAGGGTGGTTTTAGGAAAGAAAAACGTATCCTCTAGAGTTAAAAGTTTTATTAAAAACTATCAATTTGTATTAGCAGAATTAAAAAGCGAGATTGATTATGTTGATATGCGTTACAGAGATGGATTCTCTGTTAGAAAAACAAAAAAGAAAAATAAAGACAAAACTATGAATAGCACAATCTAATGATTAAAAATAAAGATGAAAATAACCTTATTGTTGCGCTTGATGTTGGTACATCAAAGATTGTCGTTATTGTAGCTGAATTGTTGCCAGATGGTGTTCTAAAAATTATTGGGCTAGGGCAACATGTCTCAAAAGGATTAAAAAAAGGAGTAGTTGTAAATATTGAAAGTACAATGCAAGCAATTCAAAGGGCTGTTGAAGAAGCTGAATTAATGGCTGATTGTAAAATTAAGGATGTTTATACGGGTATAGCTGGTAGTCATATCAAAAGTTTAAATTCTCATGGTATGGTAAAAATTAAGGATTCAGAAGTTTCTCAGATGGATATCGATAGAGTTATTGAAACAGCTCAAGCTATAACATTACCTCCTGACCAACAAGTTTTACATATTCTTACTCAAGAATATGTAGTTGATCAACAACATGACATAATTGAACCTATTGGAATGAGTGGAATGAAGCTCGAAGTAAAAGTGCATATTATTACTGGAGCAGTTGCCGCTGCACAAAATATTATTAAATGTATTAAGCGATGTGGCTTAGATGTGACAGAGTTAGTATTACAACCCTTAGCCTCTGCTGAAGCGGTTCTTACAAAGGATGAGAGAGATCTAGGTGTATGTCTTGTTGATATTGGTGGTGGTACCACTGATATTGCAGTTATTAAAAATGGACAAATTCAACATACAGTTGTTATCCCTATAGCAGGTGATCAAGTTACTAATGACATATCAGTGGCATTTAGAACACCTAACCAATCAGCAGAGGATATCAAAATTAATCATGGCTCAGCAATAACTAACATGGCTTCTGCTAATGAAATTATAGAAATTCCTTTAGTTGATGGTAGAGATCCAAAAAAAATAACAACACTTTCCCTATCTCAAATTATTCAACCGAGAATGGAAGAGCTTTTTGACCTAATAAAAAATGAGTTAATTAGAAGTAAAACGATGGATACAATTTCATCTGGAATTGTTATTACCGGGGGTTCGTCAATGTTAAATGGTGCAGTTGAATTGGCAGAATCAATTTTTGGTGTCCCAGTTCGCTTAGGTTTACCAAGAGATATTGATGGCTTACTTGAGGTCATCGAAAATCCAAGATATGCGACAGGTGTTGGCCTTCTTAAAATGGGTAAAGAGGATAAAGACAAGGATACTAATTTGCATTTGGATGGGAATACAATAACTAATATACTTAAAAAGATGAAGTTATGGTTTCAGGGAAATTTTTGATACTTTCAAAAAAATAAGGGTATTTTATGTTTGAAATGGTAGATAACAAGGATCAAAAAGCATTGATAAAAGTAATTGGTGTTGGAGGCTGTGGAGGCAACGCTGTAGATTTTATGATTGAAAAAAACGTTCAAGGCGTAGAATTTATATGCATCAACACTGACCTTCAAGCATTAAAGAAAAGTCAGGCTAGTACCATTATTCAAATTGGAGATAGTTTAACAAAAGGGTTAGGCGCTGGTTCAAGGCCAGATACCGGTAAACAGGCTGCAATAGACGATAAAGAGAAGATAGTTCAAGCTATTCAGGGCGCTGATATGCTTTTCATTACTGCAGGTATGGGGGGTGGCACAGGTACAGGAGCGACTCCAATCATTGCTGAAGCAGCAAAAGAACTAGGAATATTGACGGTAGCAGTAGTTACAAAGCCTTTTGACTTTGAAGGTCGCAGAACCCAAATTGCAAAAGAAGGAATCAGCGAATTAGTAAATTATGTTGATTCATTGATAGTGATTCCAAATGAAAAGTTGATGGGAGTTTTGGGTGACGAAGTTACTTTTGTAGATGCATTTGGAGCTGCCAATAATGTTTTAAATAGTGCGGTAGAAGGTATTGCAGAAATTATTAATAATCCAGGCTTGATCAATGTAGATTTTTCCGATGTTAAAACAGTTATGAGTGAAATGGGGGTGGCAGTTATTGGTTCAGGGTTTTCTGAAGGACCAGACAGAGCAATATCGGCAGCAAAAGAAGCAGTTTCCTGCCCATTATTGGAAGAAGTCAATTTAAATAATGCGAAAGGTATTTTGGTAAATATTTCTGCGAGTAAAGATTTTAAAATGCGCGAATATTTTGAAGTTATGGATCATATAAAAAAATATGCAGCTGAAAATGCTTCAATTATTGTTGGAAGCGTTATTGACGATTCTTTAAATAATCATTTAAGAGTAACAATGGTCGCAACTGGCTTATCGACACCAATAAATTCAAATGAACTACACCCTAATGAAAAAATAGATTCATCTGGCTTCAATAATGAAGAGCCAAATGTTATTGAGGAAATAAACTTTTCAACTGAGGTTAGTGATGAGTTAAATGTATTTGAAGAAAATCCAGAAGGGGATGTTGATCTATCAGGTATAGGAAATGAGAGCGAATACGATACACCATCATTTTTAAGGTCAAGGGATAAAGAAAAGAATGATTTTTCAAAAAACGATTAGAAATGAAATAAGTGAAGTAGGGGTTGGCCTTCATTCAGGAGAAAAGGTTAAATTAACACTTAAGCCTGGGGCAGAAGGTCAAGGCATTATTTTTAAAAAAACTAATCAAAAGAAAGAATCCCAAGTAAAAGTTAATCCAACTATAGTGCTTGACACGAGGTTATGCTCAACAATTGGTAACAAAGATTTTCAAATAGCAACTGTTGAACATTTAATGTCAGCACTTTGTGCATCAGGGATTGATAATATAACAATCGAAGTTTCAGGTTCTGAAATACCCATTATGGATGGTAGTGCTATTACCTTCATACATTTAATTAAATCAGCTGGGATAGTAGACCAACAAGCACCCAAAGAATTTATTCGAATTAAGAAAACTATTGAGGTACGACAAGAAGATAAATTTGCAATCTTTGAACCCCACCAAGGTTTTGTAATAGACTTTACAATAGATTTCCCGCATCCAGTTTTTAAAACTGAGGACAGTCATGTGAACATTGATTTTTTTCAAGACTCCTATGTACAAGATATAAGCAGAGCTAGAACATTTGGCTTTATGCAGGAGGTTGAAGCACTGAGATCTAATGGCTTAGCAAGAGGGGGGTCACTTGATAATGCTATTGTTGTAGATGAATATAAAGTTATTAATAAAGATGGGCTAAGGTACAAAGATGAATTTGTAAGGCATAAAATTCTTGATGCGATGGGTGATTTATTTATGCTAGGTAAGCCGTTGTTAGGTAAATTTACAGCATTTAAATCAGGGCATGAACTAAATAATAAATTAATTAGAAAACTAGCGGAAAACCCAGACACTTGGGAGGTTGCAACATTAGATCTAGAGAATGATGATACAGCTCACTTAGCTAAACAGTATCAAGATTCAAAATCTGAGTATGATTCGCCGGATTATATTACTAAATTATGATTTTCTTAAGACTTGCAGGCATTCTTATACTCATTGGAATTATTGTTTTGGCAATTTTTTATATTGTTACAAAAAATAAAAAGTACCTTCAACTAATCCGTTTAGTTTTAAATTATGTGATTTATGCCAGCGTTATTATTTTATTAATATATTTTCTATTTAGAATTATCCATACGTAAGTAATGCATACAATATCAATTTTTGGTAGTTCAGGCTTTATAGGAACAGAGCTGATCGGCCAATTAGCAAAAAAAAACCATAAGATAAATGTTTTTACTAGAAACAAAACAAAAACAAATTATTTAAAAGTCTTTCCCAACGTAAAATTAGTTTCATACTCTGAGAATTCTAATTTTAATCAATTGCTAGCAGGAACTGATGTATTAGTAAATTTAATTGGTATTTTGCATGAGGCAAAAAAAAATCAGTTCATAAATATCCATGAAGGTTTATTAAAGAAAATACTTAAAGGGGCAAAAAAAGCCAACGTATCAAGATTGATCCATGTCAGCGCACTTAAATGTGATACACCAGGGGAAAGTAAATATTTACAATCAAAATTTCTTGGTGAGAAAGCAGTAAGTACAATATTTAAAAATAAAGCATGGACAATCTTAAGGCCCTCTATTGTTTATGGATCAAAAGATAAATTTTTAAACTTATTTATAAAGCTAATCAAGTTTCTACCAGTAATTTTTCTAATTTCACCAAAAGCTAAGTTTCAACCCATTAACGTTGATGATTTCGTAGATATTTTGATAAAAGTAATTGATAGTAAAAAATCCTATCAAAAAGCCCTAAACATAGCAGGCCCTAAAATATTTACATTCCTTGAAATTATTAAGGAAATTAAAAATAGCCTTAATAAAAAAAATATTATTATTCCGTTAAACAAAAAATTAACATGGTTTTTTGTGCGTATTCTTGAATTATCTCCAGTTAAGTTGGTGACAAGGGATAATTTGAAATCTATGGAAATTGATAACACTGCCCCAATTAATGATTCGTATCAATATAAATCAAGTTTGAGACAATTATCGTCCTACCTAAAAAAATATAGTGATTAACTTATGAAAATTTATTTAGTTGGTGGTGCATTAAGAGATAAATTTTTAAATATTCCAATTAAAGATAAAGACTACGTGGTCGTTGGAAGCACTCCTGAAGAAATGGTAAAAAAAGGGTTTAAGCCAATTGGTAAAGATTTTCCCGTTTTTATTCATCCCGATACAAAAGATGAATATGCCCTTGCAAGAACGGAAAAGAAAATTGGTATTGGTTATCATGGTTTTAAGTTTTATGCGTCACCAAAGGTAAACCTTGATGAGGATTTAAAAAGAAGAGACTTGACAATAAATGCTATTGCACAGGATGAGGATGGAAATATTTATGATCCATACAATGGGCAAATTGATATTGAAAAAAGAATTCTAAGGCATGTAAGTGATGCATTTATAGAGGACCCTCTTAGGATTTTAAGGGTCGCTAGGTTTTCTACGTTAGATGAAAAATTTGTAATTCATAAGGACACACTTAACCTTCTTAAAAAAATGGTTTTGAATGAAGAATTGAAATCATTAGCAATCGAAAGAGTGGTATTAGAAATAAAAAAAGGCCTAGAAGGAAAAAAACCAAGTCAGATGTTTCGCTGTCTGTGCGAATGTGGCGCATTAAATCAAATTCTTCCAGGTATTAATCCCAATAAAAAAACAAATTCAGATTATGTCGAACTCGGCCTATTGATTGAAAAAAATATTGTAAATATCGCTCCTGATAATAAGTTTTTATTGATACTACTTATTCCATTTTTCTCTAAAAATTTCTCAACAAATAAAATTAACTATTCAGAAAATCAAGAAAAAAATTTATTAGAACATTTGAGGTTGTCGAATGCACATAAGAAATTATATGAAAGTTTAAAATCTGAAAAAGAAAATATTGATAATTTTTTTAGCTTACAACCGAAAGATAAGCTTGATTGTTTAAATCGCTTAGATTTTTTTAGAAGACCGGAAATTACCTTTGCCATTTTAAAAATGTTGATAATTCTAAATACGATAAAAATCAAATCGCTTCAGTCTGATTTATCAAGCAACGATGATATAAAACAACAAGACGATTTTATAAAAAATCAATCAACTGTATTAAAAAAAATGACAGATTTGTTAAATACAATCATTGAACTATCAGCTAAGAAAAAGCAATCATTCGACTCAACTATGGATGGTGATCAGATAAAAATGCAAATTTACACTGAAAGGTTAATGATATTAGAAAGATTGGAAGGTTAATAAATCGCTAATTTTTTCTATTTTCCTATCAATGAATGAATGATGAGTTAATTCGTCAGTAATCCAAATAGTTGAAAGCCCAAAGTTTTTTGCTGTTTTGAGATTTTCTTTTATATCATCAATAAAAACCCCCTCCTTTATATTATATTTTTTTAAAAAATTCGCCATGCTCCCCTGATTAGGTTTAGGCGTAAAATCTGAATCTTCAATAGTAAAAACCTCATCGAACATTTCATAAATATTTGAAATTTTAAGGATTCTATCTGTGTAACTCTTAGGTGCATTTGTATAGATTATTTTTCTGCCCTTAATGTTTGATATTGTTTCCTTTAAGTTAACCTCTGGCATGACAAGATCATTGAAATTTTTTAAGTCATGAGTAGTTGACAAAAAATCGATCGGATCAATATTGTGATGTTTTATTAGCCCCTTAAGTGTGGCGCCATATGTATCCCAATAGCTTTGTCTTAATTTGCTTGCATCCTCAATACTTATATCTAAATAAGAAGATATGTATTCATTCATCCTTGTATTTACAAGGGGAAAAATCTTTGATTCAGCATCATGTAAGGTGTTATCAAGATCGAAAATCCAAGTAGTTGCCATCTAATGTGACGTAATTAGTGTGCCCACACCTTGATCAGTTAAAATTTCAAGAAGTAAGGCATGCTCAACTCTCCCATCAATAATGTGAACACTGTTCACATTGCTTTTGGCAGCATGTATGGCAGATTGAATTTTAGGAAGCATACCACCAGATAGAGTGCCTGACTTGATAAGACCATCGACCTCAGAAGCTGCCAAACCCGTAATTAATTTTTTATTTTTATCTAGAACACCTTTTGTATTGGTCATAAGTACTAATTTTTCACTGCTCATTACTTCAGCAATTTTTCCTGCAACCACATCAGCATTTATATTATAAATCTGATTATCAATCCCAAAACCAATGGGCGCAATAACTGGAATTGATTTATTCGAAATAAATTCATTTATGAATTTTTTATCAATACTCTCTATTTCTCCAACGTAACCTAAATCAACGTTACCTTTTTTCAAATTATTATCGCTTGGTAATAATTTTTTAGACTTAATAAAACCGAGTGATTCTTTTTTTGAAAGGCTGGAAGCATCACCTCCAATTTTTTTAATTAACTCTACAATTTCTAAATTAATTGAGTTTAAAACATCGTAAACGACATCCATTGTTTCCTTATCTGTAACTCTCATGCCATTATGAAATTGACCTTTTTTACCAATTAGATCTAAACTTTTATTAATCTGAGGTCCGCCCCCATGGACAATAATAGGATGCATTCCAACCAATTTTAAAAGCACTACATCTTTTGCGAATGAGTGTTTTAACTTATCATCAATCATGGCATTACCCCCATATTTAATCACCATAATTTTTTTGGAAAACTTTTTTATGTAAGGTAGGGCCTCACTTAAAATTTTTGCTTTTTCGTTGGGTGTCATATGAAATGCTTAATTAATTTATTTTGTATAGTCATTATTTTATAGCCTTTTAGTTAAGTATTTAGAATTTCGTTCAGTTTGATAAGTTTTCTTCTTTAATATTGGTATTAATTCTTTTGATTTCTCTTTAAATCCATTTTCAGCAAACCAATGCTCTGATTGAGTTGTAAGAATAAAAATTTCATCATATTTAAGTTTTTTGGCTTCCTGCTCACAAAATTTTAAGAGTTTTTTACCAAAGCCCAGTTTCTGATATTTTGGTTCTATAGAAAAGCTAGCTAGTTCTAATGATTCTTTAAAGGAATTGAGAGAAACACAGCCAACAAATTTTTTATCATGTTCAAGAACATAAAATTGATTAATCATTTCTTTAATTTGAGTTAAATCTCTCTCAATGAGAATTTTTCTCTTCTCAAGGGGAAATAAGAGTCTGTAAATATCTTTTATGTCGCCTTCTGTTGCCTTTCTAAAGTTCTCTAAGGCAAATTCTGTCAAAATAGTTCCAGAGCCTTTCTCAGTAAAAAGCTCTTCAATTAATGACCCATCAATATGTCTATTGATTAAGTGGATTTTTTTTATTTTATTTTTGATAGCAAACACACTACTTTTTAGAATATTGAAATCATCATAAGATAAATTCTGTGCACTTTCTGGCGAAGGCTTCTCCTCAATATGAGAGATTAATTTGTGAGCCTTCTCTGAAGTTAGTTCAGCAATGAGATCCCCTCTTTCGTTTTGAATACCATTGCCATCGACATAATAAATCAGCTTATCCGCATTAATAGCAGTAGCTATATTTGCAGCAGTCTGCTCATAAGGTAGGTTAAATATCTGACCAATTGGTGAATAGCCTATAGGGGAGATAATGACAATTTCATGATGATTTAATTTATTCTTTATGGCTTCCACATCAACTCTTCTTACCTTTCCAGTTGCCTCCATATCAATACCATCAACAACACCTACTGGCATTGCTGTCAGAAAGTTACCACTTGAAAGATGCATTCCTTCCGACGCAGATTTAATTGTTGATAATGTCGCTTCAATTTTAATTCTGATTGCACCATTTACCTCGACAACATGCTTGAGTGCAGCATTACTTGTAACGCGCATATTTTTTACTAACCTAATAGGAATCTTATTTTTTATTAATATGCTCTCAACCTGTGGTCTTGCTCCATAAACTAAAATGACCTTAATATTAAGAGAATGTAAAAGATTAATGTCTTGAGCAATTTTTTCAAATTGACCCTCATCAAAAACATACCCACTTATCCCAATTACAAAGGTATTTTGATTAAATTGATTAATATATTTTGCGGATAACCTAAAATTTTGTACGAAAGAACTTTGAGTTGAAACACTTGAAGAGCTAGCATGTGATTGATGGAAAAAACATTGAGGAGAAACCTTAAAAATCTCAACTAATTGATTTATTAAGTTTGTTGATACTTTCAACGCGCCAGTCTCTATTCTTGATAGATTACTTACGCTGATATTCAGTTTGTTGGCTAACGCATTTAATGTTAATCCTCTTTCTTTGCGTTTCAGCCTTATGATGATACCGGTATTATTTTGCATTTTTTGCAAATAAATTTAGTTAAACTCAAATATTATACCAAAATAATCTAATAATTATGCAAAATCACCATATTTATATTGTAATATTGCAATTATTGCTAAAGGTGCTGTTTCTGTTCTCAAGATTCGTTTCCCTAATTGAATATTTGTACAATTTTGCTTTTTAAGAAGTAACACTTCATCTTGATTGAAGCCACCTTCAGGGCCAATAAAAATATTAATATCTCCAGAATATTCATTTGGGAGATTACTTGATTCTTCTAAGTTATCCGGGTGAAGCAACAAATTAAGTGAATTTGTTGTTATACCTTCTGAAACCTGATCAAATCCAATAGGAGATTTGATGGTGGGTATTTTTGACCTGCCTGATTGTTCACATGCTGATATTGAGACTTGCCTCCAATGTATTAATCTTTTCTTTGCTCTTTCTAAGCTAAGTTTGATAGTGCTTCTTGAAGTGAAAATAGGTTGAATGCTGCTTACACCTAATTCTGTTGCCTTTTGAATAACCATATCCATTTTTTCATTTGAGGATATTGATTGAAATAAATTAATATTTATAGTTGATTCATTATTATTTTTTTCTTTAGATAAAATTTCAACATTTATAGTTTTTTTATTAATATCACTCACTCGGCCTCTATATTCAAAACCATCACCATTAAATAAGATGAGAAAATCATCAACCTTAACTCGCATTACACGAAGGGCATGGTGACTCGCGAATTCATCAAGAGAAATAATCTGATTTAAATCAAGTGAATTTGAATGGTAAAATCTATGCATATATTTCTACATCATACATAACGGAGAAGAGTTTTGGTTAGCCTAACAACACCAATTTGTGATTTTGAATGGAGTGCAAAGGATTTTCAATTGCTGGGGGTTGATAATAAACATTGGAATATAGAAAGTATTAAAGGTGCGAACGGGTTGGTAGTAATGTTCATTTGTAATCATTGCCCCTATGTAAAAGCAATTATGTCTCGGCTTGTCAGGGATGTTAATGAATTAAAAAATTTTGGTATTAATACAATTGCAATTTCTAGCAATGATGTCGTTAATTACCCAGAAGATTCATTCGAAAATATGAAATTATTGGCTGAAGAAAATCATTTTGAATTTCCTTATGCATTTGATGAAACACAAGAAATAGCAAAAGCATATGATGCTATCTGTACGCCAGATTTTTTTGGATTTAATTCAAAATTAGAGTTGCAATATCGAGGACGATTTGATTCTACCGGCAGAGGAGAGGCCCAACCAAATAATAAAAGAGAATTATTTGAGGCAATGAAGTTGGTCGCCGATACACAAAAGGGACCAGAAATACAAAATGCAAGTATTGGTTGTTCAATTAAATGGAAAGAGAAGCATATTTAACTCATAGATAACTTGATTGTGGCCTAAGTTTAGTTAATAATTTAGTGTTAAACGGTATCAAAAAAAATATTTAAAAAATGCATTAGTTAAATAACAATGCAATCAATTTAATTTTGGGAGGAAGTATGGCAACGAGACAAGATTTAGCTAACGCTATTCGCGCTTTATCAATGGATGCAGTTCAAAAGGCAAGCTCAGGACATCCTGGAGCGCCAATGGGTATGGCAGAAATAGGAGAGGTTTTGTGGAATCACCATCTCAGTCATAACCCTAACAATCCTGATTGGGCAAACCGTGATCGTTTTATTTTATCTAACGGCCATGGCTCAATGTTGATTTATTCACTTCTTCATTTAACGGGCTACGACCTACCCATGAAGGACATTGAAAATTTTAGACAGATTCACTCAGCTTGTGCAGGTCACCCTGAATATGGCTATGCGCCTGGAGTTGAGACTACAACAGGCCCACTAGGTCAAGGTATAAGTAATGCTGTTGGTTTTGCAATGGCTGAAAAACTTATGGCGAATCAGTTTAATAAGCCTGGTCATGAAATTGTAGATCATCATACTTATGCTTTCCTAGGTGATGGTTGTTTAATGGAAGGTGTATCGCATGAAACATGTGCGCTTGCAGGAACTTGGGGTCTTGGAAAGCTAATTGCTTTTTGGGATGACAACGGAATTTCAATTGATGGTCATATAGAAGGTTGGTATACAGATGATACAGCAGGTCGCTTTGAGTCATATGGATGGCATGCTATTAGGGATGTGGATGGCCATGACCCAGAGGCAATTGATAAGGCAATCAAAGAGGCAAAAAAAGTAACGGACAAACCAACTCTTATTTGTTGTAAAACAATTATTGGTAAAGGTTCACCCAATAAATCTGGCTCTCATGATTGTCACGGTGCTGCTTTGGGCGATGATGAAGTTGCATTAGTTCGAAAAGAAATCGGTTGGGAACATGCACCCTTTGTAATACCACAAGATGTATACGATGGATGGAATCAAAAAGATAAAGGTGATGTTCGTGAACAAGAATGGAATGCTAAGTTTGATTCCTACGCAAAAGAGTTTCCAGAAATGGCAGCTGAATTCAAAAGAAGAATGTCGAACGAGCTTCCAGCAGATTGGGAGAAACAATCGAATGCTTTAATTAATGATGCAAACTCAGCAGCTGAGAAAGTTGCGACAAGAAAAGCATCACAAAATGTCATTACTGCACTTGCACCGATTCTACCTGAGTTTGTAGGTGGCTCTGCTGATCTGACAGGTTCAAATTTAACAAGCTGCCCAAGTTTTGAGCATGTGAATGGTAAAAAACCAGGTAATTATATTTCTTATGGTGTTAGAGAGTTTGGAATGGCTTCAATCATGAATGGTATTGCATTACATGGTGGTTTACTTCCTTTTGGTGGCACTTTCCATATGTTCACAGACTATATGAGAAACGGTATGAGAATGTCAGCGCTCATGAAGCAACGTGTCGTTTATGTTTTAACGCATGACTCTATTGGCCAAGGTGAAGACGGACCAACACACCAACCAATCGAAACAACTTCTGGACTGAGATTTATTCCAAGAATGGAAGTTTGGCGACCTTGTGATGCGACAGAAACTGCGACTGCATGGGTAGCAGCTGTTGAGAATGGTGAAAATCCAACCAGCTTAGTATTAAGTAGACAGGGTATGGGTTTCCATTCAAGAACTCCTGAGCAAATCGCTAACATTAAAAAAGGTGGTTATGTGCTTTCTGATTGTGACGGTGATGCTCAAGTCATTATTATCGCAACAGGATCAGAGGTTGATCTTGCAGTAGGTGCTCAAGCAAATTTAAAAGATGAAGGTATCCATGCAAGAGTAGTATCAATGGCTTGTACCCAAGCTTTCGATAGACAAGACCAAGCTTATAAAGATAGTGTATTAACACCAGGCGTAAAAAGAATTTCAGTTGAAGCGGGTGTGACAGACTATTGGAGAAAGTATGTCGGTCTTGATGGTGCTTGTGTTGGTATAGACACTTATGGCGAATCAGCGCCAGGTAAAGTTGTATTTGAACACTTTGGTTTCACTGTGGATAATGTTGTTAAAACAGCAAAATCAGTTCTGTAATTCAAATTAATATTGATAAGGGTAGCTTTGCGGCTACCCTTATTTATTTTTAGAATAGGGGAATGATGTGTCAGTAAATGTAGCTATTTCTGGATTTGGAAGGATCGGCAGACTTGTTTTAAGAGCCATTTTTGAACACAACAGAAAAGATATTAATGTGGTTGCGGTTAATTGCAGCCGGGGTGATATTCAAAGTCACGCCCATCTATTAAAGTACGATACGGCCCACGGTAAATTTGATGCTGAAATTCAGACGCAAGATGACTTCTTTGTTGTCAACGGGCATAAAATTAAGTACCTCAACACCAGAGACACAAAGATGCTTCCATGGAAAGAATTGGATGTCGATGTTGTATTGGAGTGTACGGGCGCTTTTAGAGGTAAAAAAACGAGCGAGTTTCATATTGAGCAGGGGGCAAAAAAAGTTTTAATCTCTGCACCTGGAGAATCTGATATAGATGCCACAGTCGTTTATGGCGTGAATCATGAAATACTCAAATCAAGCGATATATTTGTTTCCAATGCCTCGTGTACGACAAACGGATTAGCGCCACTAGTAAAGGTTATTCAAGATGAAATCGGTATCAAATCTGGTCTGATGAATACAATTCATTCATACACCAATGATCAATCATTATTAGATAACATGCATAAAGACATTAGACGGGCTAGAGCAGCATCAGGCTCTATGATTCCGACAAAAACGGGTGCGGCTTCAGCGGTGGGCTTGGTCATTCCGGAAGTCAAAGGCAAGTTAGATGGAATTGCAGTGCGTGTGCCCACCAATAATGTGTCGTTAGTTGATCTCACTATAGTCACTGAAAAACAAACCTCAAAAGATGCTGTAAATAAGATAATGAAAAAAGCCTCTGAAGATAATTTAAAAGGGATCTTAGTCTACAACGAGGAACCTCTGGTTTCAGTTGATTTTAACCACACACCCGCATCCTGTTATTTTGATTCAACGTTGACTAAAGTGAGCGCTGATGGAGATCTCGTTAAAGTCTTCGGATGGTATGACAATGAGTGGGGTTTTAGTTGTCGGATGTTAGATACCGCTGTCGCAATGATGAATGCCAAATAATTTTTCTAAAATGAATCAACTTCAAGATTTTGATTTAAAAAATAAAAAAGTTTTTATTCGTGCCGATCTCAATGTACCAATCAAGTCAGGAAAAATAACATCATCTCAGAGAATTGAATCTTCATTAGCGACTATCAATTATTGCCTCAAGGCAGGCGCAAAAGTTATGGTGACATCCCACCTTGGGCGACCTAAAGAAGGTGAATATAATCCTGAATTTTCACTTGAACCTGTTGTTAAGTTTCTAGAAAATCATTTAAATAAAAAAATTAATTTGATCAAGGATTGGACAGTGCAGTCTTTTGATGTGGATGCTGGAGAGATTGTTGTATTAGAGAATTGTCGCTTTAATGTGGGCGAGTCTGGTAATAATGAAAACTTAGCAAAAAAATATGCCGCTCTCACAGACATTTTCGTGATGGATGCCTTTGGGACAGCTCACAGGAAACAGGCGTCTACATACGGAATTGCCCAATTTTGTCCAAAAGTTTGTGCAGGACAACTTTTTTATAGTGAGCTGGCTGCGCTCGAGAAAGTTATGACAAATCCAAAATCACCTATGGTCGCCATTGTAGGTGGAAGTAAAGTTTCTACAAAGCTTTCTGTTTTAGATAGCTTGGCAGATAAGGTTGACCAATTAATCCTAGGGGGAGGAATTGCGAATACCTTCCTTAAGGCCCAAGGATTTAATATTGGGAATTCACTTCATGAAAATGATTTTATTGATTCTGCTAAAAAGATTATTCAAAAGCTTGAATCACGTGGGGCATCCATCCCTTTAGTGACGGATGTCATTTGTGGTAAACAATTTAACGAAAATGAGATCGCTGTTAAAAAGAATATTAACGACTTAGAGCCAACCGATATGATTTTTGATTTAGGTCCAGAGACCATGAAAGGCATTACACAAAATCTAAAACAGTCAAAAACCATTTTATGGAATGGGCCGATAGGCGTTTTTGAATTTGACCAATTTTCTAAAGGTACCGAGACGCTTGCGCATGCCATTGCAAATTCGATCGGATTCTCTCTTGCTGGAGGTGGCGACACCATTGCTGCCCTAGAAAAATTTGGAATGATAAAAAATATATCTTATATCTCCACAGCAGGAGGGGCATTTTTAGAATTCGTTGAAGGAAAAAAATTACCCACCATTGAAATTTTAGAGAAGCGATCCACAATTGGATAATAGATCTCAACTAGACATTCAATCCTTACCATTACTCCACCAAGGTAAGGTCAGGGATATTTACGATATCAATCAAGATAAAATGTTGATTGTCACGACGGATAGGATATCTGCATTTGATGTGATTATGAATGAGACGATTCCACAAAAAGGGCAGGTGCTAAACCAAATGGCAAGTTTCTGGTTTAAAAAGATTGAGGGTATTGTTCCCAATCATTTGACTCATGAAGAGGTCAGCCAATTTGTCACAGAAGATGAAGCGTTAAGGGTAAAAAATCGAGCAGTGGTGGTAAAGAAATTAACACCTATCCCAATTGAAGCCATCGTTCGTGGCTATCTAGTTGGCAGTGGATGGAAGGAGTACCAAAAAGATCAATCAATATGCCAGATTAATCTCCCATCTGGACTTAAACTTGCTAGCCAACTTCCAGAAACCATTTTTACCCCATCAAATAAAGCGGCGGTGGGTGATCATGATGAGAATATTTCAATGGCAAGTTGTATTGAATTAATCGGACAAGATCTAACAGATCAAATTTCAAATATCAGCCTAAAAATTTATAAGGTTGCCTATGAAGCGGCACTTGAAAAGGGGATCATGATCGCGGATACAAAATTTGAATTTGGAACAGATAGTAGTGGAAAATTATTCATTATGGATGAGGTCCTGACTCCTGATTCATCAAGATTTTGGTCAAAAGATAACTACCAGGTGGGCACATCACCCCATAGCTTCGATAAACAATTCATAAGAGACTGGCTAGAAAGTCAGGATTGGGACAAGACACCACCCCCACCAAAACTTCCCGATAACATTATCCAAAAAACGAGCCAAAAATATTTAGATATATTTGAAAAGTTAACAGGCGCAATAATTTCATAAATAAAGGAGTAGTAATGCATCAACTGAGAGTAAGTATTTTTTGGTCAACGATTTTACTTTTGTTAAAGATTTCTTTTTCAAGTGCTTACGCGGAGACAAAGCCTGATTTTAAAAAATATGCGGCTGGCCCTGAGAGAAAAAAAGTTTTTATCAATTATGTGATCCCCTTAATTAATAAAGCAAATGCGAGTATCAAAGAGGATAGAAAATTTATATTAAATCTTCATAACAGTACAAAAAAAAGTAAAAAAGTCAGTGATTCGGAAAAGAAAAAACTATTAAAGTTGGTTGACTACTACAAAATAAAAGAAGAATTAACATTGACTCAAAAATTAGTTGACCTAAAAGAGAAGGTCAATATTTTTCCTGATAGTTTGATTTTAGCGCAAGCAAGCCTAGAGTCTGCTTGGGGAACATCTAGGTTTGCAGTCGAGGGAAATAATTTTTTTGGTCAGCATTGTTTTTCAAAGTCTTGTGGTATTAGTGCCCACGGAGATAAAAAAGTAGAGGTAGCGAAGTTTGCCTCTGTGTTTGATAGCATTCAATCGTATTACCGAAACTTAAATTCTGGTGATGCTTATAAGAAATTAAGAAGGCTCCGCTCAGAAGAATTTTCTAAGCTTAATAAAATGGATTCCCTTAAATTAACTGAAGGCTTATCTGATTACTCCACACTAGGTAATGGTGATTACGCAAAAAGACTCAATGAAGTAATTACGTTTAATAAGCTTCAACAATATGATGATTAAACGATGCTA